>NZ_JBIXJU010000009.1:0-153515 GCF_052871675.1 Sphingopyxis sp. LARHCG72 | reverse complement strand
GAATGCTTCTACAACCCGACCCGGCGTCACTCGACCCTGGGTTACCTCAGTCCTATCGACTTCGAACGTGAAGCTGGGGTAGCCTGAATGAACTTATCTCGGCGTCCATCAAACCGGCAGCAGGCCAAAGGTCGGCACCGCCGAACTGACAAATGCCCAAATCGAAGCCTATCTCGCGATCGCCAGGGCCAACGGGATCGACGCGGTCATTACGGTCTCGAACCAGTTCACCCCGCTACCGACCCACCATCCGCTCAACGTCAGCGCGGCGCTCACGCGGAAGGTCGCGCTATTCCACTGGTCGTGGGGCTATGTCATCACCCAGGCGCAGCTGCTTCGCGAACTGGGCGAAGTCGAGGATCGCGAACAATTGATCCTGCTCGCCGAATTACAGCGCTTCCTTCTGCATCCGAGTTCCGGCGTTAAGGAGTTCCACCAG
This sequence comes from Sphingopyxis sp. LARHCG72, assembly GCF_052871675.1. Lineage (NCBI taxonomy): Bacteria > Pseudomonadati > Pseudomonadota > Alphaproteobacteria > Sphingomonadales > Sphingopyxidaceae > Sphingopyxis > Sphingopyxis sp. LARHCG72. The sequence goes on along the minus strand of NZ_JBIXJU010000009.1, from coordinate 153,076 downwards.
ATGCCCCCGGCATGGTCCGATCTCAGTGCGAGCATTGCGGCGGGAGGAACAGCAAACGCCAAAAATCCGCTAAGCCAGGACGTCGTCGGATCCTGGCATCAGGCGCTAGACCGGCTAACAAGCGTCCTCAGCCGGCAAATCGGCAATCACGTCAAACTCGTAATGAACAAGGCGGACGCGATCGACCCCGCGCAGCGTCAGAAGACAGCGCTCGCCGAGCTGGCGTCCTTCAGCTGCCTTCGCAGCGAGCTCCTCGTTCCGGACGCCGCCGCGCCGGTCCAGATATGTGCGGACTTCGGAAAAAGGGCGCTCAGCTTCCAGATGCGCCTCAAGGCCCCAGCCGACAGGAAGTCGACAAAGGCGCGACTATCCTGGCTGCTGCGCCAGCTTGCCGATACCGAACCCGCGGACCTCCATGTCCGTCTGCTGTGGCCGGGCCGCTCGCCGTCCACCCAATATCCGCTGCAAAGTCTGCTCGCCGATCCTGAAATCGCCGCTGCCGATCGCCCCGGCATGGCTGTGCATAGCTTTGAGATATTGCTCGTTCGGGACCTTGGCGCCAAATTCGGACAGCGCAAGATCATCATCAGCGAATTGCTGGGCTCGGCCAGCTCCTTTCACGACAGGGTCGGTGCGAGGCTCGCCGCGTGGCGGGCGAGACCGCCCAAAATCTCCGAAGGCAAGCTCGAACCTGTTTCGGTCAGCACCGAGGCGATGCGCGACCAGGTCGAGCGAGAAGCGCTGGACCGGGCGGGATAAGCATGCCCGTCGATGTGGAAAACCGGGACACGGCACCCTTCCGGACCGCTGCGCGCATGCGAGACATCCCCGGTCTCGGCACCTGCCATGTCTCGGCGGCAGGCAAGTTCGCGCTCGAACGCGAAAGCGCAAAGCACCGGCCTGCCGCAAGCCGTCCGGCTCCCTCTTCCGGTTCGGCTGACCGGCTTTTCGCGCTCAGCGAGCGGGCCCAAGCGGCCGCGCGGCTCGCGGAAGCCTCTGAACTCGATTATCTTATCTTGGTGCCGACGCTGCGCTGCAATCTCAGTTGCAGCTATTGCCAGGTCTCGCGGGCCCCTGTCGATCAACCCCGCTTCGACTGGAGCGACGAGACACTCGGCCAGGTGCTCGCACTCCTCGCATCGCTCCCGACGCCTTCGATCAAGATCGAGTTCCAGGGCGGCGAGCCCACCTTGCGGCTTGATCTCGTTGAGGCGATCATCGCCGCCTGCGACCGGTTCGAGGAGAAGCAGTTCGTCATCTGCACGAACTTAAGCAGGCTCGACGAACGGTTGATGGCGCTCCTCGACAATCCCGACGTCTTTATATCGACGTCGCTCGATGGTCTCGCCGCAACCCACACGGCCCAGCGCACTGGCAGCGCTGAACGAACGAGCGAGTTTTTTGCCAACGCCCGCGCCATCATCGCCGAGCATGGTGCCGACAAGATTTCCGCGCTTCCAACAATCGACCAGACGCGCCCGACCGATCCCGACGAACTGATCGACGCTTATCTTGCGCTTGGCCAGACGAACATCTTCCTGCGTCCGATCAACTATCAGGGATTTGCGCGCAAGCGCCACGCGGCGGCGAACGCCGACCATGACGATTGGTGGGCCTATTATGATCGCTTCATTACCCGCATCATAGCGCGCAATTTCGCCGATCGGTCGGTCGTCTTCGAGGAGAGCTATCTCACGCTCTGCCTTGCTCGAATCTTCCAAGCCGGACACGACCGCCATGTCGATCTGCGCAACCCCAACCCGGTCGGCGCCGACTATGTTCTCGTCGATTTCGACGGCACCGTCTATCCCACCGACGAGGCGCGAATGCTCTCGCGCTCGGGCGTTGTCGACCTCGCGATCGGGACCGTCGCGACAGGATGGGATACTCCGGCGCGCGCGCTTCTCGACCGCCATTCGACGAACATCGGCGACCCGGCATGCGATTCCTGCGCCTACCAGCCCTGGTGCGGACGCGACCTCGTCGACGATCTCTCGCGCTACGGTACGATCGCGGTGCCGCGGCACGAGACATTCTTCTGCCGGAAGCATCTCCACATGTTCGATCTTGCGATGCGCCTGATTTATGATCCCGATCCTGCGGTTCGCTACTCGCTCGCGAAATGGACGGGGCTCGCGGGCGATCGCCTACCTGAAATGGTCGAGCTTTCATGATCCCGCTTCTCGTCCCCGCCAGCAGCGACGCGCCGGCACGCTTCGTGACGCGCCTCGTCGGTGCAGGAGCGGCAGGCCAACGAGAGTCGGCGCTAATCGAGCGCTCGAGCGACGCGGCGCTGTTCGCCGGCGAGAACGGCCTGTTCTCGATCACGACCGACCAGCCGCTCATCGGCGATGTCGTCTGCATCGATCCCGCGCGGCGTACGGCAGAACGGCTCATCCGGGCAAACTCGCCGCACAATACGTTTCTCATCACCGAGCAATGCGACCAGCTCTGCGTGATGTGCAGCCAACCGCCGAAAAAACGGCACGACGACCGGTTCGAGGAATATCGTCAGGCGATAAGGCTCGCGCCGGAGGGTGCGGTGATCGGCCTTTCGGGCGGTGAGCCGACGCTCCACAAGACGGCGCTTTTCGGGCTGCTCGCCGAGGCGAAAGCCGATCGCCCCGACATCTTCTTCCATATCCTTTCGAACGGCCAGCATTTTGAGGCCGACGACATTCCAGATATCCGCGCCTCAGCCGCGAACAGCCTGTGGGGCATCCCGCTCTACAGCCATCATGCCGGAACGCACGACGCGATCGTCGCCAAGCCCGGCGCCTACGACCGGCTTTTCGACTCGCTGGCTCACTGCCTTTCGGGCGGGATGCGGATCGAACTGCGCACGGTTCTCCTGCAAGCAAACATGTGCCAGCTCCCCGAGCTTGCACGCCTGATCGGCAACCATCTCGGCTTCCTCAGTCAATGGTCGATCATGCAACTGGAGAATATTGGGTTCGCGAAGAACCGCTTCGGCGCGCTCTATGTCGATCACGGTCTCGACTTCGCGCCGATTGCGAACGCGATCGACGTCGCGACGCTCTTCGGCATTCGCGTCTCGCTGTTCAATATGCCGCGTTGCTCGGTGCCGACAGCGTACCGGTCCTACGCCGCCAATTCAATTTCGGACTGGAAGCGCAAATATGCGCCCGCGTGCGAGACGTGCAGCGACCAGCCCTCCTGTCCCGGTTTCTTTGCCTGGTATCCCGACAGTCATATGCGAGTGACGCCCCTATGAGTACACGTCAGTTTCTCATCCCGAGCCTGCTTCTTGCCGGTTTCATCGCGGCCCCCGGCGAGGCGGCCGCGACGCGCCCCGGTCTCACGGCTGCGGACGAGACCGGTGAGCCGGTCTCCGACGAAGCGCGCCAGCTCTTCCGTAGCCCGCCCGTGATGGAACTCGCGCGGCATCGCTCGCACAGCAGCCATCGCAGCCACTCGAGCCATTCCAGCCACCGGTCGAGCAGCGGCGGGAGCAGCATTTACAGGCCTGCACCCATTTATGTGCCTGCTCCGGCACCGCGCCCGGCACCCGCACCGATCTTCCGCCCGGCCCCAGCCCCCTCGCCGAATCCTTCTCCGGGCCATATCGTTCCCGAAGCAGTCTCGCCGTCCGGCGACGCGCCCTGGACGCTCTACGGCGGAAGCGCCGCGGCGAAGGAACCGTTCACGGCCAAGGTCAAACAAGTCCAGAAAGGCCTCAAGGCGTTCGGCTATTATGGTGGCGAGATCGATGGCATCGTGGGGTCGGCCACCAAGGCGGCGCTCGAACGATTCCAGGGCGCCTTCGGCCTCAAGATTACCGGAACGATTACACCCGAGGTCCTGACGACGCTCGAGATCGGGAACTGATCGGCAGGAGGCCGACGAGCTCATATCGACAACGCCGGCGCGTCCCCACGTCTCAGTCGGCGGGCGCCGGATACACGGCGCCCGACCGGCGCTCCACGCTCTTGTCGATCGTGACAGGTGCGACGCGCTTCAACCCGCACACCCATCGATCGGGAGAGAATGATGAACGCTTTGATCCAGTGGCTGGAAGCCCATGACAAGCTCGCCGGCTGGGCGCAATTTGCCGGCGCGATCGCGGCGATGGCGGTCACCTATCTCACCGTGTTCATTCCGATCTGGCGCCGGAAACGGCAATTAAACGAAGCCGGAACGCGCCTGATTTCGCACGGGTATGAGGCCATAGAAAGCTATCATCGCGCGCTTTGCAATTTCGTGCCCTTCCCCATCTCGATCAAAGGCGCGGCACTCCACATGGGCATGGTCATCGAAGAACTGGGCCGCTTTCCGGCGCATGAACTCGATGACCAGGGCAGCCGGTCCGTCGCCAGGAACATCGTCGCGACTGGCGCGCTGCTCGCCGGCCTCAAGCTTTTCCTCGAAGCGACGGCAAGCGAGATGGGCGATCGGCAGGCAACGGCGGAAGAGCATCAGTCTCTTCGCGACTTCGTCGCACAGCAGCTGGACCTGCTCACCAAGATGATCACAAATCAAGAACTCAAGCGTCCATGGCCGGACGCTCCGGCCCCGGTGCCGTCGTGAAGGGTCACGGCCGCCCCGTTCCGCTTCGATTTCCGACCCCCGCGCTCGCGGTTCACCTCTGGCGGAACGAACATCTCAATAGAACGAACATCTCAAACGCCATTATACTGTCCAAAGGCGTCAGATTCGACGGCGATCAGGGTCGCTTTAAGCTAGTTTCCACATCTAAATATTAGCCGAGGCTCGCTCAGTTCGTCAGGAGGCGCGATTGGACCCACCCTGCTCCGCCCCAGAGCGCACGTCCGATCGCCGGCGATTGGCCCGGGTCCGCAACCACGAAAATTGCCGCGCGCTCCATCTCGTCATCCGCCGCCGGCATCGCGGGGCCGATCGCCATGCCGATCACCGGGTCGGTGTCCTGCTCGTAGCGCCACTTCAGCGTCGTGCTGGTGACCGCGATGAAGCGCGACTGACTGTTGGCGCTCAGCGCGAGCGTCCGCTGATGGGCCCACCGTCCGCCGGCGAGATTGCAGTCGAGAACTGGCACGAGAACCCAGTCTGGTTGGAAATCGTCGATGAGCTGCGCCGCGATCGAGAGCTGCGTATCCTGGCAGATCAGGACGACGACGCGCCCGAACCCGTCCATGTCAGCGACATGGATCGCCTTCGCCGCGGCATTATTCTCCAGCACGGAGTCCGGGTTTTCAGGGCAGCAGAGACCCAGCGCCTTGGCTTTGTCGGCACCAATGGCAGCAGGCCATAGCTTGCGTTGGCGGCAAAGCTCCTTACCGACGCTATTGACGAGGACTGCTTCATTAAAGCGCTGGCCATTTTCCTCTTCAAGGCTGTGCTGCGTGCCGAGCAAAAGAAGCTTGGGCGCGCCGGGCATCGTCACCAGTCCCCGGCTGATCGACTGGCGGTGCGCATCGGACATCACGAGTTCGGGCGCGACGGCGATATCTTGGCCCGCATTCGCTGCAAGCGCTGCCATGAAGCGGTCGGCGCCGTCGAGGTGTTCAGATGGGCCATAATAGGCGAAGCGATTGCCGCCAATCTCAACTGGGTGAATATCGAGGTCTTCGGCGGTTTCGGCAAGCGGTATGAACAGAATGCGTTCAGCGCCCGGCGACGATACGGGTTCAACGCCGTCGATGAAATCCATTCCCACATGGCCAAGGGTGACCTCGACGGTCCGCCCCTTCTCCTGCAGTTCAAGGGAAACGACGCTTAAGTAGCTGAACCGGTCGGCGAGGGTCTCGGCACTGCTTGCATGCGGATGCCGGGCAGTTCGCAGAAGCGGCCCGCGCGCAACGAGCGCTTGGGAGGCGTCGACATGATAGGCGCCGGTACCTACTCGAAGATCGCGAAGGTCGCGCAGCCAGTCGGGTATTAGCAGGTCGGCCGCTGGCGCGCGCGGCGTGCGCGGATGGATGCGTCCGAACAGGTCGTCGATTGCCACCATCGCCGCGAGCTGGCGTCCGAGCGTATCGGTGCTGCCCGACGCGATCAGCACTTCCAGTCCTTCGGCCGCCTTGACGGGGTCGGCTTGGCCGGCAATGTCAAGCGCGGCACCCCTGAAGCCGGAGCCTGGCGAGACGGCGACGCTCCGCGCGCTCGGCGTCAAGGCCGCGACCTCGCGCCACAACATCATGAAAAGATGCGCCGGCGTAGGCGCCGTCGCTGCCCCGGTCATTCCGCGTTACCGTGTCCGCTCTCATCCCTTCCGCGCGCGCGCGGCGAGTAGACTTTCTCCAATTCGGTGAGTTCGGCGAGCGCAGGCATGTCGCCGGCAGCGCTCAGGGCCTCGATCATCTTGCGCAGCCCCGATGCGAGATGCGGGTCGCCTTGGCGCGGTGATATCGTCGCGCGTCGGCGCCCCGCGAGCCGGGCAACGGTTGCCGAGACGCGCCCGAGGTTGCGGACGGCATCGTTCCATCCGGGCGGCCGATCACGTGCGAGCAATTCGACAATACCCCCGGCAGTGTATAGGAAGGGCGCGACAGTCCTCGGCAGGCGAGCCTGATTGTTCGCAAAAGCGGTTAGCCGTTCGGGGCGCAGCATTACTTGGACGAACTCGAGAAGCTTTTGAGCGTCTCCAAATTCGAGGAGGGGCTGGGCGAGCTCGACGAAAAGATAAGATGCAGTGCTGAGGCCTATGCCGGCTCTGGCTGCTTCGACCGAGAAATTGGCCCGTTCGCCTATGCCGATCCGGGTAGGAAAGCGGGTCGCAAGGCGCACGGCGAAATCATAGCGGAGCCGCGCAAATTCCGCGCGGTCGGCGCCGAGTTGCACGGTGCGCTCGTAGCCCCGCAAATATTCGCCGATCGCGCGTTCGGCGTTCGAACGCTCCCCTTCTTGGCTGGCATAGGCGTCTCCGCGCAGCAGATGCATGTCGATCTCGGCGGCCAAGCGCTGCGCATCCTGATCCGGCGACAGGTCGTGGCGATCGAGCCCGTCAATTAGCTGGGAGATTTCGGCCAGAGTCTGGAAGATGGCATTATCTTCCCGCTCCAAGACATGAATCCGCGCCGCGCGGCGGCGATAGCGAAGCCGCTGCAGCCTAGTCGCGATCGTCGGGTCGGGCGCCAATAGCGTTTCGAGCTCGTCAAGCAGCGAGAGCTCTTCGTCGTCGGCGAGCACATAGCCGACCTGATCGAGGATCTTAATCAGCGTGTCCACGAGCGGCAGGCGCCATTGGCTTCCGCGCTCAAGGTATCGCGCCCGCAGCAGGTCGGCGAGCTGGTTAAGAATGTCGAGAGCCTCGAAACTCCCCATCTCGTCAGCGATATCCACAGCCGCCTTGGCGAGCGCCGCTATATAATCATCATCCAGTTCGGCGTCATGTTCGAGTTGGGCATCCAGCGCGCTTTCGACGAGATGGGCGATTTCTTCCATGGCGCGCTCGGGAACCGATTCCTGGAGTTCGAGCAGGTAGCTCGCCGTGGCGTGCCGCGGCTGCAGGCGCCGGCGGATACGCTCCACCCAGTTTTCAAAGAGTGCGGGCATCGTAAGGTCGCGCCGCAGCAGCCCGCTTGCGAGCTGCAGATAGTTTTGGGACAGGGGATCTTTGAGAGGGTCGTTCGCCATAATCGGCGCAAGTGCTTCGTAAAAGGGCACGTTCGGTGCAGCGTTGACGCCGAGAAGCCGAAAATCCTCGTCGAACGCGTCGCCGGAAAAGCCGCCGGTGGTTGTGAGATCGTGCCGGGCCCGCGCGCGCGCGCTCGCTTCTTCAGAGGTGCCGCTGCTTGAGAGCCGCATAGGCACGACCCTGAGCTTCACCTCTTCCGAACGCTTTGTACGGATGGCGCCCGCGACCTGCGCAATGCCTTCCATATTCTGGCGGTTAAGGACGAAGCAGAGCGCCACCTCGTCGGGAAGCTGCATCGTGCAGATGCCCGCCACGTCGGCGAGCCCAGTCCGGCTGTCGATCAGGACTAGATCATAGTTTGCTTTGGCCCACCTCCGGAGCGCATTTAGCAAGATGCCGCCGGCATCCTTGCTGAAAAAGGTCGTCCAAGAGAAGACCGACAGCGCTTCCTCATAGGCAAGCTTGCCGGCGACATGATCGGAGCCCGCCCGCAGGATGTCGAGCCGGCCGCCGTTTTCATTCATTTCATTATCGATCAGCGACCGAGCGAGATCATCAAATGCTTCACCGGTTTCGACGCGCTGGACAAATTCACCAAGCGCAAGCTGGTCTTCTGGGCCCCGAATGATCTCAACCCATTTCCATGCAATGTCGAGAATGCCCGGCGCCGTCTTGAGCGCTTTCGCTTCTTGCGGTTCGACAAGGCCCTTGAAATAATATCCGACGCCGGGCGCCTCAAGATCCCAGTCCATCACGAGGACGCGCAAATTGTTCATCGCGGCGATGAAAGCGACATTGGCGAGTGCCATGCTGCGCCCCACACCTCCCTTGTACGAATAGAAAGTGAGGATGCGACCGTCACGATTGCCGCTCAAGAGGGTGTATCCGACAAAGCTGGCACATCCGAAAAGACGCCGTCAGTCGAAAAGGTCTGCGCGACAGACCAGTGCGCAGGCAGTTTGTCGAGAGCGTTCGTCAACATATCATCGAGCGTTGCGCGCGGGCGCGGTAGCGCCAGAACGGAACGCGCGTTCGCACGGCCCACAGCTTCTGCCGCAGGCGTCAGGAAATTATGCACCGCCTGCCCGTCGCGACGAAAATCGGCAGCGCCGATCTCGCGCAGCCGGGCGAGTTTGCGGCTGACCGTCTCGAGACGTTCGCCGGTAATTTTCGCCAAGTCACTATTGGTGAGCGAACCGCCAAGCAATGCCTCGACATATGGCGCATAGCCCTCCTTCGCGAGCGTTTCCGCAAATTCCTCGCCGCAGCGACGATCGATGGCCTGCGCCGCGATCGTCTGCGCCATGCCGAGCTGCCCGAGCAGATAAGCGATGCGATGCGGATTCTGGATGTCGCCATCGCGAATGGCATCGACGACCTCGGAGGGCGCCTTAGCGAGACCATCGCGCAGCCCCGCGACGAGTTGCGCGCGCAGTTCGGCGACAGGCGCATCGCGCGGATCAACGATTGCCTCTTCGATGCGAATAGCGAGCAGGTTAAGCACATCCGCCGACACCTCGGCGACGCCTTTTCCACGTTTAAGGGCCGCCGCAAGCGGCGCACAGCTATGGGTCGGTCGGGTCATGCGGGGTCTCCTAGGACCGATATAGACCGAAATTGCTACCGATCAATTACCGATCATTGATCGCTGATTGACTAGATAGCGTTTCGTCGCGATTCGCAAGCATGTTAACCTATCGCCTAGTCCTAGGGTTGCGCTCCTCTTTCGCGGGAACATTCGATCCGCATCCGACGATCGTCCGCTTTCAAACCGTGCCGATCCAAAATTCTAGCGCCAGACCTCACGCGAGCGGTGATCGACACAATGACAGCTTTCGGGCGTCGTCCGATCACGCCTTAAAAGACCGGCATGAGGCGCAAAGCTGCGGTGCGCCACAATACCAAAACGCCCTATCCAACACCGTCAAAGGCATGAAACCCATCGACAAGAATCGGCTAGTCTGGCATAGTGAAACAACAGTCTGAAACCCGCATCGGAAATGCGTGAGGTAGGATGTGTGGTAAGAATTTCGAGTGAGCGAGTTCGCCTAACCACCATTACAAATGGTTGGGTTTTCTGTCCAGAATTCTCACTCCCCTCCATTTTCTCCCCTTAACGGGGCTGAAATGACTGGCCTTTTCGACCGGGGCCGCAAACATCCCTCAGCCATCGACGCGAGCTCCGCGTGCGAGTTCATGCCTCGATCGGCGAGGTCCCCTTGACCAGCGCACCCGCGCCGACGCACTCGAACCGGGCGGTGCCCGATGCGACGGTCTTACCCACGACGGTGGGCCAGGCGGGTTGAGCCGAAGTTTTCCCGCCAACGATACATTTATAGGCATAGCCGTTGTCGGCAGTCGGCAAGATATATTGACCCTTGCCATATTTGGCGGCCGAAACGAAAGTGAAGCCGAAGATGCCGGCGCGCACGCATAAGTTATATTCATAGCCGCCAGCGGCGGGATCGCGGTCGATTTTGAGACCGACGGGCAGCCAACGCCCATTCTGCCCACCTGCATCACGCTGGGCAAAACCGCGAAACCGTGCGCCGTTCGACACCGTGACCTGGGCGGTTTCCAAAGCGCCGTCCCAGACGTCGCATTCCGAGTTAAAACGGACATATCCGCTGAGCGCGATCGACGAATTGATGTAATTCCCTACCGACAGCACGCGCGTAATGCCGGTCACTTCGATTGGCTGGTTCACTACATTGCCACGCAGATGGATCTGCCCCTGGTCGTTCGTCGCCGAATAGGTGAGGAACTTGCCGCCCCTCCCCTCACTCTGACAGCTTTCGATGATGACCGGATCCGGCCCACCGCCACCGATCTCGAACATTTTGGAGGTGTCGGAGACAAGTCCCGCGGCGCATTGGCTAATCCGCATGAAACCGGGGGTGATCAGCTTGAAAGCAACGCCCTCCAATTGCTCGAACCCGATGCGCTCGATGACGGAGAAATCCGCCGCATTGGTCGCGTCGATGACAAAACCGTTCACACAGCTGTGAAACGTGCTGTCTCGAAAGCTGATCTCGTCGCACTGCTCGAGCGGCGCCTTTTTGCTGCTGTCGCCCCACTGCACCGCGGTTCCGGCGCCGAATATGAGAAGATCGTTGAAGACCAGGCCCTTGGTTGACGGCTTGTTGTCGGACCCGATGCTGATCGCCCGGGTATGCGCAACGGCGTTGCAATCGATGCCGAGACGCGAGAGGCGGCACGTCTGGACCGATCCATAGCGGATGGCAGGCGATGCGGCAGGCCCGCGATACCGGATCCATGTCCCTTCGAAAATATTGCCATTGTCGTAGCGATAGCAGGCGCCCTGGCCTTCGAGCGAAATACCGCTGGGTATGACAAGCGTGGAACCGGTGCGGAAACGACCGTTCAGCCGGACCGTGCCGATTCCATTCGCATGCGCGAAATCGATCGCCGCCTGGATCGCCGCCGCCGCGTCGGTCTTTCCGGTCGGGTCGGCATTATAGGGCGCATCGGTAACCCAGACTTCCTGTGCAAGGCGCCGGCCGACGCTGTTCCCTTCATTTTTCGCGTCATGCGAAAAGCCCACCATCTCTCCGCCGGTGGTCGAACGGAGATGGTCGATATAATCCTGGACGCTGCCCCCGCCGTCGACCGCGACATAGTGCGCTATCGACGGAACGCCCTGCGCCGGGGCAGTCGGGGGCGCCGCACCTTCAGCGGCGCCGAGCTTCTTCGAAGAGTCCCATACGGCCCAGGAGCCGGCCACTGCCAGCATACCCCGCCGCCCGATCTTTCCACCGCGATATTCCATAATGTCTCCGTCCATCAGGCGGATATCTGGAAGCCACGGCAGCGCAAGGCCCATACCGCCTCGCCTTCTCCCGTTTTTCTTTCCTTCCGACGTCGGGCAGGCGGGCGCCCCGACCGCTGTCGGGACGACCCTGCCCGCTTTTAGCCGCGAATGCTGAGCAGCGACGGCGCCGTCAGCGAGGCGACGACGGCGCCGACGATCAGGAACAGCACGATCGCGACGATAACGACGACCACCGTGTAACCGACCGCCTTGTCCTGCGGCGCCTTCATCAGCACTGGCAAGCCGAGGTAGAGCAGATACAGGCCGTAGAGGCCTAACAAGGCACCGATCAGCCCCAGCGCGGGAACGAGCCCGAAGATGCCGCCCACCCAGCCTGCGGTCGCCGAATAGGCAGCGACCTTAAGCGCCTGCACCTGATCCTTCTGGCCGCCGAAATTCGGGGCCAGCCCGTCGATGACCAGCGCAAGGAGGAACACGGTTGCCAGCGTCAGGCCATAGGACAGGATCGCCGACACCAGCGCGCTGGCGATCGGCGGGTGATAGGTCACGCCGAACGCGGTAAATCCGAACACCTGGCCGCCGATGAATTGCGCAACCGGCCCGATCGCGGCGAGCGCGACCACATAGGGCACATAGATCGACTGCGTCGTGGCGGGCTCGGCCGCGATAACGGGCCAGGTCTCCTTCGGCTTGAGAAGGATGTCCTTTGCGCGCTGGATAATGCCCGACGCCGGGCTGCTGTTCTTGGGTGGTAGGTCGGCCATCATGCGTCTCCCCTGATCGTGGCGGCCCGCGGAATGCAATGGCCAGAGGAGCGTCGTAGCCCGAATGGCCAGCGTATCTGTAACCTCAATCACAGCCCGATTCGGCAAACCGCAGCCGGATCGAATGTAACGGACTTGAAACGTGCGTAAACCGCCATAGATTGAGTGGATGACGCTCGAATCCCCATCCGAACTTCCCGCAACGGTTACGGCCCCATTGATCGGCCGCGCACGTTTCGCGCCGGGCGATATTGTCCGCCATCGCATGTTCGATTTTCGCGGCGTCGTCTTCGACATCGACCCGGTCTTCGCAAACAGCGACGAATGGTATGAGGCGATCCCCGAGGAAATCCGCCCGGCGAAAGAACAGCCTTATTATCATTTGTTCGCCGAAAACGGCGATTCATCGTACATCGCCTATGTCAGCCAGCAGAATCTGGTCGCCGACGGCGATGGCGGGCCGATCGACCATCCGCAGATCGACGCGATGTTCGACGGGCTGGACCACGGCCGCTACCGCGTCCGCGCCATCCACCGCCACTAGGCGAATATCAGGCCTTCAGCTTCCATCCCGTGGCCAGCAGGCGATAGGTCAGCAGCCCCAATCCGATATTCACCGCGACCAGCACCAACGCGGCGGTGAGCACGGGGTTCGCGATCGTCGAATCGACTGTGCCGATGAAGCCGTAGCGAAAGCCCATGATCGCGTAATAGACCGGATTGCCGTGCGCGATCGTCTGGAACCAGGGCGCGAGCTTGTCGACCGAGTAGAAGGTGCCCGAAAGCAGCGCGAGCGGGGTCACGACGAAATTGGTCACCGCGGCGGCATGGTCGAACTTTTCCGCCCAGATCGACGTCATCAACCCCAGGAAGGCGAGCATCATCGCGCCAAGCACGCCGAAAACCGCCACGGCCCACAGATGATTGGTGCCGACATGGACACCGGGCCAGAGCAGCATCGCGAGCCATAGCGCGAGGCCGACGAGGATCGCGCGCGTGACCGCGGCGCCGACCAGCGCAATGATCAGCTCGCCGACCGCAAGCGGCGGCATCAGATAATCGACGATCGTCCCCTGGATCTTGCCGACGAGCAGCGAAAAGCTCGAATTGGCGAAACTATTCTGCAGCATCGCCATCATGATCAGCCCCGGCGCGATGAAATCGGCGAACGGGACGCCGATGACCGTGCGTCCCGCGCCGCCCAGCGCGACGGTGAAAATGACGAGGAACAGGAGGGTGGTGATCGCAGGGGCCCAGATTGTTTGCAGCTGGACCTTGAAAAACCGCCGCACCTCCTTGACATATAGCGCCTGCATGCCGGGCACGTTCAGCGTTCGAATATGGGGAACGCCGGGTTCGGCAAAGGTTGGAGTCGCGGCGGAATTTGTCGAGTCGGGGCGCGAAATTTGGGGCTGGTCGTTCATGGCGTTCTCGCCTATCGCCTCCCCGATCTTACCGCAAGCTGGGCAGCGACTGGCGCCGGTCCCGAAGGGATCGGCAAGGCGGATCGTCTAACCGCCCGCGGCGTGGAATGATAAGGAATTGAACATGTCATGGACCGATGAGCGCATCGAAAGCCTGCGCACCATGTGGGAAAAAGGGCTGACCGCCAGCCAGATCGCCGACGAGCTTGGCGGTGTGAGCCGCAACGCGGTGATCGGCAAGGCGCATCGCCTCGGCCTGAAATCGCGCCCCTCGCCCGTCAAGGCGACCGAAAAAGTTGCCAAGCCGGCCAAGGCGCCCGCGCCTGCTGTGCCGCGTCCTGCGGCGCCAGCCCCCCGTGCTGCGGCTCCGGTGGCCCCGCGCCCCGTCGCCCCGCTCCGGCCCGAACCGAAACCTCCGGTGGACGCTCCCGAAGCGGACGCGGCATCGGGTGACGCGCCGCCGAAGGCCGACACCCCGCGCATCGTTTCGATCGGCCCGGGCGGCTTTATCCGTCAGGGACCCGGCGACCAGCAGGCGCCGATCCCCCCCGCGCCGCCGCGCCGGCTGGTGCCCGCTAAGCCGAGCCCCGAAATCGCCGACAAGACGACTTTGCTCGACCTTAACGACCGCATCTGCCGCTGGCCGATGGGGCATCCGGGCGAGCCCGATTTCCATTTCTGCGGTGAAGCCGTGAATCCGGGCTTCCCCTATTGCGTCGAACATTGCGGCCGCGCCTATCAGGCGCAGCTGCCGCGCGGTACGCGCCGTCCGCCCCCGCCCCCGCCGTTCGGTGGTCCCCGAGTTCGTTAAGACGCATTCGGTGAGGCCTTTCAGCCAGGATTTCCAGTTCGCACGTGCCCTCGGCCTGCAAATGGTCGAGCGCGGCGACGGGCGTTGCACGATGGCGATCGACATCGAACGCGAGCGCCATTTCAACCCGAACGGCGTCGCACATGGCGGCGTGGCTTATTCGCTCGCGGACACTACCATGGGCGGCGCGCTGATGAGCCTGCTCGGCGAGGGGCTGGTCTGCGCGACGCTGGAGATCAAGTTCAACTATCATGTCGGTGTCCGCGAAGGCCCGCTGACCTGCGAGGCCACCGTGCTCCATCAGGGCAAACGGATCGCCAATATCGATGCGCGGCTCTTTCAGGATGGCCGCCTCGTCGGCAGCGCGAACGGCAATTTCGCGATTTTTCCGATACCGTCGGCCCAATAGGCGAAAGGCGCCGGGTCTTGCGACCCGACGCCTCCCGTGTCCACTCCCAAGAGGTCAGAAGCGGAGACTCAGCGAACCGCGCACACTGTGCGTGCGGAAATGGGGATTGCTGCGCTGGATGTCCGTCCCGCCGCCATTGAGCAGGAACGGGTTGGTCGGCGGCGCGGTGCCGGGGCCGACGTTGACGACATAGTCCTTGTCCTTGAGATCGGTGTAAAGATACTCGAGGCCGACCGAGATGTTGTTCGTCACCATCAATTCGGCACCACCGCCCGCGGCGTAGCCCCAGCCGTTGGTCTTGCCATTGTCCGAAAAGCTGTTGGCGGTGTTGCTCGTCGTGAACTTGTTGTCGAGCCGCGCATAGGCGCCGCCGCCGGTCACATAGAAGAGCGCACCGCCGCCGGGCGTGTAACCCGCACGCAAGCGGGCGCCCGCCTGATAATCGGCCTCGCGGCTCATCGTGTAGCTGGCCGGCGTGGTCGAAAAACCGCTGACGCTGTCGCGCGCATGGCTGCGGCCGCCTTCCAGCACCGCGCCGATGACGAAATTGCCCATGCGCTTATCGTAGCCGAGCCGCGCATAATATTCGGGGCCATCCTTGTCGTTCTTGCACCCGAGATTGGCGGTGCCCGTCGCAGCGCCGTTACAGAATCCCGGCGAGAAAGCGTTGGCGCCACCCGAGGTCGTCACCTGGTCGCCAAAGGTGCCGTCGCGGTTGGTGTCGAAGACGAGCGTTTCGCCGCGGTCGCTGCCTTGCAGCGTACCGCCACCGGCGATGCTGATGTAGGGTCCGTTGAAGTCCTGCGAGGTGTCGCGGCCTTCCTGCGCCATCGCGGGCATGGCCATCGCGGTGGCCGCAAGCGCGGCGAGGAGAGAGAGGTTTTTCATTTTTTACTCCACTTTTTGAGTGACTTTGCAGTCGGCACCCCAACCCGCGGGCTTTGTCCAAAGTTCCCTCCTGCCATGAAAACGGGACGAGCCGAGCCGCCGGCAGGCGCCGAAAAGCGCCTTGCCAGCCGCCTTGGCGCCCTCCTATAGCTGGGTCATGAGTCACGATTTGTTCGACGCCGCAAACCCCGCCACCGACAGCTATAACGCTTCGCAGATCGAGGTGCTGGAGGGGCTCGAACCCGTCCGCCGGCGCCCCGGCATGTATATCGGCGGCACCGACGAACGCGCGCTGCATCACCTTGCCGCCGAAGTCATCGACAACAGCATGGACGAAGCGGTCGCCGGTCACGCGACGCGGATCGAGATATCGCTCGATGTCGGCAACCGGCTGACCGTCGTCGACAACGGCCGCGGCATGCCGGTCGATCCGCACCCCAAATTCCCGGGCAAGTCGGCGCTCGAGGTCATCATGACGATGCTCCATTCGGGCGGCAAGTTCGAGGGCAAGGCCTATGCGACCTCGGGCGGCCTCCACGGCGTCGGCGTCAGTGTCGTCAACGCGCTGTCGACCGAAACCGTCATCGAAGTTGCGCGAAACAAGCTCCTCTATCGCCAGCGCTTTTCGCGCGGCACCCCGCTCGGCGGGCTCGAGGAACTGGGTCCCACGCCCAATCGCCGCGGCACCAGCGTCTCCTTCATTCCCGACCCCGAAATCTTCGGCGAGCATGGCCGCTTCAAGCCGCAGCGCCTCTATCGCATGGCGCGCTCGAAGGCCTATCTGTTCGCGGGCGTCGAAATCCGCTGGAAATGTGCGCCCGAACTGATCGGCGACGACACCCCTGCAGAGGCGGTGTTCCAGTTCCCCGGCGGCCTCGCCGACCATCTGAAGGAACAGATCGGCACGCGCGAATGCGCAACCGCCGAGCCTTTCGTTGGGAGGCAGGAGTTCCCGGGCGATCAGGGCCGCGCCGAATGGGCGATCGCCTGGCCCTTATGGTCCGACGGATCGTACAGCTGGTATTGCAACACTATCCCGACCCCTGCCGGCGGCACCCACGAAGCGGGCCTGCGCGCCGCGCTGACCAAGGGATTGCGCGGCTTTGGCGAACTGATCGGGCAGAAGAAGGCGGCGCAGATCACGGCCGAGGACGTGTTCAACGGCGGCGAAATGATGCTGTCGGTGTTCATCCGCGATCCGCAGTTCCAGAGCCAGACGAAGGATCGGCTGTCGAGCCCCGAGGCCGCGCGCTTCACCGAAAATGCGGTCCGCGACCATTTCGACCATTTCCTGTCGGACAATATGGATCGCGGCCGCGCGCTGCTCGGCCTCGTCCTCGACCGGATGGACGAGCGGCTGAAGCGCAAGGCCGAACGCGAGGTCAAGCGCAAGACCGCGACGAGCGGGCGCAAGCTGCGCCTGCCCGGCAAGCTGACGGACTGTGCGAACGACGGGCCCGAAGGCACGGAACTGTTTATTGTCGAAGGCGACAGCGCAGGCGGCAGCGCCAAGCAGGCGCGCGACCGCAAGACGCAGGCGATCCTGCCGATTCGCGGCAAGATATTGAACGTGGCGAGCGCCAGCGCCGACAAGATCCGCGCCAATCAGGAAATTGCCGACCTTGCGCTCGCACTCGGCTGCGGGATGCGCAAGGATTGCGACGCCGATCGCCTCCGCTACGAAAAGATCGTGATCATGACCGATGCCGACGTCGACGGCGCGCATATCGCAACGCTGCTGATGACCTTCTTCTTTCAGGAAATGCCCGACATCGTGCGCGAGGGGCATGTCTATCTGGCGCAGCCACCGCTCTATCGCCTCACCGCGGGCAACACATCGGCCTATGCGCGCGACGACGCGCACCGCGCCGAGCTGGAAGCGACGCAGTTCAAGGGCAAGAAGGTCGAGGTCGGACGTTTCAAGGGCTTGGGAGAAATGAACCCCAACCAGCTGAAAGAAACGACAATGAATCCCGCGACGCGCTCGATGCTGCGCGTCACCTTGCCGCAGGAATATGAAGAGCGGCATCAGGTCAAGGATCTGGTCGACCGACTGATGGGCAAGCATCCCGAGCATCGTTTCCAGTTCATCCAGGCGAATGCTTCGACGCTCGACGAGGCGGCGATCGACGCCTGACGAATAATCGCCCACCCTCCTGTCAGAAAGTCGCGCCGCGACCGACTAAATAGCCAGACGACGATAGTTGCTGGAGATTTCAGGTGACCGAAGCCGAACAGGATCAAGCCTTTTCCGACGCGCTCGCGCGCTTTGGCGGCGCAATCGCCCGCATGGCGCGCGGCTATGAAGCCGATCCCGACCTTCGCCGCGACCTCGAACAGGATATCTAGGTCGCGCTCTGGCAAAGCCTTGCTCGTTTCGACGGGCGCTGCGCGCTCAGCACGTGGGTGTGGCGGGTCGCGCACAACCGCGGTATTTCGCACATCATCGCGCGGCGGCGCCATAGCCGACGCCGCTGGTCCAACATCGAAGATATCGACCTGCGCGACCCCGACCCGACCCCGTTCGACCACGCGACGAGCGATCGGGCGATGACCCTGATCCTGTCGATCATCGAGCGGCTCGACCCGCCCGACCGGCAGATATTGTTGCTCTATCTCGAGGGCGTCGCTGCGACGGAGACCGGCGAAATTACCGGCGTCTCGCCCGAGGTCGTCACAACCAAGATCCACCGCTTCAAGGCCATGCTCACGCGCCGCTTTGCCCCGATGGGAGACACATTATGACCAGCCTGAATGACGACGGCCTGCGCGGCCTGTGGCGGCAGGATAGCGATGCCCTGGGCCCATTGCCGCTCGCCGAGGTCAAGTCGCGCGCGACGGCGTTCAATCGCGCGATCGGCAGGCGCAACCGCCGCGAATATATCGCGGTCGCCTTCGTTGCCCTGATCTTCGGCCTCTATGCCGCGATCCTGCCCGGCATGCTGCTCAAAATCGGCAGCCTGCTCATGATCGGCGGGGGTTTCGTCATGGCATGGCAGCTGTCACGTCATACCTCACGGCCCGACCCCGGCGCCGAAGCGGCCGACGTCCACGCCTATTACCGCGCGCAGCTCGTTACCGAGGAGCGAATGCTGGCGCGCGTCGACCTCTGGTATATCGGCCCGCTGATCCCCGGCCTCGCGGTGTTCATGGCCGGCCTTGCCAGCCAGTTCGACAGCACGCTCGGCTTCGCCGCCTTCACGGCGATTCCCGTGCTCGCCATCCTTGGCGTCTGGTTGCTCAACCGCCGCGCCGCCGCCATGCTCCGCGAACAGATTGCCCGGCTCGACGCCGCGACGGAAGGACAGTGACAATGACCCGCCTGCTCGCATCAACCGCGATCGCCGTGACCATCGCACTCTGCACGCCGTCGGTGACGCTCGCGCTCCAGCCCCCCGCACCGGCGCCAACGACCGACAGTGCTTTTGACAAACGCGCAGCGCAACTGGTCGACCTGTTGGCCGGCAGAATCGCCTATACGGACTATTTCGACCCGCATTTCCAGGCCGCCGTCCCCGAACCGCAATTCAAAGCCTTCAGCGCCAGTTTGATCGCGCAATATGGCAATCCGGTCGCAATCGACCGCGCCACCCGAACGCACGGCCGTTCGGGTACCGTCCTGCTGCGCTTTGAAAGGGGCATCGCAACCGTCTTGCTCGACGTCGGCGCAGCCGCCGACGCGCGCGTAACGGGACTACGCGTCACCGGCGTCACGGTGGCCAATGACAGCTTCGACAAGATCGCGGCCGAAATCGCGGCGCTGCCCGGTCAAACCGGTTTCCTCGTCGCCGAACTCGACGGCACCGCCATCCGCCCGCTCGCCTCGGCGGCTCCTGACCGGCAATTCGCTATCGGGTCGACGATTAAGCTCTATATCCTCGACGAACTTGCCGCACAGGTCGCCGCGGGCAAGCGGCGCTGGTCCGACGTCGTGCCGCTGTCGCACCTCAGCTTTTCGTCGACGGCAACCGCCAACTGGCCCGTCGGCACGCCGGTGACGCTGCAGACGCTGGCGAACTGGATGATTTCGGCCAGCGACAATGGCGCGACCGACACGCTGATCCACCTGATCGGCCGCGCACCGATCGAGGCGCGGATGCGCGCCGCGGGACATAAAGATCCGTCGCGCAACACGCCGCTGCTCACCACGGTCGAAGCCTTTGCGCTGAAAGGCGATAATTTTGCCGACCTGCGCCCACTTTTCGTGCGCGGCGACGATGCGGCGCAGCGCCGATTGATCGAGAGCAACCGGAAGCGACTGATCCTCGCCAACGTCGACGGCGTCAGCTTCACCGAGGGCCCGCGTTTCATCGACAGCCTCGGATGGTTTGCGAGCCCGAACGATATCGCCCGGCTAATGGTCGACCTGCGCGCGCGCGGATCAAAACCCCTGCTCGCCGCGATGGCGATCAACAACGGCGTCGGCCCGGTGGCGGCCGCGGACTGGAGCTATCTCGGCTACAAGGGCGGATCCGAAAACGGCGTGCTGTCGATGAGCCTGCTTGGTCAGCGCAAATCCGACGGCAAATGGTTCGTGGTAACCGGGAGCTGGAACAATCCCGATGCCAATGTTGCGACCGAGCCATTCGTGGGGCTGGTCACGCGCCTGCTTGCCCTCGCAGCCAATCAGGCGGTGAAGCCGGCGGCGCGTTGACGCAGTCCTTTGCCGGCGTGCAGCGTCAGGGCCAGGCAGCCGGCGAGCAGGGCCGCGTCCTTGAACAGGAATTGCGCGGTCGAAGCCATGAAAGGGAAACCATAGCCTTCCTGCCATAATGGCACGCCGAAGCTGAAGCTCAGCGTCACGAGGAAGGTGGCCATGCCCATCAGCCCGCCGAGCAGCCCGGCGCGATGCGACCACGCCCCCGATGCGATCAACGCACCTGTTGCCAACTCGATCGTCCCGATGACATTGCTCGTCCCCTGAACGCCGACCAGCGGGTACATCCACGCGAACAGCGGATAGTGCATGGCGATATCGGCGACGCCTTCCGCCTCATAGGTCGCAAATTTCGCGACTCCGAAAAATGCGAAGACAAACACCAGCGACCAGCGGAGCGCCCCGATCGCGAAGGCCGCGGGCGGAAGCCGGTCCAAAACTTTGAGCATATGAATGTCCCCGAATGATGATTTCAGGGAGTATTCGGACGTCCGCCCGGCCGGGTTACATCAGGCGGCGACCAAAGCCGCGACCAGCGCCTTGACCTTCGCCTGCCGCCATTGCGGCGTCGGCGCGACCAGCCAATAACCTTGCTTCACGGCGAAAGCGTCCCCCACCAGCCGCACGCGTCCTGCCGCGATGTCGGCCTCGGCGAGCATCGCCGGGACGTTCGCCTGCCCCAGCCCGTTCGCGGCCGCGTCGATCGCAAGGCCCGCATCGCCAAGCCGCAACGCGGGTTCACCGTCAGCGACGGGACAGCCCGGCCAGGCAATGCGCGTATCGCTGCCCGCCCCCGGCCCCGCGACGGTGACCATCAACGCCTCGGCGAGCGCCACGCCCTCATGCTCGCCAGCCCCGTCGGTCCAGAAGATCGCGAGGTCGAGGTTCGCTTCGGTAAAGTCGATGCCGCTGTCGGCCGACACCAGGGTGAATCGCACGTCGGGCGCCTGCTGGCTATACCGTGCAAGCCGCGGCGCCAGCCATTTGGCGGTCAGGTCGCGCGGCGCGGCGATCGTCAGCGACTGCGACGATTGTCCGGCCTGCATCGCGCGCACCGATTCCTCGAACTGCAGGAAACCCTGCCGCAACGCGTCGAGCCCCGCATCGGCCTCGCCCGTCAGCTCGAGCCCCTTGGGCGTGCGGCGGAACAGCACGACGCCGAGCATATCCTCGAGCGCGCGGATCTGCTGTCCGACCGCGGCAGGCGTCACCGCGAGCTCGTCGGCGGCGCGCGTAAAGCTCAAATGCCGGGCAGCGGCGTCGAACACGCGCAGGGCGTTGAGCGGCAGGTGCGTGCGCTTCATGACGCGGTCGCAGGCGCCACGAGCGGGAAATGCGGGATCGCGACGAGCATCTGCGATCCGTCGCCGAGTTCCATCGCATAGCTTCCGACCATCGACCCTTCTGGGGTCGGAAGCGGGCAGCCCGAGACATAGTCATAGGCGCCGCCGGGGACGATCAACGGCTGTTCGCCGACAACGCCCTCGCCCTCGACTTCGCTGATCTGGCCGCGCCCGTCGCTGATCCGCCAATGACGGCTGATCAGCTGCACCGCGGTCTCACCATGGTTTTCGACGCGGACATGATAGGCCCAGAACCAGCGCCCCAGCGCGGGATGCGACTGTTCGGGCAAATAGCTGACCGCCACGCGCACGGTGATCGACCCGGTGGTCGCCGCAAAGGGGAAGAAGGAGTCGATCATCGTGGTCATGGCGCCAGCGTCGCTCAAAGCCCGACCTTGGTCAATGCCTGGTCCAGATCGGCGATCACGTCGCGCGGATCTTCGAGGCCGATATTGATACGCAGCATACCCTCGACGACGCCCATGTCGATCCGCGCGTCTTCGCTCACGCCAAAATGCGTCGTCGTCCAAGGGTGGCAGCATAGGCTGCGCGAATCGCCGATGTTGTTGCTGATATCGACGAGTTCGAGCGCGTTGAGGAATGCCATCGCCTGCTCGCGCCCGCCATCGAGCACGAAGGAGAAGATCGGGCCGCACGCGCTCGACTGGCTCATCGCCAGATTATGCTGCGGATGGCTCGCGAGCCCCGGATGGAGCATCCGTGCAACGCGGCCTTCGATCGCCTTGCCAACCGCGAGCGCATTTTCCGACTGGCGGTGCGCGCGCAGGTCGAGTGTCTCAAGCCCTTTCAGCACCACCCACGCGTTGAACGGCGACAGGTTCGGCCCGGTGTTGCGCTGGAACGGCAGCAGCACGTCGTTGATGAACTTTTCGGTCCCGCACACCGCACCCGCGAGAACGCGCCCCTGTCCTTCCATCAGCTTCGTCGCCGAGTAAGCGACGACATCGGCGCCGAAATCCATCGGGCGCTGGAGCGCTGCGGTCGCGAAGGCATTGTCGACGACCGTCGTGATGCCGTGCGCTTTCGCGATGCCGCACACATGTTTCATGTCGACGATGTCCATCGTCGGGTTCGCGGGGGTCTCGAAGAAGAAGACCTTGGTGTTCGGCTTGATCGCCTTTTCCCACGCGTCATTGTCGCGGCCGTCGACGACGGTCGTCTCGATTCCGAAACGCGGACAGAGATGGTCGACGAGCCAGCGGCACGACCCGAAAGCGGCCTTCGCGGCGACGATATGGTCGCCCGCCGACAGCTGGCAGAGCAAGGCGGTGGTCATCGCGGCCATGCCCGTCGCCTGCGTGCGGCAAGCTTCGGCGCCTTCCATCAGCGCGATGCGTTCCTCGAGCATCGAAACGGTCGGGTTCTGGAGGCGCGAATAGGTCATGCCCTGTTCTTCGCCGGCAAAGCGCGCCGCGACCTCCTCGGCGCTGTCATAGGTGTAGCCCGAGGTCAGGAAGAGCGCTTCGGACGTTTCGCCATGCTCGCTGCGCCAGGTGCCGCCGCGCACCGCCTGCGTCGCGGGGTGCCAGTTCTTCGTCTTGCTGCGATCGAAACCCGTCGTCTTTTTCATTTTCTTATCCGTTCAAAGCCGAAACCACCGCATCGCCCAATGCCGCCGTTCCCATATTGCCCCCCAGATCCGCACCGCGACAACCGTCCGCCAGCACCTTCGCCACCGCCGCCTCGATCCGCGCCGCGCTCGCCTCGTCGCCGCCCGAATGGCGCAGCAGCATCGCGAGCGACAGGATCATCGCGAGCGGGTTGGCGACGCCCTTGCCTGCGATATCGGGCGCGCTGCCGTGGATCGGCTCGTACAATCCCAACTTGCGGTCGCTGAGCGAGGCCGAGGCGAGCAGGCCGATCGACCCGACGCACATCGATGCCTGGTCGGAGAGGATATCGCCAAAGAGGTTGCCGGTCACGACGACATCGAACTGGCCCGGATTGCGCACCAGCTGCATCGCGGCGTTATCGACATACATATGGGTCAGCGCGACGTCGGGATAGTCGGCGGCGACCTCGATCACCACATCACGCCACAGCTGCGAGGTTTCGAGCACATTCGCCTTGTCGACCGAGCAGAGGCGCTTCGCACGCCCCTGTGCAGCCCGGAACGCGACATGCGCGATGCGGCGCACCTCATTCTCGCTGTACGACATGACGTCATAGCCTTCGCGCTGCCCGTCTGTGGTCGTGCGCGTACCCTTTTCACCGAAATAGACGTCGCCGTTGAGTTCGCGGACGATCAGCAGATCAATCGCCGACGCAACTTCGGGGCGCAGCGCCGAGCTGTCCTCCAGCCCCGCGAACAGCTTTGCCGGGCGCAGATTGGCGAACAGGCCGAGTTCCGATCGCAGGCCGAGGATCGCCTGTTCGGGGCGCAGGTGGCGCTCGACATTGTCGAAGCGCGGATCGCCGACGGCGCCAAACAGAAGCGCATCGGCGGCTTTTGCCTTCGCCAGCGTTTCGGGCGGCAGCGGATGGCCCGTCGCTTCATACGCCGCCCCGCCGACGAGCGCGCGGTCGAGCGTCACCGGCAAGGCAAGCGCGGCGAGAACCTTCTCGGCCTCCGCCATGATTTCCGGACCAATGCCATCGCCAGCCAGCAGGAGGATTTTCAACGCGTCGCCCTTTCGTATCTCGCCAGCCGCTTAGACAGCGGCGGCGTGTCACGCAACCGCCCTGCCCAGCCGGTCGAGCAATCTTTCCCTTACGGACAGCAAGTCGCGGTTGCGGCCGTCGAGAATGTCGCGGTCGAGGAAGTGGCCGGTGATCGCCAGTCCGTCGATCACATCGGGCAAGGACGGGTTCGCATCGGCGGCGCGCAGGAAGGGCGGCAGGCGCATCAGCCGCGCCTCATAACCCGCCGCCGCGGCCGCGCTCACGGCACCGCCCGATTTCGGGCTGACGAAGGCAAGGTCGTCGGACACGCCCGTGACGACACATTCGTCGAGGTTCATCCCGAACCCCAGTTCGGCGAGCAGCAATTGCTCGTACCGCGCCAGCGCACCCGCCCATTGCCGCGCCGACGAGGCCGCGCCGATCGCGTCGAGCACTGCCGAAAGCGCGGCATAAAGCGCCGGATAGGGCTGGTTTTCGGGCAGGGTCGCCGCGGTCAGGCTCGTCGCCCAGTCGATCGCCGCGGCGGGCAGCGGCTCGGCGAGCAACGGTGCACGGCTCGTCAGCAATTCGGCGGTCGCGCCGGCAAGCTGCTCCTCGGTCCGCGCGCGCAGTTCGAGCGCGACCAGATTGCCCGGCATCAGGATCGGGCGCAGCCGCCGCGACCGCCCGCCGCGTACATAGCCCGCGACCAGCCCCGCCTCTTCGATCAGCGCGCGCACGATCGCGCCATGCTCGCCGTGCGCGCGCACCGCGCAGACAATGGCATCGGCGCTCAGGCTGGTCAAAGCACCATCTGCGTCTGCGTCACCAGCGCGACCTCGGCGCCCTCCTCGGTGCGGATGCGCGTCTGCCAGACCGACAGGCGTTTGCCGATCTTCACCGGGGTCGCCTCGCCGACCAGCACCGATCCGACCGGGCCGGCGCCGAGGAAATTGGTCTTGCTCTCGATTGTCGTCGTGCCATTCGCGCCTTCGGGCAAGGTCAGGAAGGCGCCGACCGCGCCGAGGCAGTCGGCAAAGGCCATGATCGCCCCGCCATGGACGATCCCGCCCGCGGTGCAGATCTCGGGCCGTACGGGGAGTTTGCCCGCGACGCGATCCTTGCTGCCATCGTGAATCGTGACGCCCAGCGTTCCCGCAAGCGGCATGGCGGCTGCAAAATCCATACTCATCCCCTTCACCGTCCCGAATGATAGAAATCATGCACCGCTTGCGCGACCGCGGCGCTCACACCCGGCGCCTTGCGGAGATCTTCGAGGCTCGCGCCGCGCACCGCGCGCGCGGTGCCGAAATGCATCAGCAGCGCCCGTTTGCGCGCCGGGCCGATCCCCGGCACCTCGTCGAGCGGCGATGTTCCCATCGCCTTCGCGCGCTTTTGCCGGTGCGCGCCGATCGCAAAGCGATGCGCCTCGTCGCGCAGTCGCTGGATGTAGAAGAGCACCGCATTGTTCGGCGGCAGCGTGAATTCGCGCCCGTCGGGATGGTAGAAGGTTTCGCGCCCGGCGTTGCGGTCGGGGCCCTTGGCCACCCCGACAAAGGTCAGGTCGTCGATCCCCAGTTCGGCAAACACCCCCGCGACCGCCGACACTTGCCCCTTGCCGCCGTCGATCAGCACGAGGTCGGGCCATTCGCCCTTGGTGCGTTCGGGATCCTCCTCGATCGCGCGCGCGAAGCGGCGCTGGAACACCTCGCGCATCATCGCGAAATCGTCGCCCGGCTGCGTTTCGGCGCGCTTGATGTTGAACTTGCGGTACGCGCCCTTGATCCAGCCCTCGGGGCCCGCGACGACCATCGCGCCCAGCGCATTGGTGCCCTGGATATGGCTGTTGTCGTAAATTTCGATCCGCTGCGGCGGGTTTTCGAGGTCGAACAGGTCGGCGAGTTCGCGCCCGAGCTTCGCCTGGCTGCTGCTTTCCGCCAGCCGCCGGTCGAGCTCCTCGCCCGCATTGCGCACCGCCTGTTCGAGCAGCCGGCGGCGGTTGCCGCGTTGCGGAACGCTGATCTCGATCTTGCGGCTGCCGCTCTCGCCGAGCGCCTCGGCGAGCAACGCGCATTCCTCGGGCTCGCGGTCGACAAGGATCAGTTTCGGCGGCGGCACGCCTTCGTAGAATTGCATCAGGAAGCTCGCCATCACCTCGGCCTCGGGCACCCCCGACACATGCGCCGGGAAGAAGCTGCGATGCCCCCAATTCTGCCCGCCACGGATGAAGAAGCCCGCGATACACAGCTGCCCGCCCTTCGCCGCGAGCGCGAACACGTCGGCATCGCCCAGCCCGTCGGCATGGACCGACTGGCTGCCCTGGATAAAGGTCAGTGATTTCAGCCGGTCGCGGATCACCGCGGCCTGCTCATAGTCCATCGCGTCGGCCGCCCTGGTCATCGCATCCCCCAGCCGCTTCTGGACCGCCGTCGAGCGTCCCTCGAGGAAATCCTGCGCATCGCCGACCAGCCCGGCGTAATCTTCCTTCGAGATACGGTCGACGCACGGCGCGCTGCACCGCTTGATTTGATACAACAGGCACGGTCGCGAGCGGTTGGCGAAGAAGCTGTCGGTACAGCTGCGCAGAAGGAAAGTCTTCTGCAGCGCGTTGAGCGTCTGGCCCACCGACCCCGCGCTCGCGAACGGCCCGTAATAGCGCCCCTTCGCGCGCCGCGCACCGCGATGCTTCTGCACGCGCGGAAAATCATGGTCGGTGCGGAGCAGGATGAAGGGGAAGCTTTTGTCGTCGCGCAAAAGGACGTTGTAGGGCGGGCGATAGCGCTTGATCAGCTGCGCCTCGAGCAGCAACGCCTCGGCCTCGCTGGTCGTCGTGACGATTTCCATCGCGCGCGTCTGCGCCACCATCCGCTGGAGCCGCTGCGGCAGCCGCGCGACCTGCGTGTAATTGGTCACCCGGTTCTTGAGCGCGCGGGCCTTGCCCACATAGAGCACGTCGCCGCGCGCATCGAGCATCCGGTATACACCGGGACGCGTCGGCAATTTGCGCACGACGCTGCGGATCGCTTCGGCACCGCGTTCGAGGTCAGGCTGGTCGCCCTCCCCGTCGCCGCCGCGCATCACATAGGTCGCTTTTTCTTCGTTGAATCGGTCAGGAGCGTTCGGGCCAGCCATGATTTTGCATGTAGGCGATGGCGGTGCGACCCGCCATAGTGCGCGAAGTAAAACATAGGAGGGGTCTTATGGAAATTCGCGGCAAACTGGCGCTGGTGACAGGCGGCAGCGACGGGATCGGGCGCGAGATCGCGCTGCAATTGCAGGGCGCAGGCGCCAGCGTCATCGTCACGGGCCGTTCGGCCGAGAAGTTGCAGGCGATGGCCACGCTCGGTTTCGGGACGATCGCGGGCGACCTGTCGACTCCCGCGGGTATCGATGCAGTCGTGGGCGGCGTTGCCGACAAGCCGCTCGCGCTGCTCGTCAATAACGCCGGGGTTGGCAGCGAATATGAGCTCGACAAGCTCGAAACGCTGGAGAGCGCCGCGCATTGTATCCGCACCAACCTCGACGCGCCGATCGCGCTCTGTACGCGGCTGCTGCCGGTGCTTCGCGCCCAGCCCGAAGCGGCCATCGTCAACGTCACCTCGGGCCTCGCGATCGCACCCCGCGCGGGCGGTTCGATCTATTGCGCGACAAAGGCGGGGCTGCGCAGCTACACGCAGGCGATCCGTTACCTGCTCAAAGACAGCAATGTCGCCGTGATCGAGGCGCTGCCGCCCGTCGTCGAGACGAACATGACCGCGGGCCGCACGGGCAGGAAGATGAGCGCACACGACTGTGCCGCCGAAATCGTTCGCGGCATCCGCACCGGCAAAAGCGAGGTCAACGCCGGCATGGTGAAGATGCTCCAGTTCGTCCACAGTGTCTCGCCCGCGCTTGCGCGGCGGATCATGATCAAATTTTGAGGATGGCCGGCATGATTACCCTTTACGGCGAAGGTCGCGGCTTCCGCGTCGCCTGGTTGCTCGAAGAAATGGGGCGTCCCTATCATATGCGGCCGGTCGACCTGCTCGGCGACCTCGAAAAGGATAGCGAATTTCTGGCGATCAACCCGGCTGGATTCATCCCTGCGATCGTCGACGGCGATACTGTGATGGTCGAATCGATCGCGATCATGGAGTATTTGCTCGCACGTTACGGACCGACCCCGTTTGCGCCGACGCCGGACGACCCGGCCTTCCCAGCCTACCAGCAGTTTCTCCATATGGGCGAAGCAGGACTCGCCGGTCCGATCAACGCCATTGTCGCGACGCACATCCTCGCCCCTGAAACCGAACGTGAAAACCGGACGACGGAGTGGGCGCTCGACATCTTCAGGAGCCGCCTCGGCCTTGTGAGCCGCCAGCTCGCACGAACGCCCTATATCGCCGCCGACCATTTCACCGCAGCCGATATCTCGGTGACCTATGCGCTCCAGTTCGCCCAGCGAACGATCGGCTTCACCTTCGGCGCGGCAGAGCTGGACTATATCGAGCGAACCACAGCGCGCGCGGGATATCAGCGCGCGATGGACAATTTCCCCGCGACCAAGGCATGGGTCGCGGGTCTGGCCGGCAGCAAATAGCCGCTGCAAGGCAGAAGCCACTGATCATTTACGATATGGGACGTCGGCTTTGGGGTGGGAAGCCGCCATAGGTTTGGTAGGTCTATAGCCCTAGGAGACCCCACACGATGAGCGCCAAGAAAACGCGTATAATGTATATCGAAGACAAGTCGGCAGGCCTCAATGGGCCAGCAAGGATCGGCCGGGTGACTTATTCAAAAACTGGCCAGTCGATCTATTACGGAGGTCGCACCTTTCAGCGACTGGGTGGCGATGGCTTTAAGGCCAACTATTTTGACGCCGACACAGGCGATCACTTTTGGATCTCCGGTCCCCGAAAAGATGGTCAAGACCGGCTATATCCATCCAGCTCCATGCCGGTGGAAATCGACCCCGACGTTCACGATGAATATTGGAGCGACATTCGAGGTCGAGCCGCCGCGCAATGACCGCAACCGGTCGAAAGCCGCCATAACATCAAACAAAACGCCCGCGGAAATCCGCGGGCGTTTTGTTGTCGGAAATGTCGAAGCGGTCAGCCCTGAGCGACGCCCGCGATCGCCTGGTCGACGAGCGCCTTGTCGGCCGCGGCGTCATGCTTGTCAGCGATCAGCTTCGCCGCCGCATCGGTCGCCGCCTTGGCGGCTGCGGTACGGACTTCGGCAAGCGCACCGGCTTCGGCAGCGGCAATGCGGTCTTCGGCCATCTGCTTGCGGCGCGCGATCAGCGCGGTCGCATCGGCCTTTGCCTTCGCAACCAGTGCTTCGGCTTCGGCGTCGGCGCGGGCGCGCATTTCGTCGGCTTCCTTTGCCGCGTCGGCGAGCTTGGCTTCATATTCGGCCTTCAGCGATTCCGCGTCGAGACGCAGCGCTTCGGCTTCCTTGAGCTGCTTCGAAATCTCGGCAATCTTGTTGTCGAGCATGCCCGCGACCATCGCCGGCACCTTTTTCCAGAGCAGGATAGCGATGAAAATCGCCATCGCGATCGACACCCAGACGGTCGCGTTGATGAAACCGAAGGATGCCGGCTCGGCCACGCCCTCCGAGAGGATCAGAAAATTAGCCATGGAGCACCGCCTTCACCGCTGCCTTGGCATCTGCCGCAGCGACCTTCACGCCCGACAGCTTGGCAACGAGGTCGCCCGCTGCTTCGGCCGCGACCGATTCGATTTCGGCCATCGCCGACGTGCGCGCTGCGCTAACGTCCGCTTCGGCTGCCGACAGCTTGTCGGCGAGTTCGGCGTCGACCTTGGCCAGACGCTTTTCGGCGTCCTTCGCAGCCTTGTCCTTGGCGTCCGTTACCGCTTTCTGCGCAGCGGCGCGGCTGGCGTCGCTTTGCTGGCGATAGCTTTCTTCCAGCGCATCGGCGGCAGCATGCGCAGCCTTCGCTGCGGCCAGATCGTCGGCCACCTTGCGGTCGCGCGCGTCCACCGTCGCCTCGATCTTCGGCAGCATGCCGCGGCCGATGACGAAAAAGACGAAGCCGAAGGTCAGCAGCACCCAGAAAATCTGTGATGCGGCATACCAGTTTTCAGCGAATTGGCTGATTTGAGGCATGGATACTCTCGACCGACAAGGAAAAATTCAGTCGCGGGGCCGCACCCGAACGGCCGGCCCCGCAAACGGGATCAGGCTGCCTTCAGGTACAGCAGGATCGCGATAAGGAACGACAGCAGGCCGAGAAGTTCGGCAGCCGCGAAGCCGATGAACAGGCGGCCCTGCTGGCCGTCGGCAGCAGCCGGGTTACGCAGCGCGCTTTCGAGGAAGCTACCGAAGACGTTGCCCACACCGATGGCGGCCATACCGGCACCGATAGCGGCCAGACCGGCGCCGATGAGCGAAGCAGCTTGAACGTCCATTTTATACTCCTTGGGAAAAACGTTGATTATACAGTTGAAATATCAGTGCAGATTGATCGCGTCGTTCAGATAGAGCGACGTGAGCAGCGCGAACACATAGGCTTGGATACCCGCGACCAGCAGCTCGAGCCCGCTGATGCCGACCATCAACGCCATGCTGGGGATGCCGACACCGAGCCCGACAGCGGGACCTGCGGCGATACCGTCGATGATGAACGAGGCGAACACCTTCATCAGCACGTGGCCCGCGGTCATCGCGACGAAGAGTCGCAGCGCGAGGCTGAACGGGCGGACGAGGAACGACACGAGTTCGATCACCGGGATCAGCCACAGCAGCCACCAGGGCGTGCCGTGCGGGACGAACAGCGAGAAGAAATGCAGGCCGTGGCGCCAGAAACCGACGATCAGCACGATCGAGAAGCTCAGGATCGCAAGAAAACCGGTGATCGCGAAGTGGCTCGTCACGGTGAAGGGATGCAGACCGAACAGGCCGAACGGCATCAGGCCGATCACGTTCAACATCAGGATGAACATGAAGAGCGAGAAGACATAAGGCGTATATTTGCGGCCTTCGGGACCGATATTGGCGTTCATCATGCCCGAAATGAAGCCGGTGAAGCCTTCAACGGCGACCTGCCAACGGCCGGGGACGAGCTGGCGCTTCATCCCGCCGATCATGAAGACCCAGAGGAGAAGGCCGGCAATGACCATCCACATCGCGCTCGTCGTAAAGGCAACCTCGTGATTGCCGACATGGAACATGTCGAACATCTTCTGCACCTCGAACTGGTGCATCGGGTCCACTTTGCCTTGATCCGCCACGCGATACCTCGCCTTAAATCCCCGTCAGTCCGGCTTTGTCGGCCGGACGTTCGCAATCCGAAATATGTTTCTGAAGGCGACGACTATTCCGAGGAACAGTACCGCCAACAGGCCCCAGGGTGCCGTGCCCGCAAAATGGTCGATCGTCCAACCAACCAGCGCGCCGCCACCGATCCCGCCCAGCAGTTCGGCCAGAACGCGGTTACCGAGCTTGTAATTCGCATCGGTCTCCGGTCCGGCGTTCACTGCGGTCCGTTTCGCTTCTGCGGCTTCGGCCCGGTCCAATCGCTCTTCGAGCGAGACCAGGCGCGAATCCTCCGAAGCTGGTTCCGGATCGCTGCCGTTCCCCGTCATTTGTGCCATCCTCCTGAAACAGAGCCGATATCCATCGATTCCGCCTGCGAAAAAAGGCCCGAAAATTCGGGGGACCCCTAAGGCGCGGTCCGTTTAGGAACGACGCCCGATGAAGTCAATGCTTGTGCGCAGGTGCACAAAATTGAGGTAGCACAGGCACGCAAAAATGCCGCCGCGTTTAGGGGCGCGGCGGCATCTGAGGGCCCTCGAGCCCCATTATGCGGTTCGGCGGTTTACGGGCAGCGCGCGTCGCGTTCGGGCGGGCCGCTGTCGCGGGTTTTCCACGCGCCACCGGGAGTCTGGTATTTCTCGCCCGGCTTAGTCTGCGCGATCAGGTTGCAACCGCTGGTGAATGCGAATTGCTGCACGGTGCTGCCGGTCGACTGCGCGCTCGCGGTATAGGCCGCCTTGCGCTTGATGTTCAGGTCCTCGACCAGTGCGCGGATCGCCGGGGTCGGCGTCGTTGCAAAGCCGAGATAGCCGTCGACCTGCTCGCCGATCTGCCCCGCGGCGCGTGCGGCGGCATAGGCGGGATCGCGCTGCGCCATCGCCGACGGCACAGCCAAAGCAACGGCCGCGGTCGCCGCAATCGCGGCAAGGGCCAGTCCGGTCGGTTTCCACTTCGTCATACGCATCTTCTTATTCCCCATCAGAATATCTCGCTATTCTGCTCGATGAGCTTCTTGGCATCGCCATCCAGCCTGTACACCACTTCCTGACGGATGTTGATGTTCAGGTTGATCTCGATCGGCTTGTCGGGCGTTTCGATCTGGACGCAGCCCGCAAGGGCCGACATTCCCGTCATCAGTGCCAGACAGCGACCGCTTATGGCCAGCCTCCTTGCTCCAGTCTTGGTTTTCTTCATCGCATGGGCTCGCTTTCTGGAGGCTGAACGGGTGGTGGCGCGCCTTTTTTGGCGGCTTCGGCTTCTTCTTGCGCGCGCATCAACGCGGGCAGATTTTGTTCGATCAACAGCGAAGGGTCGTAAAAGCCCTTCGCCGAGGTGAGCAACTGGCGGAACGGCGCCTTGATCTTCACATTGAAGACCAGCGGCAGTTTCGCAACCTGGTTGGTCAGGAAATTGCGCGTCGCGCCCACCCCCTGCCCCACGCCGCCAAAACGGATGTCGGTTACCATCTCGCCGTCGAGGTCGCCGTTCAGGATGATCGTGAGGTCGTCATATTTGAGGCTGCGCAGCGCGCCAAAGGCAAAATTGGCTATCGCGCCCAGGTTACGGTTCGACAATTCGCCGACATAGGCGAGCGTGCCACCGCCCGCGCGCGAATCGATCCGACCGCCCACGATGCGCCCCCCCAGCCCGTCGAATTCGACCGGCAGCGTCCCGTCGAACACGCCGGTCGCGTTGATATTTTCGAAGCCGAAGCTTTGCAGGAAGACCGCGGCGTCGACCCCCACGATATCGAACGACAACCGCCGCGCGTTTTCGGCGCTGAAATCGAGCGTCGTCGGATGGAGCAACAGCTTGCCCCCGGCGAAGGGCCAGCTGCCGCCCTCGACCCGCACGCGGTTGTCGCCGAGCAATCGATATTCGATCTCACCGTCGAGCACCGGAATGCCGGGGTTGATCTCCTTGATCTTCGCGATCTGCCCCGGCGCCGACTTGAGCCCGATCAGGTCGTCGAAGCTGAGCGTGGTGGTCAGGCCGGTCACCGGGCCGAAGGCCGCGGCGAGGCTGGCGTCGGCGGTCGCAAAGGTGCCGCGGCTGGTGACGCCGTCGGCGGTCCATTCGATACGCCCGTCGCCGACCACCGACCCACGGACATTGGCGACGACACCGAGCGCGAGACTGGTCAACTGGTCAGGCTGAAACGCCTCGTTGAATCGCAGTTCCTTGACGGTCAGGTCGGCCGAGCCGCTGCTGTCGGCGAGCCGGTGGCGGATCAGCGTGTCGAGAATCTTCGTCCCCGTCTTCCGTTCGTTGAAACCTGCCTTCGCTTCGATAATTCCGTTCGCAAAGCGCAGGCTCGCATCGTTGCTAACGAGTGGGAAAAAGCGCGGATCCGGCGCGGCGTCGGTGAGTTGCAGCCCGCCGTAGAGCGTCAGCGCGCCATTTGCAAAGCGCCAGGTCCCGGCGATCTCGCTCATATCGAGCGGCACCGCGCCGATCTTTCCGTTCGCGCCGCGCAGCTCGCCCGCCATACCCTGCGGCGCCCGACGCCCGCTCAGGCTATCGGCAGCAAAGCGCGTAACGCTTTCCCCCTCGCCGAGCCGGATATCGGCGCGCGCGAGCGACCAACGCATCGCCGACAGGTCGATATTCGCTGGCCCGCTTCGCAGGCTGAACGGCGAGCTGCCGCTTGTGCCGCGCAGCGATAAGCCCGGGATGCGGACATTGCCGCGCAGCCCGTCCGGCCCCGCGCTCAGCAGCGGCGTGCCCGGGCGGCTGCACAGGTCGATCGCGCTTCGGCCGAGCCGGAAACCGCCGACCTCGATCCGGTCGGCGCCGACGCGGCTGCATCCTCCGTCGAACGCCAGCGCACCCGTCGGCGCAAGGAAGCCGTTCAGTGGCACCGTCAGCCGCTCGACGCGCCCGCTCGCCAGCGGTCCCGACAGCGCCGCGGCGGTCGCGAAGCGAAGCAAGCCCCCCGCACCGCCCGAAAAACGGACCGGCGTCAGCGCCAGCCGCGCCCCTTCGGCGATATAGGGATCGAAGCTGGCGAGGCCGGTCACCCTGCCCTCCTCGTTGCGATCGATGCTCAGCGTTCCCGAGGGCAGGTCGCCGCCTGCGATGCCCCAGCGTCCCGTGGCGATCACGGCGGGCTCGTCCGCACCATAAAGATAGCCGATGCGACTGTCCGCGCTGCCGACGAAGCGTGCGCCGCTGGCGCTCGTCAGGACCGGCGCGATCAGGTCTACGCGCGCCGTCGGCCCCTCGCCCGCGATGGCGAAGCCCGCGCTGCCGCTCGCATCGGCGAGCACGCGGCTGAGCGCGCCGACGGCCTTCGCCGCCAGCGGACCCACCGGCGAACCCGCCAGCCCGCGCGCGCTTTCGGCGAGCGAGCGGCGCAAGTCGGCGCTGCCGCTCGCCCGGACAAAGCGGACCTGCCCGTCGAACTTCGGCGCCGCACTGCCGACGCTGCCCTTGGCGTCGAGATTGACCGTCTCGGCCACGAAATCGGCGCCGCGCAACTGCGCCATGTCGGCATCGACGTCGAGCTTTGTCAGTACCGCGGTCCCGTCGAAGCTCGCGCGCATACCCATCCGATCGGCCGCCACCGGCCCCGCGACAAGCCGCGCGATGCTCGCGTCGGCCTTGCCCTTCCAGCTTTGCAAATCTTCGGACAGCGACAGGTCGAGAGCGATTTGCGGCGACGCGGCGGTGACACCTCCGTCGGCGCAGCGAAGGGCGCCGCCTCGCAACGGGCCGACGAGCCGCGGCCGGACATCGCGGACGAGAACCGCGCCGTAGAAGCTGATATCGTCGCCGCTGCACCCCGCGGCCGCGATACGCGGGGCGACAAGCGCGAGCTTGCCCGTGAAATCGCGGCGCAGATTTCCGCCGCCATTCAGCGCCGCGCCGACGTTGCCCCACGGCGTCTCGACCCGCGCCCTCGCATCGCGGAGCGCGACCGACAGGTCGGGCAGAGCAAAAGGATCGGTGCTCGCAGGGTCGCGAAATTTGTCGAGCGCGCCGAAGGAAAGGCGGTCATCGACGAAGCGGCCGTAGAGCCGGACCCCTTCGGCGCGGATTTCCGAAACATAGGGTCCGCGCCAGCCATAGCCGAGCAGGACTTCGACCTTTTTTGCGGTCAGGTCGGGACGCTTGGGGTCGCCGATGACGATGTTGGACAGTATCTCGCTGCGAAAACCGATCCGGTCGATGGTGTAGCGCGCGGGGACGCCGCGGCTTTCGAGCTGGTCGGCGATGAATTCGTCGGCGATCGGCTCGCGCGCGATCCACACCCCCGCGACAAGGATGATGACCGCGCCGGCCGTCAGCCAACGTTTCTTGAACAGCACAGTCCGGTACTTCCACCGCGGCGCAGCGCCGTCTTCCACATCAGTCATAGAAGTTGGCCAATGACGTCATGGCGGCAAAATCTCGTCCCTCGACCCGAACCCCGTTCAGGGCAGAAACGCCGGAAATTCCGTTTCGATGCAGGAAATTGATCCGGTTCGCCATCTTCCTTTTCCTATGACCGTTGAGTGCGCCTCACAAGGCGGTTATTCCCGCGTCATGGGGGACAGGGAAACGCCCTTTCATCTGGGACATCGCGCGCGGTAGCGCGCGCGCCTGCTCGACGACGCCGACGGCCTCGCCGATTACGAGCTGGTCGAATATCTCCTTGCGCTCCCGATCCCGCGCCGCGACACCAAGCCGCTGGCGAAAACGTTGCTCCGCGAATTCGGATCGCTGGCACAGCTTGTCAGTGCCGATCCCGAATCGCTTCGCCGCATCGACGGGCTGGGCGACACCGGCATCGCCGCGCTCAAGATCGTACTGGCGACCGGACTGCGCCTGCCGAAGGGCGAGTTTCGCGACAAGCCCCTGCTTTCCAGCTGGGATGCGCTGCTTGACTGGCTGCGTGCCGACATGGGACCGATCGACGTCGAGCGCGTCCGCGTCCTCTATCTTAACGCGCGCAATATGCTGATCCGCGACGAAGTCGCGAGCGAAGGATCGATCGACCAGTCGGCGATCTATGTTCGCGAAGTGATCAAGCGCGCGCTCGAGCTCGGCGCCTCGGCGATCATCCTGGTCCACCCCCCCCCCGAGCGGCAGCCCCGAACCGAGCCGGCAGGATATCGCAATCACCAAGGACATTACGAGCGTCGCGGCGAAACTCGGGACCGCGCTGCACGACCATATCGTCATCGGTGGTTCCGATTATCGCAGCTTTCGCGCAATGGGGCTTCTCTAGGCGACGGTCAGAAACCGGGGCGGCGTTTGACTTCCGCCCGCCCCTGCCTCATCATCCTGCCATGCAGATTCGACGCGGTCTTCTCCGCTTCCGTTTCCACGGGGGACAGCTTCTCGCGGGCTTTTAGCCCCGGGTTCCGGCGCGACTGCCCCGAACCCGGGGCAAATTCCGTCCAATACAGCCACGCGCGGAGAACCGCCGCGCGTCAGCCGGAAAGTCCGCGCCATGACCAAGAAGAAAAAGGGGGCCGTGATGCCCCCGATCCGCATGATCGACAGCGAAGCCGATGCGCTCACCGAAATGACGCTGCACCAGCAACGCGATTCGATCCGATTTTATGAACTGCTGCTCGGCGAGATTGACCGCGCCGCCATCTGCGACCGTTCGGCTATCCCGCCCGACGTGGTGACGATGGGGTCGAAGGTCACCTTCAGTGACGAGAAAAACGGCACCGAACGGACCGTTCGCCTCGTGTATCCGGCGGAGGCCGATATTTCGGCGGGCCGGATGTCGATCCTGACCCCGGTGGGTGCAGGACTGATCGGCCTGAGCGTCGGCCAGTCGATCAACTGGCCCGATCGCGGCGGCATCGAACATCGCCTGACGATCGTCGCGGTGGAACAACCGGGCTGACTGGAACAGCGATGCAGCCGCCGGATCGCTCCGACGGCTGCACCACCCCGCGGGACGCCGTTAGGCGCCGCGCGACAGGAAACCGGTCAGTTCGGTCTTGTTCACACCGCCCGACTTGTCGCCGTCGGCCGATGCAAAGGCCTGACCGATCCAGCTTTTCACTTCGGCCGATTCGACATCGGCGCTGGGATCGGTGGCGGCGCGCAGCTTTTTCATCCACGCGCCGAACTCGGCTTCGTTCAGGTCGCCATTCTTGTCCCCATCATAAGTGGGGAATTCCTGCTCGACGATCTGGGCGATCTGGGTGGGCGTTGCCGCGGCACCCGACGGGGCGGGCTGGCTCGAAGCCGGCGGTGTTGTCGAGGCGTCGGGGGCCGGCGCCGGGCTCGCCGTATCCGGAGCCGGCGCGGGTTCGGTGGCCGTCGGCGGATTTGCCGGGTCCGACGCGGGCGCGGTGGTTTGCGCAAGGGCCGGGAAGCTGAGGGCGGCTGCGCCGACCAGAAGCATCTGCTTCAACATGATCTATCTCCTGATTATGGGGTTACTGCGGTTCGGATTCGGGCTTTTCCTCGGAATCCGGTGCGGGCTGGTCCGCCGGAGGGGTCGGTTCAGCCGCGGGGGGCGTCTCGCTCGGTGCTGCGTCCTCGGTCGGGGCCTGATCGGTCGGTTTGGTTTCGTCCGTCGGCTTCTTCTCGGGTTCGGGGGTCGTCGTGTCGGTCGGCGCCGGCTGCGACTGCGTGCTCGGGGCAGGTTCGTCGGCCGGAGCGGTCGTCTGGGCCAGAGCGGGGAAGCTGATGGCCGCGGCGCCGATCAAAAGCACTTGTTTCAACACATTTATTCTCCTGTAACGACGACTTCGGCGGTCGGTGCGACCTGTCGCCTTTCTGATGGGGCATGAAGGCAACCCATCGTGTTTGCGCAAAGTTGCGGCTGCTCCGCATTTGGCGAAACGCCCCGTCCCTGCTACGGGGCGCCCCGTCGTGGTTCCGCAGGGATTCCACGACGAGGCGCCCAAAAAGGAAGGAAATTCAATGGTTCCGCGTTACGCACGGCCGGAAATGACCGCGATCTGGTCGGCCGAGAATCGCTTTCGCATCTGGTTCGAGATCGAAGCGCACGCGACCGATGCCCTTGCCGAGCTGGGCACCGTGCCGAAATCGGCTGCCAAGGCACTGTGGGATTGGTGGGCAACCAACCCGGTAATCGACGTCGCGGCGATCGATGCGATCGAGGCGGTCACCAAGCATGACGTCATCGCCTTCCTGACGTGGGTGGCCGAGAATGTCGGCGACGAGGCGCGCTTCATGCATCAGGGCATGACGTCGAGCGATGTGCTCGACACTTGCCTCGCGGTCCAGCTCAGCCAGGCGGCCGACATCTTGCTCGCCGACCTCGACGCACTGCTCGAAGCGATCAAGCGCCGCGCCTATGAGCATAAGCTCACCCCGACGATCGGCCGCAGCCACGGCATCCACGCCGAACCGGTGACCTTCGGGCTCAAGCTCGCCGAAGCCTATGCCGAATTCTCGCGCTGCAAGATCCGCCTGCAAGCCGCGCGCGCCGAAATCGCGACCTGCGCCATCTCGGGTGCGGTC
This sequence comes from Sphingopyxis sp. LARHCG72, assembly GCF_052871675.1. Classification (NCBI taxonomy): domain Bacteria; kingdom Pseudomonadati; phylum Pseudomonadota; class Alphaproteobacteria; order Sphingomonadales; family Sphingopyxidaceae; genus Sphingopyxis; species Sphingopyxis sp. LARHCG72. The sequence continues at coordinate 114,086 of NZ_JBIXJU010000009.1, read as the reverse complement.
GGCACCTTTGCGAACATCGATCCGCGCGTCGAAGCGCATGTCGCCGCGAAGCTCGGCCTCGCAATCGAGCCCGTCTCTACCCAGGTTATCCCGCGCGACCGCCACGCGATGTTCTTCGCCGTGCTCGGCGTCGTCGCCTCGTCGATCGAGCGCCTGTCGGTCGAAGTCCGCCACCTCCAGCGCACCGAAGTGCTCGAGGCCGAGGAATATTTCTCGCCCGGACAGAAGGGTTCGTCGGCGATGCCGCACAAGCGCAACCCCGTGCTGACCGAGAATCTGACCGGCCTCGCTCGCATGGTGCGCAGCGCCGCCATCCCCGCGATGGAAAATGTCGCGCTGTGGCACGAACGCGACATCAGCCACTCGTCGGTGGAACGCTTCATCGGTCCCGACGCGACGATCACGCTCGACTTCGCGCTCGCACGCCTGACCGGCGTCGTCGACAAGCTGCTCGTCTATCCTGCCCGGATGCAGAAGAATCTCGATCGCATGGGCGGGCTCGTGCATTCGCAGCGCGTGCTCCTTGCTCTCACGCAGGCGGGCGCGAGCCGTGAGGAAAGCTATGTCCTCGTCCAGCGCAACGCGATGAAGGTGTGGGATTCGGACGGCCAGCTTTCGCTGCTCGAATTGCTCAAGGCCGATGCCGACGTCACCGCGAAGCTGTCGGCCGACGAGCTGACCGCGCTGTTCGACCTTGGCTATCATATGAAGCATGTCGACACGATCTTCGACCGGGTGTTCGGGGCGGCATAGCCCCGGACTGGAATCGCGCGGCAATCTGTCATAGGGTCGGCGCCAGACCGACAGAGGAGCAAGACGAAGTGGGAATCCTGCGCACGATCATCTGGGTCTTGTTGACCGCCATCCTCGTCATTTTCGCGATGGCGAACTGGATTCCCGTCACCGTCACGATCTGGCCAGGTCAGGTGCTCGACACCAAATTGCCCGTCCTGATCCTCACCGCATTCCTGATCGGCAGCGTGCCCATGTGGATCGCGCTGCGCACGACGCGCTGGTCGATGAAGCGCCGCCTCGACGCGAGCGAGCGGCAGGCGGCCGACCTGCGTGCGCTTGCCAACCGGCCCGTCGAGGTCACGCCGACCGCGCCGGTCAACGACGTCCCGCCCACCCCCACCGATCTTTTCTCAACGGACAAGCCATGACCTCACCGCTTTATCTCGCCATCGACACGACGCACCTCGACGCCGCGCTGACGCTGGCGCAGAAGGTGCGGCGCCATGTCGGCGGGTTGAAGCTGGGTCTCGAATTCTTCTGTGCCAACGGCCACCACGGCGTGCATGAGATGGCGAAGCTCGGCCTGCCGATCTTCCTCGACCTCAAGCTCCACGACATTCCGAACACGGTGGCCAAGGCGATCCAGGCGCTGCGCACCCTCGAACCCGCGGTGCTGACGGTCCACGCCGCAGGCGGCCGCGCGATGCTCGAAGAAGCGAAGGCGGCAGCGGGTCTCAATACCAAGGTCGTCGCGGTCACCGTGCTCACCAGCCTCGATGCGCCCGATCTCGACGATATCGGCGTCGGCGGCACCCCGCATGACCAGGTGGTGCGCCTTGCCGCGCTCGCGCGCGAATCCGGCCTCGACGGCATCGTCTGTTCGGGACAGGAAGTGAAAGCGGCGCGCAAGGCGTGGCCGGGCGGCTTTTACGTCGTCCCCGGCGTCCGCCCCGCGAACGGCAAGACTGGCGACCAGAAGCGCGTCGTTACGCCGGCGCAGGCGATGGCCGACGGCGCATCGATCCTCGTGGTCGGCCGCCCGATCAGCCAGTCGGCCGACCCCGACCTCGCCGCGCGCGAAATCGAAGCGACGCTTTAAACCCCAATTTCGTCCTCCGGGCGAAGGCCGGGATCTCAACGCGGCACACCAACGCATCGTGGAGATCCCGGCCTTCGCCGGGCTGACGGCAGGATAAGATGACCATGCCCCCACTCGTCAAAATCTGCGGCCTCAAGACGATCGAGGAGGTCGACGCCGCCATCCGCCACGGCGCGACGCATATCGGCCTCAATCATTATGAGCCGAGCCCGCGCTATATCGACCTCAAGACCGCCGCCGAACTGCGCAAGCGCGCAGGCGCGGGTAACGTCAAGGTCGCGCTGCTGCTGGTCAACGCGTCGCAACAGCTCACCGGCGATGCGCTCGGCATGATCCGCCCCGACATCATCCAGTTCCACGGCAACGAGACGCCCGAATGGCTGGGCGTCGTAAAGCGGCTGACGCCCGCCGCAGTCTGGAAGGCCGTTGGCCTAAAGGACGCCGACACGCTCGTGCGGATGCAGAAATATCATGGCGTTGCCGACCGTATCCTGTTCGACGCCCCCGCGGCCGCCATGCCCGGGGGAACGGGCACGCGCTTCGACTGGTCGCTGCTCAAGAACCATCGTCACAGCATCGACTGGGGTATCGCCGGCGGGCTGACGCCGGCGAATGTGGGTGAAGCGATCGCCGCCACGGGTGCGCCACTCGTCGACGTCTCGTCGGGCGTCGAAAGCGCGCCGGGCGTCAAGGATGTGGACAAGATCGCGGCTTTCCTTAAAGCGGCGGGTCGATGACCGACTTACCCAACAGCCTCCGCTCCGGCCCCGACGCACGCGGCCATTTCGGCCAGTTCGGCGGCCGCTATGTCGCCGAAACGCTGATGCCGCTGATCCTCGACCTCGAGCGCCACTATCGCGCCGCGCAGGCCGACCCCGCGTTCAAGGCCGAATTCGACTATCTGCTCAAACATTATGTCGGGCGCCCCAGCCCGCTGTGGTTCGCCGAGCGGCTGACCGAGCACCTTGGCGGCGCGAAAATCTATCTGAAGCGCGAGGACCTGAACCACACCGGCGCGCACAAGATCAACAATTGTATCGGCCAGATCCTGCTCGCAAAGCGGATGGGCAAGACGAAGATCATCGCCGAAACCGGGGCTGGCCAGCACGGCGTTGCGACCGCGACAGTCGCGGCGTTGTTCGGCCTGCCCTGCACCATCTTCATGGGCGCAGTCGACGTCGCGCGACAGCAGCCGAACGTGTTCCGCATGAAATTGCTCGGCGCCGAAGTCGTCGCGGTCGAGAGCGGCGCGAAAACGCTAAAGGACGCGATGAACGAGGCGCTGCGCCACTGGGTCGCGAACGTCCACGACACCTTCTACATCATCGGCACCGTCGCGGGGCCGCACCCCTATCCCGAGCTCGTCCGCGATTTCCAGTCGGTGATCGGCGACGAGGCGCGCGAACAGATTCTCGAGGCCGAAGGCCGCTTGCCCGACATGCTGATCGCCCCCGTCGGCGGCGGATCGAACGCGATCGGGCTGTTCCATCCGTTCCTCGACGACGCGGGGGTCGAGATCGTCGGCGTCGAAGCCGCGGGCGAAGGGCTCGACAAGAAGCACGCCGCCAGCTTGGCGGGCGGACGCCCGGGCATTCTCCACGGCAACAAGACCTACCTGCTGCAGGACGAGGACGGCCAGATCACCGAGGCGCACAGCATCTCGGCGGGCCTCGATTATCCCGGCATCGGCCCCGAACATAGCTGGCTCCACGAAATCGGTCGTGTTCGCTATGAACCCGTCACCGATGCCGAGGCGCTGGCGAGCTTCCAGAAGCTGACGAAGCTCGAAGGCATCATTCCGGCGCTCGAAAGCGCGCACGCGATCGCTGCCGCCGAACGCATCGCGCCGACGCTGGGCAAGGACAAGATTATCATCGTCAATTGCTCGGGGCGAGGAGACAAGGACATCTTCACGGTGGCGGAATCGCTGGGGGTGGAGCTGTGACCCGTTTCGCCACCGCGTTCGCCAAGCCGCGCCCCGCGCTCGTCGCCTTCATCACCGCGGGCGACGGCGACACCGCCGCGAACCTCGACGCGCTCGTCGCAGGGGGCGCCGATGTGATCGAGCTCGGCATGCCCTTCACCGATCCGATGGCCGACGGCCCCGCGATCCAGGCGGCTAATTTACGCAGCCTCGCGAAAGGCACGACGACCGCCGATATCTTCGCAATCGCCGCCGCTTTCCGCCAGCGTCATCTCGAGACACCGCTCGTCTTGATGGGTTATGCCAACCCGATGACGATCCGCGGCGCCGACTGGTTCGCCGCCGAATGCGCGAAGGCCGGCGTCGACGGCATCATCTGCGTCGACATCCCGTCCGAAGAGGATGCGGAACTCGGGCCGAGCCTCCGCGCTGCCGGGGTCGACCTGATCCGCCTCGCCACGCCCACCACCGATCCCGCGCGCCTGCCCGCCGTGCTCGATGGCGCGGGCGGCTTCCTCTATTATGTCTCGGTCGCCGGGATCACCGGCCTCCAGCAGGCCGCGCAGGCCAGCATCGTCGACGCCGTAGCGCGCCTCAAAGCCGCAACCGACCTGCCCGTCGCGGTCGGCTTCGGCGTCCGCACCCCCAAACAGGCGGCCGAGATCGCGAAGGTCGCCGACGGCGTCGTCGTCGGTTCGGCCTTCATCGACATCATTGCCGAGCATGGCGACGCCGCAGCGCCGCATGTCGAGGCTTTTACCCGCACCCTCGCCGATGCTATTCACGGCGCAAAGGAGATCGCCGCATGAGCTGGCTCGACCGCGTTCGCAACGCCCTGCCCTTCGGCGCAAAGCGCGATACCGCCGACAATCTGTGGCACAAATGTCGCCAGTGCCAGCAGATGGTGTTCGTGAAGGAATGGGAAGACAATCTGAACGTCTGCCCGCGCTGCGACCACCATGACCGCATCGGCGCAACCGAGCGCTTCGCGCAGCTGTTCGACGGCGGCATTCACGAAATGATCGCAGCGCCCGCGGCGCCCGAGGATCCGCTTAAGTTCCGCGACACCAAGAAATATGTCGACCGCATCAAGGCCGCGCGCGCGCAGACGGGCGACCGCGATGCCTATCAGAACGCAGCCGGCAAGATCGACGGCAAGCCCGTCGTGATCGGCGTCCAGGATTTCGCCTTCATGGGGGGGTCGATGGGCGTCGCCGTGGGCGAAGCCTTTGTCGCGGGCGTCGAGGACGCGATCCGGCGCGGCTGTCCCTATATCTCGATCACTGCCGCGGGCGGCGCGCGGATGCAGGAAGGCACGTTGTCGCTGATGCAGATGCCGCGCGCGACGGTAGCGCTCGCCCGCCTGCGCCGGGCCGGGCTGCCCTATATCGTGCTGCTCACCGACCCGACCACGGGCGGCGTAACTGCGAGCTATGCGATGCTCGGCGATATCCAGATCAGCGAACCCAAGGCGCTGATTGGCTTTGCAGGCCAGCGCGTGATCGAGAATACGATCCGCGAAAAGCTCCCCGAAGGCTTCCAGCGCGCCGAATATCTGCTCGATCACGGGATGATCGACATGGTCGTCCACCGCAAGGATCTGCCCGAAACGCTCGGCCGGTTGATCGGATATCTGGCGCCCGAGAAGGCGGCCTAAGCTTTCCTGCATCGTCATTGCGAGGAGCGAAGCGACGCGGCAATCCAGCGAGTTTGGACTGCGCTCTGGATTGCTTCGCTACGCTCGCAATGACGAACTTTTGATAGGCTCCGTCTCACGATGCCCGACCACGCTCATTCTTCCGATCCCGCAGTCCAGACCCAGCTCGACCGCCTGGCCGCGCTCTCGCCGGGACGCGACATCCTTGGGCTCGAACGCATCGCCGAGCTGTGCGCGCGCCTCGGCAACCCGCAGTTCCAGCTGCCGCGCACCTTCCATGTCGCGGGTACGAACGGCAAGGGATCGACCTGCGCCTATCTCCGCGCCATCCTCGAAGCGCAGGGCCGCCGCGTCCACGCTTACACCAGCCCGCACCTCGTCCGCTTCAACGAGCGCATCCGTCTTGCCGGAACGCTTATCGACGATGCGCTACTAGCGGCGCTGCTCGAAGAAGTGCTCGACGAAGCCGCTGACCTGCAAGCGAGCTTTTTCGAGGTCACCACCGCCGCTGCCTTTCTCGCCTTCGCGCGCATCCCTGCCGACGATTGCATCATCGAAGTCGGTCTCGGCGGGCGCCTCGACGCAACCAACATCATCCCGCCTCCCGCGGTCGCCGGCATCGCCTCGCTCGGCATCGACCATGAGGCGTTCCTGCTCGAACCCGAAGCGGGCACGCCTGACGAGCCCGCCGCGCGGATCGCGTGGGAAAAGGCCGGCATTGTCAAACCCGATACGCCCGTCGCAACCTTCGCCTACCCACCGCTTGTGCAGGACACGATCGCCGCGAAGGTCGCCTCCGTCGGCGCGACGCATTTTCCCGAAGGCGATGGCTGGACGATAGAGCCGAGCGGCGACAGCTTTCGATGGTCGTCGAAACTGGGCTCGATCGATCAGCCGCTGCGTCCGCGCATGGCCGGGGCGCACCAGATGCGCAACGCGGGGCTCGCCATCGCGATGCTCCGCCTCGCCCCCGATCCGCAACCGAGCGAAGCCGAGATAGCTCGCGGAATCGCCGGCGCGCACTGGCCGGGGCGTATGCAGTTACTCGGTTCCGGTCCGCTTACCGCGCTGATGCCCGAAGGCCATGATATCTGGATCGACGGCGGCCATAATCTCGATGCCGCGAAACAGGTCACCACTTTCCTCAGCGAGACATTGGCGCGGCGTGAGCCCATCGATCTCGTCCTCGGCATGCTCGCGAACAAGGACGCGGGCGCCTTTCTCGCAGCGCTCGCGCCGTATGTGCGTCGGGTCATGACGGTGCCGATCCCCGGCCACGACCACCACGATCCTGAAAGCCTCGCCAAGATGGCGCTGGACGCGGGTATCGCCGCAGCGGTGCCAAGAACCGATATCGCAAGCGCGTTGCGCGCGCTTGCCGCCGATAGTCCGGCGCGAAACATATTGATCAGCGGATCGCTATACCTCGTCGGACAGGCACTCGACCACAATGAGGAGTGGCCGGCTTAGCCCAGCTCCGTGAGCGTCCGCTTCGCCCAGTCGTACATGTCGGAATCAGCCTTGACCGTCGCCGGCGGCATCCGCTTCATTCGCCGCTCGACATCCTGCAACAACGCGCGGGCGCCGGCCCTGTCGCCTTGTCCGATCAGAATCGCCGCCATCCGGCAACGCACCTCGTCGCCCGGCACCCGCTCGACGATCGCCCTGTAAAGCGCCAGCGCATCGGCCGGCCGGCCGTCGATCTCGGCAATCTTGCCGCGCAACAGGTCGCGGCGATCACGTTCAGACTGCGATGTGGTCTCAGGGAGCTTGTCGAGTGCATCCAGCGCGTCGCTCGCCAGTCCTGCCCCGTACGCGGCCTCGGCAATTCGCATTCCGATCGCCTTGTCGACATGCGGCGACTTACGCTCAGCCAGCCGAAACTGCTCCAGCGCTGGCCCGTAACGTTCACGCGCCATCAGCGCGTCGCCATATTCCATACGGTTGCCGACGGTATCGCTGAAATCGACCGCGGCCTGCGCGTCGCGCACGCGGCGTTCGGGATCGATCGTGTCGGCAATCTTCACCCGCGCCTGTCGTACCCGGCGGTCGCCCGACATGCCGGGCAGGATTTCGACGATCAGGTAGGCGAGCACGCCGACCATCGGGAGGAAGGCAATCGCCATGATCCACGCCGTGTTGCGCCCCGTGCGAAAGACATGAACGATGCAGAGCAGCTGCAAGGCGATCGAGATGACGAACCAGTGCATGGCGCCCGTCCTATGCCGTCTTCGGCGCCTTGCCCTTCCACGCCAGCAGGGCGCCGACGGCGAAGGTCGCAATCGAGGCTGTCATGATCGACGATGCCAGTTCGAGCTGCTGCGCCAGCAAGATGCCGACCAGTCCCGCGACGATCGCCGCGAAGCCGACGATACGCCACGCGCCCACCGGCTGCCGCAACTGGCGCTCGTCGACGCCGTCGGTCTGACGGATGCCTGAACCGACATAACCCTTGCTCCACAGGAGCCAGAGCAGCAGCATTCCCGGAATGGCCGCGACGACGGTAAAACCCCAGAAGCCGACCCAGCCGAGCTTCTCGGCAACGATCCCCGCAGGTCCGGCCATGAACGTGCGGCCGACCCCGGCAAAGGACGACAGCAGCGCGAACTGCGTCGCGGTATAGGCGATGCTCGACAGGCCCGATAGATAGGTAGCGAACACGGTCAGACCGATACCGCTGGTCATATTTTCGGTGACGATCGCCGCGACCAGCATCCAGTAATTATTGCCCGTTGCCGCGAGGATCATGAACATGACGTTCGAGAACATCATCATCAGCCCCGAAATCAAGAGCGCGCGCCCCATGCCGAGCCACAGCAGGAACGGCGCGCCGAGCGCCGATCCGACGATCAGCGCGCCGAAGCCCCACAGCTTGTTGGCCGAGATATAATCGAGGTCGGGAAAGCCGAGGTCGACGATCATTGGCCCGAGCATCGTCTGCCCCATCGCGTCGCCCACCTTGTAGACGAGGACGAAGCAGAGGATCAGGAAAGCGCCGTGGCGCGTCAGGAATTCGCGGAACGGGTTCACGACCGCCTCGGTCAGCCACTGACCGACCTTCATCCCCGCGGTATGTTCGAAGCGGTCGACGAATTTGCCCGGCCCGGCCCACAGCGCGCCGAGGATCGCGGGGACGATGCAAAAGGCGGTGAGCCCGTAAGCGGTCGCCCAGCCCAGCCCCAGCCCTTCGTTCGACGCGAAATAGATCGTGCCCGCACCCGCGATCAGATTGCCCGTCCGGTATCCGAACTGGTTCGTCGCGGTCCCGTGCGCAAATTCCTCCTCTTCGAGAATTTCGATGCGATAGGCGTCGATAACGATATCCTGCGTCGCCGACAGGAAGGCGGTGATCAGCGCCCAGATCGCGAAGGTGCCCATCTGGCCGGGCTGCGGATTGCTCGCCCCCAATTGCCAGATCGCGACGAACAGCAAGGCCTGGATGAAGAACAGCCAGCCACGCCGCTGACCGAATGCCTTGGTCAGGAACGGTAGCGGCAGCTTGTCGACGAGCGGCGCCCACAGAAATTTGATCGTATAGGGAATGCCCAGCGCGACGGCGAAGCCGATCGTCGCGGTATCGATCCCGACCTTCGCCAACCAGAAGGTCATCGTCGCGATCAGCAGCGTCAGCGGAAAACCGCTCGATATGCCGAGCAGGAAGGTGATCAGCGGATTTTTGCGCAGATAAGGCCGGAACGCCGGGATCGATAGCGCGACCACCGCCAGCCCGCCAAGGATCGCAACAAAAATGATAAACCGGATCAGATCAACCGACATGCACACGCTCCCCGCGCATCCGGCCGGCGGATGCCATTGTCTCTCGGGAAACGGCCTAAAGGCTCGGCATCAAATTGGAAGCGGCTATTTATCGGCTGGTCGCGCTCAGGCCGCGGCGGGGCGCCAATAGGTCTGCAGCCCGCTGACCTTGCGCGGCGCCTGATTCTTGCATGTCATCGTCTCGACCGCGCGTAGCGCCGCGATGAGCGCCGAAGGGCTGTGCGGTTTGCCAAGACAGGCGACGGCAATATCCGCGGCATCCTCCGGGCATTGTCCGGTCACCAGCAGCACCGCGATACCGCGATCTCGCGCCAGCCGGGCGACTTCTCGCCCCGTCATATGCCCCGCAAGACCAAGGTCGAGGACGAGTGCATCGATCGGTTCGGCGGCGATGATCGGCACCGCCGCTTCGCCCGAATCGACCGTCGCGACGATCTCGTACCCGCTGTGTTTCAGCGTGTGTTCGTTATCGAACGCGGTCAGCGGATCATCCTCGATGATCAGCAGCCGCTTGATGCAGGTCGGGCGATGGACGAAGAGCATGATGACTCCCTTTAACGTCGCCATGACTCGCTCCGCGCCGTCCTGCAAGATTGCTTCTGCTTCCCATCGACGAAGCGAGTCTTTTCCGGCTATGAGCGTGATCACAACGCAACACTATTTCCCCTCGAAAACGACAAGAAAGCCGCATCCGTTCCGATGACGACACGCCGTCCACCCCGCCCCGCGCCCCGCTCGGCGCCGAAAGCCCCTGGCGATCGCGACGCACCCAAGGGCCGTCGCGCCGCGCGCGGTGCTGCATCCGCGCTCAAATCGAAGCCCGCCGAGGCCGAACGCGAGGACGGTCCACAGCGGATCGCCAAGCTGCTGGCGCGCGCCGGGGTCGGATCGCGCCGCGATGTCGAACGGATGATCGAGGAAGGCCGCATCGCGCTGAACGGCCAGATCATCGTCCAGCCCGCGCCGCTGCTGTCGTCGCTCGAAGGGCTGACCGTCGACGGCAATCCGGTCGCCAAGCCCGTCTCGACGCGCCTCTACCGCTTTCACAAGCCCGCGGGATGCATCACTGCAGCGCGCGATCCAAAGGGGCGCAAGACGATCTATGATCTGCTGCCTAAGGACCTGCCGCGCCTGATGCCTGTCGGCCGCCTCGACTATAATACCGAAGGGCTGCTGCTGCTCACCAACGACGGCGAATTCAAGCGCCAGCTCGAACTGCCCGCAAGCGGGGTCGAGCGCACCTATCGCGCCCGCGCCTTCGGCGACATCAGCCAGGCGCAGCTCGAAGAGCTGGCGATGGGGATCGAGATCGACGGCGTCCGCTATGGCAAGATCGACGCCAACCTCGAACGCCGTACGGGGCGCAACCAGTGGGTCGAAATGACGCTGACCGAGGGCAAGAACCGCGAAGTGCGCAAGGTGCTCGAACATTTCGGATTGCAGGTCAGCCGCCTGATCCGCACGCGCTATGGTGCGTTCGAGCTGGGCGACATGCCTCTCGGCGCGGTCGATGTCGTCCCGCGCGACGAATTGTTCAAATTCCGGCGGCAGATGGGCTGATGCGCGTCATTTCGGGTGAATGGCGCGGCCGCAAGCTGCTCGCGCCGAAGAATGACGCGACGCGTCCGACCGCGGACCGCACGCGCGAAACGCTGTTCTCGATGCTGACCAGCCGTGTCGGCAGTTTCGAAGGACTCCACGTCGCAGACCTGTTCGCCGGATCGGGCGCGCTTGGCATCGAGGCGCTGTCGCGCGGGGCCGAGCAATGCCTGTTCGCCGAACAGGACCGCGACGCGATCGACGTGCTGCGCAAGAATCTGGGAGCGCTCGGCGCCACGCCGCGCGCCGACATCCGCGCGGGGTCAGTGCTGGCGCTCGGGCCTGCGCGGCGTACGTACGACCTGCTGATGCTCGACGCGCCCTATGACACCGGCGCGGGCAGCGTGGCGCTCGACAAGCTTAATCGCCTTGGCTGGATCGGCGCCGACAGCTGGATTTCGGTCGAAACGGCGCACAATGAGACCATTGATGTCGCGGGCTTCGAAATCGATGCGACACGCAAGGTCGGCAAGGCAAAGCTGACGCTGCTCAGGCTTGCCTGATCATCTGGCGCCGCACCATCAGCAGACCCAGCCAGCTCACCACACCCGCCAGCGCCAGATAATAGCCGACCGTTTCGGTCCCACCGCGCTCGGCGAGCGCCTGCGCAATGATCGGAGCCATCGCGCCGCCCAATATGCCGCCCGCGTTGAACGCGATCGAGGCGCCCGTATAACGCACCTGCACCGGGAACAGCGCGGTGAGCCAGCTGCCGAGCGGGCCATAGACCAGCCCCATCACGAACAGCGCGGTCGCAAGCCCCAGGAAGATCGTGAGCCAGCTTCCCGACGCCAGCGACGGGCCAAAGGCAAAGCCGACGAGCACTGTCGCACCGCAGCCCCAGGTCAGCACGCGCTGCGCGCTCGACGCGTCGCTCATATAGCCGGCGAAGACGATCCCTACCGCCATGAACAGGATCGCGCCGAGCTGGATCAGCAGGAACTGCTCCTTCGGATAGCCGAGCGCGGTCGTCCCGTGCGCCAGCGCGAAGCTGGTCGCGAGATAGAAGATCGCAAAACAGGCGACGACCGCAAAGGTCCCCGCGAGCGTCGCGACCAGATGGTGGCGGAACAATTCGCCGAGCGGCACGCCGACGGGCGCTTCTTTCTCGAGCGCCTCCTTGAAATCGGGAGTCTCGCCGATCCTCAGCCGCACCCATAGCCCCAGTCCGACGAGCAGCGCCGAGAAGAGGAACGGGATACGCCAGCCCCATGCCGCGAAATCGGCGTCGCTGAGGCCCAGCCCCAGCAAAAGGAACAGGCCGTTCGCGGCGATGAACCCGACGGGGGCGCCGAGCTGCGGGAACATGCCGAAGCGCGATTTCCATCCCGGCGGAGCATTTTCGACCGCGAGCAAGGCCGCCCCGCCCCACTCGCCGCCAAGCCCGAAGCCTTGCCCGAAACGCAAGATGCACAGCAAGAGCGGCGCGACCCAGCCGACCATCGCATAGGTCGGCAGGAAGGCGATCAGCAGCGTCGAGGCGCCCATCAGCATCAGCGAGGCGACGAGCGTCGACTTGCGCCCGATGCGGTCGCCATAATGACCGAAGACGATCGCCCCGACCGGCCGCGCGAAGAAGGCAAGGCCGAAGCTCATGAAGCTGAGCATCAGCTGCGCCGACGGCGATTCGGACGGGAAGAAGAGCGGCCCGAACACCAGCGCCGCGGCGGTGCCATAGATATAGAAATCATAGAATTCGACCGCGGTGCCGACGAGGCTCGCGGTCAGGATGCGCCGATGCTGCCGATAGGGTGCCAGATCCACGGGCGATGCCCCTCCCTTTTTATAACGGCGCCGCTTTGGACGCTCTACCGCGCCCCATCAAGCCGGAATGCGTCCGGCTCAGCGCCCCTGCGCCGGAAGCTGCGCGCGCAGCCGCTGCAATTCGCGTTCGGGGACCGCCGCGAGCGAGGCTGCGGGCTTACCCTTGCGAAGCCGCTCGCGGTCCTTTTCCGATGGTTCGACGCGGCGCACGCGCACCGCGGCATGGCCCTGCGCCTTCATGCCCAGTTCTTCCGCCGCGCCGCGCGAGAGGTCGATGACGCGCCCGCGTGCGAACGGCCCGCGGTCGTTGACGCGGACGATGATCCGCCGCCCGGTATCGAGCGCGGTCACCTCGACATAGGTCGGGAGCGGCAGCGTCGTGTGCGCGGCGGTGATCCAGCCGGGACGAAACTGCTCGCCGTTCGCGGTGCGGTTCCCCGACTCGCCGCCGTACCAGCTCGCATAGCCGATCGCGTCATAGGCGGGCGACGCCGCGGGCACGTAGGTCGTGCCGCGGATCGTATAGGCGGGACCGATCCGCACCGGCGTATCGGCGACGGGGCGATATTTGGCGCCGGCGCAGGCGGAGAGCGCGAGGACCGCGAACGCGGTGCCAGCCAGTCGAGTGATCCGGTAATCCAGCATGGCCAGACCGTAGAGGGTGGGAATGGCGAGATAAAGTCCGCATGACGGTAATGCGGCGGGCAGCGGACAGTCCAAAGTTCAGTAAAGTTCAGCCCTGTGCGCGCCCCGATCAGAACCCCGCGGCGTGCTGGACGCGTTCCGCACGTCGCACCTTGCGCCGACCGTTCGGTAACGACCGCCGTCATCCACCAAATCAAAGGCTGTCACAGCCCGATAATGCAGGACAGCGCTTTTTTCGGCTGATGCCAGATTTGGGGTGGCTTGCGGACGTAAGCACCGCCTAGACGATTGTGATGCGTGACTGGATGCGGGCGACAATGTCCCTCAGCACGCTTTCGTTGTCACTCATGAGCGATAAATAGCTCAGAGAATGCTCGTAATATATACGAAGATGTGTGTCCCCAAACCGCAGAGTCCCCTCCACGAAATCTTCGTTCATTTCATATAGCGGCAGCTGAAGATCGCTGTCCGGATTCTGTCCCAGACCATCAGCAATGTCCGCGAGCATATTTCGAAAGGGCGTTGCGTAGTTGAACGAGTCCAAGACCCAGAACATGAGTTGCCAGCCGCCTTCCGGGTCGACCTTAATTTCCAATGGCGAGCGGACCTGGATCATCGGTGGTTATATGTCTGCTGTTGGCCCGGGCGTCCAGCCGCTCCGGCAATGATTGGATGCGGGCAATTTTGATTCTCGCGGGAACGGCTACTTTCGGTCGAAAGCCGACGCTCCGTTGGCAAACTATCGCCCCCGCGCTACGCCGCGCCCATGACCGGTCTTCGTCTCCATCAACCCGGCGTCGTCGGCACAGGCCGCGTCGCGCAGGCGCTTGCGCTAGCCCTCGCGCAGCATTCGCTCCGGCCACCGATGATGTGGGGTCGCTCGCCTGAACGGACCGCCGGCGCGGCGACGGCGGTCGGTGCCGTCACCGCCCCCGCGGTCGATCATCTCATGGCCGAATGCAACGTCATCGCGATCGCCGTCGCCGACGATGCTCTGGCCGACATCGTCGGCGATATGGCCGCCATATCGTCGGCAGGCCGCGGCCGTTTCATCTTCCATGTCAGCGGACGCAGCGGCGCGGCGATCCTCGAACCGCTGCGCGTCGCCGGCGCGCGGACCGCGGCGATCCATCCCGCGATGACCTTTACCGGCGATCCGCAAGCCGAAGCGCGACGGATGGCAGGCGCGCGCTTCGCGGTGACTGGTTCAGCCCCCGAAGCGACCGAACAGGCGAAAAACATTGTCGCGCTGCTCGGCGGCGTCGCCGTCGAAATCGCAGAGGACCGGCGGGCGCTCTATCACGCGGCACTCTGCCACGCGTCGAACCATCTGGTAACGCTGATCACGGGCGCCTCGCACGCGCTGGAGGACGCCGGGGTCGACGACCCGGCGGCGCTGCTGGCCCCGCTCGTCCGTGCGGCGCTCGAAAACGGCCTTGCGATCGGCTTTGCGGGATTGTCGGGGCCGTTGCTGCGCGGGGACGCGCGGACGATCGGCGACCATCTCGATACGCTGGCGGCGCATAGCCCCGACCTTCTGCCCGCCTATCGCGCGATGGCGCGCGCGACGCTCGACGAGTTGAAACGCGCAGGAAACTTGCCCTCGGACCGCCTCACTGCACTGGACAGCCTGCTCGCTGTTCCCTAATCGTTCGCGCGTGAATATGCCTCCCATCTCGACGCCCGACCTGACCCGCCCCGACCCTTCGGACCCGCCCTATCTGCAAGGATTGAACGGGCCGCAGCGGCAGGCGGTGCTGACGACCGAAGGCCCGGTGCTGATGCTTGCGGGCGCGGGCACGGGCAAGACCGCGGCGCTCACCGCGCGGCTCGCGCACATCATCGCGACACGCCGCGCCTGGCCTTCCGAAATCCTCGCGGTCACCTTCACCAACAAGGCGGCGCGCGAGATGCGCGAGCGCATCGGGCGGATGATCGGCGACGCGGTCGAGGGGATGCCGTGGCTCGGCACCTTCCACAGCATCGCCGCGAAGATGCTCCGCCGCCACGCCGAACTGGTGGGCCTCCAGAGCAATTTTACCATCCTCGACACCGACGACCAGCTTCGCGTCCTGAAACAGCTCATCCAGGCCGAAGGGCTCGACGAGAAGCGCTGGCCCGCACGCCAGCTCGCGGGGCTGATCGACAAATGGAAGAACCGCGGGCTGACCCCCGCCGATCTCGATGCCGCCGACAAGGAGTCCTATGCCGACGGCAAGGGCCAGCATTTCTACGCGCTTTATCAGGCGCGGCTGAAGACATTGAACGCCTGCGATTTCGGCGACCTGCTGCTCCACATGCTGGTGATCCTGAAAACGCACCGCGACGTTCTCGAACAATATCAGGCGCGCTTCAAATATGTCCTCGTCGACGAATATCAGGACACCAACGCGAGCCAGTATCTGTGGCTGCGACTGCTCGCACAGGCGCGCAAGAATATCTGCTGCGTCGGCGACGACGACCAGTCGATCTATTCGTGGCGCGGCGCCGAGGTCGCGAACATTCTCCGCTTCGAAAAGGATTTTCCCGGCGCGACGGTGATCCGCCTCGAACAAAATTACCGCTCGACCCCGCAGATCCTCGCCGCCGCCTCCGCACTGATCGCGCAGAACAGCGACCGGCTCGGTAAGACGCTGTGGACCGAACTCGAGCCCGGCGACAAGTTGCGCGTCGTTGGTGTGTGGGACGGGCCGGAGGAAGCGCGCCGCATCGGCGAAGAGCTGGAGACGCTCCAGCGCCGCAAGGTCAGCCTCGACCGCGCCGCGATCCTTGTTCGCGCGCAGTTCCAGACGCGCGAGTTCGAAGACCGCTTCATCGCGATCGGCATGCCGTACCGCATCGTCGGCGGATTCCGCTTCTACGAGCGCGCCGAAATCCGCGACGCGCTCGCCTACCTCCGCCTCGTCCAGTCGGCGGCCGACGACCTTGCCTTTGAACGCATCGTCAACGTGCCCAAGCGCGGGCTCGGCGACAAGGCGCTCCAGCGCATCCACCAATATGCCCGCGCCGAGCAGTTGCCGCTGCTCAATGCCGCGTCGCGGATCACCGAAACCGACGAGCTGACCCCGCAGGCGCGGCGCCAGCTCGCCAATTTCGTGGCGCAGATGCGCAGCTGGCAGGCGAAGGCGAACCAACTGTCGCACCCGGAACTGACCCAGCTGATCCTCGACGAGTCGGGCTATACCGCGATGCTCCAGGCCGATCGCAGCGCCGAGGCCGCGGGACGCCTCGAGAACCTGTCCGAACTCGTCCGCGCGATGGAGGAATATGAAACGCTTGAGGAATTCCTCGAGCATGTCAGCCTCGTCATGGACCGCGACAATGACGACACGACCGAGACGGTCACGATCATGACGATCCACGCCGCGAAGGGCCTCGAGTTCGACCATGTCTTCCTCGCGGGATGGGAGGACGGGGTATTCCCGTCGCAGCGCTCGATGGACGAAGGCGGTATCGCGAGCCTCGAGGAAGAACGCCGCCTAGCCTATGTCGCGATCACCCGCGCCCGCCAGCGCGCGAGCATCTATCACGCGGCGAACCGCCGCATCTATGGCCAGTGGATGAGCAGCATCCCGAGCCGCTTCATCGCCGAAATCCCGCCCGAACATGTCGACAGCGAAAACAGCTTCGGCGGCGGGCAGAGCCTGTGGCGCGCGAACTGGTCGGCGCAGGGCGACCCCTTCGCGCATGTTGCCGAGCGCCAGCCAGCGCGCACGATGACGCGCGGCCCGGCCTGGCAACGCGCGGTCGCCGGATCGTCGACGATCACGCGCGCGCCGGCGCCGAGCGAAAAGGGCCCCGCGGCATCGGTCGGCGCCAAAGCGCGCGCCGACCTCGCCATCGGGATGCGCGTGTTTCACGAGAAGTTCGGTTATGGCGAAATCATTGATATCGACGGCAACAAGCTCGAAGTCGAGTTCGAACAGGCCGGATCGAAACGCGTGCTCGACAGCTTTATCAAGCTCGCCTGAAACAGATTGTCTACTCTTTCTATTATGATATGACATCACATGCGACCACGAGTCGCATGTTGGGAGAGACTTCATGAAAACCAAGCTCTTAGCGGGCGCGATGGCGCTCGCCCTGATCGGCTGTTCGGAAAAAAACTCGGAATCGCTAAAAGAAGCCCCCGCCTATGACATGGTGCCAGTCGACGCCGCGCCCCAGTCAATTCCGGCACCAGCGGACGCTCTCCCGCCCGCAGTGCGCAGTCCCAATATCGGCATCACATCGGCGCCGGGCGTCGCGTTCAACTATGCCTATGCCTTCCGGCTCGACGACAATCGCATCGCAAAGGTCCAGGAAGAACATGCCGCCGCATGCGAAGCGCTCGGCACCAACCGCTGCCGCATCGCCGGGATGAGCTATCGCCTCGTGCGCGAAAACGAAGTCGAGGCGCAGCTCCTCTTCAAGCTCGACCCGGCGATCGCGCGCAAATTCGGCCGCGATGCGCTCTCCAGCGTCGAAAAGGCCGAAGGTGTGCTCGCCGCGACACGGATCAGCGGCGAAGATGTCGGCACGCAAATCAGTGACTCGCAGCGCCGCAGCGCCGACCTCAATGCCGAAATCACCCGTCTCGAAACCCGGCTCAAACAGGGCGGCCTCGGCGATCGCGAACGCGCCGAGCTGCAACAGCAGATCGCGGCGATGCGACGCCAACTCGACGGCGAACGCGATACGCGCCGGACGGGCGAAGCGATGCTCGCCACGACACCGATGCAGTTCGACTATGTCGGCACCGGCGGATTGCCCGGGATCGGCTATGGCAATCCGTTCAGCGACGCGTTGAACATGCTCGTCCACAGCGGCAGCGTGATGCTGTCGTTCATCCTCGTCGTCGGGGCGGCGATCCTGCCGTGGGCCGCGCTCCTCGCACTGCTGATGGCCATCTGGCGCACCCCGCCGGTGCGCGGGATACGGACATGGCTCCGCGGCGCGGCGAAGCCTGCCGAGGCGTCGCCGCCGGCCGAAACCTGAGGCATTTCGGGGCGTCGCTTGCAAAGGTCCGGCGCCCCGTTATGGCTGGAATCATGACGGGGCAGACGACATGGCTGGATCAGGCACGCGACGCCCATCGCCGTGGCGATGTCGCGGCGGAAACCGCCGTGCTCGAAGCCGCGATCCGCGCCGACCGCGGCAATATAGCGGCGCTGCTCGCGATGGCCGAGCTCAAGCGCGGCCTCTCCGACGATCGCGCCGCGGGCAGTTTCTATCGCCTCGCGCTCGGAACCGCGGCGCAGGCGCGCAGCGTCCCGCCCGCGCTTCACCCCGGCCTCCAGCGCGCCGAACAATTTATCGCCGCAACCGAGCGCGCCTTTGCCGACCACCTGCTCGGCCAGTTGCGCGGCGCCGGAATCGATGCCGCCAGCGCGACGCCGCGCGTGGCCGAAGCGCTCCGCGTGCTTGCCGGCGAACAGCCGCTCTATCTCCAGCAACCGAGCATGTTCTATTTCCCCGGGCTCGCGCAGCGCCCCTTCTTCGAGCGCGCCGATTTCGAATGGGTCGAGGCCGTCGAGGCGGCAACCGACGCGATCCGTGCCGAACTGCTGGCGCTTGCAGGCAATGCGGCCGACCGGTTCGGCCCGTATGTGACCGCCAGTCCCGACCGTCCGCCGCCCAATAATCCGCTGCTCGACAAGCCCGACTGGGGCGCGGCCTGGCTGTGGAAGGACGGCGTCGTCGCCGACGGGATGGACGTGCTCTGTCCCGCAACCCTCGCCGCGCTCGAACTGGCGCCGCAGCCCGTGATCCCGGGCCGCGCGCCGATCGCGCTCTTTTCGCGCCTTACCCCCGGCACGCATATCCAGCCGCACCACGGACTGCTCAACACGCGGCTTATCTGCCACTTGCCGCTGATCGTGCCCGACGGCTGCGGCCTGCGCGTGGGTGCCGAAACGCTAAGCTGGCGCGAGGGCGAGGTGCTGATCTTCGACGACAGTTTCGAACATGAGGCATGGAACCGCGGCGCGAGCGACCGAACAATCCTGCTGTTCGAAATCTGGCGCCCCGATATCGATGCCGACGAGCGCGCGCAATTGACGCGCATCTTCGCGGCGATCGACACTTATGCCGGGCAATAAAGCTTATCGCGACTGCCGCGTTTACCGGGTTTGTGAAGGGACTCCGCAGGCCCGGCGACTATTGATCTTGAAGTATGCGGCGCGCAATTTTCTGGGGTTTGCGGGTGGAGGGTCGCTGGTGGAGCCGAGGGGAATCGAACCCCTGACCTCTGCAGTGCGATTGCAGCGCTCTCCCATCTGAGCTACGGCCCCGCGACCGGCGGGGTCTTAACGACACTGTTTGGCAGTGGCAACGGCTTTTCTGACCTTTGTTGCCGTCGCCGGGCGAAATCGAGAAATGGGGGGATTCCGATGGCCAAGGCATGGCATTTGACCAGTCGTCCGCACGGGCTGCCGACGATCGATAATTTCGCGCTGCGCGAACTGCCCGACGCACCGCTCGACAAGGACCAGTTGCGCGTCCGCAACCTGTGGCTGTCGGTCGATCCCTATATGCGCGGCCGCATGAACGACGCCAAAAGCTATGCGGCGAGCTTCCAGATCGACCAGCCGATGACCGGCGGCGCGATCGGCGAGGTACTCGAAAGCACCATGGACGGCTTCGCCCCCGGCGACCTGATCCTCCACATGGGCGGCTGGCGCGATGGCGGGGTCATCGGGCTCGACATGATGCCCAACAAACTGCCCGCCGAAGCGCTGGCGGCGGGGATGACCCCGCAGACCTTCCTCCACAATATGGGGCTGACCGGCGGCACCGCGTGGATCGGGCTGCTCCGCGTCGCGAGCGCCAGACCCGGTGACACGGTGTTCGTTTCCGCGGCGGCGGGTGCGGTCGGCTCGGCGGTGGTGCAGATTGCCAAGGCGCGCGAAATGACCGTCATCGGCTCGGCGGGCGGCGCGGAAAAATGCGCTTGGGCCCACGACCTCGGCGCCGATGCGGTGGTCGATTACAAGGCGGGGCCGGTGCTGCCGCAACTCGCCGCCGCGCTCGAAGGCCTCGGCAAATCGGGTATCGACGTCTATTTCGACAATGTCGGCGGCGAACATCTGGACGCGGCCTTTGCGACCGCCAACGATTTCGCACGTTTCGCGATCTGCGGCATGATCGACGTCTACAACGACGGCAAGGCGCAGGAGATGAAATATCTCGTCCGCACGATCCCGGCACGGATCCGCATGGAAGGCTTTATCTACACCGACCAGTTCATCGAGTGCATGGAGGAATTCTATGCCGACATGGGCGGGTTGATCGCGAGCGGCGCGGTGACGATACGCGAAACCGTGCACGACGGACTGGCGTCGACACCCGACGCCTTCCTCGGCCTGTTTTCGGGCGGCAATATCGGAAAGATGCTGGTCAGGCTCTGACCAGCACCGGCTCGCTGCGCGTCAGCTGCCGAAACCCACCGAAAGGAATCCCGGCATCGGGCCGTTCCAGCCGTCGTCGGGACCGTCGAGATCGTCGTGCTTCGGCCTGCGGTCCTCGCGCGCCGGCTTGCGATCGTCGCGCGGGGGCTTGGCCGGCCGTGCTTCGGCGGCAGCGGGCGCCGGACGCGCAGGCGCCTTTTCGGGCTTCGCTCCGCTCTTGCCGCGTCCGCCACGCGCCGAACGGCCGCGCCGCGGCTCGGCATCATCGGCTTCGCGTTCGGCCGTATCGGCTGCTGGCGCGCCGCCGCCATGGACCGGAATCTTGTAGCCGGTCAGCTTCTGGATATTGTCGACCGCCTCGTCGTCGGAGGGCGTCACCAGCGTGAAGGCCCGGCCCTTCGCGCCCGCACGCCCGGTGCGGCCGATACGATGGACATAATCGTCGGGGTGCCAAGGCGCGTCGAAATTGAAGACGTGGCTGACGCCCTTCACGTCGAGGCCGCGCGCCGCGACGTCCGATGCGACGAGAATGTTGATCGTGCCCGCCTTGAACCGGTCAAGCTCGGCGATGCGGCTCGACTGGTCCATGTCACCATGAATCTCGCCCGCCTTATAGCCATAGCGCTGCAGCGATTTCGCCAGTTCGCGCACGGTCGTCTTGCGGTTGCAGAAGATGATCGCGGTGCCGATGTCCTCGGCCTCGATCAGGCTGCGGAGGGTGTCGCGCTTGCCGCGTTCGGACGTCTTGACCAGGAACTGCTCGATATTCTCGTTGCGGCTTGCCGGGCGCGCCACTTCGATCGTCTTCGGGTTCGACAGGAACTTGTCGGCCAGTTTCTTGATCGGCGGCGGCATCGTCGCCGAGAACAGCAGGGTCTGCCGATTCGCGGGCAGCTTGGTGCAGATATTCTCGATGTCGGGAATGAAGCCCATGTCGAGCATCCGGTCGGCCTCGTCGATCACGAGGAGGTTGCAGCCGGTGAGCAAAATCTTGCCGCGCTCGAACAGATCCATCAGGCGGCCGGGGGTCGCGATGAGCACGTCGACGCCCTTTTCCAGCGCCTTGACCTGATCGCCCATCTGCACGCCGCCGATCAGCAGCGCCATCGAGAGCTTGTGATACTTGCCGTATTTTTCAAAGTTTTCAGCGACCTGCGCAGCGAGTTCGCGCGTCGGCTCAAGGATGAGCGAGCGCGGCATCAGCGCGCGGGCGCGGCCGTGAGCGAGGATGTCGATCATCGGCAACACGAAGGATGCGGTCTTTCCCGTGCCCGTCTGGGCGATGCCGATCATGTCGCGCATCATCAGCACCGAGGGGATGGCGCCGGCCTGGATCGGGGTCGCTTCGCTGTAGCCCGACTCGTCGATCGCGCGCAAAAGTTCGTCGGAAAGGCCGAGATCGGCAAATTTCATGAGGCAATATGTCCGGAAAAAAGGTGGCGCCCTGCCTCCCACGCAGGCGGACGTTGCCGCGGCCATTGGGGAAAGGGCGGCGAAAAGTCAAGGAAAGTCCGCGAAAAACGCGACGGGGTCAGGCCCCTAATCCTCCTCGCGAACCGGAACCATCAACCGGAACTTGTCGATCTCGCATTTCGCGCCCGTCCGCGCGTGGATCTGGTCGCGATCCTCGCACAGCCGCCCATCCTTGCTGCCCTGCATGTAGAAGCCGGCGTAGAAGTCGAGCGCGCGGCATCCGCGGTTGAGCTGTGCGCGCAAACGCTGCTTCTGCCGCGTGATGATGTCGATGCTGTCGCGCTGGACCGCCTGCATCCCCAATATATTGCGCATCGCAACGCATTTCGGGGCCTTTTTCTCTTTCCAGACGATCGGCAATTCGGTCGCGCGCCGCGACGACGAGGGTCCTGCGGCAAAATTGTTGAGCTGCGAGCGCTGGGCCGGGACACGGATGATCAGCTGCTGCTCGATCACGACCTGCCAGAAGGACGAGGCCTGATCGGGCGTCTGCGCGCCGACCGCGACCAATGGCTCGGGCGCGGCGACAGGCACCGCTGCATCGGCCGCCGGTGCGGCCATGATCCACAGGAATGCCGCCGTCAGCACAGCCGTGCCATCGCTCCTTCGGCGTCCTGACAGAAGAAAATGCTCACCCGTGGCTCCCGCGTCCATCCCGCTGGACGAAAGGATACTATTCGTCCATCGCCCCTTTTAACAAGGATGATTGAACATCAAATGAACTGCTGTCGCCCTTCGCCCGGCCCGGACGGGGGATATTTCCGGAGTGGAACGACATGACGCGCCCACCAACTGCATCGCTGCTCGACGCCCTTGCCAATTTGCTCGGGCCAAAAGGCTATAGCGCCGACGCCGACACGATGGCCCCCTGGCTGACCGACTGGCGCGGCAAATATCACGGGCGCGCTGCCGCGATGTTGTCCCCCGCCACGACCGAAGAGGTCGCCGCCGCCGTGCGCCTGTGCCACGACGCCGATGTCGCGCTGGTTCCCCAAGGCGGCAACAGCGGCATGGTCGGCGGCGCAACGCCCGACGCGAGCGGTAACCAGTTGCTGCTGAGCCTGCGGCGCATGAACCGCGTCCGCCATATCGACGAGGCGGCAAAGCTCGCCGTCGCAGAAGCCGGCGTGGTGCTCCAGAGTTTCCACGAAGCCGCCCTCGCCCGCGGCCTGCGCTTTCCGCTGACGCTCGGCGGCAAGGGGTCGGCGACGATCGGCGGGCTGGTGTCGACCAACGCTGGCGGGACGCAGGTGCTGCGCCACGGGACG
Source organism: Sphingopyxis sp. LARHCG72 (assembly GCF_052871675.1). Taxonomy (NCBI): domain Bacteria; kingdom Pseudomonadati; phylum Pseudomonadota; class Alphaproteobacteria; order Sphingomonadales; family Sphingopyxidaceae; genus Sphingopyxis; species Sphingopyxis sp. LARHCG72. The sequence continues at coordinate 90,757 of NZ_JBIXJU010000009.1, read as the reverse complement.
ATGCGCGCACTCGTCGCGGGGGTCGAAGCGGTGCTCCCCGACGGGAGCATCTTCGACGGGCTTGCCCCGCTCAAGAAGGATAATCGCGGCTATGACCTCCGGCACCTGTTCTGCGGCGCCGAAGGGACGTTGGGGATCGTCACCGCAGCGTGCCTGCACCTCGTCCCCGCGGCGACGGCGCGGCGCACCGCCTGGATCGGGATCGATTCGCCCGAAACCGCGCTGCTGTTGCTACGCCGCCTCGACGCCGCGATCGGACGCGAGCTCGAGGGGTTCGAACTCATCCCGCATGATTGCCTCGACGCCGTGCTGCGCCATATCCCGCAAACGCGCACACCGCTCGCCGCCGCGCAGCCCTGGTATGTTCTGGCCGAACTCGCCGGCGAAAGCGACCAGGCGCTGGGCGACGCGCTGGAACAACAGCTCGCGGCCGCGTTCGAGGCCGGCCTGATACGCGATGTCGTGATCGCCAAGAGCGACCGCGAAAGCGAGGATTTCTGGCGCCTGCGCGATTCCATTTCCGAGGCCGAACGCGCGGAGGGGCCCGCGCTCCAGCACGATATCAGCGTCCCGATCGACTTGATGCCCGCTTTCATTGCCGAAAACCCGCAGCGGCTGGACAGCGCCTTTCCCGGCGCGCGCGCCTTGTCCTTCGGGCATCTGGGCGACGGCAACGTCCATCACCATGTCCAGCCGCCCGTCGGGTGCGATGGCGCGGCGTGGATCGCCGAGCATGGTGCGGCGGTCAGCCGGCTCGTTTATTCGCACGTGCTGGAACTCGGCGGCTCGATTTCGGCCGAACATGGCATCGGACAGATGAAACGCGACGTTCTCGCGGAACTAGACAGCCCGGCGCGGCTGGCGGCACTCCACGGGGTCAAGGCGGGGCTCGATCCGGCCGGCATCCTCAACCCCGGCAAGCTCATCGCCTGAAGACGCCGTTCATCGCGCACCAACGCCCCCTTGCGCCGCGCGGCGCGGGTCAATAAGGCGCTGTATCCTTTTTCGTCCCACCAGCGGGACCCTACCGGAGTTCAACCATGGCCACTGCGCCCGCACCTGCCAACCTGCCGCTGTTTTACAAGGACCTCGTCCCGCTTTCGAGCGTCGACCATGCGGACTTCCACGCCCGCCCGCTCGACAATGCGGAATTCCTGGTCGGCCAGCACGCAATCCCGCTGACGTCGGACGAATTCGTGTCGGCCTGCCGCTTTTTCCCGATCGTGTTTTCGGCGGGCGAGAACCCGGTTCCGCTCGCGCTGATGGGCCTCAACGAAGGCATCAACACCTTCGTCGACGACGAAGGCAAGCTGCTCAACCCGGTCTACGTCCCGGCCTATGTCCGTCGCTACCCCTTCCTTCTCGCGCGCCTTCAGCCCGATTCGGAAGATCTGTCGCTGTGCTTCGACCCGACCTCGGGCGCGCTCGGCAAGTTCGACGAAGGCGATGCGCTGTTCGTCGACGGCCAGCCGTCGGAGCAGGTGCAGGCCGTACTCGAATTCTGCAAGAATTTCGAGGAAGCCGGCCAGCGCACCGGCCTGTTCATGGACGAACTGAAGAAGGCCGACCTGCTGATGGACGGCGAAGTCGCGATCCAGCAGGAAGGCAACGACAAGCCCTATGTCTATCGCGGGTTCCAGATGGTCGACGAGAACAAGCTGCGCGAACTGCGCGGCGACGTGCTGCGCAAGCTGATGCAGAACGGCATTCTCGGCCTGATTTTCGCGCACCTCTTCTCGCTGCAGCTGATGCGCGAAGTGTTCGCCGAGCAGGTCAAGAGCGGCAAGATGCCGCTCAACACCGAACTGCCGGCCGCCTGAGCCAGTTAAGTCCGGGCCGCCCCGCATCGCGCACGGGTGGCCCGGATATCGGCCGTCGAACGGTCGATAACTATTGCGGAATGGCTCGGCCCGGGGCGCGATGGCGCCCATATCTGCCGTCGTCAGAAATCGACCGCGATCCCTTTGAGTTCCCAATCGCCATAACGCACGGGATTGCGGCCGCCCGGCTGGTCCTCCGCCTTATCCTCATGAATCGGTGCCGGCGACGGGAGCGCGCTGCTCGTCCAGCCCGCGGGCGCCTTCACATGCGCGGGGCGCTTTACAGCGCGCGGCGTTCCGCCGATGGTCACGTTCTGGCTGCTGTCGGTCATGATGCGCCACATATAGGATTTTTCATGCGTCACGCCAACCACGCCGTTGCCCTTCATGGCTGATCGTCATCCTCCCCGGCGTCGGCGATCACCCGGCGGCGGCGATCCTGCGGGAACGGCGGCGCGCCGCGCCGCGCTTCGGCTGGTCGACGCGATCCTGCGCCGCGGCGACCCGCTCGACGTTGCGATGCACGCCGCCGCGCAAGGCCTCGGCGGCGCCGACCGGGCGTTCGCCGTCGCGATCGCGTCGGAAACGCTGCGCTGGATGGTCGATATCGACGCGCTGATCGATGGCGCGACGTCGCAAATCCTGCCCGACGACGTCAAATCGCGCGCCGTTCTGCGGATCGCCCTTGCCCAACTGCTCGTGCTCAAAAGCCCCGGTCATGCCGTCGTGTCGACCGCCCTGCCACTCGTCGATGGCGGTCCGCGGCGGCTGGTCCACGCGATCCTGTCGCGCGCGCAGCAGGAGGAATGGCGGCTTCCCGAACGCGCAACGCTTCCCCTCGCCACCGCCGAACGCTGGGCCGAGCAATGGGATTTGAAGATGGTCGAGGCGGCCGAGGCGATCTGGAGCGCGCCGCCGCCGATCGACCTCAGCTTTGCGCACGAACCCGGTACCGACGAATGGCCCGACGCGATGTCCTTCGCGCCGCGTCATCGCCGCCTGCCGCGCGGGCAGGCGGTCGAGACAATGCCCGGCTATAGCGAAGGCGGCTGGTGGGTGCAGGATCTCGCGGCCAGCCTTCCCGCACGGCTGCTCGGAGCCGGCGAAGGCCGCACCGTCCTCGACCTGTGCGCGGCGCCGGGCGGCAAGACGATGCAGCTCGCGGCGGCGGGCTGGAACGTCGTTGCCGTCGATGCCAGCGCAAAACGGCTCGACCGGCTGCGCGCCAATATGGTGCGCACCGGCCTTTCGGCCGATGTCGTGCAAGGCGATATCCGCTCGTGGACGCCCGCGGGTCCGGCCGACGCCGTGCTGCTCGACGCGCCCTGTTCGGCGACCGGCATCTTTCGCCGCCATCCCGACGTGCTGCATCGGATCGAACCCCGGCAGATTGCCGAGATGGCCGCGTTGCAGGCAGAGCTGCTGGAACGCGCGGCGGGCTGGGTCAAACCGGGCGGGACGCTGGTCTATGCGACCTGCTCGCTCGAACGCGCCGAGGGCGAGGACCAGCTGTCCGTCTTTCTCGATCGCCACACGGGCTGGTCGATCGACCCGGCACGCGCCGACGAGCTGCCCGCAGCGATTGCGGCCGACGGGCAAGGTTTCATTCGCACCCTGCCCGCCATGCTCGCCGATCAAGGGGGCCTCGACGGCTTCTTCGTCGCGCGGCTGCGCGCGCCTTCGGCCTAGAAGACCGCCTTCGGCGCAGCCTCCTTCATCATTGCCGCGCGCACCATCGGGATCGGCGGGCCGCCGTACGACAGGAATTCGTCGTGGAACGCCTTCCACTTCGTCCGGTCGCCCTTCGTCCAGTCGTCGCGCAGCTTGCGGATCATCAGCTTGCCCATCGTGTAGTTGAGATAGGCGGGATCATAGGTGCCGCGCGCCGCCTGCTGCCGCGCATTGCCCTCGTCCTGATAGCATTGCTCCTTGAACAGCTTTTCCGAATCCGCGACGGTCATGCCCTTGGTGTGCAGGCCGATGGCCGAGAGGTAGCGGCAGTCGCGCAGCAGCGCGTTCGACAGCTGGCCGATATGCGTCTCGGGATCGCCCTCGCCGAGCCCTGCGTCCCACATCATCTCTTCGGTATAATGCGCCCAGCCTTCGGCGAAGGCATAGCCGACGAAGAGCTTGCCGAAGATGCTTTCGGCGCGGTTCGCGTGGAGGAAATTGAGGAAGTGGCCCGGCCACACCTCGTGCACCGAGGTGAACATCAGGTCCTTGCGGCCGGGCACGAAATCGGCCTGCGTCTGCTTGTCCCACGCGGGGTCAGGCGGCGAGATATAATAGACCGACGGCAGGCCTTTCTCATAGGGCCCGGGGATGTCGATATAGGCGCTGTTCTGGCGGTTATACGGCGGCGATTCCTCGACCTGCGCCTGTTCGGTGCCGGGGATCGTCACGATGTCCTTTTCGATCAGGAAGGCGCGCAGCGTCGGGAGCTGGCGCCGCGCCTCGGCGACGGGGCCGTCGGCGGGCTTGTCGGCGTTCATCTTCTTCATGCAGTCGGCGATCGTCATGCCCGCGGCATAGGTCGCGCACGCCGCCTTCAGCGCGTCCTGGTTGCGCTTGAGGTCGGCCTGCCCGATGCGTTCGAGTTCGTCGAGCGGGGTATCGACGCCTTCGTTGGTGAGGATCATCTTCGCGAACTTGTCGGCTCCGAGCGCATAGCCGTCGGGCGTGCCCGGCTGCGACCCGACATATTTCGCAAGATCGGTCATCGCCGCGCCCGCCTTCGCGGCGGCTTCGTCGAACTGCTTCTGCAGCGCCTCGTCCTTGACCGACGCAAAGGCCGCCTTGGCGTCGCCCTTGTAATAGTCGGCGAAGCCGCCGAAGCCGGCGGTGCCATATTTGACGAAGGTCGCGGGCAGCGGCAGCTTCAAATTCGCCTTGATTTGCGCGGCGGCGGCGGGAACTTTTTCGGCATAGGCGATGAACGCCTTCATGCGCGTCGTCGCGTCGGCATAGGGCCGCGCGATATAGACATTGGGGTCGAGCGCGCCGGTGTAGAAGGACGGGTTCTTCTGCGCGAAATCGGTATCGCGGAGGAAGAAGAGCTGGCCTTGCGCGACGTGGACCAGATAGTCGCGTTCGAACTTCTCGGCGTCGGTCATTTCGCCGTCGAACGCTTTCGCATCCACGATCGCCTTTTCGAGATAGGCGACCTGCTTTTCGAGTCCCTCGGGCGACCAGTCGGGCAATTGCCCGTCGAACTCATGCTTGCCCTGATAAACCGCGAAGTTCGGGTTGAGCGGGAAATAGCCGGCGAGGAACTGATCGCGAAACTCGGTCCAGTTCTTCGCGCTCGGTGCGGTCGCCGACTTGTTGTCCGACGCGTTGCAAGCGGTAAGAACCAGCAGCGTCGCAGCCATCGCCGCCCCGCCGAAGCGGGCAAATTTGCTCTTCATTCGATAATCTCCCTGACTCCTGTGGCGGCGCTTCTGCCAGCCCCTGTGGCCCATGACATCCGATAATCGACGAACGGCAAAGCCATCCTGTCTGGACAGCGACGAAAAGCGGGCTACGGCGGTGATCGATGGCGACAATCCCTCCTCCCGAAGGCGAAGAACCGGTCATGCCGGAGGCGACGCCTAAAGCCCCCTCCCCGCTCAGCTTTCCCGATTTCCGCTATTTCTGGCTCGCGCGCTTCACCGCGGTGATGGCGACGATCGCGATGGTCGTCGTCATCGGCTACCAGCTCTATGACACCGCGCGCACCGACTATGGCATGTCGATCAAGGAAGCGTCGTTCCAGCTCGGACTGCTCGGCCTGTTCCAGTTCGTTCCGCTCGCCATCCTGACCCCCGTCGCCGGGTGGGCGGCTGACCGGTTCGAGCGGCGCAGCGTCGCGATCTTCTCGAACCTGATCGACTTGCTGATTGCGGCAACGCTCGGCTGGTTCACCTGGACCGACGGGCTGACGCTGCCTTTGCTCTTCGGGCTCGCCGCCATGCACGGCGTCGCGCGCGTCTTCTCGGGCCCGGCGATGAGCGCGATCGCGCCCAACATCGTCCCGCCGGCGGTATTGCCGCGCGCGATCGCGATGAGCAGCATCGCATGGCAATCGGCGTCGGTGATCGGCCCGGCGGCCGGTGGCCTCATCTACGCCGCGCATCCGGGGGCCGTCTACGTCTTCTCCGCGCTCCTCCTTGCCATTTCGGCCTTCACGCTCAGCCGGGTGCGCCAGGTCCTGCCGCCGCCCGCCGAGGTCCGCCGCCATCCGCTGCGCGAAATGGCCGACGGGCTACGCTTCGTCTGGATCGAGCGCTTCCTGCTCGGGACGATCACGCTCGACCTGTTCGCGGTGCTGCTCGCCGGCGCAACCGCGATGTTCCCGGTCTTCGCACGCGACATATTGCACGCAGGACCCGAGGGTGCCGGGTTGATGCGCGCCGCCGTCGCTTTCGGATCGGTCGGCGTCGCCGTCGGCCTCGCCATCCGTCCGATCGAGCGCAACGTCGGCGTGAAGATGCTGTGGGCGGTCGCAGCGTTCGGTGCGGGGACGGTCGTCTTCGGCTTCTCGACCAACCTCCTGCTCTCGCTCGCGGTGCTCGTACTGATGGGCGCGGCGGACATGTTCTCGGTCTTCGTGCGCGGGACGCTGATCCAGCTCAACACCCCCGACCATATGCGCGGGCGCGTCAGCGCGGCATCAGGCCTCGCGATTTCGGCATCGAACGAGCTTGGCGAGATGCGCGCCGGCGCGATGGCCGCGGCGCTCGGCCCCGTCAGCGCGGTGGTCGTCGGCGGCGCCGCCGCGGTCGGCGTGACCGCGCTCTGGGCGTGGATCTTCCCCGAACTGCGCCGTGCGCGCACGTTCGAGCCGCAATTCAAAAAGACTGCTGAATAGCTCTGCGCGGTTCGCCGCATTGCGCGCTCTTTCCGTCCGAAGCCTATTGTCAATTCATTTAGTTGAGTTATTAAGGCCTCACCCGTCTCCGCGGTTTCCCCTCTCTCCCCACGATGGAGCGACCGCCATGCAAGAATCGAATATCCGCCATAAGATCCTCACTATTCCGGGGCTTTACAACAGTGGCCCGACCCATTGGCAAAGCCTGTGGGAACGCCGCTTCGCCGATTGCGAGCGAATCGAGCTCGGCAGCTGGGACGAACCGCTGAAGGACCAATGGATCGAACGGATCGCCGACGCGATCCACGCCGAGCACGAGCCCGTCCTCATCGCCGCGCACAGCCTTGGCTGCCACGCCTTTGCCCACTGGTTCGCCGTCGCCAGCAGCGTGGCGCGCGACCGCATCGCCGGCGCGCTGCTCGTCGCGCCGCCCGACCTGACGCAGCTCCGCCGCGACAAGCGCGTCGAAAGCTTTACCGATTCGCCCGCGCTGTCGTCGCAGACACCGATGATCGTCGTCGCCAGCGATGACGATCCCTATGCCAAGACGTCGCATGTCTGGCGCCTGTCGCGGCACTGGGACGCGCGTTTCGTCAACGCCGGACCCTTCGGGCATATCAACGCAGACTCGGGTGTCGGGGACTGGCCTTATGGACAGTATCTGCTGGCCTCGTTACAACCCGCGCCGACGCTGGCGCAGGCGGATGAGGCACGCTGGCTCCGCGCCGGCGACTGGCCAAATCGCGTCCGCCGCGACCCGCGATTCGAATTCAAGGAAAGAGCGCACCGATCATGAAAGCCAATTCGATCCTCGAGACCATCGGCAACACCCCGCACATTCGCGTGGCGAAGCTGTTCCCCGACGCCGAAGTCTGGGTGAAGTCGGAACGAAGCAATCCCGGCGGGTCGATCAAGGATCGAATCGGCCTTGCGATGATCGAGGCGGCCGAGAAGGACGGCAGCCTGAAGGCGGGCGGCACCATCGTCGAGCCGACGTCGGGGAACACCGGCATCGGCCTCGCGATGGCCGCCGCGGTCAAGGGCTACAAGCTCATCCTCGTCATGCCCGAAAGCATGTCGGTCGAGCGCCGCCGCCTGATGCTCGCCTATGGCGCGACCTTCGACCTGACACCACGCGAAAAGGGGATGAAGGGCGCGATCGAGCGCGCGATCGAGCTGGTCGAGACGACCCCGGGCGCGTGGATGCCGCAGCAGTTCGAAAATGAAGCGAATATCGACGTCCATGTCCGCACGACCGGCCCCGAAATCCTTGCCGATTTCAAGGACAGTCCGATCGACGTGCTGATCACCGGCGTCGGCACCGGCGGCCATATCACCGGGACCGCGCAATTCCTGAAGCAGCATTGGCCGAACCTGAAAGTCTATGCCGTCGAACCCGAAGCCTCGCCGGTGATTTCGGGCGGCCAGCCCGCGCCGCACCCGATCCAGGGCATCGGCGCCGGCTTCATCCCGCGCAACCTGCACACCGACCTGCTCGACGGCGTGATCAAGGTCGATGCCGGCGCCGCGAAGGATTTCGCGCGCCGCGCCGCGACCGAGGAAGGCATGCTCGTCGGCATCTCGTCGGGTGCGACGCTCGCCGCCATAGCGCAGAAGCTCGCCGAGCTGCCGCCGGGCAGCCGCGTGCTCGGCTTCAACTATGACACGGGCGAACGTTACCTGTCGGTTCCCGATTTCCTCCCGGAAATCTGAGCTCACTCCATGCGCCCCGAGGGCGAACAGGACACGTTGCCCCTGAGGCGCGACTGGACAGGCTGGCTGTTTGTCCTGTTCGCTACCGTGGCGATCGTCGGCGTGCTCTACGCGAGCAGCCGGACGAACAGTGGGACCCGCCACGCGCACGCCCGCCCCGTCGCGCCGCCCGCCGATGTCGTGCCCGAGGTGGCGCCGATGGAGCTCGCGCCTGTTACCGAAGCCGACGCGCGCGCGCAGAACGCCGAGGTCGCGTTGATCACCAAGGGCTTCGTCGCGGCGCGGCCGTTCGTTTATGCAGGCGGCGGTGACGCGAAGGCCCGCGCACGCGACTGCCTCGCCGCCGCGATGATCTACGAGGCCGGCGACGACGCCAAGGGGCAGCAGGCGGTGGGTCAGGTCGTGATCAACCGCGCGCGGCATCCGGCTTTCCCCAAGTCGATCTGCGGCGTCGTGTTCCAGGGGTCGGAACGCACGACGGGCTGCCAGTTCACTTTCACCTGCGACGGGGCGCTCAATCGCCGCTATTCGGACGCCGCCTGGCAGCGCGCGCGCAACAATGCCGACCTGATGCTGTCGGGCGGGACCTATCCGCCGGTCGGGCTCGCGACCCATTATCACACCGACTGGGTGCGCCCCTATTGGAGCGACAGCCTCGAGAAGATCGCGATCGTCGATACGCATCTCTTCTTCCGCTGGCCGGGCTATTGGGGCACGCCGGGCGCGTTCCGCGGCGCGGTGTCGGGAAGCGACGGGCCGGTTGCGAAGCTGGCCGCGATATCGCCACTCCACGCGATTGCGCTGGGCCTGCCAGTCGAGGGTGCGCCGGTCGACGCCAATGCGGCGGTCGGCGAAGCGCGCGTCGTCGCAGGCGCGGGTGAGAGCGCGGGCCGCGACACCATCTACACCCAGCTCGACCGCAAGGCGGCGCCCGAAAGCTTCGTCACCACCGCGCTGCGGCTTTGCGGCGACAAGCCCTATTGCAAGTTCATGGGCTGGACCAATCCGGTGCTCAAACCCGACAGCGACGCGATGAGCGACACGCAGCGCGCAGCGATGAGCTTTTCCTACCTCCGCGACGACAAGGCGGGCTTTGAAAAGGCGCTGTGGAATTGCAGCGAATACAAGCGCGACGATGCAAGGCAGTGCATGAAGCGATGAACTGATTGTCGCCCCCGCATTCACGGGGGCGACATTATCTTCAACCGTGCGGTTTGATCAGATATTTCTCGCCCGTGCGCTTCGCGTTGTACGCCTGCGCCGTATCCACGTTCAGCGCGTCGGCCAGTGAGATTTCGTGGCTGTAGTGGCTCTTGAAGGTCGTCGTCAGTTCGTCGACGACGCGCTTCCGCATCCGGCCCACGGTCTCCATCCCCGCCTTCGCCATGAAGGGCGTCAGCAGGAAGCCGCCGAGCGCCCAGGTCAGACCGAAGCTGCGCGCCGAGAAGGTTGTCGGCGACAGGTCGAGCGCGCCGTAGATATAGACCTGCTTGAACGTGTCCGAACCGTAGCGGCTGTAGGACGTCATGCGCTTGACCGCGGCCGCCTCCATCGCGGTCAGGATCTGCCCGGCCAGCTTGCCGCCGCCCGTCGCATCGAAACCGATCGTCGCGCCGGTCTCGACGATCGCGTCGACCAGCCGTTCCATGAAATCGTCGGCGCTGCTGTTGACGATATATTTCGCGCCGATGCCCTTCAGGATTTCGACCTGCGCGTCGCTGCGCACGATGTTCACGAGCGGGATGCCGTCCTTCGCGCAAATCTTCACGAGCATCTGGCCGAGGTTCGACGCCGCGGCGGTGTGGACGATCGCGCTGTGGTTCTCCATCCGCATCGTCTCGGTAAAGGCGAGCGAGGTGAGCGGATTGACGAAGCAGGAGGCGCCGTCGGCGGGGTCGGTGCCGTCGGGCAGCGACATCACCATCTGCACGGGCAGGCAGCGATATTCGGCGTACATCTCGCCGCCGAGCAGCGCCACGGTCTTGCCGAGCAGCGCCTGCGCCTCGGGGGAATCGCCTGCCGCGACAACGGTGCCGCAGCCTTCGTTGCCGATCGCGAGTGCGTCGCCGACGCGCCCTGCCATCGCGCGCATCCCCGCGGGCGGGACGTCGGCGGTGATGACGGGCAGGCCGTCGCGCGTCGAGGCGCGCGCGGTCGACATGTCGGCGCCGCCGAACAGCAGGCCGAGGTCCGACGGGTTGATCGGTGCGGCGAGCACCTTCACCAGAACTTCGTGCGGCTTCGGCGCCGGCATCGGGCGGCCCGCAAGCGACACTTCGAGCTGCCCTTCGGGCTTCACGAGCGTCAGCATGGTGAGGTTGGTTTCAGGCAGGTCGGTCATCACGCTTCTCCCGTGTTCGGTTTCTTGATGAAACGGATTAAGGCGTGTCGCACCGGCTGGCAACCGGCGTTCGGTCCGGCGACGCCGCTATTTCAGTCCGGTTACCGACTGCGGTCAACGCATCCCGGCTCTATGGAGCCGATTTTTCCCGCTCGCAGACCCTGCGGTAAAGATGCTGGTCCGACGCCATTGTTCCCAGCTCTTCCCACGGCGAGCTATGGTCCGGGTCTGACACATCGGTGGCGATGGGCTGGTTTTTGTCGTCGAACAGCTGCGGGCCGACCATGCGCGCGCTGCGCGCGCCGCAGTTTACCTGAACTACGCCCTTCATGGCGACGGCATTGCCCGGCGCACCTTCAGCCTCGGTCATTTCGAGTGAAAAGCCGATTTGCCGTATCTCGTCATCCACCTGGCGGTAGGTGTCGGCATAAAGAATATACGTCACGCCACCATCAGTGAAGCGATCGGGGTCGGCTGCCGCCGGTGCGAGCGCGATGGAAAGCGGCAGAAGCCACGATGAAAGGTCGATCATGCTTCCTCATGGCCTCTGGCGAGCGGCCAGCCAAGAACGAAATGTGCAGCCTGCTCCGAATGGGGGGCTTACTCCGCTGGCGAATATTGTGCGGCGAGGCGCAGCACCTCTTCGGCCAGCTCCATCCGGCAGATCAGCAGATCGGGCAGATAGGGGTCGGCACAATTATAGACGAGCCGCGATCCGTCGACGCGGCTCACGTGCAAGCCTGCGGCAATCGCGACCGCGGCCGGGGCGCAATTGTCCCATTCATACTGGCCGCCGGTGTGGAGGTAGATGTCGGCCTCGCCGCGCACGACTGCCATGGCCTTGGCGCCCGCCGACCCCATCGCGAGGAGTTCGGCGCCGAGCCGCTCGGCAACGAAGACCGCTTCGGCGGCGGGGCGCGTGCGGCTGACAAGCATTTTCAGCGGCTGGTTCGCGGGCCGGAGCGATATGGGCGCACCCGAGGTCAGCGTAAGACCGAGCCCCGGCAACGCGACCGCGCCGACCGTCGCGACACCATCGACGGCGAGCGCGACATGCACGGCCCAGTCGTCCCTGCCCTCGCCATATTCGCGCGTGCCGTCGAGCGGATCGACGATCCAGACGCGCGACTGACCGCAGCGCGCGACATTGTCCTTTTCCTCTTCGGAGAGGAGCGCATCAGCGGGACGTGCGGTGCGGATTTCGCGGCAGAGCATGGCGTTGGCCTGCTCGTCACCCGCCTTCCCCAGCGCCTTGCCTTCGAGATCGCCTTGCCCGCGCAGGTCGAGCAGGATCGCGCCTGCTGCGGTTGCAAGCCGTTCGGCGAGCTGTTCGTCCGTTTCCCCCACGCGCGTCCCTATCCCAACAAGCGATCGATAATCAGGTCCGCCGCCTCTTCGGGCGTCATCGCGGTGGTATCGATCCGGATTTCCGGCTTCTCGGGCGGCTCATAAGGGCTGTCGATCCCGGTGAAATTCTTGAGCTGTCCGGCGCGCGCCTTTTTGTAGAGGCCCTTGACGTCGCGGCGCTCGGCCTCGGCGAGCGGCGTATCGATGAACACCTCGATAAACTCGCCTTCGGGCAACATGCCGCGCACCATCTCGCGCTCGGCGCGGAAGGGCGAGATGAAGGCGGTGATCACGATCAGGCCGGCGTCGCTCATCAGCTTCGCAACCTCGCCGACGCGGCGGATATTCTCGATCCGGTCGGCTTCGGTGAAGCCGAGGTCGCGGTTGAGCCCGTGCCGCACATTGTCGCCGTCGAGCAGGAAACTATGGCGGTTCATCCGGTGCAGCTTCTTTTCGACGAGGTTCGCGATCGTCGACTTGCCCGACCCCGACAGACCGGTGAACCACAAGAGCGCGGGGCGCTGATTCTTGAGGTTCGCGCGCATGTCGCGGCTGATATCGGTCGCCTGCCAATGGACATTCTGCGCACGGCGGAGGCTGAAGTGCAGCATGCCCGCGGCGACGGTCGCATTGGTGAGCTTGTCGATCAGGATGAAGCCGCCGAGGGTGCGGTTGTCCGAATAGGCCTCGAAGGTGATCGGCTTGTCGGTCGACAGCTCGACGACGCCGATGCCGTTGAGTTCGAGCGTCTTCGCCGCGAGATGGTCGAGCGTGTTGACGTTGATTTCGTACTTCGGTTGCTGGATCGTCGCCGAGACGCTCTGCGTCGCGAGTTTGAGCCAATAGGCGCGGCCCGCGATCATCGCCTCGTCGGCCATCCACACCAAAGTCGCCTCGAACTGGTCGGCGGCCTCAGGCGGGTTGTCTGCTGCCGCGATCACATCGCCGCGCGAGCAATCGACCTCGTCGGCGAGCGTCAGCGTCACCGACTGGCCCGCAACGGCCTCATCGAGGTCGCCGTCGAGGGTGACGATGCGGTCAACGGTCGTGGTCTTGCCGCTGGGCAGGATGCGCACGGCGTCGCCGGACCTCACCTTGCCGCTCGCGAGCTGGCCCGAGAAGCCGCGGAAATCGAGGTTCGGGCGGTTGACCCATTGCACCGGCAGGCGGAACGGCTTGGCTTCGTCGGCGGCCGCCCCGATCTCGACATTTTCGAGATGTTCGATGAGCGCGGGGCCCTTGAACCAGGGCGTATTGTCCGAGAGCGCGGTGATATTGTCGCCCTTGAACCCCGAAATCGGGATCGCGGTGAAGTTGGTGATACCGATCTCGCTCGCGAAGGCGCGGTACGCCAGCGTGATGCGGTCGAACACCGCCTTGTCGTAGCCGACGAGGTCCATCTTGTTCACCGCGAGCACGATATGCTTGATGCCGATCAGGTGCGCGAGAAAGCTGTGGCGGCGCGTCTGGGTAAGCACGCCCTTGCGCGCGTCGATCAGGATGACCGCGAGGTCGGCGGTCGAGGCGCCGGTGACCATGTTGCGCGTATATTGCTCATGCCCAGGGGTGTCGGCGACGATGAACTTGCGCTTTTCGGTCGTGAAAAAGCGGTAGGCGACGTCGATCGTGATCCCCTGCTCGCGCTCGGCGGCGAGACCGTCGACGAGCAGCGCGAAATCGATCTCCTGCCCCTGCGTGCCGACCCGCTTGCTGTCGGCTTCCAATGCTGCAAGCTGGTCCTCGAAGATCATCTTCGAGTCATAGAGCAGGCGGCCGATCAGCGTCGATTTGCCGTCGTCGACCGAGCCGCAGGTGATGAAGCGCAGCAACGATTTCTGCTGGTGTTGCGCGAGATAGGCGTCGATATCCTCGGCGATCAGCGCGTCGGTGACGTAAACAGGATCGGTCATCAGAAATACCCCTCCTGCTTCTTCTTCTCCATGCTGGCGTCGCCACCGTCCTTGTCGATGATGCGCCCCTGACGTTCGCTGGTGGTGGTCAGCAGCATTTCCTGGATCACTTCGGACAGCGTGGCAGCCTCGCTCTCCACCGCACCCGTGAGCGGGTAGCAGCCAAGGGTGCGGAAGCGCACCGAGCGTTCGACGGGCGTCTCGCCAGGCAGCAGCGGGAAGCGGTCGTCGTCGACCATCAGCAACAGGCCGTCGCGCTCCACTGTGGGGCGCGGCGCGGCGAAATAGAGCGGCACGATCGGGATATTCTCACGCGCGATATATTGCCAGATGTCGAGCTCGGTCCAGTTCGAGATCGGGAAGACGCGGATGCTTTCGCCCTTTGCCTTGCGCGCGTTGTAGAGGTTCCAGAGTTCGGGGCGCTGCTTCTTCGGGTCCCAGCCATGCGACGCGGTACGGAAAGAAAAGATGCGCTCCTTCGCGCGGCTCTTTTCCTCGTCGCGCCGCGCGCCGCCGAAGGCGACGTCGAAGCCGTGGAGGTCGAGCGCCTGCTTCAACCCCTCGGTCTTCCACATGTCGGTGTGCAGCGGACCATGGTCGAACGGATTGATCCCCCGTTCTTTGGCTTCGGGGTTCTGATAGACGATGAGCTCCATGCCGCTCTCGGCCGCCATGCGGTCGCGCAGCTCGTACATCGCCCGGAATTTCCACGTCGTGTCGACGTGGAGCAGCGGGAACGGCGGCGGCGAGGGGTAGAAGGCCTTGCGCGCGAGATGCAGCATCACCGCGCTGTCCTTGCCCACGCTGTACAGCATGACAGGCTTGACCGCGTCGGCCATGACTTCGCGCATGATATGGATGCTCTCGGCCTCGAGCCGATCGAGATGCGTCAATTCCAGCGATCCTGTCTGCAGATCAGACGATACCAAACTTCGCCTCCTCACACTTCCGCCGCCGGGCAGCGAAATAGGGTCTTCTTCATTTACGTCATACGTCCAAATGGACGGGATGGAGGAGGCCGCCGTTACGCCGCGCCCTGTGGACGGGCAAACGTTATGGCCTTTCGCCCCTGCAAGCCAGACTTGTGAAGCCTCGCGATCATGCGGCGATATGGACCTTCATCTGTCGCCATTCGGCCGCGATCGCGCCGATCGTTTCGAGTGCGTGGGCAAGCCGCGCCTCGACTTCGGGCAAACTGCTCCACGCCGGGTCGGCGATCAGGCCGAGCTCGCGGCGAAAATCATAGCCCGTGACCTTGAGTGGCACGATACCCTCGATCGCGAGCGACACAGGCGCCGTGGTAATCCCGATCCCCGCCGCGACCATCCGCAGGCAGCGCTCGTCGCTCTCGCTGCGCAGCGCGAAGCGCGGGCGGACCCCGTGGCGCGTGAAGAAGCGGCTCGTCGCATCGAGAAATTCGCACGAGCGGCGTGCGATCATCGTTTCGGCGGCGAGCTCTTCCGGGCCGACCTCGATGCGTCCTGCGAGCGGGTGGTCCGACGCGATGAACATGGCAAGCGGCTCTTCATAAAGCGACATTATGTGCTCGCCGCGTTCGCCGTTGCGAAGCGGAAGGAGCGCCATGTTGATGCGGCCGCTGCCCAGCGCCGCGCGCAGTTCGGAATCGCTGTTTTCGATCAGTTCAATGGCGAAGCTCGGCCGCAGCGCCGCAGCGATCGCCTGCAGCAATTCCGCGGGCGCCGATCGGATCACGCCAAGCTTGAGCTCGGCCGTCTGACGGTCGCTCTCGCGCCCGAAACTGTCGGCGGCGCGGAAGCCGCGTTCGAGATCGCGCGCGATCGGCAGGAAGCGCCCGCCCGCCTCGGTCAGCCGGATCTGGCGGCGGTTGCGGATGAACAGCGGTGTACCGACGAGCTTTTCGAGCTCGGCGATCCCGGTCGAGAGCGCCGGCTGGGTCACGCGGATGCGGAGCGCCGCCTGCGTAAAACTGCCGACATCGACGACGGCGAGGAACTGGCGGATGTGCGCGCGCTTTATCATAAATTTTCTTTATGCCAAACATCGCCCCGTTTCAATTTCCATATGATCGAATTTTGATGCACACTCGCGCCCTGTTCCGCCCCTCGACCCGATAGGTAATCCATGCGCGCCACCCCCGATTTCGATTTCGCGCTCGGCGAAACCGCCGACATGATCCGCGACACCACCGCCCGCTTCGCGGATGAGCAGATCGCCCCGCTCGCCGCCAAGGCCGATGCCGACGACTGGTTCCCGCGCGACGAATTGTGGACGCAGATGGGCGAGCTCGGCCTCCACGGCATCACCGTCGAGGAAGAATTCGGCGGGCTCGGGCTCGGCTATCTCGAACATGTCATCGCGGTCGAGGAAGTCAGCCGTGCGAGCGCCGCGATCGGCCTCTCCTACGGCGCGCATTCGAACCTGTGCGTCAACCAGATCCGCCGCTGGGGCAATGCCGAGCAGAAGGCGAAATACCTCCCCAAGCTGATCAGCGGCGAACATGTCGGCAGCCTCGCGATGTCCGAGGCCGGCGCCGGCAGCGACGTCGTGTCGATGAAGCTCAAGGCGGACCGGGTTCAGGGCGGCTATGTCCTCAACGGCACCAAATTCTGGATCACCAACGCGACCTGCGCCGACACGCTCGTCGTCTATGCCAAGACGAGCCCCGAAGCCGGATCGCGCGGGATCACCGCCTTCCTGATCGAAAAGGATATGCCGGGGTTCGCCATCGGCCAGAAAATCGACAAGGTCGGCATGCGCGGTTCGCCGACCGCCGAACTCGTTTTCACCGATTGCGAAGTGTCCGAAGAGCAGGTGATGGGCCCCGAGAATGGCGGCGTCGGCGTGCTGATGTCGGGGCTCGACTATGAACGCGTCGTGCTTGCCGGGCTCCAGCTCGGGATCATGCAGGCGTGCCTCGACACCGTCATTCCCTATGTCCGCGAGCGCAAGCAGTTCGGCAAGCCGATCGGATCGTTCCAGCTGATGCAGGCGAAGGTCGCCGACATGTATGTCGCGCTCCAGTCGGCGCGCTCCTATGTCTACAACGTCGCCAAGGCTTGCGACGCGGGCCAGACGACGCGTTTCGACGCCGCGGGCTGCATCCTGCTCGCCAGCGAGAGCGCGGTGAAGGTCGCGGGCGAAGCGATCCAGGCCCTCGGCGGCGCGGGCTATACCAAGGACTGGCCGGTCGAGCGTTACTGGCGCGACGCCAAGCTGCTCGACATCGGCGCCGGGACGAACGAGATTCGCCGGATGCTGATCGGCCGCGAACTGATCGGCGCCGGCGCGTGACCTGGCTCTGGCTGTCGGCCGCCTTCATGGTGACGACGGCCGGGGTTCATTCGGTCCTGGGGTATAGGCGGCTGATCGTGCCGTTGCTGCGCACGCGCGAAGGCCCGCTCGCCGACCCCATCTCGCGGCGGATCGTCGATTTTGCATGGCATGCAACGTCGGTGCTGATGCTGATTTCGGCGGCAGCGGTCGCGTGGCCCGGCACACCGCAGGGCCTGCTGGTCATCATCGGCAGCGGATGGCTCGCCGCCGGGTTGTTCGACGCCGCCTATACGAAGGGCCGCCATATCGCGTGGCCTGCGCTCAGCGGCGCGGGCATCCTTGCGCTGATCGGTGCGTTGGCGTGAGCGTGCGCGGGCTTGTCCATCATATCGACCTCACGGTCAGCGACGTCGTCGCATCGCGCGCTTTCTATGACCGCGTGCTCGGCTTCCTCGGCTACCGGCGCTCCGCCGATCACGACAATGGCAGCGACTGGGACCGCCCCGGCGAGCCCTTTCATTCGATCGGCATTTTGAAGGCGCGCGGCGGCGGCGGCGAACGGAAGTACGATCGTTATTCGCCCGGCCTGCATCATCTCGCGTGGGCAAGCGACAGTCGCGAAGATGTCGACCGGCTGCATGCGCTGTTGCTGGAGATCGGCGCGACGATCCTCGATGCGCCCGCCGACTATCCACGCTACGGCCCGACCTATTATGCGGTGTTTTTCGCCGATCCCGACGGGCTGAAGCTCGAATATGTGCATGGCGCGACGGCGAACGAGCGATGAGCGGCTTTCGCGTCACCGGACTCGACCATATCGTCCTGTGCGTCCGCGACGTCGCCGCGACGCGCGCCTTCTACGAACGCGTGCTCGGTATGGCGTCGCGCGAGGAGCGGCCGGGTAAATATTCGCTGCAATTCGGCGCGAACAAGATCAGCCTGCAGGATGCAGCCACAAGGCCGGCTATTGCGCGCGACACGGTGCCGGGCAGCGGCAATTTCTGCCTGCTCAGCGATACGCCGGTCGAGGCGTGGCGCGCGCACCTAGTCGAACAGGGTGTGGAAATCATCGACAGCGGGCGGCGCGACGGCGCGACCGGAACGATTGCCTCGCTCTATTTCAACGACCCCGACGGCAATCTGGTCGAGGTCAGCAACCTCGTCGAGCCGCGATGAGCGATACGTTGCTCACCGCCCTGCAATATTATGGCGCGGGCGCCGCCACGCTCGCGGCGCTGGTCGTGTCGCTCAACCTCGGCCGCCGCTGGACCGGATGGGCGTTCGTCGTCTTCGTGACGAGCAGCATCGCGCTGATCGCATGGGGTTTCCTGCAACCCGACAGCGAAGGCATCGGGTGGCAGAATATCGCGCTGCTGATCATCAACGCGATCGGCGTCTACCGATACCTGATCCTGAAGGAAAAGCCGGGTGCGCCGTCGGGTGAGGGCGAGGCGAAATGACGCCCCGCCCTGCCCGTTCATCAGCCCCAGACGCGGACGCGCTTGTCGGGCGCGAGGTACAGCTTGTCGGTCGGCTGGACGTTGAACGCCTTGTACCACGCATCGAGGTTCCGCACCGTCAGCGCGCGGTACATGCCCGGCGCATGGCCGTCAGTCGCGACGCGCGCGCGCAGCGCCTCGGCGCGCATCTTGGTCGCCCAGGTTTGCGCAAAGGCGATGAAGAAGCGCTGGTCGCCGGTGAAACCGTCGATCACCGGCGCTTCCTTGCCGCCGAGCGACGCGCGGTAGGCATCATAAGCAGCCTGAAGCCCCGCCACATCGGCGATATTCTCGCCCAGCGTCAGCTTGCCGTTGACCGCAAGGTCGGGGAACGGCTTGTAGGTGTCGAACTGCGCCGCGAGCGCGTCACCCGCGGCGTTGAACTTCGCCAAATCCGCCGCGGTCCACCAGTTGCGCAGCGCGCCGGTGGAGTCGAAGGCTGCGCCATTATTGTCGAAGCTGTGGCTGATCTCGTGGCCGATCACCGCGCCGATCGCGCCATAGTTGAACGCCGGGTCGGCCTTCGCGTTGAAGAAGGGCGGCTGAAGGATCGCGGCGGGGAAGTTCAGCGCGTTCTGGACCGGCAGGTTCACGGCGTTGACGGTCTGCGGGACCATCCACCATTCGCCCTTGTCCATCGGCTTGCCGATCTTGGCGAGTTGGTGCGCATATTCCGCCTTCTGCCCCGCGACCTCGTTCGCATAGGCGCCGGTATCGCTGACGACGTAGCTGCCATAGTCGCGCCAGCTTTCGGGGTAGCCCACGCCGACTACGATCGTCTCGACCTTCTTGATCGCTTCCTTCTTGGTGTCGGGCGCCATCCAGTCGATCGTTTCGACGCGCTTCGCAAAGGCCGTCTTGATGCCCTTCACCATGTCGCCGACTTCGGCCTTCGCCGAGGCGGGGAAATATTTCGCGGCATAGACGCGGCCGACCGCGTCGCCGAGGTCGGTGTTCAGCGCGTCGAGCGCGCGCTTGTCGCGGCTACGCTGCTGCGGTGTGCCCGCAAGGGTCGTCCCGTAAAAGGCAAAATGCGCGCCATCGATCGCGGTCGGCAGCACGTCGGTGTGGCTGTTGATCTGGTGGAACGCCAGCCAGTCCTTCCACGCATCGAGCGGCTCCGACGCGACAAGCGCCGACAGGCCGGTGATCGCGTTCGCATGATAGGCGCCGAACTTGCTCGCGCCGCCGAGCCCGGCGCCTGCAAAATACGCATCCCAATCGATGCCCGGCGCCTTCTTCGCGAAATCACCCTTCGTCCAGACCCCCGCCGATTTGGTGAAATCCTCGCTCTGTTCGCGGTTCGCATGCGCCTTGGCAATCTTGACCTCGAGGTCATAGATGCGCTTCGCCTTCGCGGCGGCATCGGCCTGCCCCGCGGCGGTCAGCAGCTTCGCGATATAGGCCTGATAGTCGGTGCGGATCTTCGCCATCTTGGCGTCGGCCGACAGATAATATTCGCGCTCGGGAAGGCCGAGGCCGCCCTGAAGCATATAGGGAATCACCTCGCCCGGGGTCGCGAGTCCCTGCGTCACGAAGATACCGAAGAGATTCTCCGTCTCGAAATCGGTCGCATTCAAGGGATCGACGTCGGCGCGCGTCTGCTCGCCAAGCACCTTCGACAGCGCGGCCTTGTCGCCGATCGCCGCGAAGCGTGCGAGATCGCCTTCGACGGGCTTCATGCCCGCAGCGTCGATCGCCTTGGTGTCGGTGTACGCCTTGTAGAAGGCGGCGATGCGGCCCTCGTCGCTGTTCGGTTCGCCGCCCTTGCTGACGATCGCGTCGACCAGCTCGCGCGTGCGCTTCTCGGTTTCGAGGAAGGCGACGTAGAAGGCGCCGATCGACGAGCGGTCGGCAGGAATTTCGGTCGTCTTGTCCCAATTGCCGTTGGCATAGGCATAGAAGTCGTCGCCGGGCTTCACGCCCGTGTCCATCGCGGCCTTGCTGATGCCGATGTCGGTGCCGACGGTATACGCCGCCTCGGTCTTTTCGCCCTTCGAACAGGCGACAGGCCCCGCGACGATCGCGGCGGTGGACAAGAGGACGGCGAAGACAGCTTTTTTCATAAGAATGACCTTGTTTTGTCACGGATAGGCAGGCGGCCGACGCGTGCGAAAATCCGGTTTCAATACCAACCATTTTCGGCCTGCCGCGCTTTTCAATCGACGAGCGACGGGTTAGTTCCGAACCGATTTCAGGGAGAGACAATACAGTGAGCGCACCGGTTCTTGGCACGAGCATCAATGCGGACAGCGACGAATATCGCACGCGCAGCGCGCATAATCGCGCGCTGACCGACGCGCTGCGGACGGCGGTTGCCGAAGCCGCGCTCGGCGGCAACGAGAAATCGCGCGAGCGGCACACGAGCCGCGGCAAATTGCTGCCGCGCGAGCGTGTCGAGCGACTGCTCGATCCGGGCTCGCCCTTCCTCGAAATCGGGCAGTTGGCGGCGAACGACCTCTACGAGGGCGAAGTGCCGGGCGCGGGCCTCATCTGCGGTATCGGACAGGTGTCGGGGCGCCAGTGCATGATCGTGTGCAACGACGCGACGGTGAAGGGCGGCACCTATTATCCGATGACCGTGAAGAAGCATCTGCGTGCGCAGGAGATTGCCGAGGCGAACCGCCTGCCCTGCATCTACCTCGTCGACAGCGGCGGCGCGAACCTGCCGCATCAGGACCAGGTGTTTCCCGACCGCGACCATTTCGGGCGCATCTTCTTCAACCAGGCGAATATGTCGGCGAAGCGCATCCCGCAGATCGCGTGCGTGATGGGAAGCTGCACCGCGGGCGGCGCCTATGTCCCCGCGATGTCGGACGAGACGGTGATCGTGCGTAATCAGGGCACGATCTTCCTCGCCGGCCCGCCGCTAGTGAAGGCCGCGACGGGCGAAGAGATCAGCGCCGAGGACCTCGGCGGCGGCGACCTCCACGCGAAGAAGTCGGGCGTCGTCGACCATCTCGCCGAAAATGACGAACATGCGCTGACGATCGTCCGCGACATCGTCAGCCATCTGGGCGAGGACAAAGGCTTCGAAGTACCGCTCAAGGCTCCGCGCCCGCCCAAATATGACGGCGAAGAGCTTTACGGCGTCGTCCCCGACGACGTCCGCGCGCCGTACGACGTCCATGAAGTGATCGCGCGCATCGTCGACGGCAGCGAGTTTCACGAGTTCAAGGCAAATTACGGCAGCACGCTCGTCTGCGGCTTCGCGCATATCTGGGGCATCCCCGTCGCGATCCTCGCGAACAATGGCGTGCTGTTCAGCGAAAGCGCGGTGAAGGGCGCGCATTTCATCGAGCTGGCGCAGCAGCGCCGCATTCCCCTGCTCTTCCTGCAGAACATCTCGGGCTTCATGGTCGGCGGCAAATATGAGGCCGAGGGCATCGCGAAACATGGCGCGAAGCTGGTGACCGCGGTCGCCACAGCAACGGTGCCGAAGATAACCGTACTTATCGGCGGCAGCTTCGGCGCCGGCAATTACGGCATGTGCGGCCGCGCCTACTCGCCCCGCTTCCTCTTCAGCTGGCCGAACAGCCGGATCAGCGTCATGGGCGGCGAGCAGGCAGCAAGCGTGCTCGCAACCGTCCACCGCGACGCCGACAAATGGACGCCGGAGGAAGCCGAAGCCTTCAAGGCGCCGATCCGCCAGAAATATGAGGATGAAGGCAATCCCTATCACGCGACCGCACGCCTCTGGGACGATGGCATCATCGACCCCGCGCAGACGCGCGACGTGCTCGGGCTCGCCTTCGCCGCAACGCTGAACGCCCCGGTCGAAGACCGCGGCTTCGGCGTGTTCCGGATGTGATGATGCGAGACCGACTCTTTCTTCTCGACCCGCTGTTCGACGATCCAGCCCTGCCCGGGCGGAATTTCTACTGTCGCGACTGCATCACGGTCGACGGATTGCTCGCGAACTTCCCCGAGCAGGCCGCTACGCTCGAGGTTATCCGCATCGCCTTTCCGCGCCCGCGCAATGCCGTGATCGCGGCGATCGGCGAAGCGAACCAGAACCTACCGGTGCTGGTGTTTGCCGATGACGCGCCCCGCGAGCTCGCCGACGGTGAGCAT
This sequence comes from Sphingopyxis sp. LARHCG72, assembly GCF_052871675.1. Taxonomy (NCBI): domain Bacteria; kingdom Pseudomonadati; phylum Pseudomonadota; class Alphaproteobacteria; order Sphingomonadales; family Sphingopyxidaceae; genus Sphingopyxis; species Sphingopyxis sp. LARHCG72. Next base: position 67,949 of record NZ_JBIXJU010000009.1, on the reverse strand, counting down.
CAAGGCACGCGCTTTGTGGGCGACTTCAAACGGCTGCTGCACGCGCTCCACGCGCGCCACGGCTTTCCGGAACCGCACCCATGATCGCGCGGCGCTGGCACGGGATCGTCCCCAGGGACAAGGCCGAGGCCTATTTCAGGCTGATGCTCGACGTCGCGATTCCCGACTACCGGTCGGTCGCGGGCAATCGCGGGGCGTGGTGCTTCCAGCGCGCCGAGGGCGATGTCGTTCATTTCGAGATGCTGACCTTCTGGGACGATCTCGACGCGATCGAGGGCTTCGCCGGCACGCCGGTCGATGCGGCCAAATATTATGATTTCGACGATGACTTCCTGATCGAAAAGGAAGCGCATGTCCTGCATTTCGAAGTGAACGGAACCCAATGATCACCTCCCTGCTTATCGCCAATCGCGGCGAAATCGCCTGCCGCATCATCCGCACAGCGCGCGAGATGGGCATCCGCACCGTTGCGGTCTATTCGGACGCCGACGCCAAGGCGCTGCACGTGCGCGAAGCCGATGAGGCGGTTCATATCGGCCCGTCGCCGGCGCGTGAGAGCTATCTGATCGGCGAGAAGATCATCGCCGCAGCCAAGTCGACCGGCGCCGAGGCGATTCACCCGGGCTATGGCTTCCTCTCCGAAAATGCCGAGTTCGCGCAGGCGGTCGCCGACGCCGGGCTCGTGTGGGTCGGGCCGAAGCCGTCGTCGATCACCGCGATGGGGCTGAAGGACGCCGCCAAGAAGCTGATGGCCGACGCCGGGGTGCCGGTGACGCCCGGCTATATGGGCGAAAATCAGGACCCCGCCTTCCTCGCCGAAAGAGCGGCCGAAATCGGCTACCCCGTCCTGATCAAGGCGGTCGCCGGCGGCGGTGGCAAGGGGATGCGCAAGGTCGATGCCGCGGCGGACTTCGCCGACGCGCTCGCCTCGTGCCAGCGCGAAGCGGCCGCGTCGTTCGGCAACGATCATGTGCTGATCGAGAAATATATCCTGACCCCGCGCCATATCGAGGTGCAGGTGTTCGGCGACACCCACGGCGATGTCGTCCACCTGTTCGAACGCGACTGCTCGCTCCAGCGGCGCCACCAGAAGGTGATCGAGGAAGCCCCCGCCCCCGGCATGGACGAAGCGACGCGCAACGCGCTGTGCGCCGCGGCAGTGCGCGCCGCGAAGGCGGTGGACTATGTCGGCGCCGGCACGATCGAATTCATCGCCGACGCGTCGGAGGGCCTCCGCGCCGACCGCATCTGGTTCATGGAAATGAACACGCGGCTGCAGGTCGAGCACCCCGTCACCGAGGAAATCACCGGGGTCGACCTCGTCGAATGGCAGCTTCGCGTCGCGTCGGGCGAGCCGATCCCGCTGGCGCAGGACGAACTCGCAATCAACGGCTGGGCGATGGAAGCGCGCCTCTATGCCGAGGATCCGGCGAAGGGCTTCTTGCCAAGCATCGGCACGCTCGAACTGTTCCAGCTCCCCGAACACATCGGCCGCGTCGACACCGGCGTCTATGAAGGCGCCGAAGTGTCGCCCTTTTACGACCCGATGATCGCGAAGGTCATCGCGTGGGGCGAGGACCGCGAGGAAGCGCGTGAATTGCTGTCGGAAATGCTCGAGGACAGCGCGATCTGGCCGGTGAAGACCAATTCGGCGTTCCTGATCAATGCGCTCGATCATCCCGATTTCGTCGCGGGCACCGTCGATACCGGGCTGATCGGCCGCGACGGCGACGCGATGACCGAGGAACCGGTGCCGACCGCACAGGCGCTGACCAACGCCGCGATGGCGATGGTGCCGCGCTCGTTGCAATCGGGCTTCCGCCTCAACGCGCCCGACGTGCGCAGCGCACCCTTCCTGCTCGACGGCAAACGCGTCGAGGTCGAACTGCATGGCCCCGGCGCCGAGGAACCCGCACCTGCGATGCTTGTCGCCGAGGCTGGGTCGGTGTGGCAGCTCGCGCCCTGGCGCGCCGCGGGAAGCACGGGAGGCGGCGCGAGTGACGGCGCGATCCTGTCGCCGATGCCCGGCAAGGTCATCGCGGTCGATGTCGCCGCGGGCGATACGGTCACCAAGGGACAGAAATTGCTGACGCTCGAGGCGATGAAGATGGAGCACAGCCTGACCGCGCCGTTCGACGGCGTGGTCGCCGAACTCAACGCGACCGCAGGCGCGCAGGTTCAGGTCGAAGCATTGCTCGTGCGGATCGAAAAGGAAGACGCATAATGGCCGGTAAATATTTCGACGAATGGGCGATCGGCGACACGCTGACGCACGACATCCGTCGCACGGTGACCGAAACCGACAATCTGCTGTTCACCACGATGACGCATAATCCGCAGCCGCTCCACCTCGACATCGAGGCGGCGAAGGCATCGGAGTTCGGGCAAATCCTGGTCAACGGCACCTTCACCTTCAGCCTGATGGTGGGCTTGTCGGTCGGCGACACGACGCTCGGAACGCTCGTCGCAAACCTCGGTTACGACAAGCTCGTCATGCCGAAGCCGGTGTTCATCGGCGACACGCTTCGGGCCGAATCCGAGGTCGTTGGCCTCAAGGAGTCCAAATCGCGGCCGAATGCGGGTATCGTGACCTTTCTCCACCGCGCGATCAACCAGCGGGGCGAGATCGTCTGCCAGTGCGAACGTTCCGCCCTCATCAAGAAGAAAGCCGCCTGATGCGCCTTCGCTCGCTCCTTTTCGTTCCCGGCGACCGCCCCGAACGCTTCGCCAAGGCGGCCGCGTCGGGCGCCGACGCGATCATCCTCGACCTTGAGGATTCGGTGTCGCTCGCGAACAAGGACACGGCGCGTCATGCAATCGCCGAATATCTGTCGGGGACCCGCGAGGTCGTCACGCTGGTGCGCGTCAACCCGCTCGACGGACATCTGACCGCCGCCGACATCGCCGCGATTGCCGCGGCACGCCCCGACGCGATCATGCTGCCAAAGGCCGAAGGCGCGCCGAGCATCGCGCAACTCGACACGATCCTGCGGAGCGAATCTGCGCGCGATGCCTCGCTGCCGCCGATCCTGCCGATCGCAACGGAGACCCCTGCAGCAATCTTCACGCTCGGCAGCTACCGCGAGGCGAAGGACCGCCTGCTCGGGCTGACCTGGGGCGCCGAAGACCTGCCCGCCGCGATCGGCGCGACGACAAGCCGCGAGAGCGACGGCAGCTATACGTCGCCCTATGAAGTCGCGCGCGCGCTGACCCTGTTCGCGGCGCACGCCGCGGGGGCGGCGGCGATCGACACCGTCTTCCCCGCGATCAAGGACGAAGCCGGCCTCGCCGCCTATGCCGCTCGCGCGCGGCGCGACGGCTTTACCGGGATGATGGCGATCCACCCGTCGCAGGTCGAACCGATCAACGCCGCTTTCACCCCCAGTAGCGACGAGGTGTCGCGCGCGCAGGCCATCGTCGATGCCTTCGCCGCCAATCCCGGCGTCGGGGTGTTGCAGGTCGACGGCAAGATGGTCGACGCCCCGCACCTCAAGCAGGCGAAGCATATTCTCGCGCTGTCCGACTAGGATCTAGCCCTTCCGCCGGAAGGGCCGGTGCCGCTTCATCCAGTCGCGGCCGCGGTGCCAGCTTTTCTTCAGCCCGCGCTCGGTCAGGCTTTCGAACATCGCGTCGGGGCTGGTGGGGTCGAGCAGTTCGTTTTCGGCGATGAACTCGTCCATCGGCCCCGGCGGCACGAGGTCGAGCAGTTCGAGCGAGCGCCCCCTGCCGCGCAGCGTCTCGATCGTTTCGATCAGCGAACCGGTGCGTTCAAATGTCGCCGCAACGTCTTTTTCCGCGACATCGAGATGCTCGGCGATCAGCGACGTGCGCAGGCGTGCGATCACGGGCTCGACTCCCGCGTTTGCGGACAGCGCGGCGTCGATCGTGACATCGCATTCGCTGTCGAGCCCCATCGAGCGGTTGTTCAGATTGGCCGATCCCACCCGGATCAACCGGTCGTCGACGATCGCGGTCTTTGCATGGACGTAGATGGGCTCTCCGCGCTTCGTGCGCGGATAATAGACCTTCAACCGATCGCCGTGCTTCGCCTTCGCAATTTCGCGCACCAGCTGCACGCGCGCCGCGTCCATCGCCATCTGTTCGAGCCAGCCATCGGCGGTCTTGGGCATCACCATCACGAATTCGGGCGGATCGTCGCCGTTCAGCCTTTCGGCGATCGCCGCCGCGATCTTGCCTGAGGTGAAATACTGGTTCTCGAAATAGATGAAGCGCTCGGCCGCCGCGATCATGTCGAGATAAAGCTGCTCGATCTCGCGGATTTCCTCGTAACCGTCATATTCGGCGCGCGTGCGCGAGATCGCGACGTCGACGCCTTCGAAATCGGGATCGAGGTCGTCGGGCCAATTCTCGCCCTTGCCCTCCAGATCGCGTAGCGGCTTTTTGGTCGCGCGCTGCCAGCGCTCGTTGCCAAGGTCGGCGAGCGCGTTGCCGACGGGGCCCGCGAGGATCATCGTCGAATCATGCCACGGCATATAGGCTTTGCCATCGGGCGCTGTGCGATGCGGGTCGCCGTCCTTGTGATCGCGCGTGTCCCAGCGACGCGCGCCGACGTCGATGCCGCCGCACACTGCGAGATGGTCGTCGAACACCGCGACTTTCTGGTGGTGGCTGCATCCCACAGGATGTGCGCTGTCGAGCCGGAAGCTGATCGAGCGCGTCACCTTCCAGCGCGCGACCATCGACAGGATACGCGGCATCGCGAATTGTTTCAGCCCGCCGAAATTCCAGCGCAAAATGTCGATGTCGCGATCGGGCTTTTCATGCGCGAGGCGTAGCAGATAGTCGCCAAGCGGTTCGCCCTTGCCATTCTTGTCGGGCTTCAGTGCGATACGCGGATCGAAATCCCAGCCGATGAGCAGGATGCGCTGTTTCGCATCGGCCATCAGCCGTTCGAGCAGCGCATAATAGTCCGCCGCGTCGACGATCATCCGCGCCTTGTCGGCGCGTTCGATCCGCCAGCAATTGCGGCCTTCGACGACTATCGGTGATCGTTTCGTCCCCATCGCCGCCACCACGCATGATGGCGGCGATGGTTGCAAGGACTAAAGTCAGGCGGCGACGAACTGTTCGGGGGTCAGCGCCATCATCGAATCGCTGCCCGCCTCGATCTTGCGGCGGAGCGATCCCGCGTCGGGCAGGAAGCGCTCGGCGAAATAGCGCGCGGTGACGAGCTTGGCTTCGAGGAACGCCTTGTTGCCGCGGCCTTCGGCAAGCGCCTTTTGCGCCGCCTCGGCCATGCGAAGCCACATCGAACCGAGCGCAACGATGCCCAGAATGTGCATATAATGATGCGCGCCGGCGCCCACATTGTTCGGGTTGGCCATGCCATTCGCCATGAACCACATCGTCGCAGCCTTGAGTTCGCCGTTGGCCTTTTCGAGGCGCGTCGCGAAATCGGCGAGTGCTTCATCGCCCTTGGCGTTACCGCATTCCTCGTCAACGATTGCAAAGAAGGCCTGGATGGCGCGCCCGCCATTCTGCGCGAGCTTGCGGCCAACAAGGTCCATCGCCTGCACGCCGTTCGCGCCCTCATAGATCATCGTGATGCGCGCATCGCGGACATACTGGCTCATGCCCTGCTCTTCGATGTAGCCGTGACCGCCGAAGACCTGCTGCGCATTGGTCGCGACTTCATAGCCCTTGTCGGTGCCATAGCCCTTTATCACAGGGGTGAGCAGGCTGACGAGATCGTCGGCGCGCTGGCGCTCTTCCTCGCTCTCGGCGACATGCGCGAGATCAACCTGCAGTGCGCCCCAGGTGCAGAGCGCGCGGAGGCCCTCAACGGTCGCCTTGCCGTCCATCAGCATGCGGCGCACGTCGGGGTGGACGAACAGCGGATCGGCCTTTTCCTGCGGGTCCTTCGGCCCGGTGAGCGCGCGGCCCTGACGGCGGTCCTGCGCGTACTGGACGGCGTTCTGGTAGGCGACGTCGGCCTGGCCGAGCCCCTGGATGCCGACGCCGAGGCGCGCGGCGTTCATCATCACGAACATCGCGGCAAGGCCCTTGTTCTCCTCGCCGACCATCCAGCCCTTCGCGCCGTCATAGTTCATGACACAGGTCGAATTGGCGTGGATGCCCATCTTGTGCTCGATCGAGCCGCACGAGAGCGTGTTGCGCTCACCGAGCGATCCGTCGTCGTTGACGATGAACTTGGGCACGATGAACAGCGAGATGCCCTTGACGCTGTCGGGTGCGTCGGGGGTCTTCGCGAGGACGAGGTGGATGATGTTGTCGGTGAGGTCGTGCTCGCCCGACGAGATGAAGATTTTCGTGCCGGTGACCGCATAGCTGCCGTCGCCATTCGGCACCGCACGCGTGCGGATGAGGCCAAGGTCGGTGCCGCAATGCGGCTCGGTCAGGTTCATCGTCCCGCCCCAGTCGCCCGCGATCATCCGGGGGACATAGGTCGCCTTCTGCTCGTCCGATCCCTTGACGAGGATCGCGGCGGTCGCGCCCTGCGTCAGCCCGGGATACATGGCAAAAGCCTGGTTGGCGGCGTTGCGATATTCCTCGACCGGGAAACCGATGACGTGCGGCAACCCCTGCCCGCCAAATTCCTCGGGCGCGGTCAGCAGGCCCCAGCCGGCCTCCGAATAGGCCTTATACGCCTCCTTGAACCCCTTCGGCGTCGTCACGCTGCCGTCGTCGTGCCGCGTGCAGCCTTCGAGGTCGCCCGACTGGTTGATCGGGAACAGCACTTCCTCGCAGAATTTGCCAGCCTCGGTCAGCACCGCCTCGACCATGTCGGGGGTCGCGTTGGCGAAGCCGGGCAGGTTTGCGTAGCGCTCGATCCCGAGCACGTCGTTAAGGAGGAACAGCGTATCTTGCACGGGTGCGCGATAGACGGGCATGGGAAATCCTTCTGAAAAGCAGTTTCGCGTCAAACTTGCCTGGGGAGAGGCTCAGGTCGGCTTATTGGCCGGCGTCGACCTTCTTCACCATATCGATGAAACGTGACAGCTCATCTACAGCACTGTCAATATCGTCGCGCTGGCGTTGCAGCAAACCGATACGCTGCTCGCATTTCTCGATCGTCACCTGCCGCTGCGTCTTGCGACCGTCGCCGACGTCGTAAAGGTCGATCATCTCGCGAATGTCGGCAAGGCTGAAGCCCGTGCGCTTGGCGCGCAGGATCCACGCCAGCCGCGCGCGGTCGCGTTTCGAATAGATGCGCGACAATCCCTTGCGCGACGGGCTGATCAGTCCCTCATCCTCATAGAAACGCAGTGCGCGGGCGGTGACCCCGAACTCGGTCGACAAGTCGGTGATGCTGAATTGCTCGCGCCCCAGATGATCGGGCGTATCGATATGGGCGTGGCCATATTGTTCGGTCATGCCGGTGAAACTAGTTTCCGTTGACGTGAACGTCAAGCCCGGCAGATAGCGCCATTTCGAGGCAGTTCAGCCCCCGCAGGGACGCTGCATATTGCCCTGTCGATCCGCCATTCGCAAGCCCCCCGCATCGGTCGCCGACCAGCTTGCCCGCGGCAGCCGCAGGCCCGAAAGCGAAGCACGGTCGGGACACAGCAGGGCGCATTGCGGCGGCAGGCTTCCGGGAAGGCGCAACTCATCCTCTTCCTCGTGGACGAGCGCGTCGCAACCGTCGATGCCGGCAAAGCGCATCCGCCAGCCATCGCCCTCGCGCATCATCGTGCCGTTGGCGGTACAGGACAGGGTCGGGCCGAAGGCGGCGGTAACGGCAAAACGCCATTTCCCTGCCCCATCGGGAACGACGCACATCGCATCGCGGCCCAGATCGTGCGTCCGCTCGAAAACCCCGACGGGCGTCGCGGCTTCGGATCGCACGACGCCGCGCTGGCGGGCGGTTACCTCGAGCGGATTGCCTGCATCGACGCTCTTTCCGGCTCCATCCGGCGCGGGCCGGTCGCATCCGCCGAGGAAAAGCACCGCCAGTGCGAGCGCGGCGCTAGCCCTGCGCATCGTCCGCCAGGAAGGTCAGGCTGCCGTCGGCCTCGACGCGGCGGTAGAAGCAGGAACAGCGCCCGGTGTGACAGGCGGGACCAGCAGGCTTCACGCGCAGCAACAGCGCGTCCTGATCGCAATCGACGCGCATCTCGACCATCGTCAGCCCGTTGCCCGACGTCTCGCCCTTGCGCCACAGCGAAGCCCTTGACCGCGACCAGAAATGCGCCTGCCCCGTTTCGCGCGTCCGCGCGATCGCTTCTTCATTCATATGCGCGACCATCAGCAGCACATGAGTCTCCGCATCGGTGACGATCGCCGTCACCAGTCCGGCGGCGTCGAAACGCGGAAGAAATCGGTCGGTCGTGTCGCGCTGATCATCCATAAACCGCGCTTTAGAGCAGGATAGGAGCCGCTGTCACCCCGTCCGTGGCGGCGCGTATGACAAATGCGTGATTAGGGGGGCGACATTTGCGATTGCCGTCCCTATATGCGCCCCAGTCACAGCCCCTCTGCCCCTGGAACGACATGCTGACGACCCACCCTTTTGACGACGACAAGCTCCGCGAGGAGTGCGGCGTATTTGGTATTCATGGCGCCGATAGCGCCGCCGCGGTTGTCGCGCTGGGGCTTCACGCCCTGCAACACCGTGGACAGGAAGCCGCAGGCATCACCGCCTTCGACGGCAAGGAGTTCCACACCCACCGCGCGATGGGCCATGTCGCGGGCAATTTCGACCGCGACGACATCATGCGTCAGTTGCAAGGCGGATCGTCGGTCGGCCATGTCCGCTACTCGACGACGGGCGAAACCGCGCTGCGCAACGTCCAGCCGCTGTTCGCCGACCTTGCCACCGGCGGCTTTGCCGTCGCCCACAACGGCAATATCTCGAACGCCGCCGCGCTCCGCAAGGTGCTGGTTCGCCGCGGTTCCATCTTCCAGTCGACCAGCGATACCGAGGTCATCATCCACCTCGTCGCCACGTCGAACTATCGCTCGCTGCTCGACCGGTTCATCGACGCGCTGAAGCAGGTCGAGGGCGCCTATTCGCTGATCTGCCTGACCGCCGAGGGGATGATCGGCTGCCGCGACCCGCTCGGCATCCGCCCGCTCGTGATCGGCAAGCTCGGCGACGCGCATATCCTCGCGTCGGAAACGGTGGCACTCGACGTCGTCGGCGCCGAATTCGTCCGCTCGGTCGAGCCGGGCGAGCTCGTCACCATCCGCGACGGCCAGCTCACCTCGCACCGCCCCTTTGCCGACCATCCGGCGCGGCCGTGCATCTTCGAATATGTCTATTTCTCGCGCCCCGATTCGATCGTCGACGGGACGAGCGTCTATTCGGTGCGCAAGGCCATCGGTGCCGAACTCGCACGCGAAAATCCGGTCGACGCCGATCTCGTCATCCCGGTCCCCGATTCGGGTACGCCCGCGGCGATCGGCTATGCGCAGGAATCGGGCATTCCGTTCGAACTCGGCATCATCCGCTCGCACTATGTCGGGCGCACCTTTATCCAGCCCGGCGACAAGGTCCGCCACCTCGGCGTCAAGCTGAAGCACAACGCCAACCGCGCGCTGATCGCGGGCAAGCGGATCGTGCTGATCGACGATTCGATCGTGCGCGGCACCACGAGCCTCAAGATCGTGCAGATGATGCGCGATGCCGGCGCGACCGAGGTGCATATGCGCATCGCGAGCCCGCCGACGCAGCACAGCTGCTTCTATGGCGTCGACACGCCCGAGCGCGCGAAATTGCTCGCGGCGCAGATGAGCGTCGGCCAGATGGCGAACTTCATCAACGCCGACAGCCTGTCGTTCATCTCGATCGACGGCCTATATCGCGCGCTGGGTGAAGCGAAGCGCAGCGACGACGCACCGAAATATTGCGACGCCTGCTTTACCGGCGACTATCCGACCACGCTCACCGACTTCGACGAGCATGGGCTGGAAGATCAATTTTCGCTGCTTGCCGAACGGGTTGTCTGACATAATGACTGTGGCGTCTAAAGAACTGGCGGGCCAGGTTGCGCTCGTCACCGGGGCGAGCCGCGGAATCGGCGAAGCCATCGCCGAATCGCTCGCCGCACGCGGCGCGCATGTCGTGATCACCGCGCGCACCGCGGGCGGGCTCGAGGAGCTCGAAGACCGCATCCACGAAGCAGGCGGCAGCGCGACGATCGCGCCGCTCGACCTGACCGACGGCGACAGCATCGCGCGCCTGGCCAGCGCGATTGCCGAGCGCTGGCAGCAGCTCGACATGCTCGTGCTCAACGCCGCGATGCTTGGCACGCTGACCCCCGTTGCCGCGATCGACGGCAAGGAATTCAACAAGCTGCTGACGCTGAACCTGATCGCGCAGCAGGCCCTGATCGCCAATTTCGACCCGCTGCTCCGCCGCGCAGCGAACGGCCGCCTGATCGCGCTGTCGAGCAGCGTCGCGCGCGAGCCGCGCGCCTATTGGGGCGCCTATGCCGCGTCGAAGGCGGCGTTCGAAACGATCGTCACCAGCTATGGCGCCGAAATGCGCAATATTTCGACCGTGCGCACCGCGATCCTCGACCCCGGCGGCACCCGGACGCAGATGCGCGCGCGCGCCTATCCGGGCGAAGATCCGCAGAGCATCAAGGACCCCGCCGCGGTCGGCGAATATGTCGCCGGGTTGATGGTCGAAGGTTTCGACAGCACCGCGTTCCACGCGCTGCCCAAGGTCATGGAAAAAGCTTAACGCCATCTTCGTTTTCCTGCGCTAAGACGCTCGCATAAGAGGGTTTGCAAGGGCGCGGGAATGACCAGGAATATTTTGCGCACGGCGATCGCCGTAGTGATCGGCATCGTCGTTGCGTTCGGGCTGATCTGGATCGCCCAATATGCCGGCAGCGAAATTTCACCCGACGTCTATGACCCCGCCAGCGGCGAAGTGCTGATCCCGGTCGGCTCGACGATCGCGCTGGTCGTCGGCTGGTTCATCGGCAGTTTCGGTGGCGGCTGGCTGGCGATGCGGATTTCCGCCGGTACCGGCGCCGGCTGGATCGTTGCCGGCGCGGTGATCGGCACGGCGCTTTACCGTGCCGTCACGCTCGCCGATACCTGGTGGATCATGGCGCTGGGCGCCATCGTTCCGCTTGCCGCGGTCTGGCTGGCCCAGCGCGCGGCAAGCGTCGTTACCGAATAAGAGCTCGCCGCCCCCACAAAAACGGAGGCGACGGCCGCTTTTTATTTTGCGGCTTCCTTGTCCACTGCGGCCTGCACGCTCTTGTAGAAGGCCTCGCGCGCCGCGCCGACGCCTTCGGGATCGGTTGCGGTCGGCCAGTTGCCGTTCGACGCGATCACCAGCTTGCGCTTCGGATCGATGAAGATCCCCTGCCCGAAGATGCCCTGCGCAGCAAAGCTGCCATCGTCGTTGGTCCACCACTGATAGCCATAGCCGCGGCCCGGTATCTCGATCCCCGCCTGCTTGGTGGTCGCCGAAGCGAGCCAGTCGTCGGGCAGCACCTTCTTGCCACCCGCAACCCCGCCATTCAGGATGAACTGGCCGAAACGCGCGTAATCCTTGAGGCTGGCCGACATGCAGCAGCCGCTGATTTCATGCCCCGTCGCGCCGAGCATCCACACCGCGTCCTGCTCCATGCCGAACGGCTTCCAGACCTTTTCGGACAGATATTGCGACAGCGTCTTGCCCGTCGCGCTCGACACGAGCACGCCGATCAAATTGGTCTCGCCGGTCTTGTATACCCACTTCGACCCCGCGGGTGCTTCGCGCGGCAAGGTCTTCATATAGCTGACCGTTATGTCCTCGCCAGCAACGGGCTTCTGCAGGTTGAACAGCGCGACATCGGACTTGGGATCGGTATAATCCTCGTTCCATTTTACGCCCGAGGTCATCGTCAGCAGTTGACGCACGCTAACATCGTCATACGCCGAGCCCTTGAGACCGGGGATATAGACTGTGACCTTGTCGTCGAGGCTCTTGATATAGCCGTCCTTCACCGCGGCGCCGACAAGCGTCGAGGTGAAGCTCTTGGCGACCGAAAAGCTGGTCCAGCGGCCCGCAGCGCCATAGCCGAGCGCATATTTTTCGAGCCGGACCTTGCCGTCCTGCACGATAATCAGCCCGGCATTGCGCTGCTTCGCCATATAGGCGTCGACATCGGCCCCGAGGTCGATCGGCTTGCCCTGCGGCAGCGGATAGACCGGCCCGCCCGCCTTCACCGTGTTGACGACGACCTTGGGAACCGTCTCCATCGTGCGGAAGGCGGCATCGCGTTGATCCTGGGTCCAGAACAGCACATTCAGATCCTTTGGCAGTTTGTCGGTTGTTTGCGTCGGTGCGGGCGCACTGCACCCCGCCGCCGCGGTGCACAGCAGCACCGCTGCCAAAAATCTTCGCATATGTTTTCTCTCCCTGTTTTCAGGCTGTCTTTTCGAGCGTGACCTGCGCGACGTCGATGCCGCCGCCGCGAAAGCCCCCCTCGCAATATTGCAGATAATAGCGCCAGAGCCGGACGAAACGCTCGTCGAATCCCGACGGAAGCTGGTCGGCCGCGACCGCCGCGTCGAAGCGTTCACGCCACTGGCGCAGCGTTTCGGCATAGTCGCCACCGAACCGCCGGACGTCGCGCCAGGCGAGCCCACGCGCCTCGGCCAGCGCGCGAAAGCGGCTTTCCGAAATCAGGCAGCCGCCGGGGAAGATATAGGCCTGAATGAAGTCGCTGCTTGCGGCATAGCGCTCGAACAGGGCGTCGTTGATCAATATATACTGGATCGCGGCCTTGCCGCCGGGGCGGAGCAGCCGCGCGATCGCGTCGAGATAGGCGGGCCAATAGGCCTCGCCCACCGCTTCGACCATCTCGACGCTGGCGATCGCGTCATACGGCCCCTGCGCATCGCGATAGTCGCAGATTTCGATGCGCGAGCGTCCCGAAAGGTCGACCGTGTTCAACCGCGCATCTGCGATATCGGCCTGTGCGGGCGACAGCGTGATACCGGTGTAGAGCACGTCGTGACGCTCGACCGCGCGCTCGGCGAGCGCGCCCCATCCACAGCCGATTTCGAGCAGCCGGCTTCCCGAGCGGAGGTCGAGCCGGTCGAGGATCGCATCGACCTTCGCCGTCTGTGCTTCCTCGAGCGACTGGCCGGGATCGGTGAACAGCGCACTCGAATAATTCATGCTAGGGTCGAGCCACAAACGGTAGAAATCATTGCCCAAATCATAGTGAGCATGGATATTGCGCCGGGCACCGCGACGATCGTTGCGGTGCAGCGCATGGATCGCCTTGTTGAGCCAGCGCCACGGGCCGCGCGCGCGTCCGACATTGCCCAGCGCCTCGCCGTTGCGCATGAACAGGTCAAACAGCGGCACCGGGTCGCGCGACGACCATTCGCGCGTTTCCCACGCACGATACCATCCCACCGAGCCCGAAAGCGCGAGCCGGGCGAGCGCTGTCCAGCTGTGGAGATGCACGATCGCCACCGGCCCCTTGCCGCGCCCGCCGAGCAGCCGCACGCTGCCGTCGGGTAAATGCCCCTCGATCGTGCCGAGCATCAGCCCCGCGTCGATGCGGTCGAGGATCCGGTGAAAAAAGCCCGCTGGGGCCAGCGCCATCAATCTCGCCAGCCCCCCGCCCGTGCGATAGGCACGGTCGGCGCGGAGCAGTTCCTTGCCGCGGCGCGGGCTGACATGCGTGTTCATAGGCACCTTCCTGCCTTAAACGCATCGCGCTGACAATCGGTTGAAACGCGCGACATCATGACGTCACGCGGGCCGGTCATTCGGGATGACTCGCGGTGTCGGGCGCGGTCAGGCGGACCTCGAAACGATCCTGCGCGAGCGGATGCATGAAGCGCTGGTCGCGCAGCCGGATCGCTTCGCCATCGCCTTGTGCGACGGGCATACGCGACCAGAACAGGAAGGCGCGCGCTGCAGGATCGGCCTTGACCCAGGTCGCGAGGCGCGGATCGTCCATGCCGGTCGGTGCACCCGTCAGGTCAACGTCGCCGCCCACGCCCGGAACGAAGCTTGCGGTGCCGTAGCGATCGGCGGTCCGCCAGAAGATATCCCGTTTCCAGAAAGCCAGCGGCGGCGGGCTCGCGACGACGAGCGCGTCCTTCCGACCGCCTGCCTCCAGCGCGCTCGATGCCATACGTTCGGCGGCGCCGGTGATGAGGCCATTGGTGAAGATATAAGCGCACACCGCTGTGAATCCGATCCACGCCGGCCGCCGCCAATTGGCCGCACCGCGGCGTTCACAACGCAGCGACAGCCACACCGACACAGCGAGCGCAATCCATATCCACAGGTCGATGATGAAGATGCTGTCGCCATAGAACCAGCGATGGCTGAACGGTTCGAGCAGGCGGATACCGTAATTGTTGAGCCAGTCGAGCGCGGGATGGCTGAGGCAGCCGATATAAGCGAGCGCGAGCAGCCAGCCCTTGTCGATCGGGAGCCGCTCCGCGGGCCGCTTACCGCGCCGCTCCTGCCAGCGATCGAACACGATCATCAGCCCCCACAGGATCACGGGCAGCAGGACCAGCGCGATCGGCCCGTGGGTGATCCCGCGCCGCATCGCGAGCGATTCGATGCCATAGATCGCGCAGCCCGCGTCGATATCGGGCAGGTTCGCCGCGATGATCAGCGTCGGCATCGCCAGACCGGTCTTCTTCTTGAGCCCCATTTGCCCAAGAAGCGCGCCGACGAGGCTATGCGTCAGATTATCCATGACGGCGGAAGGTCAGAGTTCGGGGCCGCCTTCGGTCACTGTCCAGGTCTGCCCCTTCTTGAGCAGGCCCTGCAGATCGGCTTTCTTGCCTTCGGACGCCGCCTTGTTCTGGCGGACAACATCGGCCTCGAAGGTCGGGCGCGGGTCGTCATAGAGCACGCCTAGCGCCATCGGGAATTCGCCGAAGCGCATTTCGACGAGCATATGCGCAACGCTGCGGTTGGTCACGTCGTGGACGATCACCCCCGCCGCCTGCCAGTCGCCATCGACGACATCTACGGTCTTGAGATGCAGCGCTTCGGCGTCGAGCGCGATGCCCTTGGTGCCCTTGGCATAGAGCATCGGCTCGCCCTGCTTGAGCCAGAGCTGGCGGTCTTCGGCGCCCTTCGGTGCCGCAAAATCCTCGAACACGTCTTTATTATAGACGATACAGTTCTGGAAAATCTCGATAAAAGCCGCGCCCTTGTGGGCGTGCGCGGCCTTGAGCACATTCGGCAATTCCTTCGACACGTCAAAGCCGCGCGCGACGAAACGCGCGCCGGCGCCGAGCGCGAACGCGGCGGGCTGCGCCGGGCGGTCCACCGAGCCATAGGGGGTCGACGGACTCGTCGTGCCGACACGGCTCGTCGGAGAATATTGCCCCTTCGTAAGGCCATAGATCTCGTTGTTGAACAGCATGATCTGGCAATCGAGGTTGCGGCGAATGAGGTGCATCGTGTGGTTGCCGCCGATCGACAGCCCGTCTCCGTCGCCGGTGACGATCCACACGTCGAGGTTCGGGTTCGCGAGCTTCAGCCCCGTCGCGAACGCCGGCGCGCGGCCGTGGATCGTATGGAAGCCATAGGTTTCCATATAATAGGGAAAGCGCGACGAGCAGCCGATGCCGCTGATGAACACGGTATTCTCGGGCGCGGTGCCGATTTCGGGCATTGTGCGCTGCACCGCCTTCAGGATCGCATAGTCGCCGCAGCCGGGGCACCAGCGGACTTCCTGATCGGTTTCCCAATCCTTGAGCGTCGTCGGGCGCGCGATGGTCGTCATCTCGTTCATGCGAGCGCTCCTTCGATAGCAGCTTCGATTTCGGCGATGGTGAAGGGTTGGCCCGACACCTTGTTCACCGGTTTCGCGTCGACCAGATACTGGTCGCGTAGCACGGTCTTGAGCTGGCCGGTGTTCATTTCGGGCACGATCACCTTGTCATAGCTCTTGAGCAGCTCGCCGAGATTGGCGGGCAACGGCCAGATATGGCGGATGTGCACATGGCTGACGTCGGCCCCTTCGGCGCGCTTGCGGCGCACCGCCTGATGGATCGGGCCGAAGGTCGAACCCCAGCCGACGACCGCAAGCTTGCCGCCCTCGGCGCCAAGTTCGACGACCTGATCGGGGACGGTGATGCCGTCGATCTTGTCCTTGCGGATATCCGTCATCGCCTGATGGTTGCCCGGCGCATAGTTGATGTGGCCGGTGTCGATTTCCTTCTCGATCCCGCCGATGCGGTGGAGCAGGCCCGGTGTGCCGGGCTTGACCCATGGACGCTTCAGATTTTCGTCGCGGCCATAGGGCTTGAAGCCGCCTTCAGGCACCTCGGTGAGGAACTCGACCGGGAAGGCCTCATAGGTGGTGAGGTCGGGCACCGCCCACGGCTCGGCAGCATTGGCAATATAACCGTCGGTGAGCAGCATCACCGGGGTCATATATCGCACCGCGATGCGCACCGCCTCGATCGCGCATTCGAACGCATCGCCCGGCGAGCGCGCTGCGATGACGGGCATCGGCGCGTCGCCGTTGCGGCCATAGACCGCCTGATAGAGGTCCGACTGCTCGGTCTTGGTCGGCAGGCCCGTCGAGGGGCCGCCGCGCTGCGAATTGACGATGACGAGCGGCAGCTCGGTCATGATCGCGAGGCCCATCGCCTCGCCCTTCAGCGCGATGCCGGGACCCGACGAGCTGGTAACGCCGAGCGAGCCCGCATAGCTCGCGCCGATCGCCGAACAGATGGCGGCGATCTCGTCCTCGGCCTGGAAGGTCGTGACGTCATATTCCTTGAGCCGCGACAGGTGATGCAGGATCGCCGATGCCGGGGTGATCGGATAACCGCCGAAAAACATCGGCAGCTTAGCAAGCTGCGCGCCCGCAACGAGGCCGAGCGCGATGCCTTCGGCGCCCGTCAGCGTGCGGTAGAGGCCGGGCGCGACCGGCGCGGGATCGACATGATGCTGCTTGAGCGGACCCGCAAGCTCGGCGGTCTCGCCATAGGCGTGGCCGGCGTTGAGCGCCGCGACGTTCGCCGCCGCAAGGTTCGGATCCTTGGCGAACTTCGCGTTGAGCCAGTCGATCAGCGGCTGGCGGTCGCGGTCGAACATCCAGAGCGAAAGCCCCAGCGTCCACATATTCTTGCAGCGCAGGGCTTCCTTGTTGCCGAGCCCGAAGGGCTTCACCGCGTCCATGGTAAGCTGGCTGATGTTGAGCTTCAGGAGCTGCCATTTGGCGAGGCTGCCGTCCTCGAGCGGGTTCGCATCATATTTCGCCTTGGCGAGGTTGCGGTCGTTGAATTCGCCCTCGTCGGCGATGATCAGCCCGCCCTGCTTCAATTGCGGCACATTGGTCTTGAGCGCCGCGGGGTTCATCGCGACGAGCACGTCGGGCGCGTCGCCCGCGGTGTCGATCGCCGACGATCCGAAATTGATCTGGAAGGCGGACACGCCGAACAGCGTGCCCTGCGGAGCGCGGATCTCGGCAGGAAAGTCGGGAAAGGTCGCAAAGTCGTTGCCCGCGAGCGCCGACGACAAGGTAAATTGCCCGCCGGTGAGCTGCATGCCGTCGCCGCTGTCACCGGCAAATCGAACCACCACTGCATCCGAAAGAGGGGACTGCCGTTCGTCGGCCTGGTCCACTGCCGCTGTCGCCATTTTCTGTATCTGCCTTTGAATCTTGCGAACCTGTGACATCGGCCTAGGCCCGTGTGCGCCAAGCCGCAATTGAGAAAAAATTGTGCGCTGCAAAGGGCAAGCGACAGGTCGGTTTCGATTTGCGATTGAATTTGCCCCGCCGATGCCGAATAGCATGGCGAAAACATCGATCAGGGAGAGACTGGATGACCGACGGCACCACTCATCAAGCGCGCGCCGATGTGGCGGCGTTTCTCGCCTTCCTCAACGCGCAGGAAGGCCCGAAGATGGAGGAGATGCCGCCCGAAGGTGCGCGCGAGATGTTCCGCGTGATGGGCCAGCTCGCGGACGTTCCGCGCGGCGAGATCGCGAAGGTCGAGGACCGGAAGATTGCCGGGCCCGCGGGCGAGATCGCGATCCGCCTCTATGACAATCGCCCCGACCGCGAGCCGGGGCCCGTCATGGTCTTCTACCACGGCGGCGGCTGGGTGATCGGCGATCTCGACACCCACGACGCCTATTGCGCGCAGGCCGCGCGCCTGCTCGACATGCCCGTCGTCGCGGTCGACTATCGCCTAGCCCCCGAACACCCCTTCCCCGCCGCGCCGATCGATTGCGAAGCGGCGACGCGCTGGGTCGCCGACAACATCCCCTGCACCGGACTGGTCCTCTCCGGAGAAAGCGCCGGCGGCAATTTGACGATCGTCACCGCGCTCACGCTCCGCGACAAGCCCGCGTCGAAACCGGTGATCGCGATCCACCCGATCTACCCCGCCGTCACGACTCACGACGACTGGCAAAGCTATCGCGATTTCGGCGAAGGCCATTTGCTGACGCAGGGCAGCATGACCTGGTTCGGCAATCATTATGCCGCCGATCCCGCCGACTATCGCGCCTCGCCGCTCGATTTCCCGGCCGAGGGGCTGCCGCCGACGCTACTGATCACCGCGGGGCTCGATCCGCTGCGCGATCAGGGCCGCGCCTATGCCGCCAAGCTGATCGAAGCGGGCGTCCCGACCACCTATCGCGAAGCGAAGGGTACGATCCACGGCTATATCAACCTCGCTCAGGGCATTCCGAGCGCACAGAAAGATATCCGCGGGGCATTGACCGTATTGAAGGCGATCGTCGCCGAAGCTAACGGGGCGGCATGATCGATCATAGCAAACTCCCCTACCGCCCCTGCGCGGGCGTCATGCTCGCCAACCGCGAGGGCCGCGTCTTCGTCGGCCAGCGGCTCGATACGTCGAGCGAAGCCTGGCAGATGCCGCAAGGCGGGATCGACGACGGCGAGGACGCCGAGGAAGCCGCGATCCGCGAACTGGGCGAGGAAACCGGCGTCCACGGCGGGCTCGTCGAGATCATCGCGCGCAGCCGTGAGGAATATTTCTACGACCTGCCCGATCATCTGATCGGCAAGATGTGGGGCGGCAAATATCGCGGCCAGCGCCAGCACTGGTTCCTGATGCGCTTCATGGGCGCCGACAGCGACGTCGACATCCATACGAAGCATCAGGAATTCCGCGCGTGGAAATGGGCCGAACTGAACGAGATCGAAAAGCTGATCGTGCCATTCAAGCGCGCGCTCTATCGCGGGCTGGTCGAGGAATTCGGCCCGCTCGTCTGATCCTTCAGCGCCAGCGCGGTGCGAAAGACGTCGCGGAACATGTCGGCGGTGAGCCGTCCGGTGTTCGTGTTATAGCGCGAGCAATGATAGCTATCGACGAGATGCCGTCCGTCCGGCAGCGCGTGCACCGCGCCATGCGCGAAAGGATGCGCTGCGAGACGCGCCTCCGCCGCGCGTAGCGCCGCATCATGGGCGATCCGGCCGAGCGCGATGATAACGCGCACCTTCGGCAACGCGGCCATCTGCGCCTCGAAGAAGGGCCGGCAGTTCGCGATTTCGGCGGGAATGGGCTTGTTCTGCGGCGGCAGGCATTTGACGCTGTTGACGATGATCGCACCGTCGAGCGCCAGCCCGTCGTCGATCCGTGCGTCGTACCGGCCTTGGCTCAGGCCGAATTCGGCGAGCGTCGCGAACAGCAAGTCGCCCGCATAATCGCCGGTGAACGGTCGCCCCGTCCGGTTTGCACCATGCTTGCCGGGCGCCAGCCCCGCGAAGGCCAGCCAGCCGCCGGGATCGCCGAATGCATAGACCGGCGCGTTCCACCAGTCGGGATGCTCCGCCTGACATTCGCGCCGCAGCGCGACGAGCCGCGGGCATCGCGGACAATCGCGCGGCGGCTCGGTGCCGGGCAACGGGCTGTCAATTTCCACGCGTCTGCGATAGGCGCGAGGACATGAGCAAAGCAACGCCGCTTCCCCTCTATGCCATCGGCCTCGGGTCGAATCGCCGCCATGCACGCTTCGGCGATCCGCGCGCGGTGTTGCTGGCCGCGCTCGCGGCGCTGGAGGCCGACGATATCGAGCCGGTCGATGCGAGCCCGATCATCGCGAGCGAGCCCCTCGGCCCGTCGCGGCGGCGCTATGCCAATGCCGTCGCGCTCGTGGCGTCGGCATTGTCTCCGCCCGAAATGCTCGAACGATTGCAGGCGATCGAGGCGCGCTTCGGCCGCCGTACCGGCCAGCGCTGGAGCGCACGGACGCTCGACCTCGATATCCTGCTCTGGTCGGGCGGGGCCTGGTCCGACGGCGCGCTGACGATCCCGCATCCGGCGATCGAACAGCGCGCGTTCGTGCTCGGCCCGCTCCGCGCGATCGTCCCCGACTGGCCGCATCCGCTGACCGGCCGCAGCGTCCGTCAACTCGCCGCACGCCTGACGCGTCCGAAGCCGGTTGACCGGGGCGCATCTGCGCACTAGGGCGACGGCTCACTTTCGCGCGCCGCTTCGCCGGCGCCGGATGGGCCCTTAGCTCAGTCGGTAGAGCAACTGACTTTTAATCAGTAGGTCGCTGGTTCGAACCCAGCAGGGCTCACCACCTATCCCATCGACATAAGCCGACCGGCGGATGGCCAAGGCACTGGTTGCCCACAATCTCTTGGTAGTATCTCGCGGATAGAATAGGCAGCCGAGGACGGGCGACGGAGCCCGGTAGAGGCAGGTCGAGGCATGAAGATTCTACTGACAGGCGGGGCGGGATATATCGGCAGCCACGTCGCCGCCGCGCTGGTCGCCGAGAAGCATGAGGTTGTCTGTTTCGACAATCTGTCGAACAGCGACGCGTCGGTGATGGATCGCCTCGAAGCGATCACTGGGACCGCGGTGCCGCTGGT
Organism: Sphingopyxis sp. LARHCG72; assembly: GCF_052871675.1. Lineage (NCBI taxonomy): Bacteria > Pseudomonadati > Pseudomonadota > Alphaproteobacteria > Sphingomonadales > Sphingopyxidaceae > Sphingopyxis > Sphingopyxis sp. LARHCG72. Next base: position 47,163 of record NZ_JBIXJU010000009.1, on the reverse strand, counting down.
CGAGGGAGATATCCGCGACGGCGACGCGCTGCGCCGCGTGATGCGCGAGCATGCGATCGAGGCCGTCATTCATTTCGCGGGACTGAAGGCGGTCGGCGAATCGGTCGCCGAGCCTATCAAATATTATGACAACAACGTCCGCGGCACGCTGTCGCTGCTCGAAGCGATACGCGATTGCGACGTGAAGACGCTGGTCTTTTCGTCGAGCGCGACGGTCTATGGCCAGCCACAATATCTGCCGCTCGACGAGAATCACCCGACCTCGGCGACCAACCCCTATGGTCGCACCAAGCTGATGATCGAAGAAATGCTCGCCGACGTCGCCGCCGCTGATCCCGAATGGCGCATCGCGATCCTGCGTTACTTCAACCCGGTCGGCGCGCACGACAGCGGGCTGATCGGCGAGAATCCGAATGGCATCCCGAACAATCTGATGCCCTTCATCAGCCGCGTCGCAGCGGGCCGGCTCGCCGAATTGTCGGTGTTCGGCGATGATTACGACACCCCCGACGGCACCGGGGTGCGCGACTATATCCATGTCGTCGACCTCGCGGGCGGCCATGTCGCCGCGCTCGATGCGATCGCGAAGGCCGACCAGCCGCTGTCGACGTGGAACCTCGGCACGGGAACGGGCTATTCGGTGCTCGACATGGTCGAGGCGTTCGAACGCGTGAACGGCGTGCCCATCCCCTATCGCATCGCGCCGCGCCGCGACGGCGATGTCGCGAGCTGCTTCGCCAGCCCCGAACGCGCGGCGCGCGAGCTAGGTTGGTCGGCGGCGCGCGACCTCGACGCGATGTGCTCATCGAGCTGGAATTTCGAACGAACCCTCGCGGGACGCAACGCCGACTAGCCGAGCCAGCCCGCGGTCTGCGCCAGCACCCACAGGCCGATCACGAGGAACAGACCCGCAGCAACCATGCGGACCTTGGCAAGGTCGACGCGCTTCAGCAGTTCGTGACCGAGAAAGATCGCGGGCACGTTGGCGATCATCATGCCGAGCGTGGTGCCCGCGGTCACGGTCACGACATCATGATATTGCGCCCCGAGCGCGATCGTCGCGACCTGCGTCTTGTCACCCATCTCGACGAGGAAAAAGGCGACCAGCGTCGTCAGGAAGGCACCGAAACGCGGTTTGGGGGCTTCGTCGTCGTCGAACTTGTCGGGGATCAGCGTCCACGCCGCCATCGCGACGAATGACAGGCCAATCGCATAGCCGAATACCGGGCTGTCGAGGAAAGCCGCCGCCGACGCGCCGAGCAGCGCGGCGAGCGCATGGTTGGCGAGCGTCGCGACCAAAATGCCGAGGATGATCGGCACGGGACGGTTGAAGCGCGTCGCGAGCAGGATCGCGAGCAATTGCGTCTTGTCGCCGATCTCGGCGAGCGCGACGACGGCGGTCGAGGTGAACAGGGCTTCCATGGGGTACTCCGGGGCCGGACGGCTTCGCGATTCCAATAGACATCAAACCCGCCGCCCGGCCCGGACGAAGGTCGATGCCATTGGTCTCGCCCAAGCGGTTTCCCGCTTCCACCGCACCACGACCTCTCGGCCGAGTATGTTGACACGGTGGCCCGCCCCAAAGGACGGCTGGCTACTCCCCAGATGACTTTGGCGCGTTAGACGGCGCAGCCGGTTCTGGCAAGTCCGGCGTAGCGGCGTCCGCCTTTTCGGATTCGGCGATGTCGGCGTCCATCGCTTTGGCGCGCGCCTCGATCTCCTTGGCCGCCTTGTCATAACGTTCCTCGAAGCGCGGCTCGTCCTTACACGCGGCGAGCAACAGCAGCGGGACAAGCAAGACGGCGCGCATCAATAATCCTTGCGATAGCGGACGCTGAGGTTCGTCTGGCCAGAACCGCCCGCCTGGCTGAGCAGCGACAGCGCGGGGGTCAGGCTGATCTCGAGCTGCGTTGCGGTATAGCCGCGCGCGTCGGTGATCACCTCGATATAGATATCCTTGGTGATATATTGCCCGGCGGCGAGCGCGGCGCCGCGCCCGACGGTGTCGTCGGGGCCAAGGACGCGCAGCCGGTCGATGCCCGTCGCCGACTGGAGCGCGCCGAGCGGACTCAACCCCCCGCCGCTACCGCTGAGCGTGTTGAGCGACGACGCGAGCTGGACCGCCTGCAACGGCGACAGGGTCGTGATCGAATCGCCGAACAAGATACGCGAGACAATTTCGTCCTGCGGCAAGCCGGGGACGCTCGAGAAGGCGATCTGCGGATTGCTCGCACGGCCGGTGACGCTGACGCTCACCGTCACCGTCTCTATCGTATCGCTCGCGAGCAGGCGGATCGCCGGATCGAAGGCATCGCCCGTCGGGAAGGTCACCCGGCCTTCCTGAAGCTCGAACGAACGGCCCGCGAACCCAAGCGTGCCGCGCACCAGTTCGATCTCGCCCGTCACACGCGGCGCCTCGGTCGTGCCGCGCAGCACGATATCGGCCTTCCATTCGGATTCGAGCCCCATGCCGGAGACATAGATTTCGTCGGGTGCCTTCAACGCGATGTCGAGGCGGATGAGGTCGAACAGGCTGCCACCCACCGCCGCCAGCCCGTCGCCGGCGACCCGTGGGCGCCCCGCGGGCGGCTTGCGCCGCACGCCGGTCAGCACCGGCACCTGCGCCGCGCCTTCACGCACGATCTTGTAGCGCGTCTCGGGAAGACGAAGGCTGCCCGAAAGCAACGCTGTCTGCCCCGCAACCTTTTCCAGCGTCAGATTGCCGGTCGCACGCGCGGCGATATTCTCGCTCTTGGCAAGGCGCGCATTGTCGAGCGTCGCGGAAATGTTCATCGGGTAGCCGTCGGCGGACGCGAGGCTGATAAAGCCCTTCGCTTGGACGGTGCCGTCGCCGGCCTTTGCGGTCAGCTGCTCGATCTCCAGCCGGTTGCCGGTAAAGCGTCCGGCGACCACCATATTGGTCAGGCGCGTGCCATAGGTCTGATTCTCGTAGACCATGTCCTTGCCGCGCACGACGCCCTGCAAACAGGGGTCGGAAACCGAGCAGCTGAAATCGGCGGCGACCGCGACGGGCCCCGACACATGCTGGTTGGCGGGGCCGAAGAAGGAATAGAGCGTGTCGGCAGGGCCGTTGTAGCGGATGCCGCCGCCGAGCGGCGCCGCCATCAGCCGTTCGGTCCAGCCGCCCGCGCCGGGACCCAGCGGGCGCAGCGACGCCTGCATCCGCCCGATCACGCTGCCGCGCTTGCGCATCACCGCGCGCGCCTCGCCGCCGTCGGCGAGCAGCTTGCCGGCGAAATTGACATCGACCGGCTGGCTGATCGACACGGCGGTCGTGCGCGTGAAATCGTGAATCGTCAGCCGCGCGTCGGCGCGCGGGAAGCTGTCCGAATTGGCCTGCTCGAAATCGAGGCTCCCCGATGCCCGGCCGCCCAATCCCATGTCGGGATAGACGGCGTTAAGGATCGCCATGTTCACGCGGTCGAGCCGGCTCTGGAGCATGATCCCGTCGCCGAAGCGCCCGGCGATCCGCGCGCTGCTGCCGCGGCCGAGGCTGACCGTCGTCGGCAGCAGCTCGTAACCGTCGGCGCCCGGGATGATCCGCGCGGGTGAGGTGGTACGGAAATTGATGCCCGTCGCGCGGCCCTGCACCGATGCGCGCCAGAGATCGGGTTTGAGATCGGCATTGGCAGCGATCCGGAACGGCACGCCGCTGGTGCCCTCGACCAACGCCTGCGCCTTGCCGCTGCCGTCGCGATAATCGATCTTCACCCGCGCGACCGCGATATCATATTCGCGAATCTGCGTTTCGGCGACCTGGATGTCGGCGACGATGTGCGGCCGGTCGTACAGGGTAACGTCGGCATCGACGATCGCCGACCCCACCGCGAGCTGCGCCGGTCCGGGGAGAACGACGTCATTGGCGCGGACGTTGATCGCCGCGGCCTGATATTTCCCCGCAGCGGTCAGCCGGACGAGGCCGCCGAGCCCCTGCCCCGACGCATTGAGCTGACCCTCGAACGGTCCCGCCTTGCTCTGCACCAGCCGCCCGTTAAAGCCGATCCCCGACAGGTCGCCGCGCTCGACATCGATCGTCAGCGGTCCCTTTGCCATCAGCAGCACGACGTCGGCCGACAGCGGCCCATAGTCGGTGTCGCCGGTCGCCGCGAGACGATAGCCGTTCGGCGCGCCGTTGATCCGCGCGACGAGGTTGGCGAGCCCGATCCCGAGCCCCGGCCGCGCGGCGGTCACCACCGCGCGCGGGTCGCTGATCGTCCCCGCAAGCTCGACCCCGACGGGGCCATAATCGGTCGAGTTCGCGCGCGCATTCAGGCGGATCTGGCCGTTCGGGGCATAGCTCCCCTGCCCGCCGGTGACGCGCAGGCGCGGCGCCGAAAGCCGGAGGTTCGCAAAGCGGACGATGCCGTCGGTGCCATAGCGCACATCGCTCGACGCGGTCGCATTGCCGCCGAGGAAATCGCGCACCCCCGAATTGAACAGCTTCGTCGATCGCGCGCGAACGCGCCCGACGATCTCGAACCCACCGCGCGGCGCGGTTTTCAGGTCGGCGTCGGTGTCGATGTCGAAGATGCCGACGCTTTCGATGCGGTAATCGTTGATCCGCCCATCGATCGCGCCGGTGTAGAAACCCTTGTTGAGGTCGGCGATGATGATCGCCTTAGCGTCGATGCGCGGCGAGCGCAGGCGCAGATTGTCGCTGAGGATGCGGCCGTTGCTGTACGCGAGGTCACCGTCGAGCCGCACCTGCACCAGCGTGCCTCCCGCAACGGTGTCGAGCCCGCGGATGCGCGACGCGCGGCCGGCAACCGGAATGACGATCTGGTCGGCGTCGACGCGCGCCTTGCCCGCAAGGCTGAGCCCCTCGACGACGATGTCATTGACCGCGAGGCTGTTGGCGTTCGCCTGATATTCAACCGTCGGCAAATCGAATGCGCCGTCGAGCGTCGCGGTCGCGCGCAAGCCATTGGCGCGCAACGCGGGGGCAATCGCCCCGGGGCGCAGGATATTGGCGGCGAGTTGCAATCCATCGTAGCGGCTGGCGCCCAGATCGACGCCGCCACTGACCCCGAGCCGCGCGGCATCGGACGACAGGCGGCCGTCGATATCGGCCTTGCGTTCGTTGAGCCGCGCGGTGAGGTCGATCGCGGTCTCGGTACCCAGCATCTCGGCCATCGGCCCGGTCAGCAGCCGCGACGCCTGCGCGCTTCCCTTCGCGGTGAAGGTGCCGTCGCGACCGGTCAGCGCGACGCGCGCGAGCGGCGCGGCGCCGAGGTTTGCGGTCAGATTGCCGTTCCACGCCTTCCAGTCGCCGCGTCCGTCGAGCTTTGCGGTCAGCGGTTCCTTGAACCCGCCCATCGCGGCGAGAACGCCGCCTTGCGGTGCGTTTACGTCGAGCGTCACCGCCAGCCGGTTTTCCTCGGGCACCGCGTCGAGCAACAGTTTCAGCGTGTCGCCCTTCGCCTTCGCCCCGATCGTTTCGGCGTTGGCGGTCACCTGCGCACGTCGGTCGGCGATCGCGATCTTGCCAGCGATCTTCGCTTCCTGCCGCTCGCCCGCAACCGGCGCCTCGAAGATAAAGCGATCGATGCGAAGCGTGCCGACGTCGATGTCGAGATCGGGCAGCAACGGCTCGCCCGTATCCGGGACGACCTTGAACTCGGGCAATTTCCGCATCGTCATCGTCGCGGCGGTGGCCGATCGAACGTCGACATGGTTCGCGAGATAGCGGATCGGCCGCCAGTCGACGCGCACCTCGGGCGACGCGAGGAAAACGCCCTTGGGGTCCGACAGGGTGAAATCGCGGATGACCATCCGGCCGTACAGCGACCCGTCGAGCCGGCCGATGCCGATCTTCATCCCGTTTTCGAATTCATATTTCTCGATCTGGGTGACGACAAAACGCCGCCCCGCATCGCTGTTCAACCCGACGAGGAACAGCGCAAAGAGCAGGACGAGCCCGAGCAAGGTCAGCCCGATCCAGCGCAGGATCGTGAGCGGCCACGAGCGTGTCTTGCCCGGCGCGGCGCCTTCGGTGGCGAGGGGTTCGTCCGCGGCCATCAGAAGGCCTGACCGATCGAGACATAGACGCTCACGCGCGATTCGCCCGGCTTGCGGCCGATCGGGGTCGCGATATCAAAGCGCATCGGGCCGAAATTGGTATAATAGCGCGCGCCGATCCCCGCGCCGAAGCGCAAATTCTGGAAGGTCGGCGCCGACGACCGATAGACCTGCCCCGCATCGACGAAGCCGACGACGCCGAAATTACCGAAGCGATAGCGTGCCTCGACCGCCATCTCGTTGACGCTGCGGCCGCCGATCGGATCGTCGTTCGGGTCCTTCGGCCCGAGCTCCTGATAACCGAAACCGCGTACCGAGCCGCCGCCGCCGGCGTAGAAGCGACGCGACGGCGCGAGGCGTTCGCGTGCCGCACCGAGGATCGACCCGACGCGGACGCGCCCCGCGAGCACGATGCTGTCGGTTACCGGATAATAGCCGCTGATGTCGGTGCGCAGCCGCGCATAGGGCGAGAAACGCCCCGCCAGCGAGCCTTCGGGCTGGATCAGCGAGGTGATGCGGAACCCCTTGGTCGGATCGAGCAGGCTATCGGTACGGTCCATCCCGACCTGCCCGGTCAGCCCGAGGATCGTGTAGAAGTCATATTTGCGCTCGCCCGCCGCGAAATCATAATCATCCTCGCGCGACGCGAGCAGTTCGACGCCATAGGCATAGGTGAATTTCTTCTGCCAGATCGGCGTCGAGTCATAGCTGACGCGCGCGGCAACGCGGCCGGTGATCGCCTCGAACGCATTATAGTCGTTGCGGGTCACCTCGGTGACGAGCTCGAGGGTGCGATCGCGCTGCCCCGCGTTCGATCGGCGAAGCGTCGCGCCGATGCCCTGCTCCTTTGTCCCGAGCACCCCGCGGAAGGTCAACGCGCCTTCGGGCGGCAGGAAATTCCGGTGCGTCCAGCTCCCTTCGAGCCGGATCCCCTCGCCCGTGCCATAACCCGCACTGGCCGCGATCGTCCGCGGCGGCCCCTTCTGCTGGGTCACGAGCATCGTCACATATTCGGTGTCGTCGCCCGCGCTCTCGCCCGTCGGCTGCGGCTCGGCCGCGACGGTCGAAAAAAGCCCCGTCGCAACGAGCGCCTGCCGCAGGTCGTCGACCTTGCGGCTGTCGTACAGGTCGCCGCGTTTGAACCGCGCGAGGACCTCGACATGCTTGGCATCGAACGCGAGGTCGCCCGTCGTTTCGATCCCCCCGAAGCGCGATCTTTTGCCGATATCGACCGGCAGCGTGTAGACGCCGTCGCCGGTCGCGCCGTCGAGCAGGATGTCGCGCTGCCCGACCTTGGCGAACGGATAGCCTTCCTGCGGCAGCTTGAGCGCGATCGCCGCCTCGGCGCCCTGGATGCGCTGCGCGACGATCGGCTCGCCCACGCTCAGCGGGAAATTGTCTGCGATGAGCGTCGGCGGGATCGTCGGCGCCGCATCGACGATGATATCCGCCAGCGTATAGCGCTTGCCGGGCTTTACATCGATGATCGCGGTCAGCGGCTGCCCGGGCTGGCGCGCCTGCCCTTCCTCGCGCGCGCCCCGGTCGATGCGCGTATCGACGACCGCGTCATAATAGCCCTCCGATGCGAGGATGCGCTGCATCAGCTCGCCGTCCACGGTAAGGCGGGCGCGGACCATCGCCGTATTGTCGGCCTTGCCGTCGCCGTCGTAGAGCGCCGAGAGATCGCCGAACAGATCGGCGAGATCGGCATCGGTGCTGTCGTCCGCGGGATCGAGACCGTTGACCTTCACCAGATAGGCGACGCTGACATTATCCTTCTCGTCCTCGGCCTCGGCGAACTGGACCGGTTCGACGTCGAAGTTCTCGAGCGGCGGCAACGGCGCCGCAAGTTCGCTGTCGCTGATCGGCGCGTCGCCGATCGCTTCGACGGCATCGCCATCGGCCAGCGCCGGAACCGGCACGCCATCGACCTGCGGGGACTGCGTTTCCACCGTTCCGTCGGCGGTCGCCTGCGCGCGCTTCGCCGCTTCGGCCGCCTCGCGCTTTTCAAAATCGGCGATCGATTCGAGCGGCCGATCGAGTTCGGGATCGTCCTCTACTCCGATCGAGGGGATCGCCTTTTCGAACTCCTCATCGCTGATGATTGGCGCGACTTCGGGCAGCACGACGTCGGGCGGCGGCGGCGAAGGCGCCGCGATCGGCTCCGTCGCCGTGGTTTCGAGTGTCGGCACGACCTTCGGTGGCTCGACTTGCTGGGCGTGTGCTGCCCCTGCCCATGCGAGACACAGGAAGGAGGTTGCGCCGATCAGCAGGGGGCGCATGCGCGCGGACGGGCGCCATGACAATACACAGGAATTTTCAGATTTTTGCATCTGCTGGCCACCGATGCACGCTTGTGGCTTGCGAGATATGGCTGTGCAACCCGTTTCTCCCCGTTTGATAGGCTAACTCTCCGACAATGGGACAGTTCCCGGCAATGCGTCGAACTGCGTCGGGGGAGATAATCAGGAATCGGCGCCGAAAAGATCGCGGCTGTAAACCTTGTCGGCGACGTCGGCGAGATCGCCCGTCACGCGGTTCGCGATGATGACATCGGCCTCGGCCTTGAACGCATCGAGGTCGCGGATCACGCGCGAATTGAACAGCCGGTCTTCCTCGACCAACGGTTCATAGACGATCACTTCGATCCCCTTCGCCTTCACCCGCTTCATCACGCCAAGGATGCTGCTGGCGCGAAAATTGTCGGAGCCTGCCTTCATCGCGAGGCGATGGATGCCGACCACGCGGGGCGCGCGTTTGATGATTTCGGACGCGATGAAATCCTTGCGTGTCGTATTCGACGCGACGATCGCCTGAATCAGGTTCTGCGGCACTTCCTTATAATTGGCCAGCATCTGCTTCGTGTCTTTCGGCAGGCAATAGCCGCCGTAACCGAAGGAGGGATTGTTGTAGAATTGTCCGATACGCGGATCGAGGCACACGCCTTCGATCACCTGACGCGAATCGACGCCATGCAGCGCGGCATAGGTGTCGAGTTCGTTGAAGAAGGCGACGCGCATCGCGAGGTAGGTGTTGGCGAAGAGCTTGATCGCCTCGGCCTCGGTGTTGCCCGTGTGCAGGATCGCGGTCTCGGGCTTCAGCGATGCGTCGAGCAGAAGCTGCGCAAATGCCGCGGCGCGTGGATCGGTGTTGCCGATGACGATCCGCGACGGGTGCAGATTGTCGTACAATGCGCGGCCTTCGCGCAGGAATTCGGGCGAAAAGACGATCGCGTCGGTCCCGTGCAGCGCGCGCATGCGCTCGGTGAAACCCACCGGGACGGTCGACTTGACGATGATCAGCGCCCCCGGGGCCAGTTTCAGCGCATCGGCGATCACGGATTCCACCGACCCCGTGTTGAAATAATTGGTGTCGGGGTCGTAGTCGGTCGGCGTCGCGACGACGACGAAATCGGCACCGTCATAGGCGCTTTCCCTGTCGATCGTCGCGACGAGGTCGAGTTCGCGCTCCCCCAGATACGCCTCGATCTCGGGATCGGCGATCGGCGAAATACCAGCGTTGATCTGATCGACCTTGCGGCTGTCGATATCGAGCGCAACGACGCGGTTATGCTGTGCGAGCAGCACGGCGTTCGAAATCCCGACATAGCCGGTACCGACAATTGCAATCTTCACCGGGGTGTGCGGCACGATATCTGTTCCTCAGTCAGGCAAGCGCCGCTCCTAACAGGCGCGTCCCGATCGCTCAACTCCATCCGCGCCGCATCGCCACGGACGGGCATCGCGGAGCTCAGGTTCCGCAGAAGGTTGTATAGGGAGCGGAATCCGCCGGTGCCGGCAGCGCATATTCGGACCATTCGGGGCGCTCGCCGAATGGATTCCTGACGACCTCGAGAAGCCGGAGCCACGCCGCTAGATCGCCCTCCTCGGCGGCCGCGAGCGCGGCTTCGACCTGGTGATTGCGCGGGATGTAGAGCGGGTTCACGCCGTCCATCGCCGCGGCAAGCTCGATCGGCCCCGCCCCATCCTGCACGATCCGCCCCCACCATTCGGCGATCCAAGGCGCCATCGCGTCGGGGGCCGGCAACAGGCCTTCGAGCATCGTTCCGTCGCCGCGCAGCAGCATCGCGAGCGCGCGGAAGAAGGAGATATAGTCGACCTCATGCTTTTCGAGCTCGTCGAAGAGCGTGTCGATCAATTCGCTATCGTCGCCCGCGCCGTTCACGAGGCCCAATTTCATGCCCACCCTCGCATGCCAGATCGCCCGGAACCGGGCGGGAATCGCGTCGACGACCGCCTTCGCGGCCTCGACATCGTCGGGCGAAACGCGGTGGATCGCCGGCAGCAGCGCTTCGGCGAAGCGCGCCATGTTCCAGTGCATGATCTGCGGCTGCCGGCCAAAGGCGTAACGCCCGTTCGCGTCGATCGAACTGAACACCGCATTGGCCGAAAAGCGATCCATGAAGGCGCACGGCCCATAATCGATCGTCTCGCCGCTGATCGCGACATTGTCGGTGTTCATCACGCCGTGGATGAACCCCGCGCCCAGCCAATGCGAAACCAGTTCGCATTGCAGGCCCGTCACGCGGTCGAGCAAAGCCAGATGCGGGTTGTCAGCCCCGGCGAGGTCCGGAAAATGCCGGCGGATGCTGTAGTCGGACAGCTGAGTCACATGGTCGGCGCCGAAATGGGCGGCAAAGAACTGGAAGGTACCGACGCGGATATGGCTGCTCGCGACGCGCGTCAGCACTGCGCCTGGATGCGCGCGTTCGCGCTGGACGCGATCGCCCGTCGCGACCGCAGCGAGCGCACGCGTCGTCGGCACGCCCATCGCCGCCATCGCCTCCGAAATCAGAAATTCGCGCAAGACGGGGCCGATCGCCGCCTTGCCGTCGCCGTTGCGCGAAAAGGCGGTCGGCCCCGAACCCTTGAGCTGGATATCGAAACGCGCGCCGTCCGGCGCAACGATTTCGCCGAGCAAGAGCGCGCGGCCGTCACCGAGCTGCGGCGAAAAATGCCCGAACTGATGCCCGGCATAGGCAAATGCGAGCGGTTCGGCCCCATCGGGCATCTCTTCACCCGAAAACAGGCGCGCCAGTTGCTCGTCGGGGAGGTCCGCCGTGTCGAGTCCGAGCTCCTTCGCCAGCTTATGGTTGAAAATCAGAAGCTTTGGCGCTGACGGCTTCGCGGCTTCGGCGGGCGCGTAAAAGCCCTCCATCGAATCGTGAAAACTATTGTGAAACGCAAAATCCATGGCGGTCTATGTCGAGCCGTGACACCGCAAATGCAAGCGCACCCGTTGGTCGCCCCATCGAAAGCCAGCGTTCGCAGGCCCGGCTTTTCCTTTACTTCTTTTCCAATAAGCGGGCCGGGTTTCCGACGACTGTAACGCCCGGAGGCACGTCCTTCGTAACGACGGCACCCATGCCTACGACGGCGCCGGCTCCGATCACCAGCGGCTTGTGCGGCGTTCCCTGGCGAAGGATGGCGCCGGCCCCGATATAGGCGCGGTCCCCGATGTGGATATTGCCATTGCACCTGACCCCAGGCGCAAAGGTCACGAAATCGCCGAGTACGCAGTCATGCGAGACAGAACTGTATATATTTGCGTGGAAACCCCGACCGATCCGGACATCGGACGTCAGCGTGACAAAGGGTTGCAGGATCGCGCCATCGCCGATCGTCACATTGTCTCCGACGACCACATTCGCGGCCCGAATATGGCAAGCCGCAATACCCGCTTCGATGCAGCGGGCCGTCAATCTTTCGCGCACGGCCGCGTCCGCAATCGCGATCGCAACGGCAGCGCCGTCTCCGGCCAGCTCGACAAATGCCGACCATGCCAGAACGTCCTGGCCGTTGATCCGGTCGCCGGAACCGAAGGCATTGTCGTCGATGAACACCAGTCTTGCATCATCGTGCGCATACTGCTCGCGCGCCACCGACATGATTTCGCGTCCATGGCCGCCCGCTCCATAAATGCCGATCAATCGTGTCATTATGTCTTCCATTCCCTTGGATCCGGCCGATGCGACCCTTGGCAGAGATCGCGGCGCAAGGCCGCTTTTGCGGACGAATCCCGATGGATCGGGTGATTGCATCATCGAGCGCCATTCACAACCGCGCTGCGCTCGCACGCAAGGCCGAACCGACCGAAGCGTTAGTTTTCACTGGCCTGTGCGGATGGCTGCGTTAAAGGGCCTTGGGTGTCTCAAGCCCGGATCCATTCTTCATGACAGTCATCCTGCTGACCCCCAGACGCTTCGCAGACGAGCGGGGATGGTTTATGGAAACCTTCCACGCCCAGCGCTATCGCGACCTTGGCGTTGACGCGGCCTTCGTCCAGGACAACCACAGCTATTCGGCGCCGCCGGGAACGATCCGCGGCATCCATTTCCAACGCACCCCGCACGCGCAGGCGAAACTGGTCCGTTGCGTTCGCGGTCGTATCTACGACGTAGCCGTCGACCTTCGCCGCGATTCCCCGACCTTCGGCCAGCATGTCGGCGCCGAGCTTTCCGCCGACAACGGCCATCAGCTCTTCGTCCCCGCGGGTTTCGGCCATGCCTTCATGACCCTCGAAAGCGATTGCGAGGTGGCGTACAAGGTCGACGACTTCTATGCACCGGAGACCGAAGGCGGGGTGCGCTGGGACGATCCGGCGCTCGGCATCGACTGGCCCTTCGCCGCAGCCGGAGCGACCGACGCCGTCCTGTCCGCAAAGGATGCGATCCTGCCGCTGCTGGCCGACGCCGAACTCGACTTTGCCTATGACGGCTCGCCCCTGTTGCCGCTTCACCCCTGACGAACGGTTCCTCCCTATGACCTCCCCCCACACCATCTTGATCACCGGCGGCGCCGGTTTCATCGGGTCGGCGCTCGCGCGTCACCTCGTCGCCGACAGCGACTATCGCGTCGTCGTGCTCGATGCCCTGACCTATGCGGGCAACAAGGCATCGCTGCCCGCAGCCGAAGGGAACAACCGCTTCGAGTTCGTCCACGGCAATATCTGCGATCGCGCGCTGGTCGCCGATTTGCTTGCCGAGGTCCGGCCCGACGTCATCACGCACCTCGCCGCCGAAAGCCATGTCGACCGGTCGATCGATGGCCCCGGCGCCTTCATCGAAACCAACATCGTCGGCACCTTTTCGATGCTGTCCGCGGCGACCGACTATTGGCGCGGGATGGAAGAAACGCGCAAGGCGCAGTTCCGCTTCCACCATATTTCGACCGACGAGGTGTTCGGCGCCTTGGGACCAGAAGGCTTCTTCACCGAGGAAACCGCCTACGACCCGCGTTCGCCCTATTCGGCGTCGAAAGCGGGATCGGACCATCTGGTGAGCGCCTGGCACCATACCTATGGCCTGCCGACGCTCGTCACCAACTGTTCGAACAATTACGGCCCCTATCATTTCCCCGAAAAGCTGATCCCGCTGATGATCATCAAATGCCTCTCGGGCGAGGCCTTGCCGGTCTATGGCCGCGGCGACAATGTCCGCGACTGGCTGTTCGTCGACGATCATGTCCGCGCGCTCCGCGCGGTGTTCGAGCGCGGGAAGGTCGGCGACAGCTACATGATCGGCGGCAACAGCGAACGCACCAACCTGCAGGTTGTCGAGGTCATCTGCGACACGCTCGACCAGCTTCGTCCGCGCGCCGACGGGCGCAGCTACCGCGAGCAGATCAATTTCGTCGCCGATCGGCCGGGGCACGACTTCCGCTATGCGATCGACGCGGGGAAGCTGAAGCGCGAACTCGGCTGGCAGCCGGCGGAAAGCTTTGAAACTGGTATTGCGGCGACAATCCGCTGGTATCTCGACAATGAAGGCTGGTGGCGGGATATCCTGTCGGGCAGCTATCGCGGGGAAAGGCTGGGCGCGGCGGTTTCGGTATGACCGCGGCGCATCCCCTCCTGGTCACCGGCGGCAGCGGACAGGTCGGCGGCGCCGTCGCCGCGCTGGCGAGCCGCAACGGCGTGGCCGTCGTCGCGCCCGACCGGGCCGAATGCGACCTGACCGATCCCGCCGCGCTCCGGGCATTCGTCGGTCGGGGTCCCTGGCGCGCGATCGTCAACTGCGCCGCTTATACCGCGGTCGACCGCGCCGAAAGCGAAGCCGGGCTTGCCCACGCCATCAACGCCGAGGCTCCCGGAATCCTCGCCGAGCTGGCCGCCGCCCGTGATATCCCCATCGTTCATGTATCGACCGACTATGTCTTCGACGGCACGAAGGACGCCCCCTATCTGGAATCCGACCCGATCGCGCCGCTCGGCGTCTATGGGTCGACCAAGGCGGCGGGCGAAGCGGCGGTGCGGCAGGCCGCGCCCGGCAGCCACGCAATCGTCCGCACCGCGTGGGTCCTCAGCGCGGGCGGCGCCAATTTCCTGAACACGATGCTGCGGCTCGGCGAAGAGCGCGACCTTGTCCGCGTCGTCGCCGATCAGCACGGCTCTCCGACCAACGCCGCCGACCTCGCCGAAGTGCTGCTCGCCATCGTCGATCGCGATGCGGCGACCGGCGAGACCTGGCATGCCGTCAACGGCGGCGACGCGAGCTGGTACGATCTCGCCCGGCATATTTTCGACCGTAGCGCGGCGGCAGGCCGAAAGACGTCGCGGCTCGAACCGATTACGACGCAGGACTATCCGACGCCCGCACAGCGTCCGGCCAACTCGCGGCTGGCGACCGAAAAGCTGCGCGCCGGCCTCGGCCTCACCCTTCGCCCATGGCGCGACGCCGTCGATGCCATATTGGACGAACGACTGAATTCAGGAGAGCATCGATAATGCGCGGAATCATTCTGGCCGGGGGCTCGGGTACCCGTCTCCATCCGGCGACGCTGGCGATCAACAAACAGCTGCTGCCCATCTATGACAAGCCGATGATCTATTATCCGCTGTCGGCGCTGCTGCTCGCCGGGATTCGCGAGATACTGATCATCTCCTCGCCCGAATATATCGACAATTATCGCCGGCTTTTCGCCGACGGCAGCCAATTGGGGCTGCGCATCGAATATGCCATCCAGCCGAAGCCCGAGGGGCTTGCGCAGGCCTTCCATATCGGTGCCGACTTCATCGAGGATCAGTCGGCGGCGCTCGTACTTGGCGACAATATCTTCTATGGTGCGGGTTTCCAGACCCTGCTCGGCAATGCGCGGGGCCGGCAGGCGGGCGCCACCGTCTTCGCCTATGAGGTCGCCGATGCGCGGGCTTATGGCGTCGTCGAGCTCGACAACGCCGGCCGCGCGCTCAGCATCGAGGAAAAGCCTGCGCAGCCCAAGTCGAACTTCGCGGTCACCGGCCTCTATTTCTATGACAATCGCGTCGTCGAACTCGCGCGCCAGATCAAACCGTCCGCACGCGGCGAGCTCGAGATCACCGATCTCAATCGCCTCTATATGGAATTGGGTGAGCTTTACGTCGAGCAGATGGGCCGCGGCTACGCCTGGCTCGACACCGGCACCCACGACAGCCTTGTCGAGGCGTCGGAATTTGTCCGCGTGATCCAGAACCGCACCGGCCATATGATCGGCTGCCTCGAGGAAATCGCCTTCCGCCAAGGCTTCATCGATGCCCACCAATTGCGCAAATCTGGCCAGCTGATGGAAAAGACGGCATATGGCCGTAGCATCCTCGCGCTGGCCGACCAGCACTGAACCACGCCGATACCTCACAGGGAGTGACAATCATTGTCCGACGATAGCAGCCCGATTCTGATTACCGGTGGCACCGGTTCGTTCGGCAAGACGATCTTGCGCGAACTGCTCGCAGTGAGCGACCGCGAAATTCGCGTACTCAGCCGCGACGAGGAAAAGCAGGATGCGCTGCGCAACGACCTGCGCGACCCGCGCGTGCGTTTCTTCATCGGTGACATCCGCGACCGCGGCAGCGTCGACCGCGCGGTCAAGGGCGTCGGCGCGATCTTCCACGCCGCGGCGTTGAAACAGGTCCCTTCGTGCGAATTCTTCCCGCTCGAAGCTGTGCGCACCAATGTGCTGGGATCCGAAAATGTGATCCGCTCGGCGGTCGAACACGGGGTAGACAGCCTCGTCTGCCTGTCGACCGACAAGGCGGTCCATCCGATCAATGCGATGGGCATTTCCAAGGCCTTGATGGAAAAGCTCGCCCATGCGGCGGCGCGCGAGGTTGGCCCCGATGCAAAGACGACGATCAGCTGCGTCCGCTACGGCAATGTGATGTATTCGCGCGGATCGGTCATCCCCCTGTTCATCAAGCAGATCAAGGAAGGCCGCCCGATCACGGTGACCGAGCCCGAGATGACGCGCTTCCTTATGCCGCTGCGCGATAGCGTCGCCCTTGTGCGCTTCGCCTTCGCCCATGCGCGTCAGGGCGACCTGTTCGTCCGCAAGGCGCCTGCTGCGACGATCGCCGACCTCGTCACCGCGCTCAAGGAGCTGTTCGGCGTTCCCGACCATCCGGTCGAAGTGATCGGCTGGCGCCACGCCGAAAAGCTCGCCGAGACGCTGGCGAGTGCGCAGGAATTGTCGACCGCTGAAGACCTCGGCGACTATTGGCGGATCCAGCTCGACGGCCGCGACCTCAACTATTCGGCCTATTTCAGCGAAGGCGATGACATCAGCCCCGTGCAGGAGGATTTCCACTCGCACAACGCCGAGCGGCTCGATGTCGAAGGCGTCAAAGCGCTGCTACTGACGCTCGGCGAAGTCGAGGCCGAACTGGCGTCGTGGCGCGCATGACGGGCCGCAAGGTCGTCGTCACCGGCGCAGCCGGACTATTGGGATGGCATGCGGCCGCGCGCCTGCACGCCGCCAATTGCGCTGCGCGCTATCGCGGCGAGGCCGAGCCGTTCCAGCTCGTCCAGCTGGGGCGCGAGGCCTTTGGCGACGATGCGGCCCGCGACGCCGCCATCGCCGATGCCGAGGTCATCCTCCACTTCGCGGGGGTCAACCGCGGCGAAGAAGCCGAAGTCGAAGCCGCCAATCCCGCGATCGCGACGGCGCTCGCCGACAGCATCGCGCGCACCGGCGCGCAGCCGCATATCGTCTATGCCAACAGCACCCACGCCGCGTTCGAAACGCCCTATGGCCGGTCGAAGAAGCGCGCGGCGGAAATACTGGAAGCCGCGGGCGCCGGGTTCACCAACCTGATCCTGCCGCACATCTTCGGCGAATGCGCCCGTCCCTATTACAACAATGTCACCGCGACGCTGATCGACCAGATCTGGGCGGGACAGGAGCCGACGATCAATCCCGAAGGCAAGGTCGCGCTGTTCCACGCCGGCGAGGCGGCGAACCTCGCCATCGCCAAAGGGCTTGCCGGGGAATCGGGTACGATCGCGCCGGCGGGGCGTGAGATGTCGATCGTCGCGCTCTATGAGCGGCTCGCGGCCTTTCACCGCTCCTATCAGGCGAACATCTTCCCCGACCTCGGCGATCCCTTCGATCTCGCGCTGTTCAACAGCTACCGGACCGGTGGGTATCCGGCGCATTATCCGATGCGCATGAAGCTCAACAGCGATGCGCGTGGCGGCCTCTTCGAATCGGCCAAGTCGCTTGCCGGTTCGCAAACCTTCCTTTCGACCACGCGGCCGGGGATGCGTCGCGGCGATCATTTCCACACCGATCTCGTCGAACGCTTTCTCGTCGTGTCGGGCAAAGCGACGATCCGCATCCGCAAGGTGCTGACCGACGAAGTCCACAGCTTCGAAGTGTCGGGCGACGAACCGGTCGCGATCGACATGCCGCCGCTGCACACCCACCATATCGTCAATGACACCGACAGCGAGGTCGTGACCTTTTTCTGGTCGCACCGGCTGTTCGACCCCGCGAACCCGGACACTTATGCCGACGCGGTGCTTTTGGAGACCGAAAAACAGTGAGCAAGCTCAAGGTCACGACCATTCTCGGCACCCGGCCCGAGATCATCCGCCTGTCGCGCGTGATGGCGCGTCTCGACACGCTGACCGATCACCGGATCGTCCACACGGGGCAGAACTGGGATTATGAACTCAACGAAGTCTTCTTCAGCGACCTTGGCGTGCGCAAGCCCGACAATTTCCTCGGCGTCGACACATCGAGCCTCGGCGCCGTGCTCGGCGGCATTTTGATCGAGACCGAAAAAGAGCTGAAGGCGCACCGCCCCGACGCGCTTCTCGTGCTCGGCGATACGAACAGCGCCATCGCCGCGATCATGGCGCGCCGAATGAAGATCCCCGTCTATCATATGGAAGCGGGCAACCGCAGCTTCGACCGGAACGTTCCCGAGGAAACGAACCGCCGCCTCGTCGACCACATCAGCGACTTCAACCTCGTCTATACCGAACATGCCCGTCGCCATCTCTTGAGCGAGGGAATGCAGCATCGCCGCGTCTATCTGACCGGGTCGCCGATGAAGGAGGTGCTCGACCATTACCGCCCGCAGATCGAGGCGTCGGACATCCTGTCGCGCCTTGGCCTGACGCGCCGCGGCTATTTCATCGTCTCGATGCACCGCGAAGAGAATGTCGACAGCAAGGAGCGACTGGCCGCGCTCGTCGGCACGCTGAATGCGCTCGCCGACACCTATGACCAGCCCGTCATCGTCTCGACCCACCCGCGCACCCGCAACCGGCTGGAGGCGCTGGAAGGCATCACGCTCGACCCGCGCGTCCAATATATGAAACCGTTCGGCTTCCACGATTACAATCACCTGCAAATGCATGCGCATTGCGCGATTTCGGACAGCGGCACGATCGCCGAGGAAAGCTCGATCCTCGACTTTCCCGCGATCACCCCGCGTGACGCGATCGAGCGCCCCGAGGCGATGGACACCGGCAACATCATCGTCACCGGGCTCGACCAGCAGGCGATGCTCGAATCGATCGCCGCCGCGGTGAAGCTGCACGCCGAGCGCGTGGCCGCGGGAATTCCGCCCGTCGTCCCGGCCGACTATCAGATCGCGAACACCAGCGAACGCGTCGCGAAGTTGATCCTCGGAACCGCACGGCTGTCGAACCAGTGGGACGGCATCCGGATGCACGACTATATCTGATCGGTTCGCCGTAGTGCCCGAAGCCAGCGTCTCCGTCGTCATCGTCAACTGGCGCGCACCCGCCGAAACGCTGGCCGCGGTCGGCAGCCTGCAGGCGCAAACACTCGCCCCGCGGCGTATTTATGTCGTCGACAATGGCAGCGGCGACGATTCGATGGAGCGGATGCAGGCCGCTCTGTCGGGCGACGCGCGCGTCGTGCTGCTGGCCAATGAGCAGAATCTGGGGTTTGGTGGCGGCTGTAACCGCGCGCTGCGCGAGGCGGTAGGCGACGGGTCGGACTTCATCTGGCTGCTCAACAACGACGCCCGCCCCGATACTGATTGCCTCGCCGCGCTCATCGCCCGGGCGGACAAGGATGGCGCGGCGTCGGGCATGGTCGGATCGTGGATGACCGACCCCGACCATCCCGAACACGACCATTCGGGAAGCTGGATGCGCCCCTGGCTGATGAGCTGCGGCACCGTCTTCGGCCCCGCCGATCTCGCCGCGCACCGCTATAGCTGGGTGACCGCCGCATCGGTGCTGATCCGCGCCGACGCGCTGCGCCGGGCCGGGCTCTTCGACGAGGATTTCTTCATGTATTGGGAGGACGCCGACCTCGCGATGCGCATCAGGGCGGCAGGCTTCGAAATCGCGATCGCGCCCGAAGCACGCGTGGTGCACCGCGCGGGGACCAGCTCCGCCGACATTCCCGTCCAGCGCTACCTCTGGCATTATCGCTCGCAGGGACTGTGGCTCCGCAAGCATCACTCGCACCCGGCGATCGCGCTTATGCTGTTGCGGCTGAAATTCCTGGGCAAAGCGCTGATCGACAGGGATTTCGCCCGCTACCGGGCCTTGAAAGCCGCCTAGACCAGGCTAGCATCGGTCGGACAGCGCTATTACGCGGGTTGCGGCGTCAATTCGCTGTCGCTCTTGCTGGATTTTCGCGCGATCAGCAGCCTGCTCACCGCTTCGGTCGCGATCACGCCTGCCAGCATTGTGACGAAATCGACCCAGTACCAAGCGCCCTCCATCATGATGCGCAGGATACCGTACACGAACGCGGCGGATGCGGCGGCGCTGAAACGGAACCGGTCCATCGTCGAGCAAATCGATTTGGCAGCGAACAAGAACCCGAGAACCATCGCCACCCCGCCCCACAAACCCGTCAGCAGGACCGCGCCGCCAACGAGCCCGGGTGAACGGAAATCGTTCGCCCACTGGACGCGAATAATATCGTAAGTGAAGATATCGGCCGCGGATCGCGCGAGCGAGGGTAGATGAAATCCGGGAAGCGTGTCGCAATCGATCCCGCACGAAAGGGCCAGCCCCTCCACGCCCGGGATGCGGTTGGCGATAAGCCCGACGACCTGAAACAGTGTGTCGGCAAAATGCCCGTCCTTAAGCGACACCCATATCGCAGAATCCCCCGCGCCCAATGCCTGAGCGCGAAGCTGCGAGCCGATGATAAAAGCCAGGACGCCAGCAAGCCCACCCAATGTGATGCGCATCGGATATTTCAGGAGATTTTGCCCGGTCAGATACATGAGCATGATGAGCTGGGCGAGAAAGAAGACCATGCCCGCCTTGCTGGTCGTGATCGCCGACAGGATGATGAAGAAGGCCGCCAGGGTTGCAATACCAAGGTAATATTGGACCTTGTCCTGATGCCGCCATGCCACTTCCATGACGAGCAGGATCAATGGCGGGATCAGGTCGGATTGGATGCGATAGTTGAGCGTCCCGAAAATGAAGCCCGCATCGGCCGCGGCCTCCTGTCCGAGCGCCGCCCCGTATTGCGCGCGGACCGCGAGGCTCGCAACGATGAACCCGCCCAGCGCCGCGAACGCCCAATAGGGCAACCTGATATAGTTAGGCGGTTGGCGGTCGACCGATCGCGTAGTCGCGACATGGATGATGAAATAGGTTGCGAAGATCGCCGAGCATATCATCATCGCAGACCCCAAAGGGGCGATGTTGACGTTTTGCCAGTCGAGATATTCGGGCGGCAGCGAGCTGTTGCTGCCCAGATAGTGCGACAGGAAAAAATATCGAAACACATAGCCCATCGCGAACAGGGCGAGTGTCACGAACAGAAACAGGCGCGTCGACGAGCGGTAGGTCATGCGGCGGGTTAGTCGCCCGGGGCGGTCCTGTGCAAGCCGAAATGGACCCGAACGCGATTCAGGACCGGGCGCCCCTGCAACAAATGCGACGAATTTCGAACGGCGGGGCAGAGCCATGCCGGCACGGCCCAAGGACGGAGCCAAATTCAAGGCAGGGTTTTCAGCCTATTTCTCGCAGAACAGTACAATTTCATCGGATGCCTTGGGTCGAACCAGGTGAATGGCACTCGCGATGATCGCCCAGAACAATTGAGCAATCCGCCCTGCAGGGCCGGCAGGTTTGCCCCGTCGGATTTGCACGCTCTGTTGCAATATCCCCCCACCCAACGGCGTGCCAAACAGCTTGACGGTCCGAAATCCGGCCCGCTCAGCATGGCGGATCAGCGAACCCGACGTCTGAATCGTCAGGTGCCGCGGCGTTTCCAGGCCGCGCCAGTCTGCGCCCATCAACCGGCATCCCAGCGACTTGCCATTGGGCGTGATCAGGACCATCCGTCCTCCGGGCGCCAGTTTGTCGTGGATGGCGGCAATCAACTCACCGGGATCGGGAACATGCTCGATCACATGGCTGCCAACGACGGCATCGAGACTGCCATCGGCATAATTCTGGGCGAGGAAGTCCCCTTCCCCCACGCGAAGTCCCAATGCCCGGGCCTTGTCGACACAGACAGTGTCGAACTCAATACCTTCGACATCCCAACCGAGGTCGTGCATTTGCAGCAGAGTCTGCGCATTTCCAAAGCCGATTTCGACCAGCTTGCCGTTGGCGACATAGGGTAGCCAGAAAACCCGCAACGACGCCATGTGACGCAGCAGGGGGATCAGGCGAAAGAAGCGCGCCAATACCGAAGTCGCGGTCGAAGCATCGGGGCGGCGATAGCCCAGATTCCGATGCAGGAACCATTCGATCGCCTGCCGGAAGCCACGCTTGGCGCCGCTTACGGTCAGCACCGGGTCGCTATGGGTACTGTATGTCGCGTAGAAGCTTCCGAGCTGTTCGCCGGTCAGGCGAGCGTCGAGATATGCCGCGGCACATGCGGCATTGCCACACCGGAACAGGTCCCAGTCGCCGCCCACGCCATACACTCTGTCGCGGACGCCCGACAGCCAGGGGTGCAATGGGGCGCCGCACGCGCCGCACTGATTTGGCCGGGAATAAACGAGGTCAGTCATTGTTGCGCACGCACCAGCTTGGGAACGAACAAATCGTTCCATCTTATTGGAAAAACATCTCGATTAAGTCCGATATCATGGCACAGCGTCATTGCTAGCCGGAGCGCAGCAGAAAGTGTCAATGCCAACGCGATACCTTCTATCCCCATCACGGGCGCAAGGAGGAAGCTCGCCAAGGTTGCGACAATCGCCTCGATCATCGGACTCAACCACAGCGTCGCCTGTCGACCGACGCTCATCACGAACAGCGTGAAGCACATTGTCTGCAACCGCAAAACAGTCGCCGGAAGCAACAGCAGCAACATCGCCCGAACGGACCCCGCATATTGGGCCCCGACCCAGAGTTCGTAAATCCGTGCAGGAACGAGCAGCACGAACAGGGCCACCGCCACGATGTAGAGGATGAAATAGCCATTGAACCGCCGAAACGCGGCGACCCTTGCCGCGGTATCGTCAAGCGGGATCGACGCGACCCGCGACGCAATCGGCGCCGATATGGCGATCAATCCGCCCGACAACAATCCGATAAGGCTGAATACCATGCCGAAAGCGACGACATCGCCGGGCAAGGTCAACGCGACCACCGCGACGGTGATCGACGTCGCGAAATAGGCGGTCAGGTTCCACCACCCCACCGAGGCCGACGACACGGCGAGGAAGCGAAAAACGGCATTCGGGGTCAACCGATCGGAAACAAGCTTCGTTCCGGTCTGGCTGGTGTCGAACCAACGCCCCACCGCGCCATGATAGCGAAGCATCAACCACCCTGCCAACGGCCAGGGGCTCACGGCAACCGCCGCGAATATCCACCATAGCTCGTCGTCCGGCGCAACGATGAAGACTGCGATGAGGAGCGCCAGCAGAAGTGCCGGCGGAGCAAGTTTGAGCAGGTTTTCGGGCACGAAGTCCTGGCTGGCGGTCGCGGGCCCGGTGACGAGAAGCGAGAAACCGATACCCGAAACATTGATCAGAACGCAGTAGACGCCGAAGCGGAGCAGCCCTTGATCGAGATCTCCGACCAAAGAGAAGAACCGCAGAAACTCTGTGACCAACACGCCCCCGGCAAGGACAAGGCCCGTCACCAGCAGAACGATACGACGATAGGCGCGCGCGACATCGGCCCCTTGCGCCCGTTGCATGGCGACGATCAATGCACTGCCGGCGCAATTTCGCAAGGACTGCGAGAGCAGCAGCGCGAGCGGCAGAAACGCCATCGCCGTCGCATAGACCTGATAGTCCGATGCGGTGATTGATCGGGCGAGGACCGCGGGCATGGCCAATGTAATGGCGAACACCCCGCCGCTCGCGAAAAGGCTGGACAGCGAATTGGCTCGAAGGCTGCGCTCGCGGATCATCGGCAGCCAAGCGCGTCCAATATCGCGTTCGCACGCCGGTCGACGCCGAACTGCGCCATATGCTGCTCGAATTTGGGCCAGTCGCCGATCGTGTACGGCGCCATGGTGTCGAATTCAGCGATCCCGTCGAGCGGCAGGACCAGGCCATAGCCGGCGACGCTGTCGCGCAAGCCTCCCACATTGCTGTGGACGACCTGGCACCCCATCGCGAGCGCCTCGAGCGCCCCGATGCCGAACCCCTCATATTCGGACAATTGCACATAATAGCGCGATGTCCGCAGCAGCCGGATCTTCTCTTCCTCCGAAACATAGCCGACGAAATCGACGGCATCCTCACAGGAAAGGCGCGCCGCATGATCGCGGGCGAGATGCGCGCAGGTCGTGCGGCCGATCACCACGAGGCGGGCATCGGGATGCCGTTCGCGCACCCGCGCCAACAGGTCGATGGCGCGCAACAGCCCCTTGCGCCGGATATTTTCCGCGGTGTCCATCCCGCAGATGGTGACCAGCGAACCGGGCGACCGCTGGACCGAAAAGTTCGCGGCATCGATGCGGCCGACGGCATCGGCGCCATGAAAGCTCAACCGGATTGCCGACCGGCGGAACCAACCGATCTTGCGCATCTGGCGATAGTCGGTCGACGATGTCGCGAGGATGCGATTGGCGAACAGCAAGGTGAAACAGAACAATATGATGCGCACGAGGAACGTCGACAGGCTGGGTGCCATCGAGCGGAAGACCTGTTCTGCGCCCCCGGTCGCGACGACGGGCTTGCCGCGCAGACGCGCAAGAAGCGCAGCCACCGCCGAATAGGAATAGAAATAGCAGACCAGACCGTCGAAAGGCATGCGCCAGACATCGCCGAGGCGATTGGTCACATGCACCTCTGCCACCGAAGGCTGTCGCAACAGCCCCTCGACCTCGGCGGCATAAAAGCCCTGCTTCAGCATGGCGGGATCGGGAACGGCGGCATAGAGGAGGAGACGCGCACCGCCGTCCGCATCGCTTGGCACGCCCGTCGTTCGCCCTTGAATATCTGGATTGGTCATGGGCGGGAATTCTGGGCCATTGTTGCGTGTCGCTCGCGAGTGGCGCCCATAGCCATTCGGGAAGAGCGCGCCAAGCAATGATTGACACGCCGCCGGCGGCGAGCGGCTATCGGTTGCCAGCGCCCGACCGAAAAGCTAGGCACGCGGCACTGACCCAGTTGCAAAGCCCCTCCCCGTGCGCGTCCTTTTCCTTACCCAGTGGTTCGAGCCCGAACCCGCCTTCAAAGGCGCGTCATTCGCCGCCGCCCTTATTGCCGAGGGCATGGAGGTCGAGGTCGCAACGGCCTTTCCCAATTATCCGGGTGGAAAATTGTACCCGGGATACCGGATCAAGCCCTATCAGCGCGACCGGCAATGGCCCTTCCCTGTCCATCGCCTGCCGATCTGGCCGTCACACGATCGTTCGTCGATCGGACGCATCCTGAACTACGCCAGCTTCTTCCTTTCGAGCCTGATCTTCGGTCTTTTCACCGCGCGGCGTTTCGACGTGATCTATGTCTATCATCCGCCGGTGACCCCGGCGCTCGCGGCGGCGCTGTTCGGCGCGGTCCACCGGCGCCCGTTTATCGTCGAGATACAGGATTTGTGGCCCGACAGCGTGCTGGCATCGGGCATGGGCGGTAAGGCGATCCCGTCGATCCTCGGGAAGATTTGCGATTTCGTCTATCGGCGCGCGGCACTCGTGATCGCCCAATCGGACGGAATGAAGGCGCGACTGGCCGAGCGCGGGGTTCCTCCGGAGAAGCTCCACCGCCTTTATAACTGGTCGACCTATATCCCCGCGACGCCGACCGAGCCGCCGGTTGCGATCGACGGATGGGACGATGACGCCATCAACTTTGTCTATGGCGGTAATCTGGGACAGGCGCAGAGCCTCGGCTTTGTCGTCGACGCCTTTATCCGCGCGCGTTCGGCGAACGACAAAGTCAGGCTGCACCTGTTCGGCCACGGCATCGAACGCGACCGCCTGGCGCAGCAGATTGCCGCCGACGGATCGGGCCATATACTCCTGCACGGCCCGGTCGGCCGCGCGAAGATGGATCGCATTTTCGATCGCGCCGACGCGCTGGTTCTGCACCTGAATGGCGAAAGCCTCTACGACATCACGATTCCGTCGAAATTGCAGCACTATCTTTCGGTCGGCAAACCGGTCCTCGCCGGGATTTCGGGTGAAGCCGCCGGGATGTTGCAGGAATCGGGTGCGGCCATCGTCTGCCCGCCCGAAGACGTCGATGCCATGGCAGCGGCGATCGCCAGAATCGCAGCACTACCTGAAGAAAATCGAGCCGAGATGAGCCGACAGGGGCGCGCGTTTTACGACCGGAATCTCGCGATGGAACGCGCCGTCGACGAGACCGCCGGATGGCTGCGCGCGGTGGCGGCTCCCAATCGCTGACCGCACGGCGATCAAGTCATTGGCAGCAAGTCATCTTTGCCATAAGAGACGCGCCATGCTCAACGCCCCCATATCCCCCTGGCCAAGCTTTTCCGACGAAGAAGCCGACCGGGTCCGCGACCTCCTCCTCTCCAATCGCGTCAATTACTGGACCGGTGACGAGGGGCGGAATTTCGAGACCGAGTTCGCGCGCTGGTGCGGCAGCCCCAAAGCGATCGCGCTCGCCAACGGCACGCTGGCGCTGGACCTGGCGCTGAAGGCGCTCGATATCGGACCGGGCGACGAGGTAATCGTAACCCCCCGCACCTTCATCGCATCGGTATCGACCGTGGTGAATGCCGGCGCGACTCCTGTCTTCGCCGACGTCGATCTCGACAGCGGCAACATTCATCCCGCCAGCATCGCGGCGGTACTGACCGATCGCACGCGTGCGATCATTCCCGTCCATCTCGGCGGCTGGCCGTGCGACATGGACGGTATCATGGACCTGGCCGCCGATCGCGGCATCCACGTCATCGAAGATTGCGCACAGGCGCATGGCGCCAAGGTCGGCGGGCGAAGCGTCGGAAGCATCGGCGATGTCGGCGCATGGTCCTTTTGCCAGGACAAGATCATGACCACCGGCGGCGAAGGCGGCATGGTCACGACCGCCGACGAACGTTTGTGGGACGTCATGTGGTCGTTCAAGGACCACGGCAAGAGCTGGGACGCTGTCTATAATCGCCAGCACCCCCCCGGTTTTCGCTGGGTTCACGAAAGCTTCGGCACCAACTGGCGGATGCTCGAAGTCCAGGCGGCGATCGGCCGTATCCAGCTCACGCGGATGGAGGCATGGACGGCCCGGCGGACCGCGATTGCCCGCGCGATCGCTTCGGCCCTGGCGCCGTTCGGCGAAGCCGTTCGCGTACCCGCCCCTTCGGAAACGATGACCCATGCCTATTACCGGCAATATGCCTATGTCCGGCCCGATGGTCTGAAAGCTGGCTGGTCGCGCGATCGCATCGTCGCCACCTGCGTCGAGCGCGGCGCGATCGTGATGCACGGAAGCTGTTCCGAGGTCTATCTGGAGCGGGCTTTCGACGATGCGCCGTTCCGGCCCACGCAACGCTTTCCGATCGCGCGCGAACTCGGCGAGACGAGCCTGATGTTTCTTTGCCACCCGACGATCACCGACGAGGAACTGGCGCGAATCCTGGCCGTGGTTACCGCGGTGTTCGAGGAAGCCAGCCGGTAAGCGCCTGCGCGGTCAGTCGTCCGGGCCGCGTCGCGGATCGCCCGCGCTCCCGGTAAAGACCGGCATCGTCGCGTCGCCGGCGGCACTGATGCCGTCGCGCCCGACCACCCGTTTGACCGTCAGAAACAGGATCTTGAGATCGATCCACAGATTGTGATGATCGACATACCAGACGTCGAGCGCGAATTTTTCATCCCAACTCAGCGCGTTGCGCCCGTTGACCTGTGCCCAGCCCGTCACCCCGGGCCGCACATGGTGCCGCCGCCACTGTTCCTTTGAATAGAGCGGCAGATATTGCATCAGAAGCGGCCGGGGGCCGATCAGGCTCATATCGCCGCGCAACACGTTCCAGAGTTCGGGAAGCTCGTCGAGGCTCGTCGCGCGCAACCAGCGTCCGAACGGCGTCAGCCGATCGGCATCGGGCAACAATCGCCCGTCGGCATCGCGGCGATCGGTCATCGTCCGGAATTTGATCATGCGAAAGGGTTTGCCCATCTTGCCCGGGCGTTCCTGCCGAAAGAGGACCGGCGCACCGAGCCTCGTCCGGACGAGCAGCGCGACCAGGAGCAGAATGGGCGACAAGCAGATCAGCGCCAGTACGCTACCGGCGATGTCGATGAAGCGCTTGATCACGTCAATTCGCCGCCGCGGCTTTTCCCAACGAAAGGCCGCTCACGATAAGGCTGGCCGGGTTCGTGCCGATGCCGCCGACGATCCGCATGTCGAGACGAACGATGTCGCACCCCGCGGGCAGCGACATCACCATATCGCGATTGGCGGGCGTCTTTGTGTCGAGCAGGTTGACCGAAACCGCCCGTGCACCTTCATTCGGCCCGGACAGGCAAGTTGCCACCCACGTCGCCGAACTCTGAAGATTGGGCGTCCGCTCGCGAACCCGCCAGCGGAACTGCGTCGATCCGTTCGGGGCGACCAGTTTTGAGGCCGCTACCCCGACGGTGCCCGATGCGCCGTAAAACTCCATCCCCGCTCCGCCCGAGCCGACGCTTACCAGCGTCGCGCCATAGGCCTCGTTGCCGAATTGCCACACGAAGGGCGGATATCCTTCGACCGTCTTTCCATCGACGATACCGCTGACGTCCGAGAGCACCACCTTGTTGCCGCGCGGCAGCAAGGGATAAAGCTGGAGCGCCACGTCATCCGCGCCCTGCGAAACCAGCTTTGACACCAGCTGGGCATAGACGGCGTCGAGTTGACGCAGGTCGGGCGCCTTCGCTTTTCGTTCGATCAGAAGCCGGCCGACGGGTTCGGCCTGCGGCAAGCGATCCACCGCCACGGCGAGGAGTTCGGGGAACCAGGGATTGCTCTGGCGAACATAGGGCTGAAGATATTTCCGGCCCTCCGGCGCGACCATGATCGCAGCGAGGCGCGGCAGGATTTCTTGCGTTGAGTCCGGCCTCGACCGGATGATCAGGTCATAGTGGCGCAGGCCCGCCTCGATCTTTTCGCGGCGCAAGGCATCTTCGGCGAGCCAGAGCTGCACCGAGGCCTCCCGCCGCGTGATCCGCTCGGCGCGCAACATGGCCTGGCGCGCGCGCGGCAGATCGGCCTTCGCCTCATACCCCTTGCCGACCATCCAGAGCGAGCGCGCCGACAGCGGCGCATAGCCGAGGCCGGTGCGGCCTGTCGCGAACAGCAATTTGGCGTCGACCTTGCCGCGATTGTCGTAGAGCTTTTGCGTCAGCTGGTTCTGCCCGCTTCTCCACGAGAAGAACCCTCCGCCAAGCGGACGGAAGGTGTCGATGACGATTCCCGTCGAAGCGGCCGCCTGGGAAAAGGCCAGGATTGCGGCGAGCAAACCCGCAAACAGCGCGACGATGATGCCCGGCGTCAGGCTCTTCGCCAGCTCGTCGCGCGTCGATCGCCGCCGTTCCGCCGAACGCATCAGTTACGCGCTCCGTCGACGCCGCCATCCTCCGCGCCGTCGCGGCCATAACCATAGCCATAGCCATAGCCATAGCCGTAGCCCGACTGCTTTGCGCGATACTTGGTGAGCAAGGCGCCAAGGAGGTGTGCGCGCGAATCGCGAAGCCGCTGAATTGCCGCCTGCGACGCGCGAACCGCCGTGCGGTCGGCCTCGATGACATAGACGACGCCTTCGACGACATTGGCGATCAGGGGGGCGTCGGAGAGGCCCAGCATCGGCGGGCTGTCGAGGATGACATGGTCATAACGGCTTGCCAGCTTCTGAACGAACAGCGCCAGGCGCTCGCCGCTGAGCAGTTCCGACGCGCTCGGCGGCGTCGGCCCTGCAGCGATGAAATGAACGTTCGATTTGCCCGTGTCCTGAACCAGCTGTTCCCAATTGTCGTCGCCGGCGAGGAAGTTCGAAACGCCGCGTATGTTCTGCAAACCCAGTCGCGAGGCGAGGATCGGCCGGCGCATGTCGACGTCGACGAGCACGACCGAGCCCGAGGTCCGGCCAAGCACCAGCGCGAGCGAGTAGGCCGACGTCGATTTGCCCTCCGCAGGCGACGTACTGGTAAGGGCCATCGTTTTCGGGACGCCATGATCGGTCGAGAAGCTGAGGTTCGTCCGGACGGTCATATACGCTTCGGAGAGGATCGATTTCGGATCGTCCAGCTTCTCGAGCGCATCGTCGTCGACCACCGGGATGGCCCCGAGCAAAGCCACATCCAGCTTGTTCGAGACCTGACCGGGTTCACGCAGGCTTTCGTCGAGATTTTCGAGCACGATGACCGCGATGGCTGCGAGCATGAGGCCGGCAAGAAGCGCCATGATCACATTGATCAGGAGCTTCGGCGACGACGGCTTTTCCGGCATGGGAGCGGAATCGACCACCGAGATATTGTTGGTTCCGACACCCGCGACCCCGATTTCCTTGTAGCGCTGCAGCAAGGAATCATAGAGCTGGCGGTTCGTATCCACTTCGCGCTGGTATATATTATACTGGATGTTCGAACGGCTTTCGGTGTCGAACTTGTCGAGCAAGCCGTTCACGCGCTGCCGCAGGTCCTGCTCGCGCTGCGACGCGGCGTCGAATTCCGACAGATAGGCATCGCGGACACGGCGTTCCTCGGCAGAGATCGCGCGATCGAGCGCAGCCACTTGCTCACGCCCGGCCTTGGCTTCGGGATATTCGGGTTCGAAGTGGACGAGCAGGTCCTGATATTTGGCCTGCGCTTCTGCGCGTTTCTGGCGCAGCAGGTTCAACGATTGGTTCTGAAGCGCCAATTCGGTGCTGCCCGGCGATCGCGCCGCGCGCAGCTTCGCTTCGGCGGCCGTCCGTTCGGCCGTCGCTTCGATGAGCACGCGGTTCAGCTGTTCGAGATTGCTCGACGCCAGCGTCTGCGTGGTCTGCGTCCGCCCCTCGCCGCTCTTCGTTTCCGAAAGTCTCACAATCCCTTGCCGCGCGGCATAGTTCACCAGGTCGCGTTCGGATTGTTCGAGCCGTTCGCGCAGTCCCTGCAGGCGCGTTTCCAGATAGACGCGCGCATCCGAAGTGGACGCAAATCGACGATCCATGCTCTGCTGCGCGAACTCGCCGACCCAGGTGCGAGCGACCGATTGCGAGATAGTCGGCGACGCGCTGGTATAGCTGATGTCAATGAGCGCCGAACCGCGCAGCGGCGAAATTGCGACATTCTTCAGCAAGAGATCGACGGCCTGCCGCTGGCGGCCGCGCATGCGCTCCACCGAGACGGGGGCGCTGCCTTCGGACGAAAGAAAGCCCTCGCCTTCGGGCGTCACGCCATGGGCCGCAAAGAAATCCTTGTTCGACGACAGGCGGAGGCGCCGCTCGACGCGCTCGGCCAGCGAGCGCGCGTTGAGCAGCGAATATTGCGTCAGATAGAATTCCTGGTTCGGCGTGCTATCCTCGCGCTTCAATCCCTCCACATTCGTGACATTGGCCTGTTCGCGGGCAATCTCGATCCGCGAAGTCGCCGTATATTGCGGCGTCATCAGCAGCGTCAGAATGACGCCGATGACGAGCGTCACCGCCACGATCGCACCCGCAAGCCAGACGTGCCGTTTCAGCGCGTTCCAATATTCGAGAATCGTGGGCGCCGACCAGAACTGGCGCGTGTCCGCCGAGCCCCCGTCTTGGCTGAACGTCTGTGCAGGAGATTGCATGTTGGACATAAATTTAAGAACTCACCCGAACAGGAAGATCAGCGATTGTCGAGGACCGCGACCAGCGGCGAAACGAGAAGCGGAGCGACCGAAATGAACTGCTGGAACATGCGGCGTCCCGGCGATTCACCGACCACGACCACGTCATTGGGATAGAGTATGGGGTCGGCATATGCGCCGCGACGGATAGCGGCGAGATCATAGAGCGCGACCATCTGCCGGCCCTGCACATTACGATGGATCACCACCTCGCGCAGCTTCGCAAATTCCGTCGCGCCCTTCGCCGCGGCAACCCCGCGCATCAGCGTCATGCCGCCGACAACCGGGTAATTGCCCGATTGCTGGACTTCGCCGTCGATCGTCACATAGCGGCTGACGGTTTCTTCGAGGTTCACCGCGACCCTGGGGCTGCGCATATGGCCCGCGCGCAGCTGCTGCGTCACACGGTCCGCCGCCTCGCCGATCGTCAGATTGTTGAGATTGACGACGCCTGCAACGGGAAGCGTGATGTTCGCGCCGCCATCGGCGGTGACGCGGCGATCGGACAATTGTTCGATGCCCATCACGTCGATGATCAGCTTGTCATACGGGCCGATCCGATATTCATAGCCTTGCGCGGCACCGACCTCGCCGTTCGGCCCCGGCAATTCGCTGGTGTCGACAAGGGTCACGGTCGGCCCGCCAAGTCCGCCCTTTGTCAGGCTGTTGCCGGCGCAACCCGACGTTGCCATCAGGATGACGGCCATTGCACCGACGAAGCCCTTGCGGGTGCGTTGCTTGAAACTCGCTTGCAGCATAAACCTCTTCACTTCCGTGCCGCCTTATAGGCCGCTGAGCACCAAGCCGCCGCCACTGCAACCAGCAGCATAAGCGAAGGAACGCGGAGCGGATAGTCAGCCGCGCTATAGAGTGCAAGCATGGCGATGATCGAAAACCCGGCACGCCCCAGAACCTGGGCCTGAAAACCCCGTTCGCCGGGCTTCTCGCCTCGTGAGCGAAAAAGCGATCGCAGCGAAGCGAGGCCAAGGAACGCCGCCCAAATGATCAGCGCGACGCCCGGCAGACCGGTCGTCAGCAGCAATTCGGCAAAATCATTGTGCGCATGGTTGAAATAGAAGGCCGTGACGAACTTGTTCGGCTCGAAAATCTGGTACACTTCGACGAAGGTGCCCGCGCCGCTTCCGAACGGGAAAAATCGTTCGATCGCCTGCACGATGATCGGCAAGGCGCTGAGGCGCAATTCGTCAGCGGGATCGGTTTCAACTAGACGCTGGAGCGCCGGCGTGCGCATGGCGACGATGATCGAAAAGACGAGAAGAACCCCCGCGAGACCGAAACCGATCAACCGTTTGCGATTGTCGGTCTTGCGTTCCGCCGAACGAACATGCGCCACCGGCGACCGGAAAACCCACCAGGCCGAGGCGATGCCCACGATCCCGAGCACGATCCCGGCCCGCGACCCCGTCATCAGGATGAGCGGCACGAGCAAAAGCCCCCCCGCAATCGCGATCGCCCGATGGAAAAAAAGCTGTTCGGGCTTACCCTTGAACAGCGACAGATTGGCCGCGATCAGCGGGAACATGGCCGCGAGGAAAGCCGCCTGGTGATTACGGTTCGCGAACAGGCCGACGCTGACGCCGTTGTTCGTGATGCGATAGAAATAGAGCGGCCCCTGCGCCGGCCCCAGAGCCTGCAGCATTCCGATGATGCCGCTCACAAAACCCAGCGCGATCAACGCCAGCATCAATTTGCGCTGACCTTGTGCGTCGAGGTTCAGGACAAGGATAAGCGCGGCGACCGGCGCAGCCAGCGAAAAAAGCGCGTTCCAGGTGCGCGCCTGCGCGACCGACAGCGGCTGCCAGGGCAGCGCCATCCCGGCATCGCGATAAATCGACACCAGAATGTCCCGCCCCGGCAGCGCGGTCCAGATCGCGGGCGGAAGCGGGACGAGATGCAGGGCGGTAAGCCCCACGACACTCAGGGCGAGCGCCACCACCGCGCGGCCGTTCAGCCACGCAGCACGCCAGCCGACGACGAGCGCAATCGCCAGGACGACCATCGAAAGCGGACGCCAGACCAACAGCGACAACAGGTCGTCCCGCGCGCCCCCGGCAAAGAGGAAGCCCGCGACGAGCAATAGCATCAAGACGAGGTAAGCGATCCGCGAAGGATTCGCCCCGCCCCCTTGCTTTGAGTCCATGGTGTTGAACGATATTTTCATCGGCTTGCGACCCTGTTGTCGTTGTCATCATTCGGCTCCGCGGCCGGCGAAGCGCTCTCCCGGGAGTTCGTCGGCGCGTAGCCCGGCACCAATGTACGGACGACCAGCATCGCGCCATCGGCGTCACCGGACTCAAGCGCTCGCCGCATATTGTCCAACCACTCGGACAACTCGGACCAGCCGAGCCGTTCCTCCTTTGCTCTCATGATACGGCTGTGACTGGTCGGCTCGGGATTATCGCCGATCAGCAGTTCCTCATACATTTTCTCGCCGGGACGCAAACCGATTTCTTCGATGACGATATCGCCGTCGAGGTTCCGTTCGTCCCGGACCGTCCGGCCGGACAATTGGATCATCGTCCGCGCCAGATCGACGATGCGCACGGGCTGCCCCATGTCGAGCACGAAAACCTCGCCGCCCTTCGCCATCGCACCCGCCTGCAACACGAGTTGCGCGGCCTCCGGGATGGTCATGAAATAGCGGGTCACCTCGCGGTGCGTCAGTGTCACCGGCCCGCCCGCATTTATCTGTGCCTGGAAGCGCGGGACCACCGATCCGCTGGAGCTGAGCACATTGCCGAATCGCACGATCGAGAAAATCGTTTCGCCATCGCCCTCGTCCGCCCGCGCCTGAACGATCAGTTCGCAAACGCGCTTCGACGCGCCCATGATGTTCGTCGGGCGAACCGCCTTGTCGGTGCTGACGAGGATGAAGCGCGACGCGCCGACGCGTTCGGCTTCGACGCAGCAATGATAAGTGCCGAAGATATTGTTCCGCAGGCCCGAAACGGGGTTCTTTTCCACCAGCGGCACATGCTTGTAGGCCGCGGCATGAAACACGCTTTGCGGGCGATATCGCTCCATGACGCGGCGGATCGATGCGGCGTCGGACACGTCGGCAAGCTCGGGGATGATGACAGCCGAAGCGTCTTCGTCGCCGGCTTCCTCCAATTCCGAAAGAATGCTGTAAAGTGCGAATTCCGACCGTTCGACAAGGACCAGGCATCGCGGCCCGCGCGCCATGATCTGGCGGCATAGTTCGGAACCGATCGATCCCCCTGCCCCCGAAACCAGCACGATCTTGTCGGCGATCGCCTCGCCCAGCAGTAGTTCGTCCGGGGGGACGGGGTCGCGCCCCAGCAAGTCTTCGACCTTCACGTCCTTGAGGTCGCGGATCGACACTTCGCCGTCGATGATATTGCCGATGCTGGGCAGCGAGCGGACGCTGACCTGGAATTTCTTCAGGCTTTCGACGATCTCCGCGCGCCGCGCCCGCGTCGTGCTCGGCAGCGCCAGCAGGATCTCGTCGATCGCGAGTTCGCCGACCAGCGGGCCGATATCATAGGGCGGATGGATGCGGATACCGTCGATCCGGTCGCCGATCAGGCTCTCGTCATCGTCGAAATAGCAGGTGAGGACGAGGTGCCCTTCGTGACGCAGCGCCAGCCCCAGTTGCTGGCCGGCACGCCCCGCACCGTAAATCGCGACGCGCTGCTGGCGTCCGCGATGCACGAGGTGGAGCACATCGACCAGCGCATAGCGAATAAGGACGCGGCTCGTCGCCAGAAGGATCAGGAGGATCATCGGCTGGAGGATGCTGACGGTGCGCGGGATGCCTTCCAGTCCGAGAAAGGTGAAGATCGTCACCATCGGCAACGACATGAGCAGGCACGCCACCGCGATATTTGCGATCGTCCGCCCCCCCGCCGACCGGATGATCGAACGATAGGTCCCGCACCACCATGCGGCCAGGAACCAGCTCGGGAGTGCGACGGCGATCACCGTCAGCACCGGCGGACTGACAAGCTCCCATTGCCCCATCCGGATCGAGAAGGCGAGCCACACCGAAAGGACGCACAGCGCCGCGTCCATGGCGAAGGCGGTCAGCCGGCGGAGCGGGCGCGGAAGGTCCGCCAGCCGCCGCAGCACATTCATGAAAAGCGCGATCAGGGCGCTGGGGATTTCGTTGTCGGATTTCATCGCTTCAGAAACCAATGATCGGGGCGGGCCAAATTACCAGTCGTGCCCGAACGGCCCGTTCTTGACGATCCTCTACGTCTTCAAAAGACCAAGGCGAACAACCGAAGGATTCAAGCGGCATAATGAGGCGCGGTATTAGTGTTGCATCGCAATACAATCAATCCAAAACCCGGCGGAGCGCGGTTTTCGTCCGGCTGCGAGCACGCCGTACCGACGCCGGCCGAGCGCTTCGACTTGGCCGCCCTCCGGTGTTAACGTGCGAAAAAGGCGGACCTTCTATGTCCGGCATCGAATCGCGCCTATCAGCGACAACAACGAAAGAAGGACATGACGACGATATTGGTGACCGGCGCGGCCGGCTTTATCGGCATGAACGTCGCAAGGCAGCTGCTCGCGCGCGGCGATACCGTCATCGGGATCGACAATGTGAACGATTATTACAGCCCGGCGCTCAAACGCGATCGGCTGCGCCTCCTTGCCGACGCGGGGAGCCGGAATTTTCGTTTTCACGAGATCGATTTCGCCGACGCCGCCAAACTCGAAGCCGCCCTGAAGGAGGAAAAGATCGATCGCATCATCCACCTGGGCGCCCAGCCCGGTGTCCGCTATTCGATCACCAATCCGCACGCCTATGTCCAGTCGAACCTCGTCGGCCACCTGAACATGCTGGAAATCGCGCGCCACCGCGGCGTTGCGAATATGGTCTATGCCTCGAGCTCCTCGGTATATGGCGCGAACAAGAGCCAGCCCTTTCGGGTGAGCGACCGGGTGGACCACCCCGTGTCGCTCTATGCCGCCACCAAAAAGGCGGACGAGCTGATGAGCGAAACCTACGCGCATCTTTACCGTCTTCCCCTCACCGGCCTCCGTTTCTTCACCGTCTATGGTCCGTGGGGCCGGCCCGACATGGCGATGTGGCTGTTCGCGGAGCGCATCCTGAACGGCCGCCCCATCGACGTCTTCAACAATGGCGAGATGAAGCGCGACTTCACCTATATCGACGACATCGTGGCCGGGGTCATTGCGTGTATCGACAACCCGCCCCCCGACGACAACCAGCCCAAGGCGGGCGGCAGCGTTTCACCGCACCGCATCTACAATATCGGGAACAACCGGCCCGAACAGCTCATGCGGCTGATCGAGGTTCTGGAAGACGCCTGCGGCCGCAAGGCGGACAAGCGCTTCCTTCCGATGCAAGCGGGCGATGTCCATGAAACCTATGCCGATATCGACGCCATCCGCGACGAGCTGGGCTACCGGCCCGCGACGAGCATCGAGGTTGGCGTGCCGCGGTTCGTCGACTGGTACAGGGATTATTGCGGCATCGGCTGACCGCGGTCAGGCAGCTTCCGCCAAGCCCGCGGTCTGGAGATAGCGCCGGTCGGTTCCTTCGAGCGCGATCGCCGTCAGGACGCCCGATTTATAGGCGCCGGTGTCGATCCCGATGCGGTTGGGGCATTCATCGACCTCGTCCTGGATCGTGTGGCCATGGACGACCATGACGCCATGATCGCGCGCGTCGCCCAGAAATTCGTCGCGGATCCAGCGCAGGTCAGCCAGCGCCTGCCGTTCCAGCGGCACGCCCGGCCGAATACCGGCATGGACAAAGACATAGTCGCCGATCGCGATCACGTCCTCGCCATTGCCGAGAAAATCGACATGCGCCTGCGGGACCATCGGCGGCAATTGTTCCGCGACCTCTTCGAACGTCGCGTCGGCGAGATTGGTATCGCCCTTCCAATAGCTTTGGACCGTCGCTTCGCCCCCGATGCGCATAAAATAGCGCAAACGGCGAACATCGCCCGTCAAGGCCGCCAGGAAACATTCCTCATGATTGCCGATAAGCAGCCGCAACTCGTCGAATTCGCCGCGCAGGCCGAGCGCGCGTTCGACCACTTCGGCCGACCGGGGGCCACGGTCGACCAGGTCACCGAGCAGGATCAGGCTGACGCGCGCCGGCCCGAGCGCGGCATTGTCGGCGCGGATCAGCGCGATCAATTCGGCGAACAGGTCGTCGCGCCCGTGGATATCGCCGATCGCATAGACGCGCTGCCCTGCCGGGATGGAGAAGCTGGCCGGGGGCGGCGGAACCGGCTTGCTCTTACGCTTCCAGAACATGAAAAACCCAACTTCCAAATATATATATCGAGCGCGGGAATAGCGGCCGGCGCGTCGCGGACGCCCCTAGCCTCCGCCGTTCCGCGAGACAATATACAGCTTTATCGCGCAAATGTTGCATCGATGTCGTCTATCCGGAAAATCGGCCGCGATCATCGGCGCTTAAGGGTGTTGCAAGCTTTGCCGGCTATGGCGCGATGGCGTATCGATACCCGCCGCCGGTCGCGGCCGGGCGTTCGGTCAGGAGATTGATATGAAGGTGATGACCGTTTTCGGCACGCGTCCGGAAGCGATAAAGATGTTTCCGGTTGTCCACGCGCTGCGTGCGCAGGGCGGCCTCGACGCGCGCGTCTGCGTCACCGCGCAGCATCGCGAAATGCTCGATCAGGTGCTCGACATCGCGCGTATCGTGCCCGACATCGACCTTGACGTCATGCAGGCCGACCAGACGCTCGACGGGTTGCTCGCGCGGCTGGTGGTCGGACTCGGCGAAACTTTCGACGCCGAAAAGCCCGACCGTATCCTCGTCCACGGCGACACGCTGACGACGATGGCGGCGACGCTCGCCGCCTATTTCCGCAAGATCCCGGTTGGGCATGTCGAGGCCGGGCTGCGCAGCGGCAACATCTATCACCCCTGGCCCGAAGAGGTGAACCGCAAGGTCGCCGGCGCGGTCGCCGACCTTCATTTCGCGCCGACCGAGACCGCGGCCGCCGCGCTCCGCGCCGAAAATGTGCCCGCCGATCGGATCCACGTCACCGGCAACACCGTCATCGACGCGCTGCTCGCGACCACCGCACGGATCGACGAAGAGCCGTCGCTCGCGGCCGGGCTTGACCCGTTGCTCGCGCGCTTCGCGGGCCGCCGGATCATCGCCGTGACCTCGCACCGGCGCGAGAATTTCGGCGACGGGATGAAGGCTATCGCCGATGCCATCGCCGCCATTGCCGCGCGCGACGACGTCGCGGTGATTTTCCCCGTCCACCCGAACCCGCACGTTCGCAGCGCGATGGAGCCGATCCTTGGCGGCCTTTCCAATGTCGCGCTGATCGACCCCCTCGACTATCCGCACTTCGTTCGCCTGCTCGGCGCATCGGAACTGGTGTTGACCGACAGCGGCGGGGTGCAGGAAGAAGCCCCCTCGCTCGGCAAGCCGGTGCTCGTGATGCGCGAGACGACCGAGCGCCCCGAAGGGATCGAAGCCGGCACCGCGCGGCTTGTGGGGACCGACAAAGCGCGTATTGTTTCCGAAATTTTCAAGCTTTTGGACGACAAGGACGCCTATACCGCCATGGCCCGCGCCCATAATCCGTTCGGTGACGGCACGGCGGCAAGACAGATTGCGGAGATTGTAGCGCGTGCCCATTGATACGGAACAGAAGGTCACGGTCCTCGGGCTCGGCTATATCGGGCTTCCCACCGCGGCGCTGATCGCGCGATCGGGCTGCAAGGTCACCGGCGTCGATGTGAGCCAAAGCGTCGTCGACACCGTCAACAGCGGCCGCGTGCATATCGAGGAAGTCGATCTCGACGGCCTCGTCCAGGGCGTCGTCGCGCGCGGCGCGCTCGTCGCGTCGACCGAGGTTGCGGCCGCCGACACTTTCGTCGTCGCCGTGCCGACCCCGCACGACGAAGAGCATCGCCCCGACATCAGCCACGTCCTGTCCGCGGCGCGCGCGATCGCGCCGAAGCTCGAGGCGGGCAATCTTGTGATCCTCGAATCGACCTCGCCCGTCGGGACGACCGAAAAACTCGCCGAACTGATCGCTGAGCTGCGCCCCGACCTCAAGGTTCCGGGCGCGTGCAGCGGCGCCGCCGACATCTTCATCGCCTATTGCCCCGAACGCGTTCTGCCGGGCCGCATCCTCGTCGAGCTGATCGACAACGACCGCTGCATCGGAGGAATCACGCCGCGCTGTGCGCGCCGCGCGATGACCTTTTACCGCCAGTTCGTGCGCGGCGCCTGCGTCACCACCTCGGCGCGCGCCGCCGAAATGGTGAAGCTGGTCGAGAACAGCTATCGCGACGTCAATATCGCCTTTGCCAACGAGCTGTCGATGATGGCCGAACAGATTGGGGTCGACGTGTGGGAGGTGATCCGCCTCGCCAACCGCCATCCGCGCGTCAACATCCTCCAGCCCGGCCCCGGCGTCGGCGGTCATTGCATCGCGGTCGACCCATGGTTCCTCGTCCATGGCGCCCCCGACCACAGCCGGCTGATCCGTACCGCGCGCGAGGTCAATCTCGCCAAGACCGCGCATGTCATCGGCGCCGCCGAAATGCTCGTGTCGCAGCACCCCGACGCGCGCGTCGCGTGCCTCGGCCTCGCGTTCAAACCCAATATCGACGATTTTCGCGAAAGCCCCGCGGTCGAGGTTGCCGCCGCGCTCGCACGCCGCTTCGGCAAGCGGATCGAGATCGTCGAGCCCTATGCGCGCGGGCTGCCGATGGAGTTCGCGGGCACCGGCGCCGAACTGATCGACCTCGACACCGCACTGGCGGATTGCGACCTGCTCATCGTCCTCGTCGACCACGATTTGTTCAAGTCGATCCCGATCGAGGAGCGCAGCGACAAGATCGTTTATGACACGCGCGGCCTGTGGCTGGACCAGCCGAACGGCCGCAACGGCAGCCGCCTCCACCGCGCGGCCTGACGCTCATCGCTTGACGCCCCTATTCCCCTCCCGCATTTGGGGAAGATGTTGACACGCCTTGAAACTATCGTCGTCGAAAAACCCTGGGGGCGTACGGATATCCCGCAGGAATTCGGCGACTTTGGCGACCGGCGTATCGGCGAAATCTGGTTTTCCAACCCCGCCGGCGATGATGCGCCGATCCTCGTCAAATTCCTCTTCACGTCCGAGCGTCTGTCGATCCAGGTCCATCCCGGCGATGCCGCGGCGCGGGCGGCGGGATATCCGCGCGGCAAGGAGGAATGCTGGCTCGTCCTGTCCGCTGACGACCGCGCGGAACTCGGCGTCGGGCTGGACCGGGACACCACCCGCGCGGCGCTGCACGAAGCGGCGCTCGACGGCTCGATCGTCGACCTGCTCGACTGGCGCCCCTCGAAGGTCGGCGATTTCGTCTATAACCCCGCCGGAACGATCCACGCCATCGGCGGCGGGCTCACCATCGTCGAGGTGCAGCAGAATGTCGACTGCACCTATCGCCTCTATGATTACGACCGCCCGCGCGAACTGCATCTCGACGCGGGGCTCGCCGTCGCGACGCCCGGCCCGGTTCACGATCCGCGCGACACCGTCGTCGATCCGGCCGCGAACCGAATGCTGGTCGATGGCCCGTATTTCCGCCTCGCGCAACTATCGGCGCCGGTCGACCCCGCGCTCCTCGACCGTGCGACCGGCGAGTTGACGTTCGTCCCGCTGTCGGCGGGGTGTCGTGCGGGCGGCGAAGATGTGGCGCTCGGCGAAGCGGTCTTGCTCACCGACGCATCGACGATCGAAATCGACGACGGCGGCCGCGCGCTTTTGACCTGGCCCGCCTGACCCATCGCCCTCCCCTTGCGGGCCCGCCCGTCCTCTCCCATATCCCGGCCCATGACCAATCCCCATGCGCAAAGTGCCTCGCCTTGGCACGGAACCACCATCCTTTCCGCCCGCAGCCGCGACAAGGTCGTCATCATCGGTGACGGCCAGGTGTCGATGGGCCAGACGGTCATGAAGCCCAACGCCCGCAAGGTCCGCCGCCTCCACGACGGCAGCGTGATCGGCGGCTTCGCGGGCGCGACCGCCGATGCCTTCACGCTGTTCGAGCGGCTCGAGGCCAAGCTCGAACGCCATAACGGCCAGTTGCTCCGCGCGGCGGTCGAACTCGCCAAGGACTGGCGCACCGACAAATATCTCCGCAACCTCGAGGCGATGATGATCGTCGCCGACAAGGAGGTAACCCTCGTCATCACCGGCAACGGCGACGTGCTCGAACCCAAGGGCGGGATCGCCGCAATCGGTTCGGGCGGCAATTTCGCGCTCTCAGCGGCGCGTGCGCTCGTCGACTATGAAAAGGACCCGGCGGTACTCGTCCGCAAGGCGATGGAGGTCGCCGCCGACATCTGCGTCTACACCAACGACCAGTTCACCCAAGAAACCATCGAAATCCAGGCATAATCATATGAACAAGGACCTGACTCCCAAGGCGATCGTCGCCGCGCTCGACACGCATATCATCGGGCAGAACGCCGCCAAGCGCGCGGTCGCGGTCGCGCTGCGCAATCGCTGGCGCCGCCAGCAGCTTTCGCCCGACCTCCGCGACGAGGTGAGCCCCAAGAATATCCTGATGATCGGCCCCACCGGCTGCGGCAAGACCGAGATTTCGCGCCGTCTGGCGAAGCTCGCCGACGCACCGTTCATCAAGGTTGAAGCAACCAAGTTCACCGAGGTCGGCTATGTCGGCCGCGACGTCGAACAGATTGCGCGCGACCTCGTCGAGGAAGCCGTGCGGCTCGAGAAGGACCGCCGCCGCGAGGCCGTGCGCGCCGCCGCCGAAGAGGCCGCGATGGAGCGGCTGCTCGACGCGCTGACCGGCAAGGGCGCCAGCGAGGCGACGCGCCAGAGCTTTCGCCAGCGCATCCGCGAAGGGCATCTCGACGACAGCGAGGTCGAGATCGAGGTCGCCGACGCGCCGAATATGCCGTTCGACCTGCCCGGCCAGCCGGGCCAGATGAACATGATCAACCTGTCCGACATGCTCGGCAAGGCGATGGGCGGCCTGCCCAAGAAGCGCCGCAAGCTAAAGGTGATCGAGGCCGCAACCCGGCTGATCGAGGAGGAGCAGGACAAGCGCCTCGACCAGGACGATGTCGCGCGCGTCGCGCTCGCCGACGCCGAGGCCAACGGCATCGTCTTCCTCGACGAGATCGACAAGATCGCGGTCAGCGACGTCCGCGGCGGATCGGTGAGCCGCGAAGGCGTCCAGCGCGACCTGCTGCCGCTGATCGAGGGCACGACCGTCGCGACCAAATATGGCCCGATGAAGACCGACCATATCCTCTTCATCGCCTCGGGCGCCTTCCACGTCGCCAAACCGAGCGACCTGCTTCCCGAATTGCAAGGCCGCCTGCCCATCCGCGTCGAACTCGGCGCGCTGACCGAGGAAGATTTTGTTCGCATCCTCAGCGAGACGAAGGCCGGCCTGCCCGAACAATATGTCGCGCTGCTCGGCACCGAAGGCGTGACGCTGAACTTCACCTCCGACGCGATCGCGCGCGTCGCGAGGCTGGCGGCCGAGGTCAACGAGAAGGTGGAGAATATCGGCGCACGCCGTCTCCAGACGATCATGGAACGGCTCGTCGAAGAAATCAGCTTCACCGCCGAGGATGCACCCGGCACGACGCTCGATATCGACGCCGCCTATGTCGACCGCCAGCTCGCCGAGGTTGTCGGCGACACCGACCTCAGCAAATATGTGCTTTGATCATCGGGTGTCGCTAGGACGCTTGTGGCTGAGCGGCCCCGGCAGACGAGGCCATCGCGCTCGTGCGGCAATATCCGGCTGACCAGCTGGTTGTCGATCGAACGGGTGATCCGTGGTTCAAACGAAGATCGACTCAGCCATAGGGGCCCACACTCGTTTGAGCTTGCCCCGCTACGCTGGGTCGCTAGCGCAGCGGGTCGAGCGGTAATTACAGCGAGACAATGAGCATCGGGTGAAAATCAGATCATGTCCGATGCCCTCCCGGTGCGCCTTTGAGCGTATCACCGGCGTACGCTTACAAATGGCCCAAGTTGATCAGCGTTTCGGATCGGCAAGTTCACCGTGCTCCCCATCCTCCGTCGACGGTGCTACCGGTGGACGAACGATAAATGGAACGCCCAGCTTCTCGGCGATCTTGCGAAGAGATTTATATGCTGTCTTTCGACGGTTCGGCGGAATTTTTGCCATATGAATCTTCACGTTGCTTCGGTGAGGAGGATTCTTGCGTGACTTAGCTAATCGTTGATTTGACCATGATATCAGGCTGGACATGGAGCCTGAACGCGACGCCGTCTGTTATGAACAGCTAGCCCGTGTCGCCCGCCTGAAAGCCAGCGCGACCGACGATCCGTTTCTGGCGGTCCGGCTTCGCGAGGCCGCAATCAGGCATGAACGGATGGCGCGAAAACTTCGTCGCGATTTAGCATGGTGCGGTCAGCGAACGAGGGGCAGTATAGAGGATGCGTCCTCAATCGTCCGTGCCATCGAATATGATCTCGCTATCGTCATAGGGCGGCGTATCGCGCTCATCCGAGGAGGGGGCCATGTAGAGTCCGTCGCAGGCGGCATCAACGAAGCGCCGCACGGTCATCAGCGCATCTTGAGTTCCGCTGGTGACGAGTTCGATCGGCGGCGCGCCACCGAAAACGCGCGCTTTATGAGGCCTCTGAAGCCATTCGACACCTTTATCCTCGTCTGCGAAGAGAATTCTAAGCCCTTTGTAAATGCCGAGGACCGCCGAAATCCGCATTAAAACATCGAGATCCAGGGTGATGCCCTGACCCTTGCGAGCTTTCTTCACCCAGCCATGATAGGTCGATCGAGCCGGATAACCGAGGATCAGCCGGCGCTGCTCCTCGGTCAGTCCCCAAAGGTCGGCGATAGCGAGGAAGGCGCGCAGGCCAGGCCCGCTTAGTCGGCGCCGGTTAGCTATCGCAAACCGTGCAATATCAGTCCTGCCGGCGGAGCCAGAGCGCGGGGAACCGGGGGGCCTATCCATCGCCTCACCCCTCCTTCGAGGTTGACTCGGTCCCAGCACCAGCCTCGCCGGAACTTTCTT
Source organism: Sphingopyxis sp. LARHCG72 (assembly GCF_052871675.1). NCBI lineage: Bacteria > Pseudomonadati > Pseudomonadota > Alphaproteobacteria > Sphingomonadales > Sphingopyxidaceae > Sphingopyxis > Sphingopyxis sp. LARHCG72. Next base: position 2,639 of record NZ_JBIXJU010000009.1, on the reverse strand, counting down.
CGGTAGGTGGCACGGCAATCAGCAGCGCGTCACGAATGAGCGCCAATGCGCCCGCGCGGCGGTCGTGATCGGGAAGCAGGAATTCTTTATCGATCGCGGGTACGCTTTCAGGCTCGTAACCCGCCTGTTGAACGCGAACCTCGTAGCTCGAGATTCGGCCGCCTGCGATATTCCCGGCGGTGATCTCGCCGATCTTGTACTTCCTCTCCTCGCGGCCCCAAGGCCAGATCTCGACATTTACCACCAGCATGACTTCTTCCTTTTCATATTCGTCGGTGCGACCCCACTCTTCGCGGGTCAGAGCCACTCAGAGCTCAGGGCGTCGAAGTCCGCCGCCCGCTCCAGGCCGTGCTTGGTCAGTTTGAATGCGGGTTTGCTTGCATCCTGATCGGGCACGAAATGGAGTGCGCGTTCGATCAGGCAGGGTCGATACTCCCGGAACCAGACGGGAACGAGGCCGTCGATCCCGATGTCTACGAGCACTCGCTTCTCGCCGGTGCTCGGGCGTGCGACGCGTACCAGCAGGGCGTCGCAGCGCGACAAGCACATGATGTCCTCGACGACATGATGATCGCCAGCGGCCGAGGGTTTGGTAGGAACGATGAGCAGATCGGCGTCGGCAGCGATCAGATAATGGGCGCATTGCACGGGCAGAATCGGCGGCTTCTCGTCGAGATCGAGTTCGGCGACCTGGATGATGGCGAGCGCCGCCATCAGCGTTTCCATTTCTTCGGCCCGCTCGGTCGCGGTGGGGTATTTTGACATGTACAATCCATTCGTTGGCAGCGCTGGCTGGGCAGCGGCTGCTTTCCTTCATCGCTCCAGCCATAGCTGGACCTTTTTCTTTCGAGACACTTTGCGACGTCAGTCGCCACGCGCTGGCAAGAGGCCGCTTCGTCAGGCGCCGTCGGCGCCGCGTCCTTGCTGCGCTTGCCATTCCGCCCACTCCGCGGCGAAGATCGCCTTGCCGGGATCTGCCGCCAACGGCCGGACAAAGTCGGTGAAGCCGTAGCTTTTGAGCTCTCTGGCAAGCGCCATCAAATGGATGTGCGGTGGGTTGGTCGAGCCGATCTGGACCGGGAGGTGGAAGGCGGCGATGACGGCGAGATTGCGTTCGCGGCAGAGGCGGTCGCGAGCGAAAGCTCGGACGTCTTCCCAGATGGCATGGATACGGTCGGCGTCAGGAAAGCGGATCGTCATCATGACCAGCAGATCCTTCAATCCTTCACAGGCTTGCTCCTCGTACTTCTCGCACAGGCGTCTGGGATCGAGGCAATCGTCGTGCGCCATCGGCGGAAGCAGGACGTCCCAGCGGTAGCAGGTAGGCTCCCATGGTGCGGCCACATCGGCCTTGCGCCCCGGCGAGAGACGACGCAGCACGGAAGCAGGAGCGGTCTGGATCGCTCCCTTTCCAATCCGGCGTCGGACGACCCCGAATACGAGATTGGGATCGCTACCGCCCTCTACGGGTACAAAATCGAGGCCGTCTGGCGCCGGTCGCTTTTTCATCTCCATGACCAGCCTCCATGCAAATGGGCATCGAGATGCGCGCTTGCGCGCTCGATGCCAGCCGTTCGATCCCAGTCGTCGACGTAAGGCGCGTGCTCAGTCAGGAAGAGCCCGTGAGGCAGCAATCGGACGGAGGGGCCATCGCCATAGGGCACCAGCCAACTGTCGCCCGAGAGGCCACGGAACAGCCGATAGTCTTGAAGCCACCGGAGATCGCCGTCGTCGGGCATCACGAGATCGATCGTTACATCAGTCGCGGCCTGCCTCTGCGAATGCCGCAGCAGCACGACCGGATGCCGGGTTGCGATCGCCTCGGCTTCCATCTCGCTGAGGAACAGCGGCGCAGCGCAGGCCGTTGCCCGCACGATGACGGAGGGAGTCTCGATAAACAGGCTGTCGGCCAGGAGGCCCGCCATGTTCAGCACATCCTGGCACGCGTGGCTGTGCATTACCGATGCCAGATAGCGCATCAGCTTGCTGTCGGTGCGCGTCACGGTCGGCAGCGGGATGCCACCTTTGATCACAAGGTCGAGCATGGTCGGGCGCGGCTCGATCATGAGGTCGATTGCGCCGGTCGGTGGATAGAAGTTCGTCATTAGGCTTACTCGTTTTGAACGAGCCCTTGGGCCGGGGCTCGCGGCAGCCCCGGCGTCAGATGTTTTTCATCCTTCTCGCAGGGCCAACCTGCGCCTTTTCTTCTGTTAGAACTTCGGCGCGTGATCGCGCCGCACTTCTTGTCCTAGGTCGCGACAATACCTAGGTCACCGATCGGTGGCGGCGACACGCGCTTTTACACGTGGCAGGCTTGGAAATGACGCCGCATGATATCCGAAGCTCTATCGCTCGCGTCGATCATCGCATCGGGCCAGTGAGATGACTGCACGCCGGACGCCATTCGTGGCGGCGACGGTCCAATTTCGCGCGCGCCGTCCTAAGCGGAAGGAAAAATGCCTGCGCAGGGGCGACTCTTGGACGGCCACTGTCCAACTCGCAACAAGAGGGGTGGTGACACGCCTCGAAGAGGAGACCCGGATCGGCAAAGGCGGGACCCTGGCGGCGCAGCTGTCGCGGCTCGATCTGATCGTGCTCGACGAGCTTGGATATCTGCCGTTCGCACGCTCGGGAGGGCA
>NZ_JBIXJU010000008.1:0-203676 GCF_052871675.1 Sphingopyxis sp. LARHCG72 | reverse complement strand
AACAGGTCGAGCGCACCCTCTCCGACAAGGTCAGCATGTGCAACTACTGGGCCAACCGCCTCTGCTGCGAAGCCGCCGACCGCGCGATGCAGGTCCATGGCGGCATCGGATACTCGCGCCACAAACCCTTCGAGCACATCTATCGCCACCACCGCAGATACCGCATCACCGAAGGCGCCGAAGAAATCCAGATGCGCAAGGTCGCCGCTTACCTGTTCGGGTTCCTGGGGACGCGGCGCGAGACGTTGGGCAAGATCTGATCGGGATGGACTCTTCTCTTCCGCTTGCGGCATGATCGGCGCGAAGCACGAAGAGGAGAGAGCCATGGCCGAAGCCGATCGCGCAAGGGACGCGACGTCGTTCCGGATTTTCAGGGGAGCCGACGCGCCCGACCTCAACGAAACCGACAAGATGACGCTCGCCGGGCTGACCCCGATCGTCGAGGCGGGCATCGGCCGCTGGGTCCAGGCCGGCGTGGACGAGGGGAACATCACGAAAGTCCTGTTCTCGCTCCCGCATATGAGCCTGACCTATGCCTGGTTCAAAAGCGGCTTCGCCCTGCCGCTGCACAGCCACGACGCCGACTGCCTCTATTATATCGTCGCGGGCTCGTTGAAGCTCGGCACCGAGGAGCTGGGCGCGGGCGACGGATTCTTCGTCGGCAGCGACGTGCCGTACACGTACAAGCCCGGCCCCGATGGCGTCGAGGTGCTCGAATTCCGGACGGTCGAAAGCTTCGACATGAAATTTCAGGGCCGCACCGAAGCCTATTGGGACAAGGTGGTCGCGGGGATGGATGCGGCGCGGCCCGCCTGGAGTACGGAAGCGCCGCCTTCTGCGCGCGCCTAGCGTTTGCGGACAAACTCCGCGCGCAGCACCAGTCCCTTGATACCGTCGTGGCGGCAGTCGATTTCCTGCGCATCGCCGGTCAGGCGGATCGACTTGATGACAGTGCCGACCTTCAGCGTCTGCCCCGCGCCCTTAACGGTCAGATCCTTGACCAGCACGACCGAGTCGCCGTCGGCGAGCAGGTTGCCGACTGCGTCGCGTACTTCGGGACCTGCGGCCGCGGCGGCGTCGCGCGCGGCGATATCGCCGGCGGACATCCATTCCCCGCTTGCCTCGTCATAGACATAGTCTTCGTCGTCGCTGCTCATCTCTTATCCCGGTTTGCGAAAGCGCAGCGTGAACTGGTCGGTCTTGCCGCGAATCTTGTCGTCGAAGACATTGGCGCTACGCGGATCGGCGGGGCGGCGATAGAGGTCGCTTTCGGCTTCGAGCTTGAAACCCGCCTTGGTCAGCGCCGCGACGACCGCATCCTTGTCGATCCGGTGGAGGCTGTCGGACAAGGTCGTGCCGCTGCCTTTCGCCGCGCTATGGTCGACCACGACCAGCGTGCCGCCGGGCTTGAGCGCCGCGAACAGCGCCGCGCTCGCCTTGTCCCCCGTCTCCGCAGGGAAGGGCTTGAGGTACAGGTCGTGGAAATTCTGCACCGTGATGATCGTGTCGAGCGGTTCGGGAAAGGCGGGCGCCGCGAACGGCCCGGCGACGGCGTCGACATTGACATAGGCGGCGTCGACCGCGGCCTGATCGTCGCCATATTGCTTCTTGAACGCGATGAATTCGGCGGGCTGGAAACCATAGACCTTACCCGACGGGCCGACCGCCGCGGCGAGCAGGCGGGTGACATAACCGCCGCCCATTACATAATCGCCGACCTTCTGCCCGGGCTTGATCTGCGCGAAGGCGAGCAGCTCGGCGGGCTTGCGCGCCGCGTCGCGGGACCGGTCGGCGGCGGGCCGTGCCGGATCGGCTAGCGCAGCCTTGTAGCTGGGGGCGGCCGACTCTTTGGCAGCGAGCGGGGTCGCCGAAACGGCGAGCATCAGGGCGAGGGTAAGCGGGCGGATCATGGTAGCGACTCCCATGCTGTTGATGAAGTCATCATAGCGGTTTACCGCACGCCCCGCGCGCATATTTGCATCTCGCGATTTTGATGATAGGTTTCTTCGTGAAACTAAAAAATCTGGCCAAAAGCTTGGGAGAGCGGAGATGCATGATCTGGTGATTCGCGGCGGCACCGTCGTCGATGGTTCGGGCGGAGCGCCCTTTGTCGCCGATGTTGCGATCGATGGCGACCGCATCGTCGCGGTCGGCGAAAACCTCGGCGCGGCGCGCGAAGAAATCGACGCGAGCGGCAAGATCGTCACTCCCGGCTTCGTCGACGTCCACACCCATTATGACGGGCAGGCGACATGGGATGCCGAAATGGCGCCGTCGAGCTGGCACGGCGTCACCACCGTCGTGATGGGCAATTGCGGCGTCGGCTTCGCGCCCGCCAAGCCCGACCGTCACGACTGGCTGATTTCGCTGATGGAGGGTGTCGAGGATATTCCCGGCACTGCGCTCGCCGAAGGCATGTCGTGGGATTGGGAGACCTTCCCCGAATATATGGACGCGCTCGAACGGCTGCCGCGCACGGTCGATGTCGCGTGCCACGTGCCGCACGGTGCGGTTCGGGCTTATGTGCTCGGCGACCGCGAAAAGCCGGGCGCGATCCCCACCGACGCGGACATCGCCGAAATGTCGCGCATCGTCGAGGAAGGCGTGCGTGCAGGCGCATTGGGCTTCTCGACCAGCCGCACGGTGCTGCACAAGTCGATCGACGGCGAACTCGTTCCCGGCACGACCGCGACCGCCGAGGAACTGATCGCGATCGGCCGCGCGATGGGGCGCGTCGGGTACGGCGTGTTCGAAATGGCGAGCGACATGAAACGCGAGTGGAACGAGTTCCAGTGGATGGGTGACCTCAGCCGCGAAACCGGGCTGCCGGTGACCTTCGCGGCGCTGCAGTCGATCGCCAAGGAACTGCCGCTCGAGGAGCAGATTTCGGAGATGCGCAAGCAGAATGCGACCGGCGCGAACATCGTCGCGCAGATCGCGTTGCGCGGCAATGGCGTGATCATGGCGTGGCAGGGGACGGTGCATCCGTTCCGCTTCAAGCCCGCGTGGAACGAGATCATCGACCTGCCGTGGGAGCAGCAGCTCGCGAAGCTGAAAGACCCGGCGTTCAAGGCGCGGATGATCGAAGAGGACAATATCTGGCCCGAAAGTGACATCATCGACTTCCTCAAGGTCGTCGCCCTCGGCTGGCCGGTGCAGTTCGAAATGGACCCCGACTTCAACTATGAGCCGAAGATGGATGAGAGCATCGCGGGCCGCGCCGCGGCGGCGGGCGTCTCGCCGGCCGAATATGCCTATGACCTGCTGATGAAGGACGACGGCAAGGGCTTCATCTATTTCCCGATTTTGAACTATCGCGACGGCAACCTCAATTTCCTCGAGGATTTGCAGGCGTCGGACGACACGGTGAACAGCCTCTCGGACGGCGGCGCCCATTGCGGTACGATCTGCGACGCCGCTTCGCCGACCTTCATGCTGCAGCACTGGGTGCGCGACCGCAAAGGCCATCGCATCGCGCTCGAACATGCGGTCAAGCGCCAGTGCCGCGATACGGCGCTGCTTTATGGCCTCGAAGATCGCGGCGTACTTGCGCCGGGCTATCTCGCCGATCTCAACGTCATCGACATGGACGCGATCAAGCTCGGCAAGCCGTGGCTCGCGTTCGACTTGCCCGCGGGCGGCAAACGCCTGCTGCAAAAGGCCGACGGCTATGTCGCGACGGTGAAGTCGGGGGTGGTGACCTTCCGCGACGGCGCGATGCAGGGGCCCACGCCGGGCGGCGTGATCCGCGGTCCGCAGCGCGTCGAAATGGCGATGGCGGCGGAGTAATCCGCCGCCTCGCGCGTCACCGCCCCAGCAAATCCGAAGGCAAAGTCGGTTCGCTGACGATCTTCGCCATACGCCGCCACATTTCGTCGCGCGACGGTTTGCCGCGTTCGACCCACGCGCGGACCATCGTCTCGCCGAGGCCGTAGTTGATCACATAGCTGCGATACTCGTCGGTGAAGCTCACGGACTGTTCGGCGCGCTTCGCCGAGACGAGCAGATATTTCTGCGTCAGCGCGATGGCAGTCGGGCGATCGATTTCGCCGTCGAGATATTGCTGTGCGATTGTCAGGCGTGCACCCGACGCGCGCTTGATCGCGGCGAGCAGCTGCCAGTAACGATCGTCCGACGGCACCTCGATCTCGGCGATCGGCATCAGCACATCGCGCTCGGTGTCGGCCTTGCTGCTTTCGGGAAAGGCGAGGTCGATACCATAATTCGCGCTGCCCTCGGCGATCAGGCTCTGCGGGCTGTAGAGCGGATAGACGCTGAACTCGCTCCAGCCGCGCTCTTTCACGAGCTTTTCCTCGAGCTTCATGTTGAGGAGGTGATGACCGGGGTAGCCTTCGTGGCAGCCGAGGTCGAGCGCGCGCGACAGGCGGATTGGCAGGTCGGTGTTGACCTGGATCAGGCTGTGATAGCCGCCCTGATAATAATTATAGCCGCTCCAGCTTTTGCCGGTGACGAATTCGAGCCGGAAGCTCTCACCTTCGGGCATCGGGATATGCGCCATGCTGCGTCCGCGGCAACGCGCGATCGCGGCGTCGAAGGTCTTTTGCAGCCGCTCCTTGGGGATGGTGAAGGCGTCGAGATAGGCCTCGACGCGGTCCGGGAGGGCGCCGTTGCCGGGGACGAGCGCCTCGATCTTCGCGAGTTCGGGGTCGTAGCTCGCGAGCGGTTTCAGCCGCGGCCGCACGCCGAACAGCCGCTCGGCTTCGTCGGCGAAGGCGAAGCGCGTGCCCTGCATCATCATCAGCCGCGTTTCGGCGGCGCGAAGCTGCGCGCGCAGGAAAGTTGCGCGGCGGCGTTCGAGCGGGTCGGGGATGCGCCGCGCCGCGAGGTCGATCTGTGCCATCAGCTCGCGCGTCGCGGCGAGCAATACAGCCTTGTCGCGCGGTGCGGCCTCGGCGGCTGTCTTGAGTTCGGGCGGGCCGTAATAGGCGTCGATATAGCCCGCCTCGTGCGTCCCGATTTCGAGCGTCAGGCGCAGATAGGAGGCCGCAATCTCGTCGAACGCCTTGGTCGAGGCGGCGGTGCGGCGCACGTCGAGCGTGGCGACCCCGAGCTTCGGCGGCGTTTTGGTTTCGCTTGCGGCACAGCCCGACAGGGCGGCAAGCATCGACAGGATGACGAATTTGCGCATCAGTCCGCCATAGCGCGCGTTTCGGAGGTGTCACGCACATCGCCATCGGCGGCGATCTCGGCATCGGACGCGCTTTCGACCGCCCCATGTTCGGGATGTGGCGGCGCGAAGCGGAGCACCGCAAAGCCCGTGAGCGCCGCAGCGAGCGATCCCATCAGGATGCCGATCTTCGCCTCCTCGACCAGCAGTGCATTACCCGGGAAGGCGAGGCCGCCGATGAACAGGCTCATCGTGAAGCCGATGCCGCACAGCATCGCGACGCCATAGATTTGCAGCCATGTCGCCCCGCGCAATTTGCCCGCGATGCCGAGCTTGACCGACAGCCAGACGCTACCGAAAATGCCGATCTGCTTGCCGAGGAACAGCCCCGCCGCGATGCCGAGCGGCAGTGGCGCGAACAACTGGTCGATCCCGAGGCCCCGGATGTCGACCCCGGCATTGGCGAAGCCGAACAGCGGCACGATCGCAAAAGCGACCCACGGATGGAGGCCATGTTCGAGCCGGTGGAGCGGCGAGGTCGCGCTGTCGGGCGCGCCCGGCGTGCGGTCGAACGGGATCGCCATCGCCGCGAGCACCCCGGCGATCGTCGCGTGCACCCCCGACAACAGCATCGCGTACCAGAGGAAAGCGAACATCAGCAGGTAGAGCGGCAGGCTCCGCACGCGCATTCGGCCCATCACGAACATGATGCCCAGGATTACCGCGGCGGCGGCGAGCGCGACGAGGTTGATCTTGGCTGTGTAGAACAGCGCGATGATCGCGATCGCGCCCATGTCGTCGACGATCGCGACGGTGACGAGGAACAGCTTGAGCGACGTCGGCGCGCGCTTGCCGAGCAGCGCGAGCACCCCCATCGCAAAGGCGATGTCGGTCGCGGCGGGGATCGCCCACCCCTGCGCGAGACCGGGCGTCCCACCGGCAAAACCCAAATAGAGGATAGCAGGGACTGCCATCCCCGCCGCCGCCGCGATAAAGGGCAGCCGCCGCCGGTCCCAGCTCGCGAGTCGCCCATCGACGAACTCGCGTTTGATCTCCAGCCCGACGAGCAGGAAGAAAATCGCCATCAACCCGTCGTTGATCCAAAGATGCACTGTCATCGGCCCGAGCTTGTCGGTCAGGACGGGGCCGGTTTCGGCATGAATCGCGTCGTGATACAGCGTCCCGAGCGGCGAATTGGCGACAATCATCGCCAAAATGGCTGCGAAAATGAGCAGCATGCCGCCCGCGCTTTCGCTTTCGAGAAAATCGCGTAACGCGGAGCGGGGCGGAAAATCGCGGCTCATGGGTGAAGTGATTCCTTGGTTCGTTCCGGGACGGCGAAGTTAACTAACGAGGGCTACCCCGCTTTACAAATTCACGTCGGTCATTAGCACTGTCGGCTTGGATGACGTCATGTCACCGGTGGGGGCGGGCTAGCAGGGTGAAGCTATCGACCGCATGGCTGGAATGGCTGGTGCTCGGGGCTGGCCACGAACTGATGCTGTTCGCGTCGGTCGGGATCCTGCTGATCGGGCTCGACGACCTCCTGTTCGACGCTTTTTGGCTGGCGACGCGCCGCCGCGGCCGCGCTGGCCCCGATACGCCGCCGCTCGACGGCCGGTTTGCTGTCTTCATACCCGCGTGGGACGAGGCCGCTGTGCTGCCTGCGATGCTGCGCCGTACGCTCGCCGCGTGGGACGGAGAGGATGTCCGCATCTATGTCGGCTGCTATCCCAATGATGCCGCAACGCTCCTTGCCATATCGCCGCTGGTCGCTCGCGACCGGCGGGTGCGGCTCGTCATTGGAGGCCGCGACGGACCGACGACCAAGGGCGATAACCTCAATCGGCTGTGGGCGGCGCTGGGCGAGGACGAGCGAGCGGAGGGCATGCGCTTCGCCGCCGTCGTCCTCCATGATGCCGAAGATCATGTCCATCCCGGCGAGCTCGCACTGTATCGCCGCTACCTTGGCGAAAATGCGATGGTGCAGATCCCGGTGGTGCCGCTCGTTGCGCGCGGTTCGCGCTGGATCGGCGGGCATTATGGCGACGAATTTGCCGAAGCGCACGGCAAGGAGCTGGTCGTTCGCTCACGCCTCGGCATGCCGTTGCCTTCGGCGGGGGTCGGCTGCGCGCTCACGCGCACCGCGCTGGCGCTGCTGGCGATCGAGCGCGGCGGCGATCCCTTTCGCTGCGACAGCCTGACCGAGGATTATGAGGTCGGCATGGTGATCGGTGCCTATGGTCTCGGCGCGCGCTTCGTCGAAGCGACCGGGCCGGCGGGCGACCGGATCGTGTCGCGCGGCACCTTTCCCGGCGTAGTCGATGCCGCGGTGAAGCAGAAGGCGCGCTGGGTCGCCGGGATCGCGCTGGCGGGCTGGGATCATCTTGGCTGGCCGGGATCGCGGCAGGTCGGGGACAGGCTTTCTTCCGGTCGCGACTGGCTCGCGCGCTGGATGCTCTGGCGCGATCGCCGCGCGCCGCTCGCGGCGCTTGTCCTGCTCGCCGCTTATGCCGGGCTGATCGTCATAGCGATTGGCTGGGCGGGGCAGGAATTCCTGGGCTGGACGGCACCGTCGCTCGGCGATGCCATGCGGTTGCTGCTGGCGTTCAACGCGATGCTGCTCGGCTGGCGCATGGCGATCCGCGCCCATTTTACGGCGCGCTGGTACGGCTGGCGCGAAGCGGCGCTGGCGCTACCGCGCGCCTTTGTCGCCAATGTGATCGCGATGCTCGCCGCACGGCGCGCGGTCGTGCTCTACTGGCGGATGCTGCGGTCGGGTGAGGTCGTCTGGGACAAGACCGAGCATGCGGACAACGAGGGCGCCCCCGGCGACGCGCTCGCACGGGCGGTGGTGCGATGATGGTGCGCCGCGCCGACGCGCGCCGCGATGCGCCGGCACTGCGCTTCCTGCTGCTGTGCGTCGGCGGCTGGATTGTCCTGCGGGTCATGATGCTGTGGAATCCCGCCTTGTCGTTGCCCCCCGATGCGCCGACGGCACCATGGATGCCGCCTTCGTCCTTTGCGGTCAGTACCGCCGATATGCAGGGCCGGCCTCAAATATCTGGAGCGCGGGCGGTGGCGGCGGCGCGACCGGTCGCGATTTCGGAGCCGCCTTCCATAATGGCCGGCGTGCCTGCGCCGGTCGATGACGAAGCCGTCTCGGGCGGCTTGGGTGCCGACCGTCATAGCCTTCGCCTCGCGCTGATGGCGCGGCTGTTGCCGCCGGCGCCCGGCGGCGCAACGCGTGCGGCCGTCGGAACCGGCAGCGCCTTCTTCCCCTTTGCCCCTGCGGCGCGGGCGGAGCCGGGGCAGGGCAAGCCCTTCTGGATCCGGCGACAGCTTTCGAGCTGGTCGCTCGGCAGCTGGTTCTATCTGCGCGAGGGGTCGGGCAATGCACCCGACGCGATCGGCGCGGCGAGCCAGCTTGGCGGGAGTCAGGCCGGGCTGCGCCTCGCCTATGGTTTCGGCGAGACGGGCCGGACGCGTGCCTATGGCCGCGCGACGATCGCGGTCCAGCGGCCCGGGCAGCGCGAGATCGCGTTCGGCCTCGCCTTTGCGCCGCTCGCGCGCCTGCCGGTCGACGTCGCGATCGAACAGCGCGTCGCTGCCGGGAGGGAGGGGCGCACCGCGCTCGCCGTCATGGCGAGCGGCGGGGTGTCCGAAGTTGCATTGCCCGTCGGTTTCCGGCTCGACGCCTATGCGCAGGCGGGCGTGGTCGGGACGCGGCGGCGCGACGGATTTGCCGACGGTGCGATTGTCGTCGATCGCCGCCTTGGGCTTGATGAAACCACACCGCTGCGGATCGGCGCGCTGGCCGCGGGGGCGGTGCAGCCAGGTACGGCACGCGTCGACGTGGGTCCGCGGCTGACGCTGCGCCTTCCGCAAGTCGGCGAGGGCGGCCGCATCGCGCTCGACTGGCGCCAGCGGATCGCGGGCGATGCGCGTCCCGAAAGCGGGCTTGCCTTGACCCTCGCCGCCGACTTCTGATCGAGCGCGAAATAAGGCACGACAGCCGATTCCCCACCCCGGAAAAATGGTCTAGGGTCCTTGGAATCGGCGCGCATCCGGCGCCGCGGACGTTCGTCGGAGCCCATGGACCTTTACCTCCCAGTCGCCAATCTGTCGGTCAACGCGCTGGTTATCGTGCTGCTCGGCGGCGGGGTCGGTTTCCTGTCGGGGATGTTCGGCGTCGGCGGCGGCTTCCTGACCACGCCTTTGCTCATCTTTTATGGCATCCCGCCGACGGTCGCCGCAGCATCGGCGGCGACGCAGGTGACGGGCGCGAGCGTGTCGGGGGTGATGGCGCATCTCGAGCGCGGCGGTGTTGACCTGCGTATGGGCGGCGTGCTCGTCGCGGGCGGCTTGCTCGGTTCGCTGATCGGCGCGGGGCTGTTCGAACTGCTCACCGCGTGGGGGCAGATCGATACGGTGATCAACATCCTCTACGTCGCGCTGCTCGGCATCGTCGGCACGTTCATGGGGCGCGAGGCGTGGGGAAGCTACCGCGCGGTAAAGGCCGGACTGCCAGCGCCCGCGCGCAAGCGCCGCCACCATCCGATGGTCGCCAACCTGCCGATGCGCTGGCGCTTCTATCGTTCGGGCCTCTATATCTCGCCGCTCGCGCCGCTGCTGCTCGGCCTGGTCGGGGGTGTGCTGACGATGCTGCTCGGCGTTGGCGGCGGCTTCATCATGGTGCCCGCGATGCTCTACCTGCTCGGAATGGGGACGCAGGTCGTCGTCGGCACGTCGCTGTTCCAGATATTGTTCGTGACGATCGCGACGACGATGGTCCACGCGCTGACCACCGGCGCGGTCGATATCGTGCTCGCGGGGCTACTGCTGCTCGGCAGCGTGATCGGGGCACAAGTCGGCGCGCGCTTCGCGCAAAAGGTGAAGCCCGAATATCTGCGCATGGCGCTTGCCGCGATCGTGCTGCTCGTCGCGCTGCGCATGGGGGTCGACCTCTTCATCCGCCCCGAAGAAATCTACACGGTGCAATGACGCGCGGCACCGCCTTGATCCTTTGGGCGGCGGCGCTGTTCCTGCCCGCGACGGCGCACGCGGCCGACCCGCGGCTCGTTCCCGACGTGTCGAGCCGCGCGATCGACATCCAGTACAGCTTTACCGGTGAGGAATTGCTGCTGTTCGGCGCGATCCTCTATCCCGGCCAGCGCCTGCCTGACGACCGCGCCGACATCGTCGTCGTGCTGAAGGGGCCGGTGCGTCCGATCATCCTGCGCGAAAAGCAGCGCGTCGCGGGTATCTGGGTCAATGCGAACAGTCTGCGGCTGCGGACGTCGCCCGGTTTCTACGCGATCGGATCGTCGCGGCCGATCGACAAGCTGGTCGACGAGCGGACGGCGGCGATTTTCGAACTCGGCCTCGCGAACCTGTCGATGTCTCCGAGCGGCTTTTCCGAAGCGAAAAAACTCGAACGTTTCGAGGCGGGACTCAGCGATCTCTATCGCCGGATCGGGTTGTTTTATGAAAATCCCTCTGCGGTGGAGATCACCGAAGGCGTGCTTTATCGCGCACGCATCCCCGTTCCGGCGCGCGTTCCCGTCGGCACCTATCGCGCCGAAACCTACCTGATCAGCCGCGGCCGCGTGCTCGCGGTCGCCTCGCGCGACGTCCAGATCCGCAAGGCGGGCTTCGAACGCTTCGTCGCGCTCGCGGCGCAGCGCCACGGCTTTCTTTACGGCCTGTCCGCGGTGCTGCTCTCGCTCGTGCTCGGATATGGGGCTTCGGCTATATTTCGTCGCCGTTAAAAGGGGCCGGTCGGCCTTAAGTTCACAGCCTATTTACCCTCGTCTGCGATACCGGTGTCGGGGACCATGATAGAGGCGGGGACGAATTGATGGACATGCAGGGCGGATTCAGCGCCGGGGATTCGACGGCGGCACAACATGTCCGGCTTGCCGGCGGCGGCGTCGCGGCACCCGTCGCGCCGGCGATCAACCATCATCGCGACGACCTGATGATCGGCGAAGTGATCGATATTTCGGGTTCTGCCTCGCGCATCCTGCTCGACGCGGCGACGATCGCAAAGCTCGCTACGTCCACCGACGCTGCGGTGGCGATGGCCGGCCAGGTCGGCGCGCAGGTCAAGGTTCGCGTCGGCAATGTCTGGCTGATCGGCAGCATTCGCGACCAGCAATTGCACGAACGCGGCGAAGGGCTGATCGTCGCGACGATCGACTTCCTCGGCGAAGGCGACGAGGAAAAGATCACTGGCCGCATCCATAATTTCCGGCGCGGCGTCACCCGTTACCCGATCCCGGGCAGCCAGGTCTTCGCCGCGACCAGCGCCGACCTGAAGCAGATATACGCCGCCGACGAGCGCGCGCATGTCGAAGTCGGCACCGTCTATCCGACCAAGGATATTCGCGGATCGCTCTATATCGATGCGATGCTGGGCAAGCATTTCGCGCTGCTTGGGTCGACCGGCACGGGCAAATCGACCAGCGCCGCACTGATCCTGCACAAGATTTGCGAGATGGCGCCGCAGGGCCACATCCTGATGATCGACCCGCACGGCGAATATTCGGCGGCGTTCAAGGGGATCGGCGCGCTGTTCGACGTCGACAATCTCGCGATGCCCTATTGGCTGATGAATTTCGAGGAACATTGCGAAGTGTTCGTGACGAGCGAAGGCCGCGACCGGCAGAGCGACTGCGACGTGCTCGCCAAATGCCTTCTCCAGGCGCGCCAGAAGAGCCGACTTGCCGAAGGCATGACCAAGCTCACGGTCGATTCGCCGATCCCCTATCTCCTGTCGGACCTGCTCAGCATCCTGACGAACGAGATGGGCAAGCTCGACAAGGCGACGTCGAGCGCGCCGTTCATGCGCATCAAGGGGAAGATCGAGGAAATGCGCGCTGACCCGCGCTATAATTTCATGTTCTCGGGCATGCTCGTCGCCGACACGATGGCGAATTTCATCGGCAAGATTTTCCGCCTGCCGTCGGACGGCCGGCCGATCTCGATCATCGACGTGTCGGGTGTCCCTTCGGACATCACCAGCGTCGTCGTCGCGGTGCTGTCGCGCCTGACCTTCGACTATGCGATCTGGTCGCGCGGCGAACCGCAGCGCCCGATCCTGCTCGTTTGCGAGGAAGCGCACCGCTATATCCCGGCCAAGGACATCGGGCAGGGGCAGGCGGTCCGCAAGGTGCTCGAACGTATCGCGAAGGAAGGCCGTAAATATGGCGTGTCGCTGGGTCTGATCACCCAGCGTCCGTCGGACTTGGCCGAAGGCGTGCTGTCGCAGTGCGGCACGATCATTTCGATGCGCCTCAACAACGAGCGCGACCAGCATTTCGTGAAGGCGGCGATGCCCGAAGGCGCGCGCGGCTTCATCGATTCGATCCCCGCGCTGCGCAACCGCGAGTGCATCGTCTGCGGCGAAGGCGTGTCGATCCCGATCCGCGTCTATCTCGACACGCTCGAAGAGGAAAAGCGGCCGGCGTCGAGCGACCCGCTCTTCTCCAAGCTGTGGCGTGAAACCGGCGGCGAGGCCGAAATCCTTGAGCGCGTCGTCAAGCGCTGGCGCAGCCAGGGACGGTAATTTTCTCCGCCTGACGGCGAAGGCGGTACCGGCCCGCTGCCCACGGCCTCAGGCGGCTGGGGGGAGCGGACCGGTGCCGCGTCTGGCGTTAGCCAGGCAAGAATATCAGCTCTTCGGCGGTTCCCACAATTCGATCGGATTGCCTTCGGGATCGTGCACCCGCGCAAAGCGGCCGACCGCGGGATCGTCCCACTCATCCTTGGTAATCACCTCGTCCCCCGCGTCGCGGAACGGGGCGAGCACTGCGTCGAGGTCGTCGACCCGCAGGTTCAGCATATGCTGCTTGTCGGCGGCGAAATAGTCGGTGTCGGCCTTGAACGCGCTGAACACCACCGGACCGGCGGTGACGTTCCACACCCATTCGTTGACCGGCCCCGTATCGTCAGCGTTGCAGCCGGCGCCGATGCCCAGTCGCTCGCGATACCAGGCGTTGAGCGCGTCGGGGTCGCGCGCCCGGAAAAACAGTCCGCCGATGCCTTTGACATGTCCCATAGAGACCTCCCGTCGTGAGGCGGGCAGCCTAGGCCGAAACCGTCAGCGTTTCCACTCTCCGCTGCCGCGGAACTCTTCGCGAACCTGCCCCGACTGGTTGAGCCGCGGATCGGCATAGGTCGGTGCGGCGGGGGCGGCGACGGGTGGCGGGACCACAGGGGCTGCGGGAGCCATGGTGCCCGGCAGCGGCGCGGCCGCCACATCGGGCAGCGGCGCAGCGGGACCGGCTAGCATCGGCGCGGGGCCGGCGCCGGGGGCGAGCCCCTGGCCCTTCAGGATCGCCAGTTGCTGCGCGAGCGGCAGATAGGGACCCGGAACGGGTTCGCGGCCCAGATAGGGCGCGCGGAACGCGTCGGGCATCCCCCAGCGCCCGCGCCAGCGGTGAAAGATGTGCGCGCCGACGATGTTGGTCATCACGAGGCTCTTGCCCCAGCGCGGCCAGATTGCCTGCGTGTGATAATGCGTTGCGAGGCCGACCTTGGGGAAGACATAGCCGCCGAGCGCCGCCGATGCGATGCGGCTGGCGCGCAGCCAGTTGGGCTTGCTTGGGCTCCGCGCCATCGCGCCGTCGCAGCTGAAGGTGAACTGGCACACGCCCGCGCGCTGCGATCCCTGGAAGACGACGCCGCACACGGTATTCGGAAAGCTCGGGTGACGGACGCGGTTAATCACCGTCTGCGCGACGCCGCGCATCCCGTCGTCGGTCTCGGACGCCGCTTCGTAATAGATGGCGGCGGTCAGGCAATAATGCGCCCGTTCGCTGTCGAGCGCGGTCACGCCGCGAAAAACATAGGGCTTTGCGGGCGGTCCGACAAAGGCTTCCTCGCGTAATAGCGCGGGGTCGGCGGGGGGGAGGGCGGCGGCATCGCCATACCCGACGCTGTCGGGATTGGGCAGCGTCGGGTCGATCTTCAGCGCCGCCTCATAATCTTCGGCATTCATGATCGCCCAGCGCGCGGGATCATAGGTCCGGAAATTGAGCGGCACCGAGACGCTATATGGGCCGAACACCGCGGGCGGCCGCAATTGCCCGCTCGACAAGAGCAGTGCGAAGCAAGCCACGACGACGACCGCAATGATCGCCGCCCAAAAGGTGCGCCCCGGCCCAGCCGGTTTTTCCGGTGCCGGGTCGCGCCAGCTCGGGCGGGCGCTCAGATTCAGTTCGGGCTTCATGCGTATATCAAATTCCGTCGCGTCCCCCGCGCGCGATTCGCGCAGAGGGCATCGCGGCCCATCCTATACGCTGAAACGCCAACAAAATGTTTCACCATCTATGCGATCGCCCGCGGCGGGCGGCGTTAGCCGTTTGTTGAGGGGCGCATGCCAGACTGGCGCCATGACCGGTTCCGCTATCCCGTCCTATCGGCGCAGCGCGCGGACCGACTGGCGAATGTGGTTGCTGCTCTCCGTCGGCCTGATCTTTTTCGGGACGGCATCGGCGATCGATCCGGCCGAAAATTGCAGCGAGGATGGCCGCGAATGCGCCCCATGGCTCGTGCCGCTGGCGGGGGGATTCGGTGCGCTTATCGCGCTCGGCGCCGGACTCAACATGCTCGCCAATCCGAACCGCGGCAGCCTGCTCGACCCCGCGACGGGCGATCTCGTCTGGTGGCAGGGGCGCATCGGGGCCGCGGGCGGCGACGAAGGGCGCATCCACCCCTCGCGCATCGGCAGGCTTCGCATCGTCCGGCAGGACGAAAGCGACGACGCGGTGCATCTTTATGACCTTGAGGGCAATCGGCTGTTCTGGTTCAGCGAAGAGGTGATTCCCTGGCCCTATGATCGCTGGGCCGAACGACTGGCGGCGCACTGGCCGCACATCGAAATCGAACGGATCGACTAGGCGAGGCGGATCAGGCTGCGCTGGCGGCCGGCGGCCCCTTACGCAGCGGGCGGACGAAATATCCCGGCATGCCGCGGCGGGCGCGATAGTCGTCGATGCGCCGGGCATAATGGCCGGGCAGGTCGAAAACCGGGGGAGGGGTGCCTGCCCGTCTGGCCTGGCCCGCGGCGATCAGCGCCATCTGGTGATGATAGAAGAGCTCGTTCATGTCCATGAGGTGTTCCTTTGGCTTGCGCGAGCATGGGCGTGATGGCCCGGCGGACGCCCGAAGGACGCCCGCCGGATTTTCATCATGCAGGCTGGAGATTGACCGCCGAGGTCTTCCCGCGCTGGTCGGTTTCCAATTCATAGGAAACGCGCTGTTCCTTGTTCAGCGTCGCCATTCCGGCGCGCTCGACGGCGCTGATGTGGACGAAGCTGTCGCCCGAGCCATCTTCGTTGGCGATGAAACCATAGCCCTTGTCGCTGTTGAAGAATTTTACGGTGCCGATGGGCATGAGGTGTTTCCTTTCACGAAAACAGGAATATCCACCGGCAAAAGCACCGGCGGAGCTGGCAGCGTGTGAAGGGAAGTATCCGCCGATCGGCATCAAAATTCCGTCGCAGGCGACGTTAGCGAAAATACATTATGGTTATTTCATCAAAAAGTCAAGTTTTTTGGCAGTTTTTGACAGTGATGCTCAGTCGCGAAGGGAATTATTGGGCGATTTTACGAGTATGGCCGATATGATCACGGCACGACCTCCTAGCGTATTTCGACGGTCAGATGCTCGATCGCTTGCACCGGCGCGACGCGCTGGCAGATTGTTTCGCGCGTCGCTCCGACCGCGCTGATGATCGCCGAATGCGCACCCGGTCCGACGCGCCAGACATGGAGATCGGTGATCGTGGCGTCGCCCGGTCCTTCGACCCGCGCGCGGATCTCCGTCTCGAGCGCCGCGTCGGTCGCATCGAGCAACACCGCGCCGGTGTCGCGCATCAGCGAAACCGCCCAGACGGTGATGACGATCGACCCGACGATCCCCATCAGCGGATCAAGCCACACCCAGCCGAGATAGCGGCCGCCGAGTAGCGCAGCGATCGCGAGCACCGAGGTCAGCGCGTCGGCGACGACATGCAGATAGGCCGAACGAAGATTATTGTCGCGCTCGCCATGATGGGGAGGGGTGTGGTCATGCGCATGTGCGTCGCCGTGATGGTGATCATGGCCGTGGTCATGCCCATGGTCATGCCCATGGTCGTGCCCATGTCCGAGCAGCAGCGCGCTGACGATGTTCACGCCCAGCCCGATCACCGCGATGATCGTCGCTTCGGTAAAGGCGACGGGGCGCGGGTCGAGCAGCCGCGTCACCGATTCGAACGCGATGCCCAGCGCCACGATGCCGAGCACGAGTGCCGAGGCAAAACCGGCGAGGTCGCCGACCTTGCCGGTGCCGAAGCTGTAGCGGCGGCCATAGGCATGGCGTTTCGCATAGGCATAGGCGATCGCCGCGATGCCGAGCGCGCCCGCGTGGGTTGCCATGTGAAAGCCGTCGGCGAGCAGTGCCATCGAGTTGAACGCGAGCCCCGCGGCGATCTCGCCGACCATCATCACGGCGGTCAGCGCGACGACCCACAGCGTGCGGCGCGCATTCTCGTCGTGCCGCTTGCCGAGGAAGACATGGTCGTGGGTCAGCGCGTCGAGCTGGTTATCGAAGGACATGGTTGCTGCCTATCCGATGGAAAAGATCAACAGCCGTCGCCGATTTCCTTCCCACCTTCAAGGGCGCAAAGCTTATCTATCTTCCCTTGCGCGTCCGCCATGCTATTCATCGCGCCACGGGCCATGCGGACGCCCGTCCAGACGGCTTGCTGTCCAAGTTCCGCTCCAATATGCCGCACTTGCGGCAAGGAGCGCGCTTGCCATGACGAATTTCGAGCCTTCCCCGCCGCCGCTTTCACTCCTCCAGCTCTTCCTGCGCTTTCTCCGCTTCGGCTTCTTCGCTTTCGGCGGCCCGGTCGCGCAGATCGCGATGGTGAAGCAGGCGCTGGTCGAGGAGGAGCGCTGGATCAGTCCCGCACGCTTCAACCGGCTGCTCGCAGTGATGCAGGTTCTGCCGGGGCCGGAGGCGCACGAACTGTGCGTCCACCTCGGCATGGTTGCACGCGGACGGATCGGCGGGCTGCTCGCAGGCCTGGGATTCATGTTGCCCGGCTTCGTGCTGATGCTCGGCGCGGCGTGGCTCTACAAGGACTGGATCGTCGGCAATCCGGCAATGGCGCCAGTCTTCCTCGGCGTACAGATCGCGGTGCTCGCTATCATCCTGCGCGCCGTGCAGCGCATCGGGGCGCATATCCTCGAGGACAAATTGCTCTGGCTGCTCGCCGCGGCGGCGCTCGGCGCGACGCTCGCGGGGGTGCCATTCTGGATTCCGCTGATCGCGGCGGGGTTGATCTACAGCTTTGCCGCGCGGCCCGTCGTGGCAGCCGCGGCGTTCGTCGCGGCGGCGCTGCTGGCGTTTGTCGTTTCGGATGCGGCTCCGGCGGTGACCGTTGCCGCGGCCGCGAGCGAGGCGGGTATCGCCGCGCTGTTCATCGCGGGGCTGAAGGGCGGGCTGCTTACGTTTGGCGGCGCCTATACGGCGATACCCTATGTTCGCACCGATACGGTGGGGCGCGGCTGGCTGTCCGATGCGAGCTTCCTCGACGGGGTCGCGCTCGCGGGGATGCTGCCCGCGCCGCTGGTCATCTTCGCAACCTTCGCCGGCTATGTCGCGGGCGGCTTTCCGGGCGCGGTCGCGATCACTGTCGGCATGTTCCTGCCCGCCTTCGCCTTTTCGATGATCTTCTTCGAACGGCTGGAGGCGGTGGTCGAGAATCCGGCGTTGCACCGCATACTCGGCGGCGTCGCCGCGGCCGTGGTCGGGGTGATCGCGGCGACCTTGCTCCAGCTCGGCTGGGCGACGGCGCTGCGCGTGTCGAACCCGGCGGCGGGGCTTGTTGTCTTCGTTGCGGCGGTCGCGGTCGTGATGCTGGCCAAGGGAAAATGGGTCGCGCCCGCGCTGGTAATCGGCGCGGGCTTCGCAGGATGGCTCTTGCATCCCTGACCCCGCATTCCCCCTTGCCGACTCACCCGCCAAAGCCTATATGCGCCCTACTTCTTGACATGGTTAGCCAGTTGGGACGTCGGGGCCGCGGGCCGCGGCGGCTATACCCACATGCTTTCCGGTCATCCGAAACGGGAATTTTCATTGGCCGATCTCGACGCCCTCAATGCGATCATCGCGCCCGAAGCCGAGGCGATGGGCCTTGCGCTCGTGCGCGTCGCCTTTTTCGGTGGCGAGAGCGATCCGACGCTGCAGGTGATGGCCGAGCGGCCCGACACGCGCCAGCTGACGATCGACGATTGCGCCGACCTGTCGCGCCGCATCTCGGAGCGTCTCGACGCACTCGAAGAAGCGGGCAAGGACCCGATCGACGTCGCCTATCGGCTCGAAGTGTCGTCGCCCGGCATCGACCGGCCGTTGACGCGCCGCGCCGACTTCGCCGACTGGGCGGGGCATGAGGCAAAGATCGCGCTCAAGGAAAAGCGCGATGGGCGCCAGCGCTTCAACGGCGAGCTGATCGGCATCGACGGCGATACCGTCACGATTTCGGATAAGGAAGGGGTGGAGCATAAGCTGCCGTTCGACGCGATCGACACGGCGAAGCTCGTTCTCACCGACAAATTGATTGCCGCAACCGTCCCGCTCTCGATCGAGGGCGCCGACGAAATGGAAGAAGAAGGACAGGACTGATGGCCACTGCCATTTCCGCCAACAAGGCCGAACTCCTCGCGATTGCCAACAGCGTCGCCAGCGAGAAGATGATCGACAAGGGCATCGTCATCGAAGCCATCGAAGAAGCCATCCAGCGCGCCGCGCGTGCCCGTTACGGCGCCGAAAACGACATTCGTGCGAAGCTCGATCCGCAGACCGGTGACCTTCGCCTGTGGCGCGTCGTCGAGGTCGTCGAGGCGGTCGAAGATTATTTCAAGCAGGTCGACCTTGCTGCCGGCCAGAAGCTGCAGAAGGACGCCAAGATCGGCGACTTCATCGTCGACCCGCTGCCCGCGGTCGACCTTGGCCGCATCGACGCGCAGTCGGCGAAGCAGGTGATCTTTCAGAAGGTCCGCGAGGCCGATCGCGAGCGCCAGTATCATGAATTCAAGGACCGCGCGGGCGAGATCATCACCGGCGTCGTCAAGTCGGTCGAATTCGGCCACATCGTCGTCAACCTTGGCCGCGCCGAAGGCGTGATTCGCCGCGACCAGCAGATCCCGCGCGAACTGATGCGCGTCGGCGACCGCGTTCGTGCGCTGATCCTGTCGGTGCGCAGCGAAACGCGCGGGCCGCAGATTTTCCTGAGCCGCGCACACCCCGACTTCATGAAGAAGCTGTTCGCGCAGGAAGTGCCCGAAATCTACGACGGCATCATCGAGATCAAGGCCGCCGCCCGTGACCCGGGTTCGCGCGCCAAGATCGGCGTGATCAGCTACGACGGCTCGATCGACCCCGTCGGCGCGTGCGTCGGCATGAAGGGCAGCCGCGTCCAGGCGGTCGTTCAGGAAATGCAGGGCGAAAAGATCGACATCATCCCCTGGTCCGAAGACACCGCGACCTTCGTCGTCAACGCGCTCCAGCCGGCAACGGTGCAGCGCGTCGTGATCGACGAGGATGACAGCCGCATCGAAGTCGTCGTTCCCGACGACCAGCTCAGCCTCGCCATCGGCCGCCGCGGCCAGAATGTCCGTCTTGCCAGCCAGCTCACCGGCAGCCAGATCGACATCATGACCGAGGCCGACGCGAGCGAGAAGCGCCAGCGCGAATTCGTCGAACGCTCGACGATGTTCCAGGAAGAACTCGACGTCGACGAAACGCTCGCCCAGCTGCTCGTCGCCGAAGGCTTCGGCGAACTCGAAGAAGTCGCTTATGTCGGCATCGACGAACTCGCGAGCATCGAAGGCTTCGACGAGGAACTGGCGCAGGAGCTCCAGAGCCGCGCCGCCGAAGGCCTCGAACGCCGCGAAGAAGCGTCGCGTCAGGAACGTCGCGCGCTCGGTGTCGAGGATGCTCTGGCCGAAATCCCGCACCTGACCGAAGCGATGCTCGTCGTGCTCGGCAAGGCTGGGATCAAGACGCTCGACGACCTTGCCGACCTCGCGACCGACGAACTGATCGCCAAGAAGCGCACCGACAATCGTCGCGGCCCGCCGCGCAGCGAGCGTGCCGAGGACAAGGGCGGCGTGCTGGGCGAATATGGCCTGACCGAAGAACAGGGCAACGAAATCATCATGGCGGCGCGTGCGCACTGGTTCGACGACGAAGAGTCGAGCGAGCCGGCAACCGGGGAGGCCGCCGATGCGGACCCCGCGCAATGATCAGCTGACCGAAACCGACCGCGCAAAGGGGCGCGGCCAGCATGTGCCCGAGCGGCGCTGCGTCGTAACCGGTGAGGTTTCGCCGGCGGAGCAGCTCGTGCGCCTCGCGCTCGGCCCCGACGGCACGATCGCGCCCGACGTCCATGGCAAGGCGCCGGGGCGCGGCGCGTGGATCGGTGTCGATCGCGCGACGCTCGAAGCCGCGCAGGCGAAGGGCAAGCTGAAAGGCGGGCTCGCGCGTGCGCTTCAGGACGGCAATTTCACCATCCCCGACAACCTCGGCGCGCGCATCGAGGCGCAGCTCCAGCGCGCGACGCTCGACCGGCTCGGACTGGAATCTCGCTCGGGTACGTTGCTCAGCGGCAATGAAAAGATCGAAACTGCGGCGCGCAAGGGCCAGGTCCGCCTGCTCCTCCACGCCAGCGATGCGGGCGAGGACGGGCGCAAGAAATTGGCGCAGGCGTGGCGCGTCGGCGAGGATGATGAAGGGTCGGGTCGCGAGGGCCGGGTCTTGCCCGTAGACCGCGGCACCCTATCTATGGCATTGGGGCGCGAGAATGCGGTGCATCTGGCGTTGACCGACGCCCGCGCCGCGGACCGGGTGCTGGCGCATTTGAGCCGCTGGCAGTTTTTCACAGGATGGAGTAGGGACGCGGCCAACCGCGATTCCGACCCGCATGCCGCGTCAGTCTCTGGCGAGGAAAATATTGGGGCGCTGCCGACCAGCGACGCCGCTTCGGACGCGTTTTGAAGGAATGATGGTTTTCGATGAGTGACGAACAGGACAAACCGACCCTTACCCGCAAGCCTTTGGGGCTGAAGCGGACGGTCGAGGCCGGGCAGGTGCAGCAACAGTTCAGCCACGGGCGCCGGAATACGGTGGTGGTCGAGGTGAAGCGTCGCCGCGTGCTGGGCCGTCCGGGCGAAGCTGCCCCGGTCGAGATCGAAGAGGTCGAGGCCGCTCCGGCGCCTGCACCGACTCCCGCTCCGGCACCCGCGCCCGCTCCGAAGCCGGCCGCGCCCCGCGTCAGCGAGAACGACAGCCTGATGTCGCGTCAGGAACGCCAGGCGCAGCTGCTGCGCGAGGCTGAAGAAGCGCGCATGAATGCGCTCGAGGACAATCGCCGCCGCGACGAAGCCGCACGCGCCCGCGCCGCCGAGGAAGAAAAGGCACGTGCCGAAGCGCGCGTCGAGCAGGCTGCGGCCAAGGCCGCCGAGCCCGCACCCGCTGCGCCCGTCGCTGCCGAACCCGCCGTCGAAGCGCCCGCTGCCGCCGCCGAGCCGCAGGGTGAGGCCGCGCCCGCACCCGCGGCGCGGCCCGCGACCACCAGCGCGGCCCCCGCACCGCGCCGCTTTACCCCGGTCGAGGCACCGAAGCGCCCCGAACCCAAGCGGCCCGAACCGAAGGCGACCCGTGGCGGCGACAGCCGCCGCCAGTCGGGCAAGCTCACCGTCACGCGCGCGCTGAACGACGATGAAGGCGCGCGCGCACGCAGTCTCGCGGCGCTGAAGCGCGCCCGCGAAAAGGAAAAGCGCTCGCACATGACGTCGAGCGGCCCGCGCGAGAAGCAGGTCCGCGAAGTCATCGTTCCCGAAGCGATCACGGTACAGGACCTTGCCAACCGCATGGCCGAAAAGGGCAGCGACCTGGTCAAGGCGCTGTTCAAGATGGGCATGCCCGTCACGATCAACCAGACGATCGACCAGGACACCGCCGAACTGCTCGTCACCGAGTTCGGGCACGAGATCAAGCGCGTCAGCGAAGGCGATATCGACATTCGTCACGACGAGGATGTCGACGATGCTGCGCATCTGAAGCCGCGCGCCCCGGTCGTCACGATCATGGGCCACGTCGACCACGGCAAGACCAGCCTGCTCGACGCGCTGCGCGGCGCGAATGTGCAGGCGGGCGAAGCCGGCGGCATCACGCAGCATATCGGTGCCTATCAGGTGAAGACACCCGACGGCTCGCTCGTCACCTTTCTTGATACGCCGGGCCACGAGGCCTTTACCGAAATGCGCCAGCGCGGTGCGAACGTCACCGACATCGTGATCCTCGTGGTCGCCGCCGACGACGGGCTCAAGCCGCAGTCGATCGAGGCGATCAACCATGCGAAGGCGGCGGGCGTGCCGATCATCGTTGCGATCAACAAGGTCGACAAGGAAGGCGCCAATCCGCAGCGCGTCCGCGAACGCCTGCTCGAACATGAGCTGGTGGTCGAGGAAATGGGCGGCGACGTCCAGAATGTCGAAGTGTCGGCGCTGAAGAAGACCGGCCTCGACAAATTGCTCGACGCGATCGCGGTGCAGGCCGAAATCATGGAGCTGAAGGCCAACCCTGACCGCGCCGCCGAAGGCACGGTGGTCGAGGCGAAGCTCGACAAGGGCCGCGGCCCCGTGGCTACGATCCTCGTTCGCCGCGGTACGCTCAAGGTCGGCGATATCTTTGTCTGCGGCGCTGAAAGCGGCCGCGTCCGCGCGCTGATCGATGACAAGGGCCAGCAGATCAAGACGGCCGGCCCGTCGGTTCCGGTCGAGGTCCTCGGCCTCGGCGGCGTGCCGATGGCGGGCGATACGCTGACTGTCGTCGAGAATGAGGCACGCGCCCGCGAGGTCGCCGCCTATCGTCAGGAACAGGCGCTCAGGAAGCGGACGGCACAGGCGCCGGTCAGCCTCGAGGGCATGTTCGAGGCGCTTGCCGACAAGGCCAATGTCATCCAGTTCCCGGTGGTCATCAAGGGCGACGTGCAGGGGTCGGTCGAAGCGATCGTCAATGCATTGAACCGCCTGTCGACCGACGAGATCCGCGTTCGTGTGCTCCAGTCGGGCGCCGGCGCGATCACCGAGAGCGACGTGACGCTGGCGGCGGCATCGAACGCACCGATCATCGGCTTCAACGTCCGCCCGAACGCCAAGGCGCGCGAGATCGCGAACCGCGAAAAAGTGCGCTTCATGTACTATGACGTCATCTACCACCTGACCGACGAGATCGCGAAGGAAATGGCGGGCGAACTGGGTCCGGAACGCGTCGAAACCGTCGTCGGCCGCGCCGAGGTCAAGGACGTCTTCCCCGCCGGCAAGCGCGACAAGGCCGCGGGCCTGCTCGTGCTCGAAGGCGTCATCCGCAAGGGACTGCATGCCCGTCTCACGCGCGACGACGTCATCGTGTCGGCGACGACCATCTCGTCGCTCCGCCGTTTCAAGGACGATGTCGCCGAAGTGCGCGCCGGTCTCGAATGCGGTGTCGTGCTGGCAGATACGAACGACATCAAGGCGGGCGACCACCTCGAAGTCTTCGAAGTCGAACTGCGCGAACGGACGCTGTAACCAGCGTCCGCTCCGCGGAGCGGTGGAGGCACCGGCATGGCTCGCTATGTGGCGCTATTCGGCAGCATCAACGTTGGTGGCAACCGGCTGACGATGGCCGATTTGCGCGCGGCGTTCGAGGCCGAGGGGTTCAGTCGTGTCGAAACCGTCGCGGCGAGCGGCAATGTGCTGTTCGACCATGACGCGCGGCCGACGCGCGGGCTCGAAGAGAAATTGTCGATGATGGTCGAGGATCGCTTCGACATGACGAGCGCGGCGCTGGTGCGCGATCGGGACGAGCTGGCCGCGGCGATCGCCGACAATCCGTTCGCGGGCACGAACGAGGACAGGATCGTCCACACGATGTTCCTCGACGGGCAGCCGACCGCGGAACAGTTCGACGCGCTCGCGACCGACCACCGGGTCCGGCCGAACGAGCGCCTCGCGCTCGGAGACCGGGCGCTCTATATCGACTTTGGCGACGGGGCGGCGGACAGCAAGCTGCACGCGCGGTTGATCGAACGGCGGCTGGGGCACAAGGGTACCGCACGCAACATGCGCTCGATTGCGCGGATCATCGCGAAACTGGACGAAGAGGCAAAGGGCTAGGCGATGAAAACCGAAAAGGACCGGAAAAAGGATGGCGGCCCCTCGGTCCGCGTGCTCCGCGTCGGCGAACAGGTGCGCCACCTCCTCTCCGAAATCCTCGCGCGCGGCGACGTCCATGACGACGTCCTCGCAACGCATCCGGTGAGCATCACCGAAGTGCGCATGTCGCCCGACCTGCGCCATGCGACGGTGTTCGTGAAACCCTTGCTCGGCAAGGACGAGGAAGCGGTGCTCAAGGCGCTGCGCACCAACACCGCCTATCTGCAGAAGACCGTCGCATCGAAGGTGCGGATGAAATATGCCGCGAAGCTGAAATTCCTGTCGGACGAAAGCTTCGACGAGGCGAGCCATATCGAGAAATTGCTGCGCGACCCGAAGGTGGCGCGGGATTTGGAGGACAGGGACGCCGAATGACCGCAATCCCTGCGCCGCAATCCATCGAAATTGGCGGCGAGATTTTGTGGGAATTGCTGTTGGTCGGACCGGGGCCTCGTCCAACGCGAGAGACCGGCAAGCTGAGCGATATTCTCAATCGAGGTCTATGGGCTCGGTCGCAGGGTACAGATTCCGACGGCGATTGGGATGAAGTCGAGCCGGTTGCCGACTGGCGATATTGGTATCAAGCCACACGCCCGGAGCCTGACCAGCGTTTCATTGTCGAAGCGATCGGCGAGGCCCCGCTGACCTTTTCGATAAATTCCACCAGCTCAGAGCTGACGGTGATCGTCGCTCGGTTTTTCCACGATTATTGTGGTGGAACGCTGGTAGCCGATGCAGAGCTATCCACGCGATTAAGGGCTATTTCCCCTTCTTGATCCCCGCCGCCTGCTCCAGCTCGACCAGCGCCTCCTCCAGATAGTCGATCATCCGCTGCGCGTGCGGCACGCTGCGCCGGCACGCGGTGATGCCGAAGTCGATATTCTTGAAATTCGACACCTGCGTGATGTTCATCGCCATGCCATCGACGGGGATGCTCGCGGGGTACATGCCGTCGAGGCGCGCGCCGTTCCAGTACATCTGTTCGCGCGGACCGGGGACGTTCGAAATCGTCACCGAGTAAGCGGGGAATTTGTCGGCGGTGCGCGTCAGCGCGGTCAGCATCATGGGAAGGCTGGTGATCGCGGTATAGAGCTGGATCTGCGCCGCGGTCATGGCGCGCAGCTGCGCCTTCGCCGAATTCATCGATTCCTGGATCATCGCCATGCGCGTCGCGGGATCGTCGATATGCGTCGCGAGGTTCGCGGTCACCGACGCGACCGAATTGCCCGAATCGATATCGTCCTTCGGACGGATCGACACCGGCGCCATGGCCTTCAGCGGCTTGTCGGGGAGTTCGTTCAGCGATTGCAGATATTTGCGCATCGCGCCCGCGCACATCCCGAGCACCGCGTCGTTGATCGTCCCGTCATAGGCCTTGCCCATCGCGCGTACGCGCTCGAGCGACCAGCTTTGCGCGACGAAGCGGCGCGCGCCGGTGATGTTGCGGTTGAAGCTGGTCCGCGGCACGCCGGAGAAGGGGGTGACGAGCCCGTCGCCGCCGATGCCGAACATCGCCGCGAGATACTGGTTCATCGCCTTGGTCACCCCGACGCTGTTGCCCCATTGCTCCTTCAGGAAATCGCCGATCGCCTTGATGTCGGTCAGGCTGGGGCGCGCGGGTTTCTTCGGCTGCGGAAAGAGCCGCTTGTACGCTTCATAGGCTTCGACCGAGAGCGGCGACGCGGTGCGGCGCTCGTCGGGGTCGGCCGACAGCATCGAATTATAGAAATGGATGCTCGCGGCCCCGTCCATCAGCGCGTGATGCACTTTTTTGAAGGTCGCGATCTGCCGGTTCGGCAGCCCCGAGATGAGCGTGATTTCCCACAGGGGCCGCGTCCGGTCGAGCAATCCCGAATGGAGGCGTGACGCCAGTTCGAACATTTCGCGATAGCGTCCCGGCTTCGGCAGCGCGGCGGCGCGGACGTGATAGTGCATGTCCATGTCGCGGTCGGGTTCGAGCCGGATCGGGCCATATTGACCGAACGGCGTCAGTTTCAGCACCTCGCTGAACGGCCGCCGAAGGCCCTCGGACTGGCGAAGCAGCGCGAGCTGGTCGTTCAGCCAGTCGGTTTCGTCCACCCCGTCGGGCAGGGTATAGAGGTTGATGCCGCCGATATGCATCGGCATCTCGCGGCTCTCCCCCCACAGGAACATCGCGTCGGTCACCGGCATCAACCGCATGGCAGCTCTCCCCACTGTTTATGCTGCTTCTTTTGTGCGCAGCATGACAGCGGGCACGAGCGAGTCAAGCGTGCGGGTCGGTGGTTTCCATGATTAGAAACCCGCGGTGCTGCGGATGACGAGGAAGGTGACGCCGAGGAAGGCGAAGCCCGCGGGTACCGCGAGGATTTGCGCGGCGACGGTGCCGCGGTCCATCGGTCCCGTCCAAGTGTCGAGCGTTCCGCCGATGCGGTCGAGCGGCGAGATGTGCTCGGGTCCCTTTTGCGCGTGAAGGACCGAGGCGGTACCGAAATAGATCAGGGCGTAGAGTGCCGAGATGACGAGCATGAAGATCGTCGCCGTGTCGCGGCCGGTCGCGGCGCCGATCCCCAGAAAGAAGATGGCATAGAGCGCGAACATCCAGCGCCAGATCCCGCGCGGCAACTGGAAACCGGCCTGCATCCCGTGGACTTCATAGGGGTCGTTGGACAGGCGGGCGAGCATTTCAGGGGTCGGATCAAACATGGGGAAGCTCCACTTTCCTCGATAGGGCCTGATCACGGTCGCGATGGACCCAGATCCCCGTGAGCAGGCTTTCGGCGATCATCCGCGCCTTGGCGCCGATATGATGCGCAGCCTCGGGCGACGGCGCGATGTCGTCCAGCGTGGCGTAAAACAGCATGAGCCAGCGCTGGAAATCGGCCTGATCGAGCCCGGGGATGGCGAGGTGCTTGACCATTGGATTGCCCGAGAAATTGCCCGCGCTGAGCAGGATCGACTGCCAGAAGCGGTTCATCTGGCCGAGGTGGCGCGTCCAATCATCGATCCGCGGCTCGAAGATCGGGCCGAGCACCGCGTCGGTGCGGACCGCCGTATAGAAATGATCGACCATCGCGACGATGAACGCCTCGTCGATTCCCATGGCACGCGCATCGTCGCGGCGGCGCTCGCGCGCGGCGAGGCTGTGGGGATGGGCGCGGGATGGGGTGCTGGTCATGGGCTCGACTCGATAAGTGGTATTTGAAATACCTTTTATTCACCCTTGATCGAAAAATCAATATTCAATATACCTATTTTATGCGGCTCAGCCTTCATAGCGATTATGCCCTGCGCATCCTGATGGCCCTCGGCGCCACCGGCGAACTGATGTCGGTGGACCAGATCGCCGGGCAATACGGCGTGTCGCGCAACCATCTGGCGAAGGTCGCGCAGCGGTTGCAGGCGCTGGACTATGTCGTGACGCAGCGCGGACGCGGCGGCGGGATGCGGCTGGCGCACGACCCGGCCGCGATCAACGTCGGCACGGTGGTGCGTCAGTTCGAAAATCTCGACACGCTGGTCGAATGCATGGACCCCGCGACCTCGACCTGTCCCGTGCGCGGGGCGTGCGGGTTGCAGGGTGCGCTCGGCGGCGCGCTGGCGGCCTTCCTCGGTCACCTCGACGGCTATACGCTTGCCGACCTGCTGCCGCAGCCCGCCCGGTTTCGCGCTCTGCTGGATGCCGTCTAATCGCCCGTTGCATGGCGCCGTGAAGGCGGTAACAGCATCATCATGGCCAAGCTCTATTTCTACTACGCCAGCATGAATGCCGGCAAATCGAC
The DNA here is from genome assembly GCF_052871675.1 of Sphingopyxis sp. LARHCG72. Lineage (NCBI taxonomy): Bacteria > Pseudomonadati > Pseudomonadota > Alphaproteobacteria > Sphingomonadales > Sphingopyxidaceae > Sphingopyxis > Sphingopyxis sp. LARHCG72. The sequence goes on along the minus strand of NZ_JBIXJU010000008.1, from coordinate 175,530 downwards.
GACGCTGCTCCAGGCGGATTTCAACTATCGCGAGCGCGGCATGGAAACGATGCTGTGGACCGCGGCGCTCGACGACCGTTATGGCGTCGGCCAGGTCACGAGCCGCATCGGGCTGATGGCCGAAGCGCATAAATTCGATCCCGACAGCGACATGTTCGCTGCGGTGACCGCCGAGCACCGGGAGCGCCCGCTCGCGTGCGTGCTCGTCGACGAAGCGCAATTCCTGACGCGCGCGCAGGTGCTGGGTCTCGCGCGCCTCGCCGACGAAGTGGGCATCCCGGTGCTCTGCTATGGTCTGCGCACCGATTTTTCGGCCGAGTTGTTCCCGGGATCGGCGGCGCTGCTCGGCATCGCCGACGCGCTCGTCGAGCTCAAAGCCGTGTGCGAATGCGGGCGCAAGGCGACCATGAACCTGCGCGTCGATGAGCAGGGGCGCGCGGTGGTCGAGGGCGCGCAGACCGAGATCGGCGGCAACGACCGCTATGTCGCGATGTGCCGTCGCCATTTCATGGCGAAACGGCGCGAAGCCGCGGAAGCCCTCGCCAATGCTTGACCGTCTCTATGTCGACCTTACCGACGGCGACCTCAAGCTCGTCAAGCTGACCGAAGGGCACCGCGAGGCGCTGCGCGCCGCCTGCGCCGCCGACGCCGATGTCTGGACGATCTATTCGTCGAGCTTCGGCCCCGACCATTTCGACAAGAGCTTCGACACGCTGATCGGGGGCGCGGGCCGGATGCCTTATGCGATCCTCGACGGCGACCGGCTTGTCGGCATGACCGCCTGGCTGCGTCCCGATATGTCGGCGCAGACGGTTGAGGTCGGCAACAGCTTCATCCACCCTGATGCGCGGGGGACGGGGTTCAACGGCCGGGTCAAGCGCCTGATGCTCGACCACGCCTTCGCGACTGGGATCCGCCGCGTCGAATTCCGCATCGACGAACGCAACAAGCGGAGCCAGGCCGCGGTCGCCAAGCTCGGCTGTACCAAGGAAGGCGTACTGCGCTCCGAACGGATCACCTGGACCGGCTATGTGCGCGATACCGGCCTCTGGTCGCTGCTGGCGGGTGAATGGGGAGGACGGGGCGCCTGAACAGCTCCCAACCCCGGGGTCAGCACCGGTTCAGGATCGATCTGCTAGGGCGCGCGTCGAATGCCGGGCGGGATAGCAGAAAGACTCGACATGAAACAGAAACTCGCACTCTCCCTGGCCGCCATGCTGCTTCCCCTTTCTGCGGCGGCGGCCACCGAGCCCGCAAAGGAACCGCGCGAACTCGGCGTCGAATCGAGCATCGTGTTCCCGAGCGACAGCACCATCCGCAACTGGCAGGCCGACCGCGACCGCGGCATCTGGATCGAAGGGCGCCGCGGCGAATGGTATTATGGAACCTTCGCGGGCATCTGCCGCGACATCGATTTCGCGCAGGCGATCGGCGTCGAAACGCGCGGGGCCGGGCGGCTCGACAAATTCGCGTCGATTGTCGTGCGCGGCGAGCGCTGCCTGCTGTCGTCCTTCGTGACGTCGGCACCGCCGCCGTCGAAGCGCGACAAGGCGAAGGATATCATGGGCGAAAAGCCCGCCGCAAATTGACAATTGCTGCCCGGCGCGCCTAGCGGCGCGGGGATGAACGGCTGGATCATCCTCGACAAACCCCTGGGGCTCGGCTCGACGCAGGCGGTGGGCGCGGTGAAACGCGTCTGCCGCGAGGCGGGGCTGGGCAAGGTCAAGGTCGGCCACGGCGGCACATTGGACCCGCTGGCGTCGGGGGTGCTGCCGATCGCGCTCGGTGAGGCGACGAAGCTGTGCGGCCGGATGCTCGACGCGAGCAAGGTCTATGACTTCACCATAATGTTCGGGACCGAGACCGCCGGACTCGACGCCGAGGGCGAGGCGGTCGCGACCAGCGATGTCCGGCCGACCCTCGCCGAAGTCGAAGCGGTTCTGCCGCAATTTACCGGGCCGATCGAACAGGTGCCCCCCGCCTATTCGGCCATCAAGATCGACGGCGAACGCGCCTATGATCGTGCCCGCAAGGGCGAGACGGTGGAGATGAAGGCGCGGAGCGTGACGGTTTACGCGCTCTCGATTCGCCGGGATGACGGGCTTGGGGCGAGCGCGCGGCTCGGCTCGATCACGCTCACAGCGCATGTCTCGAAGGGTACCTATATTCGCAGCCTTGCGCGCGACATTGCGCACGCCGTCGGCAGCGTCGGGCATGTGACGATGCTGCGCCGTACGAAAGCGGGGCCGTTCGACCTGTCGCAGGCGATTTCGCTGGACAAATTGAACGCATTCGGCCAAGGGGCCGCCCAATCAGAAGTATTTCTGCCGCTCGAGGCAGGGCTGGTCGACATCCTGGCTCTGAACCTTTCCCCGGAAGCGGCAGGGGCGATCCGCCAGGGTCGTGTCTGGACCGGGGTAAGCGCGGATGACGGGCTCTATTGGGGAAGGGACAGCGAAATGCGTCCCGTTGCCCTGATCGAGGTTTTGGCGGGAACGCTGAAAGTCGTCCGGGGCTTCAATCTGTAAGCAGGATGTTCGAGGAAAAGAAAATATGTCGATTACCGCCGAGCGCAAAACCGAAGTGATCAACGACAACGCCCGTGCAAAGGGCGATACCGGTTCGCCGGAAGTCCAGGTCGCGATCCTGACCGACCGCATCAACACGCTGACCGATCACTTCAAGGCGCACCACAAGGACAACCACAGCCGCCGCGGCCTTCTGATGATGGTCAACAAGCGCCGCAGCCTCCTCGACTATCTGAAGAAGAAGGACGAGGCCCGCTATCAGGCGCTGATCGCGAAGCTGGGTCTTCGTAAGTAAGAATTTCTGGCGGCCCCGGATTTCCGGGGCCGCTGTCATATTGGTCCCGTGCAAAGTGCCGGGCCACAGGGCCGCTCCCGCATCCGGCGGGACCGCCATCGGGGCAGACAGACGCCCTACACCGCCCCGGGCCGGATTGCCCGGAATCAGAGGCCCCGCCCGGCATAGGGCCCGGCGGGCGAAGGAAACCACATGTTTGACGTGAAAAAAGTATCGATCGAGTGGGGCGGTGAAACGCTGACCCTCGAAACGGGCAAGGTTGCCCGCCAGGCCGACGGCGCCGTGATGGCGACGCTGGGCGAAACGGTCGTCCTGTGCGCCGTGACCGCCGCGAAGTCGGTGAAGGACGGGCAGGACTTCTTCCCGCTCACCGTCCATTATCAGGAAAAATATTCGGCAGCCGGCCGCATCCCGGGCGGCTTCTTCAAGCGCGAACGCGGCGCGACCGAAAAGGAAACGCTCGTCAGCCGCCTGATCGACCGTCCGATTCGCCCGCTGTTCCCCGAAGGTTTCTACAACGAAATCAACGCCATTGCCCAGGTTCTGAGCTATGACGGCCACAATGAGCCCGACATCCTCGCGATGGTTGCGGCGTCGGCTGCGCTCACCATTTCGGGCGTGCCCTTCATGGGCCCGATCGGCGCTGCACGCGTCGGCTATATCGACGGCGAATATATCCTGAACCCGACCGACGCGCAGGTTGCCGAAGGCGACCTCGACCTCGTCGTCGCCGCGACTTACGACGCCGTGATGATGGTCGAATCCGAAGCGAATGAGCTGTCGGAAGAGATCATGCTCGGCGCCGTCCTGTTCGCGCACGATGCGTGTAAGGAAGTCGTCAAGGCGATCGTCAAGCTCGCCGAACAGGCTGCCAAGGATCCGTGGGAAGTCGCCTCGGGCGACGACAATGCCGCGATCAAGGACAAGCTCAAGAAGCTCGTCGGCAAGGACATCACCGCCGCCTACAAGCTGACCGACAAGTCGGCCCGTTCGAACGCGCTCAACGAAGCGCGCGCGAAGGCGAAGGCACAGTTCACCGAAGACGGCCTCGCTCCGCAGGAAGTCATGGCGGGCATCAAGCTCGTCAAGAAGCTCGAAGCCGAAATCGTTCGCGGCGCCATCCTCAAGGACGGCAAGCGCATCGACGGCCGCACGACGACGCAGATCCGTCCGATCGTCGCCGAAACGCACTTCCTGCCGCGCGCGCACGGCTCGGCGCTGTTCACCCGCGGCGAGACGCAAACGATCGCGACCTGTACCCTTGGCACCAAGGATGCGGAGCAGATGATCGACGGCCTGAACGGCCTGTCGTACCAGAACTTCATGCTGCACTATAACTTCCCGCCCTATTCGGTCGGTGAAGTCGGCCGCTTCGGTGCGCCGGGCCGCCGCGAAGTCGGTCACGGCAAGCTCGCATGGCGTGCGCTGCACCCCGTGCTGCCGACGAAGGACGAGTTCCCCTACACGATCCGCCTCACCAGCGACATCACCGAGTCGAACGGCTCGTCGTCGATGGCGTCGGTCTGCGGCGGTTCGCTCGCGATGATGGACGCCGGCGTGCCGATCAAGCGCCCCGTTTCGGGCATCGCGATGGGCCTGATCCTCGAAGGCAAGGATTATGCGATCCTGTCGGACATCCTCGGTGACGAAGATCATCTCGGCGACATGGACTTCAAGGTTGCAGGCACCGCCGACGGCATCACCACGATGCAGATGGACATCAAGATCGCGGGCATCACGCGCGAGATCTTCGAAGCCGCTCTGAACCAGGCGAAGGAAGGCCGCGCGCACATCCTCGGCGAAATGGCGAAGGCGCTGGGCGAAGCCCGCACCGAGCTGTCGGCGCACGCGCCGCGCATCGAAACGATGCAGATCGACAAGTCGAAGATCCGCGACGTCATCGGCACCGGCGGCAAGGTGATCCGCGAGATCGTCGCAACCACCGGCGCCAAGGTCGACATCGACGACGAAGGCCTGATCAAGATTTCGTCGAGCGACCTCGACCAGATCGAAGCCGCTCGCAAGTGGATTTCGGGCATCGTCGAAGAAGCCGAAGTCGGCAAGATCTATGACGGCAAGGTCGTCAACCTCGTCGATTTTGGTGCGTTCGTGAATTTCATGGGCGGCAAGGACGGTCTCGTCCACGTCAGCGAAATCGCCAACGAGCGCGTCGAGAAGGTCGCTGACGTCCTGTCCGAAGGCCAGGAAGTCAAGGTCAAGGTCCTCGAGATCGACCCGCGCGGCAAGGTTCGCCTGTCGATGCGCGTCGTGAACCAGGAAACCGGCGAAGAACTCGAAGACACCCGCCCGCCGCGCGAACCCCGCGGCGATCGCGGTCCGCGCCGTGACGGCGGCGACCGTGGCGATCGTGGCCCGCGTGGCGGTGGCGGCCGTGACCGTGACCGTGGCCCGCGCCGTGACGGCGGCGACCGCGGCCCGCGCCGCGAGCGCAGCGAAGGTCCGGAAGATCAGGGCCATGTGCCCGACTTCCTGAAGGACTAAGTCCTTCGGTTACCGGAAGATGAGAAGGGGCCGCGAAAGCGGCCCCTTTTTTTGTCGCCAATGGGGTGGGGAGTGGCCGACACGCAGGGATCACCCCTGCCGCTGCCGCCATCCCGCATAGAGATCGGGCTTGCCCTCCAGCCGGACAGGCAGGTGGCGGATATTCATCGCCTGCTCGGCAAAGGGCTTGGCCAGATCGGCATAGATCGCCGCGGTCGACAGGCCGTGAGGTTCGCCGTCCTCGTTCGAATAGGCGTAGGTTACGGACTCGATCCCTGCGAGGCGCATCGCCGCCATGCACATCGGGCAGGGGTGCCCGCTGGCAAACACCGCGCAGCCGAGAAGGTTTGCGCCCAGTGTCTCGCTGGCAAGCCGGATCGCGTTGAGCTCCGCGTGCGATGTCGGATCGCCGGTTTCCAGTATCGCGTTCACGCCCGTGGCCACGATCTGTCCGTCGCGCACGATCACCGCGCCGAACGGGCGGCCGCCTTTCTCCGCATTGGCATAGGCGAGCGCGATGGCTTCGCGCAGCCAGGTTTCACTGTCGTCCGCCATCCGCCCTTTGTTCCGGTCCGAGTTCGGCGTTCAGGAATGCCACGATCTTCGGCCAGCTGTCGATACGCGCGGCGCTATTCCCTTCCGCCGTACCGCCCAGCTTGCTCCATTTCTTCGCTGCGGCCGCATCGGCAAAGGGCGCGCCCATCACGGCGTGGCCGGCATCCTTGTAGCGGAGGACGACCGGTGCCGGTGCGCCCGTTTTTGCGGCGCGCGCGACGATCTGGTCGGTCATCGGGCAGCTCGGCCACAGCTTCTCGGCCTCGCCGCAGACGAGCAGCAACTTGCCCTTGAACCTTTCGACCGGGATGATCGCCGCGGTGTTCTGGTCCAACTCTTTCAATCCGCCTTCGAACACCGCCATCAGCTCGCGTTCGTCGGGCCGCCCCTTGTACGCGAGATGCGGCACCGGTTCGCCCTTTTCGCTCCACGACGAGCTGAACGAGCCGAACATGTAATTCTCGCCCGACATGCCGTCCCACACGACGCTCGACGGCATGCCGAGCGCGACCGCGCGGATACCGGGGTAGCGTGTCGCGACGAGCAGTCCTGCCTCGGCGCCCTTCGAATAGCCGACGATGCCGATCCGCGCCGGATCGACGCCGGGCTGTTTCTTCAGCCAGTCGAGCCCGCGGGTAAAATCCTCGAGCGGGACATTTTTGAGCTTTGCCGGTTTTCCGGGCGCGTTGTGATAGGCCAACTGGAGGACGTTGTAGCCCTCGGCCTGCAACAGCAGCGCCTGCGCTCCGATGTCCTTCGCGAGCCCGCCCTCGGAGCCGCCGAGCAGCAGGATCGCGGGATGCGGGCCGGTGCCGGCGGCGGGGTAGTAGTTGGCGAAAATGCCGCTGCCGGCAATCCGCTGCCCCGTCGGGCCGGCGTCCACGATCTTCGCTGGCGGGGGTGGCTGGGTCAGCATATAGACAAAGCCGCCGCCTCCGATCACGACGAGCGCGCCGAGCACACCCAGAGCTATTTTCCACCTGCGCTTCATGGCCGCCCTCCCTGCTGCCAGGCTGTGTTAGCAATATATAGCAGTCGGTGCATATGCAAGCCGTGCAAGAAGGCGCGCGGGACGATACCCCGCGCGCCTTTGCCGGCCGAAATATCGGGGTGTCAGCCGAACAGCCGCTCGGCATATTCGGTGCGCAACCGGGTCCAATGGTCCCAGTGCGGAGCCGCCTCCGAACCGCGCGTCCGCGCTTCGAGCACGTCGAGATGCGCGTGCCAGCCCGCGCTGACGTTGAGCCGAACTTCGGGATCCTCGATCCGCTTGTGGACGATGGTGAGCAGTACCTCGTCGCCCTTTTCCTCGAGCGTGAAGGTCACGCCGCCGGTGCTGCCCCAGCTGATCGAGAGCATGTGCGGCGCGTCGATTGCGACGACTTCGCACATCATCCGGTGCTCCTCGCCAAAGCCGTCGGGGCGCGTCCCGGGCGGGTCGGTGAGTTCGTCGTTGCGCCACACCAGCTCAACCGGGGCGCCGACGCTGGCTTCCATCGCGCCCGCGGCAAGCCATTGGCGGCGCAGGTCGCTGTCGGTCAGATAGGCCCAGATCCGGTCGACCGGGCCGGGGAGCAGGCGCGCGATCGTCAGCGTCGCGGGCTCGGTGAGCAGGCCATAGCGGTCCTGGTCCAGCATTGTCGTCATCGTTTTTCTCCTTCTTTCCCGGGGAGGGGCTTCTTGGGGGGAGCGGGCGGCGCATCCTCTGCGCGCAGCATCTTTTCGAGCGTGTCGAGGCGACCGGTCCAGAAGCGGCGATAAATGCCGATCCACTGATCGGCGCGCATCAAGGGGACGGGGTCGATGCTGCAGACATGGGTGCGGCCGCGGATATCGCGGCGGACGAGCCCCGCTGTTTCGAGCACCTTGATATGTTTCGACGCCGCCGCGAGCGACATGGCGAAGGGCTCGGCGAGCTCGCCGACGGTGCGTTCGCCGGCGGCAAGCTCGCCGAGCATCGCGCGGCGCGTGGCGTCGCCGAGAGCGTGGAAGATCGTATCGAGGGCGTGCGAATCATGTTCAACCATGCGGTTGAATATGAGGCACGCGATTTAATTGTCAACCGATTGGTTGAATTATTTTGCTTCGATCCCCGCGATGCGGTTTCCGGCATCCTCGCGATAGAGTGACCAGTTGGCGGGGCATTTGTTCACCGGTTTCGGCAAGCCCTGCATACCTTCGGTGACCCAGCAATCGTTGAAGATCGAGCAATAGCAGGCACGCACCTTGAGCTTCCACCGCTCCTTGTTGAACGTCTGCCAGACCTTCTCGGACTCCGGAGTGCGCGGAAAGCTGACAAACTCGATGGTTTCGCCCGGCCGTGCGGCGATCCCTGTCGAGGGCGAGGTGGAAAAGCGCAATTCGCGCTTGTCGGGTCCCGTACAGCATGTCCTGAGCAACTCGATCGGGGTGGTCATCGGCTTGCCTTCATAACGGATTTCGATGGGGCCAAGGATCGCGGGGCCAACGCCATTGTTCGTCAGCGTCAGCGCTATATCCTGATTGCCTTCCTTGTCCCCATTGCTCGTTCCGAAGGTGACAAAGGGCATCACGCCGCCGGTCTGCATCTTCTGCGTCGCTTCGGCCTGGACGAAAGCGAAATAAGCGAGCGCGAGCGACGCGATCAGTGCGGGCAGGCCGATCAGGAAATGCGCGATCGTGATCAGCGGCAGGTAACGCAGCAGGCGCGAACCGATTTCAGCGGCACCAGGGGGCGCGGGTTCGGGCGCGGCATCGGCTTTCGGCGTCTCGGTCATCGGTCTCTCCGTTTGGGCACCGCTGCCTAGCCTGACTTTTCCGCTTTTCCAATCGGCCCGATTGTTGACAATGGTTCGCAATAGCGACTACGGCGCCCGCGAACAGCTGACCTATGGGGGCCATGATGAAAATTCGCACCAAAATCCTGATGAGCTGCGCCACGGCGCTCGCGCTGGCGAGCCAGACCGCGCAAGCACAGGAGGGTGAGATCGAAGCGACCGGCGACATCGTCGTCGTCGGCGCGTTGACCGATGTCGAGATCGACCGCGAGGAAATCGAGATAATCCAGGCGAACGATCTGGCGGACCTGTTCCGCGGCGTACCCTCGGTATCGGTCGGTGGCGGCATCGGGCTGGCGCAGAAAATCTATGTCCGCGGGCTCGAGGATTCGCTGCTCAACGTCACGATCGACGGGGCGCCGCAGCGCGGTACGCTGTTCCACCATATCGGCCGCGTGACGATCGAGCCCGAATTGCTTGAAACGGTCGATGTCCAGGCCGGACCGGGCGAGGCGACCGCGGGTTTCGGCGCCGTTGGTGGCGCGATCCGTTTCCGCACGCGGAACGCGGTCGACATGTTGCAGGACGGCCGCGACATCGGCGGCATCGCCAAGGCCGGCTGGTTCAGCAACGACGGCTACAAGCTCAGCGGCACCGTCTATGGCCGCATCGCGGGCGACATCGGCATCCTTGCCTCGTACGTCCATGTTAACCGCGATCCGTACAAGGATGGCGACGGCGTCCGCCAGCTCGCGACCGGCGCCGAACAGAATCTCGGCTTCGTCAAGGTCGGCGGCGATCTCGGCGGCGGGCACCGCGTCACCGCGAGCTATGAACAGCGCCGCGAGAGCGGGCGTTTCGGCCAGCGCCCGAACTGGCCGGTCTTCGCCAATACCCGGCTGTTCGACGCAAAGGGCAAGCGCCAGACGGCGGTGCTCAACTATGGTTATGAAGGCGACAGCGGCGTCGGCATCGAGGCGACCGGCTATTGGACGCGCACCAATTTCTCGCAGAACCGCGACGATCGCTGGGGCCTCTACGGCGCCGAGATCGAAACCTGGGGCTTCGACGTGCGCGCCAGCCTCGCGATCGCGAACCACGATATCACCGTCGGCGCCGAGCATCGCCGCGACCGGGTAACGAGCGAATATCTTGGCGCCCCCGCGCAGTGGCAGCCATGGGCATGGGACCCGAACATCGGCCGTTTCACCGAAAAGGGTGCCTTGATGGGCGTCTATATCCAGGACCATTGGCGCGTGATCGACCCGCTGCTCGTCAGCTTCGGGGCGCGCTACGACGCCTATGACCTCGACCAGCTCACCTATCGCAAGGGCACCAAGAGCGACGGGCTGAGCGTCAATGTTGGCGCCGAGTTCGAAATCCTGCCGGGGCTCAGCCTCAATGCCGGCTATGCCGAGGCGTTCCGCGGCAAGGAGATCGGCGATGCCTTCACGCTCGAAAAGAACCCCGCGTGGCTGTCGATGTCGCCGACGCTGCGCCCCGAACGCGTCGACAATGTCGAGGGCGGCGTGAAATATGACGCGGGCGGCTTCACCGCCTCGGCGGTCTATTACGAGATGACGATCAAGGACGTCATCCTCGACCAGCTCGGCCGCGACCGCGTTGCGCGGCCGCTTCAGGACTCGGTCTATTACGAGAATGTCGGCACGTTCAAATCGAAGGGGCTCGAACTGCGCGCCGGTTACCGCACCGGCCCGTTCAGCCTCGACGCCTATTACAACCACTATGATTCGCGGCTCAACGGCAACCGGATCGAGGGCTATGAGCATATCGCGCTCGGCAATTCGCTGGGCGACAATATGTCGGTGACTGCGGGGTATCAGCCGAGCGACCATTTCAACTTCCGCGCCAGCCTGACGCGCTTCGAGGATCTCAACGACATCGAGGTGCTGTTCCGTGAAAAGCAGCTCGGCTTTGTCACGCAGACCTATTTCATCGACAAACCCGGCTATACGACGGTCGACCTGTTCGGAAGCTGGTGCCCGTTCGGGACCGACCGGCTCGAACTGCAGGCGGCGGTCTATAACCTGTTCGACAAGCGCTATATCGCGCACGCCTCGACCGCCGATTACGGCCAGCTCGGCCTTGCCGACTATGCGATCGTTTCGGGCCTGCCCGAACCGGGGCGCAATGTTCGGCTGACCGCTTCCGTCCGCTTTTGATGGCGGGCGCGGCTGTCCGGCGGCGGCCGCGCCATGCCTTGAAGCTGTGGCATCGCTGGTTCGGCCTCGTCGCCGGGCTCTGGCTCGCGCTGCTCGCCATTACCGGCATCGCGGTCACCTTCTACGACGAGCTCGACAGCGCGCTCAACGCCGATTGGCGGACGGTCCCTGCATCGGACCAGGTCGCGCCTATCGATGATGCTGCAAGAAAGGCTGAGCGCGCGCTGCCGGGCTTTGCGCCGAACATGATCGAGCTGCCCGGCCATGCCGGTGACAGCCTGTGGATGATGGGCCGCGCGCCTATCGGCGGATCGCCGCGGCCCGTGCAGGTCTTCGCCGATCCGCGCGACGGATCGGTGCTCGGGTGGCGCGAAAGCGGCGCGATCAGGTTCGACCGGCGCCATGCGATGGACATCGTCTACGGCCTTCACATCGACCTGCTTGCCGGGCCGTGGATGACCTGGTTCTTCGGCCTCGTCTCGCTGCTGTGGGTGATCGATCACGGCATCGCGGCGGCGCTGTCCTTTCCGAAGGGGATGCACTGGCTGCGCGCATTCCGGACCGAAGGGCGCCGCGGCAGCCTGAAGCGCCTGTTCGATTCGCATCGCGCCTGGGGCCTCTGGTTCCTGCCGGTGACCCTCGTCCTCGCGGTTACTGGCGTGACGCTGGCGTGGCCCGACGACAGCCGCGAAGCGGTCGCCCTCGTCTCGCCGACCACCGGCCGCCTCCACGAAAGCATGGCCGACGTTCCCGAAACACCGCCCGCGATCGACATCGACGCCGCGATGGCGCGCATCGTCGGCGATAAGCGCGGGCGCGTTCACAGCGTCCGCATTTTCCCCGACCATGGCGTCTATGCCGTGCGCACCTTCGACGCGCGCGACCGCGACGATCAGGGGCGGCTTTGGCACTATGTCGCGATGGACGACGGCCGCGTCACCGGCACGCGCCACGACAATGGCAGCACCGCAGGCGACGAATTCTTCGCCTGGCAATATCCGCTCCACTCGGGGAAGGTCTTTGGCCTCGCGGGGCGGCTACTTGTCCTTGCGGGGGGCGTGGTGACGCTCTGGCTCTGCCTCAGCGGGTTACGGCTTTGGCTCCGCCGGCGGCGATAAGGATCGGGAAAAAGGCTCGCGCGCGTCGAGGCTTTGCGCTTAATATCGGCACATGCTCACGATGATCCTTCCCGCCCTTGTCCTGTCTGCCGCTCAGGCGACCCCTGCGGTCGTCCCGCCGCCCGCTGCGCCGCGTGCCGGGCCGGTTCGGCCGATGATGGCACCGCCGCCGCCCCCGCCGCCGCTGCCCGTCCCGCAACTGGCCGACACGCGGCCCTATGTGGCGCTCGTCACCGATGCGGGCACGATCACCGTGCGGATCGAGAGCAAGCGCGCGCCGGTCACCGCCGCGAACTTCCTCCGCTATGTCGACGCGAAACGGATGGACGGTTTCAAATTCTATCGCTCGACGAAAAGCTGGGGGCCCGCGAACCAGCTGATCCAGGCGGGCAATCGCGGCGATGCGCGCAGGAATTTCCCGCCGATCGCGCACGAGCCGACGAAGGCGACGGGGCTGACGAATTGCAAGGGCGCGCTGTCGATGGCGCGGCTCAATCCGGGCGACGCGACGAGCGACTTCTTCCTGCTGCTGTCCGACATCAAGGGGTTCGACAGTGACGCACCGGGCGGAGACGGAGCGGGTTTTGCGGTGTTCGGTGAAATCGTCGGCGGCGCCGACATCGCCGAGCAAATCTTCAACGCCCCGATCTCGCCGACCGCGGGCGAGGGCGTGATGGTCGGGCAGATGCTCGAACCGCAAGTGACGATCAAGACCGCGCGACGTGTTCCCGCGCCCGCCAATGCCCCGAAGGGGTGCGTCGTCAAGGCGGGGTAAAGCTGCGCCCGACCCCTATCATTTATTTTGCGTTCATCCGCGCTGTGGCTATACCGCGCGCATGACTCGATTTGCCCCCTCGCGCGCAACCGTGCGCCTGCTCGCCGCCGCGCTCGTGATCACCCCCATGCTGGCGGCCTGTGCCGGGGGCGGCAATGTGAAGAAGGACACGCGTTACGTCGCGCGCGACGTCAACACACTGTACCGCGCGGCGCAGGACCGGCTCGATCGCGGCCAGTACGGCCTCGCAGCCGCGCTGTTCGACGAGGTGGAGCGCCAGCATCCCTATTCGCCCTGGGCGCGCCGCGCGCAGCTGATGAGCTCGTTCAGCTATTATATGGACCGCGAATATACCCCGGCGATCGAGGCTGCGCAGCGTTTCCTCGCGATCCACCCGGGCAACAAGGACGCGCCCTACGCCTATTATCTGATCGGCCTCAGCTATTATGAGCAGATCAGCGACGTGACGCGCGACCAGAAGATCACCCAGCAGGCGCAGAATGCGCTCGGCGAAGTCATCCGCCGCTATCCCGACAGCCGCTACGCGTCCGACGCGCGCCTCAAGGTCGATCTGGTGCAGGATCACCTCGCGGGCAAGGAAATGGAAATCGGCCGTTTCTACCAGCGCAGCTCGAACTGGCTCGCGGCGTCGATCCGTTTCCGCGAGGTCGTCGATAAATATCAGACGACGAGCCACGCCCCCGAGGCGCTCTATCGCCTGACCGAATGCTATCTGGCGCTCGGCATTCCGGGTGAAGCGAAAAAATCGGCTGCGGTGCTCGGTGCCAACTATCCGGGCAACGAATGGTACGAACGCGCCTACAAGCTGATGCAGAAGAACGCGCCGAGCGCATAGATTCTGCCTTTGTTCTGCGGTAAGGGCAGGGCATGCTGACGGCGCTTTCCATCGCCAATATCGTGCTGATCGAACGGCTCGACCTCGATTTCGAGGCCGGGCTGGGCGTGCTGACCGGTGAAACCGGCGCGGGCAAGTCGATCCTGCTCGATGCGCTCGGCCTCGCGCTCGGCGCGCGCGCCGACAATGCGTTGGTGCGGCAGGGGGCCGACAAGGCACAGGTGACGGCAAGTTTTGCCGCGCCGGCGTCGGGGACGAAGCTCGCCGCGTTGCTTGCCGAGAATGAGATCGCGCTCGAACCCGGCGAACCGCTGCTGATCCGCCGCACCTTGAAGGCCGACGGCGGCAGCCGCGCTTTCCTGAACGACCAGCCCTGTTCGGCGGCGCTGCTGCGCGAAGTCGGCACCCATCTCGTCGAAATCCATGGCCAGCACGACGACCGCGGCCTGCTCGCGCCCGCCGGGCACCGCGCGCTGCTCGACGCCTATGCGCGCGCCGATACCCGCGGCGTTGCCGCGGCGCACGCCGCGTGGCGCGCCGCCGGGGACAAGCTCGCCGCCGCGCGCGCGGCGATTTCGGAGGCCGAACGCGACCGCGAATGGCTCGAGCATTGTGTTGCCGAATTGCAGGCGCTCGCGCCGCAGCCCGGCGAAGACGCCGAACTGTCCGAAGCCCGCGCGGCGATGCAGAAGGGCGAACGGCTCGCGGGCGACCTCGGCGCGATCATGGAAGCGTTCGAGGGAAGCGACAGCGGTCCCGCGCAACTCCGCGGCGCGGCGCGGCGGCTCGACCGCCTCGCGGGCGACCATCCCTTGCTCGCCGAGGCGCTCGCCGGGCTCGATCGCGCGATCATCGAAGCCGACGAGGCCGAGACCAAGCTCCACGAAGCCGCGCGCGCGATGGAATATGACCCCGAACGGCTCGAAGCGACCGAAACGCGGCTGTTCGAGCTGCGCGCGATGGCGCGCAAGCATGGGTGTCAGCCCGACGAGCTCGCCGAACTTGCGGGCACGCTCGCGGCGCGCCTCGACGCGATCGAGGGCGGCAGCGCGGGGCTCGCGAAACTCGAGGCCGCAGTCGCCCAAACGGCCGCTGCCTACACCCACGCCGCGACCGCGCTCTCGGGCCAGCGCAGCAAGGCCGCGACGCGCCTCGACACGGCGGTCGCGGGCGAACTGGTGCCGCTCAAGCTCGACGCCGCGCGCTTCCAGACGCTGGTCGAACGGCTGCCGGCCGAACGCTGGGGCGCCGACGGGATCGACCGCGTCGAATTTCTCATCTCGACCAATCCCGGTGCACCCTTCGCGCCGCTCGCGAAGATCGCGTCGGGCGGCGAACTCTCGCGCTTCATCCTCGCGCTGAAAGTGGCGCTGGCCGAAGAGGGCGGCGCCGACACGATCATCTTCGATGAAATCGACCGCGGCGTCGGCGGCGCGGTTGCCAGCGCGATCGGCGAACGCCTCGCAAGGCTCGCGGGCGCCGGGAAACAGCTCCTTGCCGTGACCCACAGCCCGCAGGTCGCGGCCAAGGGCGCCGCGCATTTCATCATCGCCAAGTCGAGCGAGGGTATCGTCACGCGCACCAGCGTCCACGAACTCGACGAAGCCGGCCGCCGCGAGGAAATCGCGCGGATGCTGTCGGGCGCCGAAGTGACCGACGAAGCGCGGGCGCAGGCGGAGCGGCTGCTGGAGGTCGCGGCATGACCGCGCCGCACCCGCTCGACCGTCCCGTCTGGAGCATGCTCACCGGGCGGCAGGCGCATCTCGCCGAAGGCGACGCGCGCGCGGTGCGGATCGATCGCGGCTATGGCGTGTTCGGCGTCGCCGCCGACACCGGCGCCGAGGCACAGGCCGCGCTCGCGGACCTTGTGCCCGACGACGGCGAAATCTGGATCGTCGAGGGCGAACGCTGGCCCGTTCCCGCGGGTACGCGCGAGGTGAAGCGCGCGGTGCTCGCGCAGATGGTGGCCGAAGGCCCGCCGCCGCCGCGTGACGGCGAACCCGCGATCCTTGCGCTCGATGAGGAAGACGCGCCCGAAATGGCGGCGCTTGCCGAGCACGCAAAACCCGGCCCCTGGGGACCGAAGACGCACCGCTACGGACCCTTTTTCGGTATCCGCGAGAACGGCCGTCTGCTCGCGATGGCGGGACAGCGCATATTGGTCCCCGGCATGGCCGAGGTCAGCGGGGTGTCGACGTGGGAGGACTGCCGCGGCCGCGGGCTGGCGCGCGCGCTGATCGGTCATGTCATGCGCGAAATGGTCGCGCGGGGCGAACAGCCCTTCCTGCACAGCTATGCCGACAATGCCGGCGCGATCGCGCTCTATGAATCGCTCGGTTTCCGTATCCGCCGCGAGGTGCATGTGCTGGCGATCGCAAAATGATGAACCGGCGCGAGCATCTCGCCGCGATGCTGGCGATGGCGGCCGCGCTGCTGCCGGCGGGTCAATTGCAGGCGCTGGAGGCGCGAATGGAAGAGCTTGTTCCCGAATATGGCCTGATCGGCCAGATGCTGGCGCTGCCCGGCAAACGCGCCGAACTGGTCGCGATCCTCGGTGAAGGCACCGGAGCGATGCCGGGCAACATGGGCTATCTGATCGGCGAGGACAGCGCGAACCCAGACGCGATCTGGATCGTCGAAATCTGGGAAACGAAAGCGGCGCATGCCGCTTCGCTGCAACTTCCCGCGGTGCAGGAAGCGATCAAAAAGGGTCGCCCGCTGATCGCCGGATTTGGCACTCGCGCCGAGTTCAAGCCGGTGGCAAAGACCGGTGCATGACCGAGATTGAATCGCTTTCCCAAGCCGACGCCGCCAATGAACTGATGCGATTGGCGAAGCAGATCGCCTATCACAGCAAACGCTATCATGCCGAGGATGCGCCGGAGATTTCGGACGCCGATTATGACGCGCTCGTCCGCCGCAACAACGAACTCGAAGCCGCGTTCCCGGCGCTGATCCGTGCCGACAGCCCGAATAATCAGGTCGGCGCCGCGGTCGAGGCGTCGCCGCTCGCCAAGGTCACCCACGCGCAGCGGATGATGAGCCTCGACAACGCCTTCTCGGGCGAGGATGTCGAGGAATTTGCGGCGCGCGTTCGCCGCTTCCTGAATCTCGGCGCGGACGAGGTTGTCGCGCTGACCGCCGAGGACAAGATCGACGGCCTCTCCTGCTCGCTGCGGTACGAGAAGGGCCAGCTCGTGCAGGCGGCGACGCGCGGAGATGGCAGCGTCGGCGAGGATGTGACCCCGAATGTCGCGACGATCGCCGACATTCCGCAGGTCCTGAAGGGCGACATTCCCGACGTTTTCGAGATCCGCGGCGAAGTCTATATGGCGAAGGGCGATTTCGCGGCGCTCAACGAACGGCTGCTCGAAGAGGGCAGGGCGCTCGCGCTGCAACGCGAACAAGAGTTCGATCCCGCCACCGTCCGCCAGTTCGCCAACCCGCGCAACGCCGCCGCGGGCTCGCTGCGCCAGAAGGACGCGAGTGTCACCGCATCGCGCCCCTTGCGTTTCCTCGCGCACGGCTGGGGCGAGGTGAGCGCGCTTCCGGAGGCGACGCAGTTCGAGATGATGAAGCGGATCGAAAGCTGGGGCGTGCCGGTCTCGCCGCTCCTGCGCCGCTATGAATTGGTCGCCGACATCCTCGCCCATTATGCCGACATCGAGCGCCAGCGCGCGGAGCTGCCCTATGATATCGATGGCGTCGTCTACAAGGTCGACCGGCTCGACTGGCAGGCGCGACTGGGCTTTGTCGCGAAGGCTCCGCGCTGGGCCATCGCGCATAAATTCCCTGCCGAACGCGCGCAGACCACATTGGAGGCCATCGACATCCAGGTCGGTCGCACGGGTAAACTCACCCCCGTCGGGCGGCTTGTCCCGGTCACCGTCGGCGGGGTGGTCGTCTCGAACGTCACGCTCCATAATCGCGACGAAATCGGCCGTCTCGGTGTGCGCCCCGGCGACCGCGTCGTGATCCAGCGCGCGGGCGACGTGATCCCGCAGGTCGTCGAAAACCTGACCCGCGACGAGGATCGCGCCGCTTATGTCTTTCCCGACCATTGCCCGGTCTGCGGCAGCGAGGCCGTCGCCGAGGAGGGCGAGGTCGACGTCCGTTGCACCGGCGGCCTCATCTGCAACGCGCAAAAGTTCGAGCGTTTGCGGCACTTCGTGAGCCGCGGCGCGCTCGATATCGAGGGGCTGGGCGAAAAGAGCATCGCGGAGTTTCTGGAACTGGGCTGGCTCGACAAGGGGCCCGCCGACATTTTCCGCCTGAAAGAGCATCGCGCCGAGCTGCTGGGGCGCGAGGGCTGGAAGGAGAAGTCAGTCGACAATCTCTTCGCCGCGATCGAGGCCAAGCGCACGCCCGACGCCGCGCGGCTGCTTTTCGGCCTCGGCATCCGCCACGTCGGTGCGGTGACCGCCCGCGACCTGCTCAAAGGGCTCGGCGATATCCGGCGCCTTCCGGAGAAAGCCGCCGAGATTCACACCTATCTTGAGGCAAACCCGCAAGGCGAAGGCGAATCGGACGGCAAATATACGACGCGCAAGGTCGAGGCGTTCAAGGCGATCCTCGAAGTCCGCGCCGACGGCATCGGTCCCGCAGTCGCGGAGGCGCTCGCCGATTTCTTCCACGAACCGCACAACCGCGCGCTGTGGGACGACCTCCTCTCCGAAGTCTCGCCGCCGCCTTACGTCGTCGAAACGCGCGAGAGTGAAGTGTCGGGTATGACGGTCGTCTTCACCGGCAAGCTCGAGACGATGAGCCGCGACGAGGCGAAGGCGCAGGCCGAAGCGCTCGGTGCCAAGGCCGCGGGCAGCGTCAGCGCCAAGACCGATCTGGTCGTCGCGGGCCCCGGGGCGGGGTCGAAGCTCAAGCAGGCGAGTGCACTGGGCATCCGCGTGATCGACGAAGCCGAGTGGGCGACGATCGTCGCGGCGGCGGGTTAGGACGTTATCAACGGTGCGCGCCATCACAGACGGCGCGGCGGAAATGCTGTGAGGGGGCCGCATGGCAAAACGTGACTATCTCCAGAACCTGATGCGCGATCTCGAATCGCATACCGAGGTGCGGCGTTTCGGCAGCGGCTGGCTGTCGGGCTTCTTCGGACTGCTGTTCGCGATCGCGGGTTTCTTCATGGTGGTCGCGCTACGCTTCCCCGACTGGTTCGCGACCCCCGAACTCGCAATCATCAAGCATTGGGGCGGTTTTCGCGGGCTGGTTCATGCGGTGTTGCTGGTGAGTTACGGCCTGTCATTGCTCAGCCTGCTGCTCCGCCCACGCAAGGTTCTCGGCCTTACCGCGCTGATGATCGGGCTCGCCGCGATCCTCGTCGGCGGGGCGAACGTCCAGCCTCAGGAAACGCGCGACTGGGGCATCTTCTTCGGGCTCGATTTCTTCGTCGTGAACCTGCTCGTAACCGGCTTCATGTTCGCGCCGCTCGAGCGCGCCTTTCCGCACCGCCGCACGCAGCGGCTGTTCCGCACCGAATGGCGCGAGGATCTGTTCTATTATCTTGTCAGCACGATGTTCGTGCAGGTCTTGGGCTTCCTCGCGCTCGCGCCCTCGACAATCATCAACGAGAATACCTCGAACTGGGAGGCCTTTCGCGCCGCGGTCGCGTCGCTGCCGTGGATCGTCCAGTTCGTCATCGTGGTCGTCGCGTCGGACATGGCGCAATATTGGTTCCACCGCACCTTCCATCGCTATCCCTTCCTCTGGGGTTTCCACGCGGTGCACCACAGCGCGAAATCGATGGACTGGCTCGCGGGCTCGCGGATGCACTTCGTCGAGATCATCCTGCTGCGCTCGATCACCTCGCTGCCCCTCTTCACCCTCGGCTTCGCGCCGTCGGTGATGCAGGCCTATATCGGCTTCGTTTATGTCTGGTCGTCGCTGCTCCACGCCAATGTCGGGGGCAATTTCAACCGGCTCGGCCACTGGATCGCGACCCCGCGTTTCCACCATTGGCATCACGGGCTCGAGCGCGAAGCGTTCGACGTCAATT
Organism: Sphingopyxis sp. LARHCG72; assembly: GCF_052871675.1. Lineage (NCBI taxonomy): Bacteria > Pseudomonadati > Pseudomonadota > Alphaproteobacteria > Sphingomonadales > Sphingopyxidaceae > Sphingopyxis > Sphingopyxis sp. LARHCG72. The sequence continues at coordinate 155,955 of NZ_JBIXJU010000008.1, read as the reverse complement.
TCGCGATCCATTTCCCGTGGATCGACAAATTGTTCGGCACTTTCCATCTGCCGAAGGACCGCTGGCCCGAAAATTACGGCATCCCCGAGGATGTGCCCAAACATTATTGGGGCCAGTTCCTCTATCCCTGGACGCGCACCGGCAAGAAGACCGACGAGACGCCCGCCGAATAGCTTGGAGCAGCGTAGGGCAATCTGTCCGCTTGCCAGCGCCATGCTCGCGCCATAAGGCGCGGCAAGTGGGCATCCTCGCCGCCTTTCGCCGTCCCGGCATCCTGCTGCTGTTGCCGCTGCTGCTCGCGCTCGCCGCGCGGGTGCTCGTCGCGCCGGGCTGGATGATCGAGAGCGATGCGGGCGGGTCGATCACGGTGCGCATCTGTTCGGACCCCGCCAATCCCGGCGGGACGATGACGATTCCGCTCGATAAGGCGGGCAGCCACGACAAGGGCGACGCGCAGCAGCATTGCCCGTGGGGCGCGCTCGCAAACGCGCCGATCGTACCCGACCTGCCGGTCCTCGCCGCGGCGCCCATGGCCGCGGAACCTGTACCCGTCGCCGCGCGCGCGCTCGGCTTCGCCCCGGGCACCGCGTCGCCGCTTCCGCCGAGTACCGGACCACCTCTCTTCGCCTGATTCAGCCTGACCTGCCGCCCGCGCATAAAGCGCGGCGCGGATCCATGCCTGTATCCGGGGAAGAGATTTCCAATGACAAAATATGCTGATTATGCGGCGCCCTTGCTGGCGCTCGCCACTTGCCTTGCCGCCGTTCCCGCCCATGCCGATGAAGCCGATTCGACGATCATCGTCACCGCACCGACCGCGACCGACGCTGCGGAGGCGCGCGCGGCGCAAACGCCCGGGGGCACCGACGTCGTTTCCTACGAAGACTATGCCGACAAATCGGTCGTGAGCCTGCGCGACACGCTCGCTTTCTCGCCCGGCGTCTACCTCCAGCCGCGTTACGGGCAGGAGGTGCGCATCGCAATCCGCGGCTCGGGCCTGTCGCGCGGCTTCCACATGCGCGGGCTCACGCTGCTCCAGGACGGCGTGCCGACCAACCTCGCCGACGACAATGGCGATTTCCAGGAGCTCGAACCGATCTTCTTCGACCATCTCGAAGTGTATCGCGGCGCCAACGCGCTGCGCTTCGGGTCGGGCACATTGGGCGGCGCGATCAACGGCGTGACCCCGACGGGCCGCACGGCGCAGGGCATCTATTTGCGCGCCGACGTTGGCAGTTTCGACAGCTTTCGCGGCCTGCTTTCGGCGGGCGTCGCAAGCGAGCGCGTCGACGCGTGGGGCGCGGTCAGTGCCGACACGTCGGATGGCGACCGCGACCACGCGAAGCGTCGCAGCCTGCGCTTTCAGGGCAATGTCGGGTTGAAGCTGAGCGATGTGGCGAGCACGCGCTTCTATGCCAGCGTCAACCATATCCGGCAGGAACTGCCCGGCGCACTGACGATGGCTGAAGCCTTGTCGACCCCGCGCAAGGCCAATGCCGGTGCGGTGGCGGGCGATCAGGCGCGCGACATCGACTCGCTGCGCCTCCAGAACCGCACGGGCTTCGACTGGGGCGCCCTCACCCTCGATGTCGGCGGCTTCGTCAACGCCAAGTCGCTCCACCACCCGATCTTCCAGCTCATCGACCAGAAGTCGGTCGATGTCGGCAGCTTCTTCCGTGCCGACTATGCGACCGGCGCGGTCGAGGTGACGGTCGGCGGTGAAATCCGCCGCGGCAGCACCGATGCGCGCCAGTTCGTCAATAGCGGCGGGCGGCGCGGGGCGCTGACTTTCGACGCCGACCAGAAGGCACAGACCGCGACGCTCTATGGCGAAGTGCGTGTGCGGCCCGTCGACACACTGACGCTGGTCGCAGGCGGCGTCTACGCCGATGGCTGGCGCAAGCGGGCGGTCAATTTCTCCGTCACCCCGGCGACCGACGGCCGGATCGACTTCGACGCCTTCTCCCCGAAGTTCGGCCTGTTGTTCGAGCCCGCCGCCGATATCCAGTTCTTCGCCAACTACAGCCGCTCGGCCGAATTCCCCGGCTTCGGCGAAGTGTTCCAGACGATCGGTACCCCGCCGACGAGCACGGTGGTTTCGGACATCCGTCCGCAACGCGCATGGACTGCCGAATTTGGCACGCGCGGCAAAGTCGGGTTCGTGAGCTGGGACGTCGCTTTCTACCGCTCGACGCTGAAGGGCGAGCTGCTCCAGTTCACGACCAACAGCAATATTCCGGCGGCAACATTCAACGCCAACCGCACCCTGCATCAGGGCGTCGAAGCGGGGCTGGACCTCGCACCGACTGGCTGGCTGCGCTTGCGCCAAGCCTATACCTACAGCGACTTCCGCTTCCGGGGTGACGCGCAGTTCGGCGACAACCGCCTGCCGGTCGTGCCGAAGCATGTATACCGGGCGGAATTGCGCTTCGGCACCGACGCGCTGCATATCGCGCCGAACCTCGAGTGGGTACCCGAGGGCCCCTTTGCCGATTACCGCAATCAGGTCCGTACGCCCGGCTATGCGCTGATCGGCATCACCGGCGGCGCGACGATTGCGAACGGCATCGACGCCTTCGTCGACGTCCGCAATATCACCGGCAAGAAGGCGATCGGCGACATCAGTGCGGCGATCGCGGTCACGTCCGCATCGGCGATCTATTACCCCGTCGAGCGCCGCGCGGTGTCGGCGGGCATCCGCGCGCGCTTCTGAAGGGGCGGGGGATGACCGACAGCAACCGGGTTCCGCTTTATCGCACGATCTGGCGCTGGCATTTCTATGCCGGACTGTTCGTTATCCCCTTCATTCTGATCCTTTCGGTGACGGGCGCCGCCTATCTGTTCAAGCCCGAGCTTGACCGGTGGGAGGAGCGCGCGTGGCGCGGCCTGCCGACGGCGGGCGCGGTCGATGCCGATGCACAGGTCGCCGCCGCGCTCGCCGCGTTTCCCGGCGCGAGCTTCCATTATTACCGCATCCCCGGCGCCCCCGGCGATTCGGCGGTCGTCCACATCGGCCTGCCGGGTGGCGGGATGCGCGACATTGCCGTCTCACCCCAAGGCAAGGTGGTCGGCACCGCCGACCCCGACCAGCGCATTTCGGCGTGGCTGTCGCGCATCCACGGCACGCTGCTCATCGGCCGCACCGGTCGCCTGCTCGTCGAGCTCGCCGCGAGCTGGGCGATCGTGATGATCCTGACCGGCCTCTATCTCTGGTGGCCGCGCGGACGCGGCGCCGCGGGGGTGGTCTGGCCGCGGCTGTCGCTCGGCGGGCGCGCCGCGCTGCGCGATCTCCACGCCGTCACCGGCTTCTGGGTCTCGGGCCTCGCGCTCGTCCTTCTCTTCACCGCGCTGCCATGGACCGACGTGTGGGCGAGCGGTTTCCGCGCCGTCCGCGCCGAAATGGGCTGGGTATCGGGGGTGCAGGACTGGAAGGGCGGCGCGGACCCGCACGCCGCGCACGACCATAGCGCGATGGCGGCCGCCACGCCTGCCGGACCACCACCTCGCGCGCGTCTCGAATATATCGTGCTCCGTTCCCGCACCGAGCATATGCCCGCGCCCGCGATTATCCAGCCGCCCGGCGCGCCCAACGCCTTCGGTCCGCCCAACGGCAACGTCTGGACGCTGACGACGCTCACCCAGAACCGGCCGCAAGTCCGCAAGGTCAGTTATGACCCCGAAACGAGCATCGAAGTCGCGCGCAGCGGCTTTGCCGACAAGCACGCCATCGACCGCGCCGTCGGCTACGGCATCGCGTGGCACGAGGGGCAACTCTTCGGTCTCGCCAACCAGCTGATCGGGGTCGCCACCGCGCTCGCGCTGTTCACCCTCGCGATCTCGGGCTTCCTGATGTGGCACCGCCGCCGGCCCGACGATGCGCTCGGCGCGCCGCCCGCCGCGCGCGATCCCGCGAAACTCCGCGGCGTTGCGGCGCTGGTCCTGATCCTCGCCGCACTCCTCCCCATGCTCGCCGCCTCGCTGATCCTTCTCTGGATCGTCGAGCGCCTCCTGTTGCCGCGCCTTCCGCGTGCGGCGCGCTGGCTCGGCGTTGCGGCAAAGGCCCCGGCGCGACTATAGGTGGGGCGATGGCACGCCTCCTCCACCTCTTCGTCGCGCTCGCCGCGTTGCTCCTTGCCCCCGCGGCATTCGCGCAGGAGCGCGGGCCGGTCGTGCTTGCGGCGGCGAGCTTGCAGGAATCGCTGAGCGAGGCGGCGAACGTCTGGGCCGCGAAGGGTCACGCCAAACCCGTCCTCTCCTTCGCCGCCTCGTCGGCGCTCGCGCGGCAGGCGATAGCGGGGGCGCCCGCCGACCTGTTCCTCTCGGCCGACGAGGAATGGATGGATGCGGTGGCCAAGGCGGGACTTCTGCGCGCCGGCACGCGCACCACGCTGCTCGGCAACCGCCTCGTGCTGATCGCGCCCGCGGCGAGCAACGTTCGCCTGACCCCCGCGCGCGGCTTTCCGCTCGCGAAGGCGCTCGGCACGGGCCGGCTCGCGCTCGCCGATCCCGCGGCGGTTCCCGCGGGCAAATATGCGAAAGCGGCGCTCACCGCGCTGGGTGTCTGGAACGGCGTCGCCGCCAAGGTCGCGCCCGCCGAGAATGTCCGCGCGGCGATGGCGCTCGTCGAACGCGGTGCGGCGCCGCTCGGCATCGTCTACGCAACCGACGCGCGCGCATCGAAGTCCGTGCGCATTGTCGGAACCTTCCCCGCGACGAGCCATCCGCCGATCCGCTATCCCGTCGCGCTGCTCAAGGCGTCGCGGCACAAGGAGGCTGCGGGCTTCCGCGCTTTCCTCCTGTCGAAACAGGGACGCGCGATCTTCGCCCGCCACGGCTTCTCGGCGCCTTGATGCTGTCAGCCGAAGAATGGGGGATCGTCGCGCTGTCGCTGAAGGTCGGCGGCGTGGCGGTGCTTGCGACGCTTCCCATTGCCTTCGGTCTTGCGTGGCTTCTCGCGCGCTATCGTTTCCCGGGGCGCGTTGTGCTCGACGCGCTCGTCCACCTGCCGCTCGTCCTGCCGCCGGTCGTCACCGGCTGGCTGTTGCTGATTGCTTTCGGCCCCTTTGGTCCGATCGGCCGCTGGCTCGAAAGCTGGTTCGGCATGACGCTGATGTTCCGCTGGACCGGCGCCGCGCTCGCCGCGGCGATCATGGCGCTGCCGCTGATGGTGCGCGCGATGCGGCTGTCGATCGAGGGGATCGACCGACGGCTCGAGGGCGCGGCGCGAACGCTCGGCGCCAGCCGCTGGCACAGCTTCTGGACGATCAGCCTTCCGCTCGCGCTCCCCGGCGTGCTCGCGGCACTCGTGCTCGGCTTCGCGCGCTCGATCGGCGAGTTCGGCGCGACGATCACCTTCGTCTCGAACATCCCGGGTGAAACACGCACCTTGCCGCTCGCCATCTATTCGGCGCTGCAGGTTCCCGGCGGCGAAGCGATGGTGACGCGTCTCGCGCTGCTGTCGGTCGCGCTGTCGCTCGGCGCGCTGGTGCTGTCGGAATGGCTGGTACGGCGCAGTCATGCGGGAAGGCGCGCGCATGGCGATTGATATCGACGTCGCCCGCCGCCTCGGCGACCGCACGATCGCCGCGCGCTTCACCGCCGGGCCGGGGCTGACCGCGCTGTTCGGGCCGTCGGGCGCGGGCAAGACGAGCATCCTCAACATGGTCGCGGGGCTGCTCAAGCCCGATCGCGGGCATATCCGGATCGGGGAGCGCACGCTGTTCGGTGAAGGCACCGACCTCCCGCCCGAGGCGCGGCGCGTCGGCTATGTGTTCCAGGACGGGCGCCTCTTCCCGCACCGCCGCGTCCGCGCGAACCTGACCTACGGCCGGGACCTCGCGCAACCGGCGAATCGCTGGATGCGCCTCGACGAAGCGACCCGCTTCCTCGGCATCGGCCATCTGCTCGATCGCTGGCCGCACAGCCTGTCGGGGGGTGAGGCACAGCGCGTCGCGATCGGCCGCGCCTTGCTCGCGGGCCCCGAAATCCTGCTGATGGACGAACCGCTCTCGTCGCTCGACGCGGCGCGGCGCGGCGATATCATGGCGGTGATCGAACGGGTGCGCGACGAGCTCAAGCTGCCGGTCCTCTACGTCAGCCACGACCGCGCCGAGGTCGACCGGCTGGCGACCGCAGTGGTGACGATCGACGCATAAAGTTTCACTTGAAACCATTTCTGTGATAGAAGGCGCGATATGGAAAGCCAGTTTACCCACGTCCATGACACGCCGCCACCCGGCGCCGCGGCCGACTGGACGATTTCGCAGAATTGGGACGCCTTCACCGCCGATGAACATGCGATGTGGGACCGCCTGTTCGCGCGCCAGTCGGACATGCTCCCCGGCCGCGCGGCCGATGCTTTCCTGCGCGGGATCGACGTGCTGCGTCTCGAAAAGCCGGGCATTCCCGACTATCGCGAGCTCAACGCGCGGCTGATGGCGGCGACGGGGTGGCAGGTGATCGCGGTGCCGGGGCTCGTTCCCGACGATGTCTTTTTCGACCATCTGGCGAACCGGCGCTTTCCGGCGGGCAATTTCATCCGCACCCCCGAACAGCTCGACTACCTCCAGGAACCCGACGTCTTCCATGACGTCTTCGGTCACGTTCCGATGCTCGCCGACCCGGTGTTCGCCGATTATATGGTCGCTTATGGCGAGGGCGGGCTCCGGAGCCTCAAGTTCGACGCGCTGAAACAGCTCGCGCGGCTTTACTGGTATACGGTCGAATTCGGGTTGATCCGCGAAGCCGGCGGCCTGCGCATTTATGGCGCCGGGATCGTTTCCTCTTTTGCGGAAAGCGTCTTCGCACTCGATTCGGACAGCCCGAACCGCATTGGCTTCGACCTCGCGCGCGTGATGCGCACCGATTACCGGATCGACGATTTCCAGCAGAATTATTTCGTCATCGACAGCCTCGACCAGCTGCTCGACACGACGGTGAACACCGATTTCGCGCCGCTCTACGCCGCCAACGCCGCGCTGCCGCCGATCCCGATCGCCGACATATTGCCGGGGGACGCGGTGATCACCCACGGCACACAGGATTATGCGCTCGCCAAGAGCGGCTGACCGATCCTCAATCGTCGTGTTTGCGGACCGTCGAAATCAGCTGGCGTCGGTGCTGGAAGGCTTCGCGGTCGGGCGGCAGGCTGTATATGCCGCGAAGCAGCGCGGCATCCTGGCTCGACAGGTCACGGCGTCCCGGTTCGCGGCCGAAGATATCCATGATTGAGTCGGCGGGCGGCGGCGGGTTGCCGTTGATTTCGGCGAGCGCGACCATCGCCGCATAGGAGGCCACGGCGTCGAGCCTGTATCCGTCGGCCCTTTCGGCATCGATGACCACCGTTGCCGCGCGCAGCGCCCGCACCACCTGTGTGCTGACGATGCTGCTATTATATTGCCGCACGATCCCGCTGATTGCCGGTATGCCGTCGCGGCTTTCGTCGCGGGTGGAGTACCACCAGCGGATCGCACCGTCGCCTTCGACAATCCGTTCGCGTTCGGCGGCAGACAGCGCGGCGCTTTGCCGGGGCGATTTCGCGAAGATCGCGCGCGTCAGGCCGTCGCCGTCGTCGGTGAAGATGACGGCGATATTGGGGATACAGCCCGTTGGTGCGACCGGCGCACCGACCGACGTTGCAACCGCCCGAATCCGCATGTCGACGATTTCCGCGACCGTTTCGTCGACACCGATCGTGCGCGGGCAAACGGGCGTGATCCAGCGCGCAACGGGTTCCAGCCGCGCGACGCCCGCGCGTCGTACGAACTCGGCGGCGCGTTTCCGTTCCTCGCGCTCGGCATCGCGGGTGCCCGTGACGACAATCGAATCGGGGTCGTTGTCGGCGGTGGGTGCGACGACGAGCAAGGCAAAGGCGGCAAGCAGGCTCATGGCGAATGCTCCCAAGACTCGCTGCAACCTAGCAAATCATCGGGACATTTCCAGTGCTTGGCTTACCAGCTCCCGAAGCTTGCATCCGACGGGCTGGCCCGGTGCAGCGCGCGTTCCTTGCGACGCCAGCCGTAGCGGCGGCGCTTGACCAGCAGCAGGCACGGCCATTCGGCGCTGCCGCCGCGCGCGGCGAGGCGAAAGCCCTGCGCGCGATAGGCGGCGAGCACGGGTTCCATCTGGCGCGCGATCAACCCCGCGAGGATCGCATGGCCGCCCGGCGCGGTCGCGGCGGCGATATCGGGGGCGAGGGTGATCAGCGGCCCCGCGAGGATGTTCGCGATGACCAGGTCGTACGGCGCGCGGTGGCGGATCGCCGGATGATCGGTTCCCGGCGCGACCGCGAGCGCCAGCCGTCCGCCGCCGCGACCGAGCGGCACGCCGTTGATGTCGGCATTGTCGCGCGTGACGAAGATGCTCGCCGGGTCGATGTCCGACGCGATCGTTTTTGCGCGCGGCCATAGCGCCATCGCGGCAAAGGCGAGCAGGCCGGTGCCGGTGCCGATGTCGGCGATATTGCGCGGGGCAGCGCCGACGCGTGCGAGCCGGTCGAGCATCGCGAGGCATCCCGCGGTCGTGTCGTGTCCGCCGGTCCCGAACGCCTGGCTCGCGTCGATCAGGAAGGGCGTGGTCCCTGCGGGCACGCGGTCGGCATAGCTGCTCGTGTGGACGAAAAAGCGCCCCGCCTGCACGGGTTCGAGCCCCTGCTGGCTCAACGTCACCCAATCCTCTTCGGGCAATTCACTGACGGCCGGTTTCTTGCCCTTCGCGCTCGGGATCAACGCCTGCAACAGTTTCAGCAGGGCGGGTGCCGGCTTGTCGTCGACATAGGCGTCGAGCTGCCATTCGCCCGCCTCTTCGTCGATCTCGCGCGTCACGACGACGGGGGCGTCGGGCAATGCGTCGAGTTCGGGGATTTCACCCGACAGCGCCTCGGCCTCGTCGCGCGTACAGGGGAGGGAGACGATCCAGCTCATGGCTTACCGCACATAGCTTGCGCCGTTCACGTCGAGCACCGCACCGGTCATCGACGCGGGCGCATCGAGCGCGCACCAGCGCGCCATCTCGGCGACCTCGTCGGGCATCGCGACGCGGCCCAGCGGAATGTCGGCGAGCAATTTGTCGCCGCCACGGCTTTCGAGATAGTCCTCGGCCATCCCCGTCATCGTGAAGCCGGGGCAGATCGCAAAGGCGAGGATGCCGTCCTTGGCATAGGCGCGCGCGATCGTCTTGGTCATGGCGACCATGCCCGATTTCGACGCGGCATAATGCCAGTGCGCGGGGCTGTCGCCGCGGTACGCCGCGCGGCTTGCGATATTGACGATCCGGCCGGGAATGCCGCGTTCGTGCCAGTGCAGCACCGCGTGACGGCAGAGTTGCGCGCTTGCGGTCAGGTTGACCTGCATCGTGCGGTTCCAGTTTGCGAGCCAGTCGGTGTTGGGATCGCCCAGCGGATTGGCTTCGAACACCCCGGCGTTGTTGACGAGCACGTCGATGCGGCCGTCGAGGCGGTCGAGGCTCGCCTGCCACAGCCGGTCGGGCGTCGCGGGATCGGACAGGTCGCCATCGGCGCTCGACAGCGCGACGACTTTCGTCGCGTCGCCGGTCAACGCCTCGGCGATCGCGGCGCCGATGCCGCGACTGGCGCCCGTGATCAGGATATGCGTCGTCATGCCCCCGCCTTAGGCAGCGGGGCAGGGCTTGCCAAGCAAAGGAAGCGGAGCGTTACGCCACCCGGCGGCTGAATTCGCTCGCGGCCTGTTCGAGTTGCTGCAGCCGGCCGCCCATCTTGGCGAATTCCTGGCTCAGCACGCTGATCTCGCTCGCGACCATGCCCGAATCGTTGCGGATGCTCGCGATGGTTGACGACATGCTGTCGGCGGCGAGCGCGGTTTCGTCGACGGCGGCGGTGATCGAGGTGACCGTCTGCGCCTGCGCGTCCATCGCGTCGCGAATGCGCTGCGCCGAGGTCTGCACTTCGATGATCGTCTGCTGGATCGACTGGTTGGCAAACACCGACCCGCGCGTCGCCTGCTGGATCGCGGTGATCTTGCCCGCGATATCGTCGGTCGCGCGTGCGGTTTCGTTGGCGAGGCTCTTCACTTCCTGCGCGACGACGGCAAAGCCGCGCCCCGATTCGCCCGCGCGCGCCGCTTCGATCGTGGCGTTGAGGGCGAGGAGGTTCGTCTGGCCCGCGATCTCGCGGATCAGCCCCAATATGGATTCGATCGATTCGGCGTGGTGCGACAGCGTTTCGGACATCGCCACCGCTTCGCCCGCCTGTTCGGAGGCGCGCGTCGCAACGCTTGCCGATGCTTCGACCTCGCTGCGGGCATCCTCGATCGCGCGGATCAGCCCCGCCGCGGTCGACGCCGCTTCGCGCATCGCCATCGCCGACTGTTCGGACGCCGCGGCGACTTCACTCGTCTTGGCGATCATGCCCTTCGCCGCCTGGTCGGCCGAGGCCGCCTGCTTCGCAAGCTGTTCGCGCACGCCATCGGTGTCCTGTACCAGCGACGCGATCGAGCGGTCGAAATCGCCCGCAAGCGTCTGGCGCTCGCTCGAGATGATCGCGCGGTCGAGCTTTTGCGCGTAGCGGTGCATGATATCGAACTCGAGCAGGCCGAGCCGGTTGATCGCGTTCGTCAGCCGCGCCAGCCGCTCGCCATCGCCGAGGCACGCCTCGACGACATATTCGATGGTAAGGCGCTGGCTTTCGGCGATGCACGACATCACCGATGCGAGCGGCAACTTTACGCGCCGCGCCATATGCGTGTTCTGGCAGGCGATCGTCGCGACCTCCTGCCCGGCCGCATCGGCATATTTCACCGACGTGTGGCGCGCGCTGCCGCGGATATAGCTATCGAGAAGCTCGCCCTCGACCTCGCGGTCGACGCTGGGCAGCGCGTTGAACGCATCCCAATAGGCTTTGGCGACCGCTTCTTCGCGGCCGGCGATGATCAGGTGGATCTCGGCGGCGTCGGCGGCAAGGCGGCCGTCGAGGTCGTAAAAGGGAAAGCGATCGGCCATCGGCACCGGATCGATCTGCTGCTTATGAATCGGATTTTCCTTCACCATGATCCTGCTTCCCTGATCGATCCCGATAGACGCTAAGGGTCTGCCGCCCGCATGCGTCCGCCAAACTGGTGAACGGGATATGCGGTGGAAGTGGTAAAAGCCGTGTTAACCAGCGGGGGACGTTTTGCGGCTCAGCGGCGCTCGTCGACGGCGGATGGCGCGGGTACCGGATAGCCCTCGAACGCCTTGATCGTGCGCAGCGCAAAGGCACTGTGCATCGCCGCGACGCCGGGCAGGCGCGACAGGCAGTGGCGGTGCAGCCGGTCGAAATCGGCGACATTGCGCGCCGCGACGCGCAGCCGGTAATCGGACGCGCCCGACAACAGCTGGCATTCGAGGATCTCGTCGAAGCTTTTCACCGCGCTCTCGAACGCGGTCAGCGCTTCTTCGCTCTGCGACGTCAGGCTGATGTCGGCGAACACGTCGAGGCCCAGTCCGATGCTGTCGGGATCGAGGCGCGCGGTATAGCCGGCGATGATCCCCGCCGCCTCGAGCGCGCGGATGCGGCGATGGCACGCCGACGCCGACAGCCCCACCTTCTCGCCCAGTTCAGCGGCGGGTCGAGGACCCTGCCGCTGGAGCAGGTCGAGCAGTTTGACGTCGATCCGGTCAATCATTGTGCGTCTCTGGTCCATCTCACGCAAAAATCGTGCATATCTGTCGCGAAACTGCGATGGATATGCAAGAACCTCGCGCGCCGGACCTGCTATATCCGCGGCAGAAGCCGCGGCGACGTAACGGAAATGTCGGACCAGCGGCGCGACGCAATGGAGAGCGAAGCATGATCATCGGCACCCCCAAGGAAATCAAGAACCACGAATATCGCGTCGGCCTGACCCCCGAGAGCGCGCGCGAACTCGTCGTCCACGGCCACCGCGTGCTCGTCCAGACCGGCGCGGGCGAGGGCATTGGCGCGCACGACCGCACTTATGTCGAAGCGGGCGCCGAGATCGTCCAGACCGCCGAAGAGATTTTCGCGCAGTGCGAAATGGTCGTGAAGGTCAAGGAACCGCAGCCGGCCGAACGCGCGATGCTCCGCCCCGGCCAGATCCTCTATACCTATCTCCACCTCGCGCCCGATCCCGACCAGACGCGCGACCTGATGGCATCGGGCGCGATATGTATCGCCTATGAAACCGTCACCAGCCCGCACGGCGGCCTGCCGCTGCTCAAACCGATGAGCCAGGTCGCGGGTCGCATGTCGATTCAGGCCGGCGCGACCGCGCTCGAGAAAGCGCATGGCGGCCGCGGCGTGCTCCTGGGCGGCGTGCCGGGCGTCGCGCCGGGCAAGGTGTGCGTGATCGGCGGCGGCGTCGTTGGCTTCAACGCGGCACAGATGGCGGCGGGCCTCGGCGCCGACGTCACCATCCTCGACCGCGATCCCGAAGTGCTCGAACGCGTCGGCACCTTTTTCGAGGCGCGTGCCAAGACGCGCTTCTCGAACCGCGCGAACCTCGCCGAATGCGTGGCGGAGGCGGATCTTGTCATCGGTGCGGTGCTGATCCCTGGTGCCGAGGCGCCGAAGCTCGTCACGCGCGCGATGCTCGGCACGATGCGTCCCGGCTCGGTGCTCGTCGACGTCGCGATCGACCAGGGCGGCTGCTTCGAGACGAGCCATGCGACGACGCACGCCGACCCGACCTATGTCGTCGACGGCATCGTCCATTATGCGGTCGCGAACATGCCGGGCGCGGTCGCGCGCACCAGCACCTATGCGCTCAATAATGTCACCCTGCCGCACGCGCTGCGCATCGCCGATCTGGGATGGAAAGAGGCTTTGAAGCGCGACGTGCATCTTGCGCAGGGTTTGAACGTTTGGAATGGTAAGGTGACGTTCGAAGCCGTAGCGGAAGCGGTCGGAACCGATTATGTGCCTGTCGAACAGGCGCTTGCCTGACGAAAAGGACGAATGAGAGACGATGACCGACCAACTGCAGCCTCCCCCGCCCGAAGAGGAAGAAGAAAATGAAGTGCTGCGCGCCGCGCGCGAGCGGCAGCAGCAGCGCGAAGCGGCCGAAGCCACCGAAGCCGCCGACAAGGAAGCGGCGAAGGGCAAACGCGGCTGGAAGACCGCCGCCGCCGCCGGTCTCGGCATAGGCTCGGCCGCGGTCATCGCGGCTTTGCTCTACGCGAACCGCGGCAAGATCAAGTGACGCTGCGACCCGTTCGGCAACGCTGAACGGATTCGCGATGCGTCATCCCGCGCGAAGGCCGGGATCCAGGGCGGCCTCGTGCCGCCCTTTTTCTTTGGCGAAGAAACCGCTCACCCAACCGAATTAATCACCTATGCTCCTAAGCAATTGCATATCGCGGCGGGAAGGCTTAACCGGCACCGCATCGACCGTTTAGAGTCAAGACAGGGCTGATATGGCTGGCAACGAACCGAGTGCGCGTCCGCGCTCCCCGCATATGCAGGTATATAAATGGGGGCCGCATATGGCGGTCTCTATCCTCCATCGCGTCAGCGGCGACGGTCTGGCGATCGTCGGCGCGGGGATGTTCCTCTGGTGGCTCGGCGCGCTCGCTGCGGGTCCCGATGCCTATGCGGCGTTCGTCGCCTGCGTGTGGCACGATCCCAGCCCGGAGATCAGCACGCTGCACCAGATCACCAATATCCTCGGCAAGGTCGTGCTGATCGGGCTGACCTGGGCCTTTTTCCAGCATCTCTTCTCGGGACTGCGCCACTTCGTGCTCGATACGGGTGCGGGCTATGAGCTCAAGACCAACAAGCTCTGGTCGACCCTCGTGATGGTCGGCGCCGTGCTCGCGACCGCCGCGACCTGGCTTTATATCTTCAAGGAGGCGCTCAATGGGTAACGGAACGCACCTTGGCAAGGTTCGCGGGCTCGGCTCGTCGGGGCATGGTTCGCAGCACTGGCTGCAGCAGCGCCTGACCGCGCTCGGCAATTTGCTGCTCGTCGGCTTCCTCTTCGTCTCGTTCCTGCGCCTGCCGATGACCGACCATGGTGCGGTGCTGCGCTGGGCATCGAACCCGAGCGTCGCGCTCGCGCTGATCCTGATGGTGGTCAGCGTCTTCTGGCACCTGCGGCTCGGGCTGACGGTGCTGATCGAGGATTATGTCAACGGCGAGGCGACACGCCTCTTCGCGCTCGTCCTGCTCAATTTCTACGCGATCGGCGGCGCTGCCTATGGCATTTTCGCCATTGTCCGCATCGCGCTTGCGCCCGCCACCGGGCTTGCTCCGGGGGGCATGTAAGATGACCGACGCCTACAAGATTATCGACCATATCTATGACACCGTCGTCGTCGGTGCTGGCGGCTCGGGCCTCCGCGCCACGATGGGCAGCGCCGAAGCGGGCCTCAAGACCGCGTGCATCACGAAGGTGTTCCCGACGCGCAGCCACACGGTCGCGGCGCAGGGCGGCATCGCCGCGTCGCTCGGCAACAATTCGCCCGACCACTGGCAGTGGCATATGTACGACACCGTCAAGGGCTCCGACTGGCTCGGCGACCAGGACGCGATCGAATATATGGTGCGCGAAGCGCCGAACGCGGTCTACGAACTCGAACACGCCGGCGTGCCGTTCAGCCGCAACGCCGACGGCACGATCTACCAGCGCCCGTTCGGCGGCCATATGCAGAATATGGGCGAAGGCCCGCCGGTGCAGCGCACCTGCGCCGCGGCCGACCGCACCGGCCACGCGATGCTTCACGCGCTCTATCAGCAGAGCCTGAAGTATGACGCGGACTTCTTCATCGAATATTTCGCGCTCGACCTGATCATGGAAGACGGTCCCGACGGCAAGGTCTGCCGCGGCGTGATCGCGATGTGCATGGAGGATGGCAGCATCCACCGCTTCCGTTCGCAGGCCGTGGTGCTCGCGACCGGCGGCTATGGCCGCTGCTATTTCACCGCCACCTCGGCGCACACCTGCACCGGCGATGGCGGCGGCATGGTGCTGCGCGCCGGCCTTCCCTTACAGGACATGGAATTCGTCCAGTTCCACCCGACCGGCATCTATGGCGCGGGCGTCCTCATTACCGAAGGCGCGCGCGGCGAGGGCGGTTACCTCACCAATTCGCAGGGCGAGCGTTTCATGGAACGCTATGCCCCCTCGGCGAAGGATCTCGCGTCGCGCGACGTCGTGTCGCGCTCGATGGCGCTCGAAATCCGCGAAGGCCGCGGCGTCGGGCCGCACGCCGACCATATCTACCTCCACCTCGACCATATCGATCCCGCGGTGCTCGCCGAGCGCCTGCCCGGGATCACCGAGAGCGGCAAGATTTTCGCCGGTGTCGACCTGACGCGCCAGCCGCTGCCGGTCGTGCCGACCGTCCATTACAATATGGGCGGCATTCCCTGTAACTATCATGGCGAAGTCGTGACGCTCGGCAAGGACGGCCCCGACACCGTGGTCCCCGGCCTGTTCGCGGTCGGCGAAGCCGCCTGCGTGTCGGTCCATGGCGCGAACCGCCTCGGCTCGAACAGCCTGATCGACCTTGTCGTGTTCGGCCGCGCGACGGGCCACCGCCTCAAGGAAATCCTGACCCCCGGCGCGGCGCAGCAGCCGCTGCCGAAGGACAGCGCCGACCTCGCGCTCGCGCGCCTCGACCATTTCCGCAACGCCAACGGCGGATCGCCGACCGCGGAAATCCGCACCGAGATGCAGCGCGCGATGTCGCAGCACGCCGCGGTGTTCCGTACCGACGAGTTGATGGCGGAGGGCAAGGAAAAGCTCACCAAGACCTATCAGCGGATGAACGACGTCCACGTCACCGACCGCAGCCTGATCTGGAACACCGATCTCATCGAAACGCTCGAGCTCGATAACCTGATTTCGCAGGCGACCGTGACGATGCATTCGGCGTTCAACCGCAAGGAAAGCCGCGGCGCTCACGCGCACGAGGATTTCCCGAACCGCGACGACGCGACGTGGATGAAGCACACGATCGGCTGGTTCGACGGCTGGGGCGGCAAGGGCGGCGGCGTCCGCCTCGATTACCGTCCGGTCCACGAATATACGCTGTCGGACGACGTCGAATATATCAAGCCGAAGGCGCGCGTTTACTAAGCGGGTGCGGAAGGGGGGCAGGCGCCGCGGCGCCTGCTTCTAGAACCAGTCTTCGAGGCGTTCGAACAGGTTGACGTCGGAGAAGGGGCGGTCGACGTCCTGGCCCATGATCCACAGCTTCTGGCACGCGATGGCAAAGAACATCAGCGCGATCGTCCAGACGATGAAGGTCTTGCGCGCGACCCAGCGACGCTCGGCTTCGGCCGCCTTGGCGCGGGCCTTATAGTCGATTCCGAGCTCGCCCTCGAACTCGGCAACAAGCTGGGCGCGGCGAGTCCGCGAGATATTCGCGATACTCTCGTTCCGGTTGTCTACCACTGTCGATCGGCGATTTGCCATCGGTCACCTTGGCCCAGCTAGTCCTGCTACCGGATATAGCTTCAAGCCCCTGCCAATTGGTTAACCCACCGGCATTATTCGGGCGCGATGCCGACCAGCTTGATCCGCGCGGTCGCGCCGCGCAGCAACGTCAAATCGCGCCGCGGGCGGTCCAGCGCGGCGGCGAGCAGGCGCAAGACCGCCTCGTTCGCCGCGCCGTCGGCGGGCGGCGCGGTGACGCGTAGCTGCACCGCATCCTTATCGATCCTGACCTCGTCGCGGCTGGCGCCGGGCGTCACCCGCACTTCGATCCGCCCCGACGCGGCGAGCGCATGGAGCGCCTCGGTCAACGCGGCGGCGGGGCGATATTTCAGATGGTGATCACCAGCTTGCCGACTGCAGTGCGGTCGCCGAGCTTGGCGATCGCCTTGCCGCCGTCGGCCAGCGCGAAGCTTTCGGTGACGCGCGGCTGGATCTTGCCCTGCTCCCACAGCTGGAACAGCCGCGCGATATTGGCGCGGTTGCGCTCGGGCTCGCGCATCACGAAGGCGCCCCAGAAGACGCCAGCGACGTCGCAGCTTTTGAGCAACGTCAGGTTGAGCGGCAGGCGCGGAATGCCCGCGGGGAATCCGACGACGAGATAGCGGCCTTCCCATGCGATCGAACGCAGCGCGGGCTCCGCATAATCGCCGCCGACGGCGTCATAGATGACATTGGCGCCGTTCGGGCCGACGGCCTCCTTGAACTTGTTCGCAAGCTCCTTCGACTGGTCCTTGTCGAACGGCTGGCGGCCATAGACGACGACCTCGTCGGCACCCGCCTGGCGCGCGATTTCGCCCTTTTCCTCGCTCGACACGCCGGCAACGACGCGCGCGCCGAACGCCTTGCCCAGCTCGACCGCGGCGATGCCGACGCCGCCCGACGCGCCGAGGACGAGCAGCGTGTCGCCCTCGCCGATGTGGCCGCGGTCGACGAGCGCGTGAATGCTCGTGCCATAGGTCATCAGCAAGGAGGCACCTTCGGCGAAGCCATGCGCCTCGGGCAAATGATAGACATTGTGCACCGAAACCGCGACCGCCTCGGACATCCCGCCATTGCCGCAGCCCGCGATCACGCGGTCGCCGACCTCGAACTGCGTGACACCTTCGCCAACTTCGGCGACCAGCCCCGCAACTTCGCCGCCGGGGGCGAAGGGGCGCTCGGGGCGGAACTGATATTTATCCTCGATGATCAGCACGTCGGGAAAGTTGACCGCGCAGGCCTTCACATCGATCACGATCTGGCCCTTGCCGGCCGTCGGGCGCGGCAGTTCGCCGAGCGTCAGCGTTTCGGGGCCGCCGGTTGCGGTCGACAAGAGAGCCTTCATCATCTTCTCCTCTATAGTGTCTATTGAGCCTTATGCTGCGGGGCGCATCCACGGCCGGTCGGCGTCGAGTTTGGCCTCATAGGCACCGATCGCGGCGTCGCTCTTTTCGGTGAGCGAAATCTCGTCGAGCCCTTCGAGCAGGCACATCTTGCGGAACGGGTCGATCTCGAAGCTGAAACGGTCCTGGAACTGCGTCGTCACCGTCTGATGCTCGAGGTCGACGAACACCGGATCGGTCGCGGCGACCTCCATCAGGCGGTCGATCGCCGCTTGCGGCAGCACGACGGGCAGGATGCCGTTCTTGACCGCATTGCCCGAGAAGATATCCGAGTAGGACGGCGCGATCACGACGCGGATGCCGAGGTCGCCGAGCGCCCACGCCGCATGTTCGCGGCTCGACCCGCAGCCGAAATTGTCGCCCGCGATCAGGATCGGCGCGCCTTTGAAATCGGCGCTGTCGAACAGGTTGTCGGGGTCCTTGCGGATTGCCTCGAACGCGCCGCGCCCCATGCCCTCGCGCGTCGTGGTCTTGAGCCAGTGCGCGGGGATGATCACGTCGGTGTCGACATTCTTGAGCCCGAACGGGATCGCGCGGCCTTCGACCTTGTCGAGCGGGGTCATGCCATCAACTCCCGAACATCGGTAAGCTTGCCCGTCACCGCCGCCGCCGCCGCCATCGCAGGGCTGACGAGATGCGTGCGCGCGCCGGGGCCTTGGCGGCCGACGAAATTGCGGTTGCTCGTCGAGGCGCAGCGTTCGCCTGCGGGCACCTTGTCAGGGTTCATCGCGAGGCACGCCGAGCAGCCCGGCTCGCGCCATTCGAGGCCCGCGTCGGTGAAGATGCGGTCGAGCCCCTCGGCTTCGGCCTGTGCCTTCACCAGCCCCGATCCGGGGACGACGATCGCCCATTTGACATTATCGGCCTTGTGGCGGCCCTTGATCACCGCCGCGGCGGCGCGCAGATCCTCGATGCGGCTGTTGGTGCAGCTGCCGATGAAGATATTCTCGATGGCGACGTCCTGCATCCGGGTGCCGGGTTCGAGGCCCATATAGGCGAGCGACTTGGCGGCGGCCGTCTGCTTCGACGGATCGGCGAAGCTTTCGGGGGCGGGGACGGTGCCGGTAATCGGCACGACATCCTCAGGGCTGGTGCCCCAGGTGACGCTCGGTGCGATGTCGGCGGCGTCGATGACGACGGTCTTGTCATAGGTCGCGCCCGGATCGGTCGCGAGGCTTTTCCAGTAAGCGACCGCGGCGTCCCAGTCGGCGCCCTTGGGCGCATAGGGACGGCCCTTCAGATAGGCAAAGGTCGTCTCGTCGGGCGCAATCAGGCCGGCACGCGCGCCGCCTTCGATCGCCATATTGCTGACAGTCAGCCGGCCCTCGACCGACAGCGCGCGGATCGCGCTGCCGGTATATTCGATGACATGACCGGTGCCGCCCGCGGCGCCGATGACGCCGGTGATGTGGAGGATGATGTCCTTCGCGGAAACGCCCGGGCCGACCTCGCCCTCGACGCGCACTTCCATCGTCTTCGACGGCTGGAGCAGTAGCGTCTGCGTCGCGAGCACATGCTCGACCTCACTCGTCCCGATACCGAAGGCGAGCGCGCCGATGCCGCCGTGGCACGCGGTGTGGCTGTCGCCGCAGACGATCGTCGTGCCGGGCAGCGAAAAACCCTGCTCGGGGCCGACGACATGGACGATGCCCTGCTCGGGCGCGACCGCGTCGATATAGCGGATGCCGAATTCGGGTGCGTTCTTCTCGAGCGCCGCCAATTGCGCCGCGCTTTCGGCATCGGCGATCGGCAGCTTGTTGCCGCTCGCGTCGAGCCGCGGTGTTGTCGGCACATTATGGTCGGGGACCGCAAGCGTCAGGTCGGGACGGCGCACCGTGCGGCCGTTTGCGCGGAGTCCGGCGAAGGCCTGCGGGCTGGTGACTTCATGGACAAGGTGACGGTCGATGAAGATCAGGCAGGTACCATCGGGGCGCTGTTCGACGACATGCGCGTCCCAGATTTTCTCATAGAGGGTGCGGGGCCGAGTCATGCCGTCCACTTAAGCCTGCGCGACAACAATGCAAGCGAGTGGCGATCAAAAACGCAATTTTCGGTCGCGCTCGATGGGGTATAAGGAAGCCATGTCGACGCTCGCCATCATCGCGCTCATTCTCGTCACCGTCGCGGCGATGGAGGGTGTCGCGTGGGCGAGCCACAAATATATCATGCACGGCTTCGGCTGGGCCTGGCATCGCGACCATCATGAACCGCACGACAAGATGCTGGAAAAGAACGACCTGTTCGCGCTTTTCGGCGCAGCAATGAGCATTTCGATGTTCGCGGCGGGCAGCCCGATGATCATGGGTGCCGCGGCGTGGGAGCCGGGGACGTGGATCGGGCTCGGCATTCTCCTGTACGGGATCATCTACACGCTCGTGCACGACGGGCTCGTCCACCAGCGCTATTTCCGCTGGGTGCCGCGACGCGGCTATGCGAAGCGGCTGGTGCAGGCGCACAAGCTCCACCATGCAACGATCGGCAAGGAGGGCGGGGTGAGCTTCGGCTTCGTCTTCGCGCGCGATCCGGCGAAACTGAAGGCCGAACTGAAGGCGCAGCGCGAAGCCGGGATCGCGGTAGTCCGCGAGGCGCTCGCCGACTAGGCCGTCCGGTAATCGGCGGTGATCACGCCCGCCGCCATCAATTCCGCCTCATGGCTTTCCTCGCGCCAGCTTTCGAGCAGTGCCTGCCGCTCCCATTCGACCATCGCCGGGTGCGTGAGCATATGGTCGACCCAAGCCTGTCCGCCGCCGACGTCGAGGCCGTAGGTGCGGATGCGGAAGGCGACCGGGGCGAAAAAGGCGTCGACCGCGGTAAAGCGGTCGCCTGCGAGGAAGGGGCCGCCGAACCGCGACAGGCCCTCCTCGAACAATTCGCGGATGCGCGCGATGTTGATCCGCAGCGCGCCCGACGGCGGCTTCGGGGTGACGCGGACGCCGACGTTCATCGTGCAATCGTTGCGTAGCGCCGCAAAGCCGCTGTGCATTTCCGCGGCCGCGCATTGCGCCCACGCGCGCGCATCGGGATCGGTCGGCCAGACGCCCTCATGCCGGTCGGCAAGGTAGAGCGCGATGCCGAGCGAGTCGTGGACCGTCCGCCCTTCGTCGAGCAGCACGGGGACCTGTCCGGTCGGCGAAAAGCTGCGGAATTCGTCATAGTTGATCGGGTTGGTGAAGGGCTCGATATGATCCTCGAACGGAATATCGAGCGCCGCCATCAGCACCCACGGGCGCAGCGACCAGCTCGAATAATTGCGGTTGGCGGTGATCAGCACGTACATGCTTCGCGCTCCTGTGCGATGATGGGGGAGGTATAGTCGGGATCGTGTGCGAAGGGCAGCGGCGTGCCGTCGCGAAGCGCGGCGAGGACACTGCCGAAGTCGGTCGCGGCGCGCCAGCCGAAGCGCCGTTCGGCGCGTGACGGGTCATAGACGCGATCGATCGTCTCCGGGAGCTGCCAGCCTTGCGCGGCGTAAAGCTCGGCGGCGTGGGGATGGTGGCGCGCGATGACCGCGCGCGCATCGCGGGCAAGCTCCTCGGCCTCTTCGCGCGCGAACGGCGGCGGAGCCGAGAGGATGAAGGTGTCACAACCGATCTGCGGTGCGGCCTCAAGCGCAGCTAAATGCGCGGCGGCGGCATCCTCGACCGTCAAACGCCTGTTGAGCAGCTCGTTCGCCTTGAGGTTCGGGCCGCTCGGGACCGCGTGGGTGTCGTCGTCCTCGGGAAAGAAGCGCCCGGTGCGGAGGATCGCGACCGAAATCCCGTGCTCGCGGTGCACCAATTTGCAAGCCTGTTCGGCCGCAAGCTTCGTAATGCCATAGATGTTGCGTGGTTCTACGGGCGCAAAATCTTCATCCATCCACCACGCGCCCGCCGCGCCCGCGCCCTCGCGAACATCGGCGCGCACCATCAGCGAGGTGGTCGAGGTGAAGAGGAAGCGGTCGTTGCCCGCCGCGACCGCGGCTTCGATCAGGTTCAGCGTGCCGCTGATATTGACGTCGACAAAGGCCTGCCGCGGATAGCGGGCGATGTCGGGCTTGTGCAGCGCGCCGCCGTGGATGATCGCTTCGATGCCATGCTCGCCCATCGTCCGCTCGACCAGCGCACGGTCGGCGACGGTCCCGATCACCTGCGTATGCCCGCCGGGTACGACATCGATTCCGGTGACTTCGTGCCCATTCCGAGCGAGCAAAGGAGCGAGATAGCGCCCGAGCCAGCCCGACGATCCGGTCAGCAGCACGCGCATAACTGATTCTCCTCTCGCTCCGCGTGCGCGCCTGATACACAGGCGACGGAGCGGGCTGCAAGCGCCGTTACTTTTTCAAGGTCACGGTTGTCGGGCCAGGTCCGGCCGCGCCGCCGGTCACCGGAGGCAGTTCGCTGAGGTCGAGCCAGCGGGCGTCTTCGCGCTTGTGATAGCTGTCGATTGCGGCGAACGGGATGCGGAAGGGAAATCCCCAGTCGCTGTTCCACAGTGCCACGACCCCCGTCCGCGTCGCCGGTTCGAAAATCATCGTCGCACGGTAGCCCGACACCGCGCCCGAGTGGCCCGCAAGCCGGTGACCGCCATAGGTGAAGTTCCGCCAGCCAAGGGCATAGGACGCGTCCCTGTTCGCCTGCCGCAGCGCGCTGCCGTAAAGCGGTTCGGTGCGAACGCGGGGTTGATGCGCAAGTTGCAATACGGGTTCGGGCAGCACGTCGGGGCGGTTACCCATCATCGCCTGCATCCAGGTGGCGAAATCGACGATATCGCTTTCGACGCCGGCGGCGGCGGGAACGCGCCAATAGGCTTTCTTGACCGGGCGGACCTGCGTGCCGCGGTGCGGCTTGGCCCAATCCCTGGCGCCGGTCAGCCGTTCCATCCCGTAACCCGCGCTGACCATGCCAAGCGGGCGGAAAAACCGGTCCTCGACCGCATCGGCGAAAGGCTCGTTCGCCGCGCGCGCCAATATCTCGCTCGCCGCATCGAAGGCGATGTTCTGATAGGTGTGGCAGGTCCCGGGCTCGCATTGCAGCGGTGCCGCGGCAAGGCTCGCGCGCAGGAGCTGGGGGCTCTGTCCTTCCTCCAGCTTCTCGTCATAGGCATTTTTGGTGAGGCCGGTGCGCTGCGCGAGCACGTCTTCCAGCGTGACCCGTTCCTCGGCACCGCCGGGCAGGCGCAACGAGGTGCGCCACGCGGCGACCGGACGGGTCAGGTCGACCGCACCATCCTTGGCCAGCGCGGCGGCGAGGGCGCCGGTCGCGGTCTTGGAAACCGAGGCCCAGCGGAACAGCGTATGCGGTGTGACCGGCGCGCCGGTCGATGCGTCGGCGACGCCATAGGTGCGGACGAAGCGCAATTCGCCATCCTCGACCACCGCGACCGCCAATCCCGCCATTTCGGGCCGCCGCGCAAGGGCTGACAATTGCTGGTCGAGCGCGCGATAGTCGATCCGGCCGCGCCATTCGGCGGGTGTGTCGGGCAGGTTTTCTGGGGCCTTGATCGGGATCGGAACGCTTGCAAGGGGATGGCTGCCGCCAAAGGCGTGAATGCCGAACCAGCCCATCGAAGCCAGCGCGGCGACCGCGATCAGAAGGATAAAAACGCGCTTCATGGACTCGTGACTTGGATGGCGACCCTGTGTTTTGCGGTTGTCTTAGCCGCGACCGCCTCCGCCGTCACCCCCGGAGCGGTTCAGGGGGCAAGATGGCGCCAGGCCTTGAAGGTCCCCACAGCATAAACCGCGCCGTAGAAAAAGACGATCAGCGAAGACCAGATCGCGAAACTGTCGCTGTGCTGCGGTCGCCACAAATGGAGAGGTACGAAAAGAAGGCCGCGCAGCAGGTAGATGGCGGTGATCACGACCAGTCCTGTCCGCAGCAGCGGCAGGCGCGGGAGCGAACCGGCGCCCGAAAAGGCATAGGCTGCCCAGATCAGCAGGACCGCGCCGATCGCGAGCGTGATCAGCGTTGGCCGCAGCTCGCCGCGCGCGGCGGCGCGCGCCATGCCCTCGCCGGCGCCGAAGAAGCGGTACCAGTCGGGACCACCGAAGATGCACGCGATGTGAAGCAGCGCCGCCGCCACCGACAGCCACCCGCCGACGATCAGCCAGATGGAGCCGGGGTTAGCCGCAACGTCAGGCAATATAGCGCGCCGTCGTCTTTTCGGCGACTTCCTCGGCCGTCACGCCGGGTGCGAGTTCGATCAGCTTGAACGGGCTGTCGTGATCGTCGCGCCGGAACACCGCGAGGTCGGTGATGATCATGTCGACGACATTCTTGCCGGTCAGCGGCAGCGTGCATTCGGGGATGAACTTCGGGCTGCCGTCCTTGGCATTATGTTCCATCACGACGATGATCTTCTTGACCCCGGCGACGAGATCCATCGCGCCGCCCATGCCCTTGATCATCTTGCCCGGGATCATCCAGTTGGCGATGTCGCCATTCTCGGCAATCTCCATCGCGCCGAGCACGGTGAGGTCGATGTGCCCGCCGCGGATCATCGCGAAGCTGTCCGACGAACTGAAATAGGCCGACTGCGGCAATTCGCTGATCGTCTGCTTGCCCGCGTTGATCAGGTCGGGGTCTTCTTCGCCCTCATAGGGAAAGGGACCGATGCCGAGCATGCCATTCTCCGACTGGAGCGTAACCGTCATCCCGGCGGGGATATGGTTCGCGACGAGCGTCGGGATGCCGATGCCGAGGTTGACGTAATAGCCGTCCTGCAGTTCCTTCGCGGCGCGCGCCGCCATGTCATCACGCGTCCAGGCCATTATTTCGGCTCCCATTGCTTGTCGGAGGGGAATACGTCGCCCCGGCCCAGTTTTTCCCACGGGCCGTAGACGGGGTTGGGGAAAAGGAACCAGCCCTTGTCCCAGAGTGCGGTGGCGCCCGCGGTCGTGGCAAGCGCCATGCGCTGCGCGGCGGGCAAATCCCTGACGTTGAACTGCTGGCTGAAATCGCCGAGTTGGTCGCCGCCGAGGATGATCACACAGTAACGCGATGCGATCGCCGCGCGGCGCCCGTCCTTGCTCGATCCGCCGGCGTCGTCGCCCATCAGGAAGAGCGTCTCGCCATGCTTGAACTCGCCAAGGCCCGCGGCGCGGAGCGTGTCCTCGCTGCCCTTGGCGTTGGCGGTGCTACGGTTGGTGTTTGCGATGACGGTGACCCCCGCGGCGCGCAGGGCGTTCACCATCTCGACCGTGCCGGGCATGGCGACGGCCTTGCCTGCGCCAGTCTTTTCCCACTGATCCCAGATCTTGGGATCGAAGGGGGTGCCCTTTTCGGCGAAGTAGCGCATCGGGCCGAGGTTCCAGATGAGCGTTTCGTCGGCGTCGAACACAGCGGCGAAGGGCTTGTTGCCGCACGGCTCGAAGGCCGGCGCTTCCATCGTCGCGCCCGCGGCCAGGACGACGCTGTCCTTCGGACGCTGCTTGATCCGCCATACGCCATAGTCGGCGATCCGCGCATTGGTGGCGCGCACCGCGACCGCGGCCTCGGGCGATCCGTAAAGATATTGCAGCGCCACGGGTGGCTTGGCGGCTTCGGCGGGCGGCGGAGTTGGTGCCGTCGCCACCTCGGTCGGCGTGCTTGCGCACCCTGCAAGGAGCAGCGCCGCACTAACGGCGAGGCTGCGCATCACGCGGCCTCGCGCGGACGCGTCGTGCGGAATTCAATCTTCTTGTCATATGGCGCGCCGAGGACAAGGCGCTTCACATAGATGCCGGGGAGGTGGATGCTGTCGGGGTCGAGGCTGCCGACGGGGACGATTTCTTCGACCTCGGCGACGCAGATCTTCGCCGCGGTCGCCATCGGCTGGTTGAAGTTGCGCGCGGTCTTGCGGAAGATGAGATTGCCGCTCTCGTCGGCCTTCCACCCCTTGATGATTGCGAGGTCGGCGAAGATGCCGCGTTCGAGGATATAGTCCTGCCCGTCGAAATTCTTCACTTCCTTGCCCTCGGCGACGAGCGTGCCGACGCCGGTCTTGGTATAGAAGCCGGGGATGCCCGCGCCGCCGGCGCGGCAGCGCTCGGCGAGCGTGCCCTGCGGGCAGAATTCGACCTCGAGCTCGCCCGCAAGATATTGCCGCTCGAACTCCTTGTTCTCGCCCACATAGGAGGAGATCATCTTCTTGACCTGCTTCGTGCGGAGCAGCTTGCCGAGCCCTTCGCCGTCGATCCCGGCGTTGTTGCTGGCGATCGTCAAGTCCTTAGTGCCAGCGTCGCGGATCGCGTCGATCAGCCGCTCGGGGATACCACAAAGGCCAAAACCGCCTGCGCAAATCTGCATGCCGTCAAACAGCAGGCCTTCGAGGGCGGCGGCGGCGTCGGGATATTGCTTCTTCCCCATGGGACGGCTCTCCTGAATGGTTTCGCGCGCAACATTGGCGCATTTGATCCATCAATTCTAATTGTTCGATTTTTGGATTATACATAAACAATGTCTATCAATCGCGTCTCGCTCTATCATCTCGAAACATTGCTGTGGATCGACCGGCTTGGCACCTTTTCGGCGGCGGCCGAGCGGCTGAACACCACCCAGCCAACGGTGTCGGCGCGAATGCGCGAGCTCGAACAAAGATTGGGGACAGCGCTGTTCCGGCGCGAGGGACGCGCGATGTCGCTGACCGCGGCGGGGCGCAAGCTGGTGCGCGACTGCGATCCGCTGCTGCGCGACATGCAATATGCGCTGCTCGGCAGCGGCGGCTATGGCGAGGCGAGCGGCGTGGTGCGGATCGGTGCCGGCGAGATTGCGGCGGCGAGTTGCCTTCCCGCCTTCGTCGCGGGACTCAAGGCCGACATGCCCAATGTCGGACTCGAAATCGAAATCGACCTGACCGCGAACCTGATCCAGCAGCTTCTGACCGGGCGCACCGACATGGCCTTTGCAGCGGGGCCGATCGCGCATCCGGCGCTGAAGACCTGCCCGATCGGCGAGGTCGAGCTGGTGTGGCTCGCGAGCCCCGCCATCGCCTCAGCCTTCGCCGGTGGCGAAGCGATGCTGCCCGTCTGGTCTCTCGCGAGCCATTCGCCGATTCACGGGCGGATGCGCGACGCGATCCAGGCATCGCGGATCGCGCAGAAATCGCTCAATCTCTGCAACAATGCGCGGACGATGATCGACATTGCGAAGGCGGGCGGCGGGATCGGCATTTTCCCGCGCCCGATGGTCCGCAGCGAAGTGGCGGGTGGCGCGCTCGTCGAAATGGCGGAAATGCCGGCGCTTGCGCCGGTCGAATTTCACGTTGCGATGCGGGTCGCGGATACCGAGCCGGTTCTCGCCGAAATATTTGCCCGCGCCGCGCGCCTCAACATCGCCGAAGCGTCAGGGTAGGGGCATCTCCAGCGCCGCCGACAGGTCGGCGAGCGCCTGCTCTCCGCTCGTGACCTTGATCGCGTGCATCCCGAGCTGGCTCGCGGGTTTGCAGTTGATCCCGAGGTCGTCGAGATAGATGCACTCGGCGGGTTCGACGCCCAGTTTCTCGCACATCATCAGATAGATGCGCGGATCGGGCTTGCGTACGCCCGCCTTGCTCGATTCGATCACATGCGCGAAGCGCGCCATAATGTCGGCGACCTCGATCGCGGCTTCCTCGCTGCGCGTCATGCCCGCGCCGCGAACGCCCATCTTGCCGCCGGGGACATTGTTCGTGATGCAGGCGATAGTGAAGCCGCGTGCCTTCAGCGTATCTAGCGCCACGACCATTGCCGGACGCACCGCCCCTGCGATGACCGCAAGGACGGCTTCGCCCTCCAGCTCATGCCCCAGCGCGCGGGCTTCTTCGGCGAACAGTGCATCGAACGCGGCGGCATCGATCTCGGCGCGCTCGAACTTCGCCCAGGCGTTGCCGTCGGGGTTGGCGGCGTTGACGCGGCGGACGAAATCGCGCGGCAGCCCGCGCTCTTCCTCAAGGCGATTGAAGGCTTCGAACGGCGAGGCGGTGATGACGCCGCCGAAGTCGAAAATAACGGTCGTGTAAGTCATGCGAGAGAGAGCAACCTTATTTCTTGGCGGGAGTGGCAATGCGATTGCCCGACCAGCTTGCGTCGTCGATGGTGAGGTCGAGCCGGCCGGGCGAACGAACCGTGTCGAGCAGGAAGACCGACGGGCCGCTCGCGGCGAGGATCGCGTCCATCGCTTGCTCAAGCGCGATGGTGACGGTCGGGATGCGCGGATAGTCCGATTTGATCTCAACCCTGTTCGGGCCGGTGCGGGTCACGGTGATCGTCACATTGTCGCGCGACGATCCGCGCGCATCGGACGCGACCGCACCCTTGTAGGTGCCGGCAACGCGATCGGCGAGGTCGGCCTTGTGTGCGGGTGCGGCTTTCGGCGGTTCGGCAAACGCCGCTCCGGCTAGAAGCGAAAAGGCGAGCGAGGTGGCGACAACAAGGCTACGTAGCATGGTCGGTCCTTTCGTCCTGCGGCGATGAAAGGGACTGCTCCCACGCGACCCTCATGGGACGACGACGATTCCCTTTTTGGGGTCGGCCTGTCCCGAGAGCATCTCCCGATAGGCAGCGAGCGCCGCATCGCCGCCGCGGCGCTTATCGACCGAAGCCAGCCGCGGCGCAATGTCCATGAAGGCGAGCCAGGCTTCGGCGATTTTCTGCCCGAACGCGGGGCCGCCCCAGTCGGCGATGCGCTTCTGGCTGCGGCCCGGCGCGAAAAAGCCCTGCCGTTCGGGGCCGGGGAGCCCCTCGCCATCGGTCTGCGCGTCCCAGTGCGACTTGCCGACGATGATCGACGCTTTGAGATTGTTTCCGAAATGGCTGTGTACCACGCGCGTCACAGCGCCATTGCCCGCCATGTCGACCAGCGCCGCGGGGGTGGCCGCGTTGAGCGTCATGATCTGGTCATAGCTGATCACGCGGTCGTAGATGCCTTGTGCGGCGAGCGCGTCGACATTGGCGGCGCTGGTCAGACCCACGGTTTCGGGGCGCGGTTCGGGCCGCTGCCTGATGGAGAAGCCAAGGCCGATCGCGGTCTTGCTCGACGCGCTCGCGATCAGGATTTGCTGGACGCCATAATCGCCCTCATCCTCGAACTGGTCGGCGATCAGCCAGCCGGTAAGGAACAGCGGGCGGAAGACCGGCCAATAATCATGGTCGGCGGCGCGATAATCGGGCAGCGCCTCGATCCGCTGATAATTGTTATAGATGGGGGGAAGGGTGGTGCGGCGCGGCGTCACATCGGTGAACCCGCCCGGACCGGCCTTGCCGACGGTGAGCACCGCATCGCTCGCCATCGGATAATAGCCATAGAAGCGCTCGCCGACCGCGGTACCCTCGGCGGTGCTTTCGGTCACCGTCGCAAAGCCCCAGACGGGGAGGCGGCCGGGGGTGTCTCGCTCGGCGAAGAAATCCCAATAGCCCTGATCGTTGCCAAAGAGGCCCGCCGGTTTACCGAACACCGCGTAAGTGATGTTGTTCGCGGTCATCGCATAGCTGTCGAGGTGGACGCGGACCTGTCCCGGTGTCAGCGGGGTGTCGGGCTCGCCGACCAATTTAGCTTGCGTGATATCGTCGCGATCGATGTCGATCGCCCAGCTTGCTGCGCTCATGTCCGGACCCCTCCGATGGACTTGCCCGCGAATGCGGGATGATCGATAGTCATACAGATGGCGAAGCCCCTGACAATCGCGGTCAAACGCATTCATGAACCGGCCGGTCCCGATGACGGCGCGCGCTTCCTCGTCGACCGGCTGTGGCCGCGCGGTGTGTCGAAGGAGAAGGCGGCGCTCGCGGCATGGCTCAAGCCGCTGTCGCCGAGCGACGGGCTGCGCAAGCGTTTCCACGGCGAAACCGCCGATTCGGACGAAGCATGGGATGAATTCCGGCTCGACTATTTCGCCGAACTCGATGCGGGCGGCGAAGAGGTAAAAGCGGCGCTTTTCGCCCTCGACGCGGCGGAAACGGCGGGGCCGGTGACCTTGCTCTATGCCGCGAAGAGCGAGGAGCGGAACAACGCCGTCGCGCTCCGCGAGTGGCTGGAGCGGCGCTAGCCCAGCGTTGTTCCGAGCAGCGATCCGATCGCGATCGTCGCTGCCATGGCAAACGCTCCCCAGAAGGTCACGCGGATGACCGGCCGCAGCATCGGAGCATTGCCCGCCCGCGCCCCGAGGGCGCCGAGGATTGCGAGAAAAACCAGCGATGCGGCGGAGACCGTGAGCGGCAGCGAGTCGCCCCGATCGACCAGCACCGTCCCCAGCGGCAAGGCGGCGCCGATCGCGAAGCTCGCCGCCGAAGCCGCCGCCGCCTGAACCGGTCGCGCCGCCATCGTATCGGTCATGCCCAGCTCGTCGCGCAAATGGGTGTCGAGCGCGTTGTGCGCGGTGAGCTCTGCCGCGACCTGTTCGGCCAGCGCGCGGCTGAGCCCGCGCTCCTCGTAGATCAGCGTCAGCTCCTCAAGCTCATATTCGGGATCGGCGGCGAGATGGCGTTTTTCCAGCTCGATGTCCGATTTTTCGGCGTCGCCTTGTGAGCTCACCGACACATATTCGCCCGCCGCCATCGACATCGCGCCCGCGACGAGCCCCGCGGTGCCAGTGACGAGGATCGACGACTGGGTCGCTCCTGCTGCCGCAACGCCCGCGATCAGGCTCGCGGTCGATACGATCCCGTCGTTGGCGCCGAGGATTGCGGCGCGCAACCATCCGATCCGCGTGACGGCGTGGGTTTCGGCGTGCATGAAATTTACGTCTCCGGCCCCTAATATTGCAGTTGCAGTCCGGGCCGGGCCCAACGTGTCTTGACCAGCCGCCCGGTACCCGACAGCGTCAGATAGGCATCCTGCCGGTCGGGTCCGCCGAAGGCAATATTGGTGGTGAAGATATCGTCGGTCGCGACGAATTCGACCAGTTCGCCCTGCGGCGACACGACGCTGATCCCGCATTCGCCGATCGTCGCGACGCAGATATTGCCGTTCGCCTCCATCGCGAGGCTGTCGAAGAACTTGTAGCCCGCGGGGCGATAGAGCGGGATGCCGGGGCCGCCCGGGCCCGCGCTGTCGTCGACCTTGCCCGGCGCGACGATGTTGAACTGGGTCAGGCGGCAGGTATAGGTTTCGGCGGCATAAAGCTTGGTCCCGTCGGGCGAGATGCCGATGCCGTTGGGATTGTAGCTCGGGAAGATCACTTCCTCGATAAAGCTACCGTCGGCTTTCGCGTAAAAAATGCCGACAATGTCGTGCACGCGCTTCGCATAGTCGACCTTGCCATGGTCGGTGAACCAGAAGCCACCATGCGCGTCGAACATGATGTCATTGGGCCCGCGCAGGGTGACGCCATGGTCGCCCGTCTTGTATAGGATCTCGACCTCGCCGGTTTCGATGTCGATGCGCTCGATCCGCCCGCCGGAATAATCGTCGGCGATGCCGTGCGGCGCAAGATAGCCGTTCGATTCGACATAGTTGAAGCCGCCGTTGTTGCAGCAATAGAGCTTGCCGTCGGGACCGATCGCAAGGCCGTTGGGGCCGCCGCCGGGGGTCGCGACGACCTCTTTCCTGCCGCCGGGCCAGCAGCGCGTGATGCGTTTCGCCTCGATCTCGACGACGATGATACTGCCGTCGTCCATCACGACCGGCGCCTCGGGAAAGCGCAATCCGTCGGCGATCAGTTCAAACTCGGCCATAGCCTCTCCCTTGCTCTTGCGTGCGTCCTATGCTTTGCGGCCATCATGCCCGTTCGCACGCTCTTCGCCACAAATTTCTACGAGGCCGATATCGGCACGCCCGACCTGCTCGAAGAGCTGGAGGAAAGCAGCCGCCTGTTCGCCGAAGAGGACGGCGCGGGACGGCGCTGGAGCCGCGAGCATGGCTACAAGGGCTACACCAGCTATGCGAGCCTTGGAGATCTGCCCGAGCGCGACCCGGCGTTCCACGATCTGAAGCGTCTTCTCGACAAGGAAGTGAAGGCGTTCGCCAAGGCCTGCCATTTCGACCTTGCGAAACCGCTGAAACTCGACAGCCTGTGGGTCAATATTCTGAAACCCGGCGGGACGCATAGCGGGCATATCCATCCGCACAGCATCGTGTCGGGGACTTTCTATGTTGCGGTTCCGCCGGGATCGGGCGCGCTCAAGCTCGAGGACCCGCGCCTCGCGATGCTGATGGCGGCCCCTGGGCGCACCGACGACGCGCCCGCGCATCTGCATCCCTTCATTTACGCCGAGCCTGCTGCGGGCCGCATCTTCCTGTGGGAAAGCTGGCTGCGCCACGAAGTGATGCCGCACAGCGGCAAGGGCGAACGCATCAGCATCAGCTTTAACTATCGCTGAGCCGGTCCTATATCGCCGCCATCCCCCACCTCCTTGGCAAAGGACCTCTCATGACCGCGACCTACGACGCCGACCTCCAGCTCTTCATCAACGGTGCCTGGCGGAGCGGCGAGGGGCGCGACGAGCGGCCGGTTTATAACCCCGCGACCGCGGGGACGATCGCCGAACTGCCCGTCGCGACCGCGGCCGATCTCGACGAGGCGCTCGCCGCGGCCGAACGCGGCTGGCCCGTCTGGCGCGCGAAGACGCCCGACGAGCGCGCGGCGCTGATGCACAAGGCCGCGGGGATCATCCGCGAGCGCGTCGAGCATATCGCGACGCTGCTCACGCTCGAACAGGGCAAGCCGATCGCTGAGGCGCGCGGCGAAGTGCTGTCGGCGGCGGGGCTGTTCGATTATTTCGCCGAGCAGGGCAAGCGCATCGAGGGCCGCGTGCTCCAGCGCCCGCTCGGCCAGCGCGCGATGGTCACCAAGCATCCGGTCGGCCCGGTCGCGGGCTTCAGCCCGTGGAACTTCCCGGTCAACCTGATGGTCAAGAAGATCGCCCCCGCGCTCGCCGCAGGCTGCGTCGTGATCGCCAAGGCACCCGAGGAAACGCCGGGCTGCACCAGCGCGATCATGCGCTGCATCGCCGATGCGGGTATCCCCGGCGATGTCGTCCAGCTCGTCTATGGCGACCCCGACCAGATCAGCCGCCATTTGCTCGCGAGCCCGGTTATCCGCAAGGTCAGCTTCACCGGCTCGACCGCGGTCGGCAAGCATCTGATGAAGCTCGCCGCGGACGGGGTGAAGCGGATCACGATGGAACTCGGCGGCCATGCGCCGGTGCTGGTGTTCGACGATTGCGACCTCGAGGCGACGCTCGACAAGGTCGTGTGGCAGAAATTCCGCAACGCCGGGCAAGTCTGCATCTCGCCGACGCGCTTCTATGTCCAGCAGGGCATTTACGACGCCTTTGTGAAGGGCTTTGCCGAGCGGACGGCGAAGGTGAAGATTGGTAGCGGGCTCGATGCCGACACGCAGATGGGCCCGCTCGCCAACGCGCGGCGCATTCCCGCATTGGAGGCGCTGGTCGCCGATGCGAAGGCCAAGGGCGCGCGTGTGATCGCGGGGGGCGAGGCGACCGGCGACGGTTATTTCTTCCAGCCGACCGCGATCGCCGATGTGCCGGTCGAGGCCGACGCGATGAACAACGAACCCTTCGGCCCGATGGCGCTGATCCGTCCGTTCGGGACCGAGGATGAGGCGCTCGAACAGGCGAACCGCTTGCCCTACGGCTTGGCCTCCTTCGCGTTCACGGAGAATGGCCGCCGCATCAACCGCATCGTCGACAGCATCGAAAGCGGCATGGTCGGGGTGAACAGCTTCGTCATCTCGGCGCTCGACGCGCCGTTCGGCGGGATCAAGGAATCGGGCTTCGGTAGCGAGAGCGGGCCCGAAGGGCTCGACGGCTATCTCGTCACCAAGGCGGTGCATATTTACTGAAGTTCAAGATGCTCCCCAACGCTTCGCGATCGGGAGGATCTTATTCAATCCCGCTCCAGCGCCACGAAATCGCGCGCCATCGGCGCGAGGTGCGCACCGCCGTCGACGAAGATCGTCTGCCCGGTGACTGCTTCCGCACGCGCAAGATAGATGACCGCGTCGGCGATCTGCGCCGGGGTCGGCAACGCGCCGAGCGGCATGAGTTTCGCCAGCCGCTCGACCTGCGCCGCCGAATAGTCGTCGGTCGCCAGCGTCAGCCCGGGTGCGACGGCATTGACGCGCGCGCGGTTCCCGAACGCGACGGCCAGCGTCGCCGTCGCCTGCCACAGCGCCGATTTCGACAAGCTATAGGCAATCTGGTCGGGCACCGGATGGACGACGCGCTGGTCGACGATATTGACGATCGCCGGGCGCCGGCCTTCGCTCGCGGCGACGAGGGTCTTGGCGAGCATCACCGGTGCATGATGATTGACCTGCATCATCTCGGCGAGGGACGCGGCCGACAGATCGGCCCATTCGCCCTCGGCAAAGAGCGCGGCATTGTTGACGAGCAGGTCGGGTGCCCGGCCGAACTTCTCGATTACCGCGGGGATCAGGGCGGCGACGGCGGCCGGATCGGCGAGGTCGGCGGCGAAGCGGTGACTGAGCGCGCCGGTTTCGGCGAGTGCATCGGCCAACACCGAATCGGCGTCGCCCGGGCTGCGCTTGTGGATCGCCAGCGCATAGCCTTCGCGCGCCAGCCGCGCCGAAATCGCGGCGCCGACGCGGTGGAGCCCGCCCGTGACGAGAGCGAGCTTTTGCGTCACTTGCGCACGCGCCGCATTGTGATGCCGATCTGTTCGCCTTCCTCGGCGATCGCGAGCTTGACGATCTTGACCTCGACTTCGTCGACCTTTTCGTCCTGCAGGAAAAGCGTGTCGATGATATGGTCGGCGACGCTTTCGATCAGCACGAAATGCACGTCCTTCGGAATGCCCTCGGTCGCCGCGAATTTCAGGTGCATATAATTTTTCGACGCGCTGAGCGGGGTGGTCGGATCATAATGATCGGCCATCGCCAGCTTCGCGCGCACCGAGATGCGCAACGGCTGCGGCAGGTGGGTTTCTTCGGAATAGATGCCGGTCAGCACGTCGACGGTCAGGCCGTCCACCTCCAGCCACAATGTATCGGTCACAAGAATTTCCTGTCCGTCGGGGGTTTGCAACCGCGCCCCCGGTCCCTAAAGCGCCGCCGCATTAGCGAAAGGGTACGCGTTGGTCGAGTTACTTCCATTGTCCGATATCGAACCGCAGGCGGTCGAGGATCTCCTCGACGCCGCTTTCGGGACGGATCGCTTTGGACGAACCGCCTACCGCATCCGCGCAGGCGTGGATGCGGTGCCGGCGCTGAGCTTCGCGCTCGTCGAGGATGGCGCGCTGGTCGGCACGATCCAGTGCTGGCCCGTCGCGCATCGCACGCCCGACGGTGCCGCGACGCCGCTCGTGATGGTGGGTCCCGTCGCGGTGCGTCCCGACCTCCAGCGCGGCGGGCACGGCCGTGCGTTGATGGCGCATATGCTCGAGGCGGCGGAAACGCAGGCGGACAGCGCGCTGATGATGATCGGCGATCCCGAATATTATGGGCGCTTTTTCGGTTTCGACGCCGATGCGACGGGAGCGTGGGATTTGCCGGGGCCGTATGAGAAACGGCGCTTGCTCGCGCGCGCGGTGAACGGGCACGCCCTGCCGACGGGCGCGGGGATGATCGGACCGCGCTGACCCCTTGCGGGGGTTGCACGCGCCGTCCGTCCGCCTATGTCGGACGGATGGTCAGCCCCGCGCCCTCGCTTCCGAAAGATTTTTCTCAGCTCTCGCTGACCGAAGCCGCCGAACTGCTTGCGGCACGCAAATTGCCGCCGGTCGAAAGCTGGCACCCCGAACGCGCGGGTGACAGTGCGATGGAAATTCGTGCCGACGGCAGCTGGTATCACGAGGGCGGCCGCATCAACCGCCCCGCGATGGTCAAACTCTTCTCGACGATATTGCGCCGCGAACCCGACGGCAGCCATGTCCTTGTCACGCCCGCCGAGAAATTGGTGATCGCCGTCGAGGACACGCCCTTTCGCGCCGTCGAGATGAAAAGCGAAGGCGAGGGACGGACGCGGAAGCTCGTCTTTCGTCTCGACACCGACGATCTCGTGATGGCGGGTGCCGATCATCCGCTGACGTTCGGGTCCGACCCCGACGATCCCGATCCGCGGCTGCATGTGCGCGGCGCGCTCGATCATGGGCTCGAGGCGCGGATCGACCGGGCGCTCTATTACGACATCGTCGAGATGGCGCTGGCCGAAGGCGACGGGCATCCCGCGATCTGGTCGAACGGCGAGCGCTTTCCGCTGGTGGCCGCCTGATGCTTTCCGAAAAGCTGAATGCGGCGCTGGGCAATCTGTTGCCCGACGCGGGCGAGGACGAGACCTATCTCGGCATGCCGACGCTGCGCGATGCCGCGGTGCTGATCGCCTTCACCGACCGCCCCGACCCCGGCGTCATCTTGACCCAGCGGCCGCAGTGGCTGCGCAGCCATGCCGGGCAGGTCGCCTTTCCGGGCGGCAAGATCGATCCGGGCGATCGCGACGCGGTCGACGCGGCGCTGCGTGAGGCCGAGGAGGAAATCGGGCTCAGTCGCCGCGATGTGATGGTCGCTGGGGTGACCGAACCTTATCGTTCGGGCAGCGGCTATCTGATCACCCCGGTGCTCGGCGTCATCCCGCCGGATATCGCGTTCGATCCCAATCCCGACGAGGTCGAGGACTGGTTCGAGGTGCCGCTCGACATATTGTTCGATCCCGACAATTATGCGCGCCAACATGCCAATTGGCAGGGGCACGACCGCCATTATTATGACATGGACTGGCAGGGACGGCGGATCTGGGGTGTGACGGCGGGGATCATCATCAATCTGGCGCGGCGTTTGCCGGCGGGCTGGCACCGGTGACGTTGCTGCCCGACGCCGAATGGCGCGAACGGCCGGGACTGCGGCGGATCGTCGCTGCGCTGAGCGCCGATGGCGGCGCGGTCAAGGCGGTCGGCGGCGCGGTGCGCGACACGCTGCTTGGCTTGCCCGTTGCCGACATCGACCTCGCAACCCCGCTGCTCCCCCAGGAGGTAACGCGGCGGCTCGAAGCTGCCGATATCAAGGTGATCCCGACGGGTATCGCACACGGCACCGTCACCGCGATCGCGAGCGGCGACCATCACGAGATCACCACGCTGCGCCGCGACGTCGAAACCGACGGGCGACGCGCGACAATCGCCTTCGCCGACGACTGGCGCGATGATGCGGCGCGGCGCGACTTCACGATCAACGCGCTCTACGCCGACCCCGATACCGGCGCCGTCGACGACTGGTTCGGCGGTCTCGCCGATCTGGAGGCCGGGCGCGTCGCTTTCATCGGCGACGCCGCGACGCGGATTGCCGAGGATCATTTGCGTATCCTCCGCTTCTATCGGTTCGCGGCGCGTTTCGGACATGGGGCGCTCGATCCGGTCAGCCATGCCGCGGTGGTGACCGCGCGCCAGTCGCTCAAGAGCCTGTCGCGCGAGCGGATTGCCGACGAGCTCCTCAAGATTCTTGCACTTCCCGACCCTCGCGCGATCGCCGGACAGATGGCGGCCGACGGAATTTTCGAGGTGTTGCTGCCCGAACTCGATGCGGGTTTTGCCGTCGCGCTCGACCGGCTGCTGGCGAATGAAGAGGCTGCGGGGGCGACCATTGCGCCGCTGCGCCGGCTGTCGGCGCTGCTTCCCGCCGATGCGGCGATCGCCGAACAGGTTGCGAGCCGGCTGCGCCTATCGACACGGCAGCGCAAACATCTGGCGGCGCTTGGCGGGAGCCGCTCCGACGTCACGCGCCCGGTTCGGCAACTCGCGCACGCGATCGGCGTCGACGCCGCGCGCGATGTCCACCTGCTCGGAGGCGATCCCGGCGCGGTGCAAGCGCTGTCGGGCTGGACCGTTCCCGAACTGCCGCTCAAGGGCGGCGACATCGTTGCGCGCGGGATTGCTGCGGGACCGGACGTTGCCCGCATCCTGAAGGCGGTCGAGGTCGAATGGGTGGCGGAGGATTTTCCGGATGCTGCCAGGGTCGCCGAGCTTGTCGCGCAGCTCGTCGATCAGAAGATCGGGCGCGCGAGCGACTGACGCCAGTAATCGAGCGCGGCGACACTATCCATCGGCCGCGCGAAGAGGAAACCCTGTCCGAAATCGCAGCCGAGCGCCGACAGCAGCCGCGCCTGATCGGCGGTTTCGACACCCTCTGCGGTGGTGCGCATTCCGAGCACTTCGGCAAGGCTCTGGATCGTGCGGACGATCGCCACCTTGTCGCGGTCGTCGACCATATGTTCGACGAAGCTGCGATCGATCTTGAGCACGTCGATCGGCAGGCGCTGGAGATAGGCAAGGTTCGAATAGCCGGTGCCGAAATCGTCCATCGCGACGCGTGCGTCTAGCGCCTTCAGCTCGCTCAGCACCGACAGCGCGAGGTCGGGGTCGCCGATGATCGCGCTTTCGGTGAGTTCGATCATCAATCGCTCGCCGCCGATCTTGTGCGCCTCGAGGGCCTGGCGAACGACCGCCGCGACATCGTCGCGCACCAGCTGGATTGCCGAGACATTGACCGAGAAATAGGCATCGACGATTGCGCCGCCATTCTGCTTGTCCCATTCGGCAAGCACCGCCGCGGCTTTGCCGATCGCCCATTGGCCGAGCGGCACGATCAGCCCCGAATCCTCGGCGATCGGGATGAATTCGGTTGGCGATACCGAATGGCCGTTGCTGTTGTCCCAGCGGGCAAGCGCTTCGAACCCGGCGACGCGGCCGCTCGCGAGTTCGATCAGCGGCTGGAAGGCGAGGTGGAGCCTGTCTTCCTCGATCGCATTGCGCAGTTCGGTCTCGAGCCCGAACCGGTTGTCCGACAGCATCGCGGCTTCGGGTTCGTAGATTTCGATGCGGTCGGTCTGCTTCGCGCGTTTGAGCGCGATTTGGGCATGACGGATCTGATCGGCGACATCGGTGTCAGCTGCCGGCTGGATTGCGCAGCCCAAAGCGCAGTCGACGCTGACCTTGAGTTCGCCGATCCGGAACGGGTGATCGAAACAGCCGCGGATGCGCCGCGCCATCTCGCGCACATCGGCGCGGCCGCCCGTGACACGCGACGAGATCGCGAATTCGTCGCCGCCGGTGCGCGCCAATATGTCGCCGCTGCGCAGGCTCGATTTCAGCCGCCGCGCGACGGTGATGATGAGTTCGTCGCCGGCCATCGGGCCGATATGTTCGTTGATGCGCGAAAAGCGCGCTAGGTCGAGCAGCAGGATCGCATGGTCGGCGCCGGGACCCTCGACGCGGGCGCGCTGTTCGACCAGCTCCTCGAACCCGGCGCGGTTGGGGAGGCCGGTCAGGCTGTCGGAGACGAGTTCGCGGCGCAGATTGCGCTCGGTCATCATTTCCTGCGTGCGGTCGATCAGCGTCAGCAGGAACAACCCGTCGTCACCCGATTCGGTGGGCAGCGGCCCGATCGATCCGCGCAGGTCGCGCGCCGCGGGGCCTTCGCCGAGCTGGCATGAAAATTCCTGGCTTTCGTCGGGATATTGCGACGCCCGTTCGATCGCGCGCAGCAGTTCGATCGGCGCATCGACGCCGACCGGCGACAGGCTCAACCGGTCGAAGGCCGCATTGCTCGCGTGGAGCCGGAAGTTGCCGCGCGCCATCGGTCGGATGAGCGCGGCCGGAACCGGAAGCGCGTCGATCCAGCCGACAAACAACAAGGGCCGGTCTTCGCCGGTTCTATCGATAGGCATAACAGCGGGTTTTATGCGACCTTTCCCCATTGCCCCATGCCTAGGTTACGGGAAGTAAAAAAGGGATTTACGGCTACATGGAAATACGGTCAGCCGAAGCGATTGTTCCGGGGGAAACCGGTCGGAGGCATCCGGCCGGCGGCGCCGCGTGCGACGCGCCACGGCGCGAGGTCGGTTTCGGTCCGCGTGCGGCCGGTGTCGCCGCCCATCGCCCAGCTTAATCCGTCGGCAAAGGCAAAGCTGACAGTGTCCGACAGGCCGCCATCGCGATAGCGTTGCAGCATCACGCCTTGGCCGCGCGCCATGACCGGCACTTCGGCGAGTGGGAAGACGACCAGCTTGCGGTTCTCGCCGACCACCGCGACGCTGTCGTCGCTCGCCGCGATCGGACGGACGACGGCGAGCGCCGCCTTCGGCTTCAGGTTGACGACGTTGCGGCCCTTGCGCGTTTCGGC
Organism: Sphingopyxis sp. LARHCG72; assembly: GCF_052871675.1. Lineage (NCBI taxonomy): Bacteria > Pseudomonadati > Pseudomonadota > Alphaproteobacteria > Sphingomonadales > Sphingopyxidaceae > Sphingopyxis > Sphingopyxis sp. LARHCG72. Next base: position 116,135 of record NZ_JBIXJU010000008.1, on the reverse strand, counting down.
AACGACCTCGCTCATCTGCGCGACGAAACCATGTCCGCTGGTCGAGGCGAGTAGCAGACGGCCTTCGGCGGTTGCCGGGATCATCGCGACGATCCGTGCCTCGGGGTCGATGTCGACCATCAGGCGCAGCGGCTCGCCGAATCCGCGCCCGCCGGGCAGCTTGTCGGCGCCGACGGTGAAGAAGCGTCCGTCGCTCGCCGCGATCAGCAGCTTGTCGGTCGTCTGCGCATGCGCGGCGAACAACAGCTCGTCGCCTTCCTTGAACTTGAACTCGCCCCATTGGTCGGCGGCGACATGGCCGCGCTGGGCGCGAATCCAGCCGCGCTTCGACAGGATCACCGTCACCGGTTCCTTCTCGATCATCGCGTCGAGCGGAATCTCGCGGGTCGGTGCGGCCTCGGCGATCGTCGTGCGCCGCGCGCCGAGCAGGGTTTCGAGGCCGTAGACGGCGCGCAATTTTTCGAGGTCCTTGCGCAGCCGCGTCTTCTGTCGCGCCGGGCTTTCGATCAGCTTCGCGAGTTCCTCGCGCTCGGCGGTCAGGTCGGCCTGCTCGCGCTTGAGCTCCATTTCCTCGAGCTTGCGCAAGCTGCGCAGGCGCATGTTGAGGATCGCCTCGGCCTGCCGGTCGGTCAGGATGAATTCGGCGATCATCACCGGCTTCGGCTCGTCCTCGGTGCGGATGATCTCGATGATCCGGTCGAGGTTGAGGAAGGCGATGATATAGCCCGCGACGAGTTCGAGCCGGTCATCGATCTTCGCGATGCGATGCTGCGCGCGGCGGACGAGGACGACGATCTGGTGCTGCAGCCATTCGGTGAGCAGTTGGTGCAACCCCATCACCTTCGGCGTGCGCGTCGCGTCGAGCACGTTCAAATTGAGCGCAAAGCGGCTTTCGAGGTCGGTCAGCCGGTAGAGGCTGTCCTTGAGCACATCGGGGTCGACGTTGCGGCTCTTGGGTTCGAGGACGATTCGCAGATCCTCGGCGCTTTCGTCGCGGACATCTTCGAGGATCGGCAGCTTCTTGTCGGCGATCAGCTGCGCAATCTGTTCGATCAGCTTGCCCTTGGCGACGCCATAGGGGATTTCGCTGATGACGAGTTGCCAGGTGCCGCCCGACAATTTTTCGATTCCGCCCTCTTCCCAGCGGCCGTCGGCATCCTTGCCGGTCGAGAAGCGCGCGCGGACGCGAAAACCGCCGCGGCCGGTCTCATAGGCGTGCGCGATCGTCTCGGGGCTGTCGACGACGATGCCGCCGGTCGGGAAATCGGGGCCCTTCACATGTTCGAGCAGTTCGGCAAGCTCGGCGCGCGGATTCTCGATCAGCACCAGCGCGGCGTCGATCACCTCGGCGGCGTTGTGCGGCGGGATGTTCGTCGCCATGCCGACCGCGATCCCGCTCGCGCCATTGGCGAGCAGGTTCGGAAACAGCCCCGGCATGATCTCGGGCTCTTCATCTTCGCCATTATAGGTCGGCTTGAAATCGACCGTGCCCTCGTCGAGCCCCTGCATCAGGTCGACGGCGACGCGCGTCAGCCGCGCCTCCGTGTAACGATAGGCCGCGGCGTTATCGCCGTCGATATTGCCGAAATTGCCCTGTCCGTCGACGAGCGGGTAGCGAAGCGAGAAATCCTGCGCGAGGCGGACCATCGCGTCGTAAACCGCGACGTCGCCGTGCGGGTGGAATTTACCGATGACGTCGCCGACGACGCGCGCCGATTTCTTGTAGCCTTGGCTCGGGTCGAGCCGCATCGCGCGCATCGCCCACAGCAGCCGGCGGTGCACCGGTTTCAGTCCGTCGCGGAGATCAGGCAGCGATCGTGCGGTGATCGTCGACAGCGCATAGACGAGATAGCGTTCGGACAGCGCACTGTCGAACGGGGTATCGATCATGCCGGGGACGGGTTCAGAAGGAGGAAGGTCGTCGGTGGTGCTGGCCATTGTTCGGAGCCGATAGCAAGGCTGGCGCGCCAAGGCAAAGGCTTGCGTCGACGGCGCGCGGCACTAGCTTGGGGTTTCCATCCGGGGAGGGACGATATCTTGAGCGAAACCACCGGCGCCGTTCGCAAAAGCATCTGGTCGCGGGCGAGGGAGATGGCGCAGCAAGCACCGCCCGAGCGCAACCGCTATGTCGATTTCCTCCGTGCGCTGTCGATCCTTGCGGTGGTCGTTGGCCACTGGCTCGTCGCCGCGCCCTATATGAAGGACGGCGCGGTCGAGGGCGGGCACCTGCTCGGCATATTGCCCTGGACGCAGTGGCTGACCTGGGGATTCCAGGTGATGCCGCTCTTCTTCCTCGTCGGCGGTTTCTCGAACGGCATGTCGTGGGCCGCGACGCAGCGAAAGGGCGACAGTTACGAAAGCTGGTACAGCGGGCGGCTGCAACGGCTGATCAACCCGGCGCTGCCCTTGTTCCTGATCTGGACGCTCGTCGCGATGTTCGGGACGCTTGCGGGCGTCGAGCGCGGTGTCGTTGCGATGGCGGCGCAGCTCGCATTGATCCCGGTGTGGTTCCTGTCGGTCTATCTGATGGTCGCAGCGGTCGTGCCGCTGACCTGGCGCGCGTGGAAGCGATGGGGGTTCGCCTCCTTCTGGGCACTCGTTGCGGGCGCAGTGGCGATCGACGTCGCGGCGCTCCGCTTCGATGTGCCCTACGTCAATTTCCTCAACTTCGCTTTCGTCTGGCTCGCGATTCACCAGCTCGGCTTTGCGTGGAGCGAGGGGCGGCTGACGCCGGGTCGGGCGCTGCTCTGGGGCATCGCCGGGCTGGTCGCGCTCGGGCTGCTCGTGGGTCTCGGCCCCTATCCGGTCGCGATGATCGGCGTGCCCGGGGCCGGCCTCAGCAACTCGATGCCTCCGACGATTGCCTTGCTCGCGCTCGGCATCGCGCAGGCGGGCTTCGCGCTTGCGCTCGAACCCGCGGGGCGGCGGATGCTCGACAATATCCGCATCTGGACGAGCGTCGTGCTCGTCAACGGGATGATCATGACGATCTATCTCTGGCACCTCACCGCCTTCGTGCTGGTGATGGTCGCGGCGTGGCTGCTCGGCGGGGTCGGGCTCGATGTGGTGCCGGGGAGCGCGGCATGGTGGCTCGCGCGCCCGGTCTGGTTCGCGCTCTATATCGCGGCGCTCTTCCCGCTGATCATGATGTTCGCGCGCTACGAACGCGCAAGCGGCGGCGACAAGGAGGTCCCACATTGGCGCCTGATCGTCGGTCTGCTGCTGATCTGTGCAGGGCTGGGCGCCACCGCGGCGATCAGCATTGCGAGCCCGCTGGGGGTGACCGGGGTGCGGTTGTGGCTGGTGGCGCTGCCGTTCGTCGGCGCGGCGGTTGCGCAATTCGGGCCGGTGCATCGGCTGGCGCAGTCGCGGGCGTGACCGTTCTTTTGAAGTGAAGGGCGACCTTTTTCCGGGCCGGCATGGGGAAACAGGATGTGGAATCAGTTTAGAGCGCTCGCGGCGCGCATTGGTTTGACCGCGGAGGACGTCGCGGCGGTCGAGCGCAAGGGGGAGCCTGCCCTCGTTGAGGATCCGCGTAATCCTGAAGTCCAATACAAGGTGGGTCCGGACCCCGATTGGACGCAGCGCATCGGCGAAGCATGGAATCAAACGCTCGCGAACAGCCGCCGTGAAACCGCCGGAACCCTTCTGGTTGATGGAGGCGAGCTAGAGATCGCCAACGCAGATGCGTTCGGACAAGGCGTCACGGCTTCTGTCGTTGCCGGCCAATATGAGGTTACATTTACCGTCGCCCATCTCGGGGCGGAAGAGACGCATGACTATGAAGAATATGTTTCGCACGCATTTGTGGTGCTGCAAGGCAATGGCGGCGTAACCACGATCGAGCCGCTGACCGACGCGCATGGCGTCGAACGCGGAGTCGTGGCCAGTCAGATCGCGTTCGCGAAGCCCGGGGTTCTTCAGCGGATCGCAGGGGACCACGCCGGCCGCTGGACCTTGCGGAAGAGCGATCTTTTCTTCCCCAAAATTTCCGAAGCAGTCGCCGTCGATCGAAAGTCGGTGCGGGTTGCTGACGATGGTTCGGGGACCGCAATTCTTCTCCGCGCGGGCCAGGGGAGAGAAGACTATCCGTTGTTCAGGCTGGCCGATGCGGATGGAACCACCGTCGGCGTCCTGCTCGACTTTTTCGTGGACAACCGATCTTGGTAGCCTGCCGAAGCTCCCGCAGAAGGGCGGGGTGCGGGACCCCAAACCACGCCCGATAGAAAATCTTGAATTGCAAATGACTCGCAATAACATATAAGCCCGCCGGCGCCGCATCCTGCGCGCGTTGGAAAGGGAATCGATGTACGCCTTTGTCGACCGGCCGGTGGAAAGTCTCTGCAATGGCGGGCGCTTCCTGCTCTGGGCGATGCGGGCGTGGGTTCTCGCCGCCGGACGCGGGCAATGTCCGCCGCAGATGCTCTACCGGGGTTTCACCGCCGTGGAGGCTCGCGGCGCGCTCCCCGATTTCCATATCGCGATGGCACTGCTCGCCGGCGATGCGGTCGAAACGCTCGCGCTCGCGCCGATGCCGTGCCTCCAGATTTCAGAGGATGAAGCAATTCTGCTTGGACTTTGGCGCGATTTTTCGCTTGGGAGCGCTGCAAATGCCCACGCGACATTGGCCTTGCTGGCCGAGGGAGACAGCGTCGGCCCGATCGCCAACGCGATGGGCGCCGCGACCCGTCGGCTGGTCGCGGCGGGATTCGATATGCCGGCTCTCGCGGCCGGCACCATGACACATCAGGAAAGTTCAAAGTGATGAGTGACCGTATTGCCGAAGCCGCCAAGCTCGCCCCCTCCGCCTCGCTGACCGTCGAGGAGGTGCGTTCGGTGCGTCATTGGAACGAGCATCTGTTCAGCTTCACGATCACGCGGCCGCCGAGCTTTCGCTTCCGCTCGGGCGAGTTTGTGATGATCGGCCTGCCCGGCGAGGGGCGCCCCTTGCTCCGCGCCTATTCGATCGCGAGCCCCGCCTATGCCGACGAGCTCGAATTCCTGTCGATCAAGGTCCCCGACGGCCCGCTGACGTCGCGGCTCCAGAAAATCCAGCCGGGCGATCCGGTCTATCTTGGCCGCAAGCCGACAGGGACGCTGGTCGCCGACGCGCTGACGCCCGGCCGGCGGCTGTTCATGCTGTCGACCGGCACCGGCCTCGCCCCGTTCCTCAGCCTCGCGCGCGACCCCGACATTTACGAGCGGTTCAACCAGATCGTGATCGTCCATTGCGTGCGGCAGGTCAGCGACCTTGCCTTCCGCGACGAGCTTGAAAGCCAGCTCGCGGGTGATCCGCTGGTGCAGGATCAGGCGTTGCTGCAGTTCCATTATCTGCCGACGGTGACGCGCCAGCCCTTCCGCACGACGGGCCGCATTGACGCCCTGATCGAAGATGGTTCGCTTTTCGGCCACCCGCTCACGGGGCCGACGCAGTTCGATCCCGAAAGCGACCGCATCATGATGTGCGGCAGCATGGCGATGATCCGCGACCTGCAGGCCCGCTTCGAGGAACTGGGTTTCAAGGAAGGATCGAACGCCGCGCCCGGCGACTTCGTCATCGAGCGCGCGTTCGTCGGCTAAGGCTTGTCAGCATAAGCCTTCACCAGGTCGAACATATAGTCGCGCCCGACATAGACCGAGCGCACTTCCATGCGTTCGTTGAGGCCGTGCGCGCCATTGCCGTCGGGATCGCCCCACATGCCGGGGATGCCATAGGTAGGGATGCCGACCGCGCCGAGGAAGGTCGCATCGGTATAGCCATTGGCCATCGCGGGAATCACCTTCAGCCCCGGCCAATATTTGTCGACGAGCTTCTGCATCGGGCCGATGATTTTGGGGTCGAGCGGGGGCGCTGGCGGGGCGGGGCGTTTCGGCGGCAGCTGGGTGATCGCGACGCCCGGGTCGCCGATGACCTTCGCGAGCTCGTCCTTGATCGATTCGATGCTGTGCCCGGGAAAGATGCGGCAGTTGATGTTCGCACCCGCGCGCTGCGGCAGCGCGTTCGGGGCATGCCCGCCGTCGAGCAAGGTCGCGACGCACGTGGTGCGCAAATTGCTGTGGAGGAAGGGGTCCTTGTTGACGATCGCCTCGGCCGCCTTGTCGGCGGGGTTCTTCGCGAGCGCGACCATCGCCTTGCCCGTCTCGTCGCCGCGCGCCGCGCCGGCTTCGGCAAAGAAGCGCTGCGTCGTGCCGGTCATCTCGACCGGGAAGTCATGCTCGTCGATCCGCGTTAACGCGCGTGCGAGTTCGTAGATCGCATTGTCGGGCACCGGCGCCGAGCTGTGGCCGCCGGGGTTGCGCGTTTCGAGGCGGAAATTGGCGAAGGTCTTTTCGCCGACCTGCACCGACTGGCCGAGCACCTTGCCCTTGCCGTCGCTGTCGCCGCCGCCGCCTTCGTTGAGCGCGAATTCGGCGTCGATCAGGTCGCGTTTGTTTGCAGCGAGCCATTCGACCCCGTTGAACGCGCCATTGGTTTCCTCGCCGCAGGTCAGCGCCATCTTCACTGTGCGTTTGGGCTTGTAGCCGGCCTGCTGGAAACGGATCAGCGTGTCGACCCACACCGCCGCCTGCGCCTTGTCGTCGGCGGTGCCGCGGCCATAGAAATAGCCATTCTCCTCGACCATGACGAACGGGTCGCGCTCCCAGTCGGCGCGTTTTGCCTCGACCACGTCAATATGCGCGACGAGCAGGATCGGCTTCGCGGTTTTCGAGGTACCCGGATAGACGGCGACGAGGCCGCCTTCTTTGGGATTTTCGGGGGTCGCAAACAGGGTGAGCTGGCTGTCGGGAAGCCCCGCCGCCTTGAGCCGCGCCGCCATACGTTCGGCGGCGAGCGTGCAACTGCCCGACGACAGCGTCGTGTTGGTCTCGACCAGCTCCTTGTAGAGGTCGCGGAACGCGAGCTGGTCGGGGCGCGGCTGCGCCTCGGCGGCGATTGCGGGCGCGGCAAGCAGCAAGGCGGACGTCAGCAACGCGGACAGCGTCTTCATCATTTTCTCCCCTGTTTTGCGGGTGAAGGGAGCAGAAAGACCGCGACGGGGCAAGCCTGCGATGCGCACCCCCTTGCGCCGCGGCGGGCTTTCGCGCAATCCGCGCGAAGGGAGAGGACCAAGCGTGACACGAATGAATGACGACCCGCCGGGGCTGGTGGCGCGTGTGGTGCGCCGCCTGTTGCTGGCGCTGTACCGGATGCGCGGATGGAAAGCGGTGGGTGAAGTGCCCGAACCGCGGCGCTTCATCCTGATCGCGGCGCCGCATACGAGCAACTGGGATTTCGTCAATTTCCTCGGGCTGACCGCCGACCTAAGGATCCGGCCCTTTTTCATGGCGAAGCTGTCGCTGTTCCGCTGGCCGCTTGGCGGCTTCATCCGTCAGATGGGCGGGGTTCCAGTCGATCGCCGCGGCGGCGGCAATGTCGTGCAGCAGATGGTTGACGAATTCGCGCGCCGCGCCGAATTCATGCTGACCGTCGCGCCCGAAGGCACGCGCGGAAAGGCGGCAAAATGGCGCACCGGCTTTTATCAGATCGCGATGGCGGCAAGGGTGCCGCTGGTCGTCGGTTTCATGGATTATGGCACAAAGACCGGCGGGCTTGGCCCGCTGATCTGGCCCACCGGCGACTTTCGCGCCGACATGATGAAGGTATTTGACGTATATAAGAACCATACCGCCCGATTCCCCGAGCGCCAGGCGCGCTCGATCGACGATATTGTCGGCACCGACGAAGGACCGGACATGCGCGCATGAGTGACGCCATCTTGCTGCTTGCGACCAATTTCGCCGGATTGATCGGCGTGATCCTGATCCTGTGGGGCATTTCGGTCGTCATCCGCGACGTATCGTTCATCGACGCCTTCTGGGCGTTCGGCATGGTGCTGCTGGCGTGGGGCACGGTGTGGCAGGTCGGCGTCGAGGCACCCCACGCGAAGCTGCTGCTCGGCCTCACGACACTGTGGGGGCTGCGGCTCGCGATCCACCTGACGATCCGCTGGGCGAGCCATGGTGAGGATCCGCGCTACAGGAAAATCCTCGCGCACACGATGGAGGCACGAAAGTGGGGCTGGGCGAAGGCCGCGCTGCTCACGGTCTTCCTGACGCAGGCGCCGCTGCTGTTCATCACCTGCCTGCCCGCACAGATCGGCATATGGGCGAGCGCGAGCGACCCGGAGGCGAGCGTGGGCGCTATCGGCTGGATCGGTGCGGCGGCGGCGCTGGCCGGCATCGCGTTCGAGAGCATCGGTGATGCGCAGCTCGACCGTTTTCGCAAGGACCCTGCAAACCGCGGCAAGGTGCTCGATACCGGCCTGTGGCGTTATACGCGCCATCCCAATTATTTCGGCGACGCGCTGACCTGGTGGGGCCTCTGGCTCGTCGTGCTCGACCTCGGCTGGGCGCCGGCGCTGGCGAGCGTGATCGGGCCGGTGTTTCTGACCTTCACGCTCACCCGATGGTCGGGCAAGGCACTGCTCGAAAAGGGGCTGCACAAGACGCGGCCCCAATATGCCGACTATGTCGCGCGTACCTCCGGATTCATCCCATGGCCGCCAAAGACCGGGGTTTAGGCGGAGCGGAGGTCGCCGCCGACGTCGGCGCGCTGGGCGATGCGCCGCGCATCCGTGCGATCCTGACCGAAGCGGCGCGCGAAGGGCGCAGCGTCAGCTACTCCGAACTGCTCGGCGACCTCGGTTTCCGCTTCACGCGGCCAAAGATGCGCGCGCTGTGCAAGACGCTGGGCGAGGTCGACCGGCTCTGCGCAATCGACGGCGAGCCCGATCTGGCGGTGCTGGTCGTGCGCGAAAGCGATCGGCTGCCGGGGCAGGGCTGGTGGGTCGGCGGCACGGCGTTGCTGCTTGGTTATGACGGGCCGTGGGAAGGCGCGGCGGCGGCGCGCTTTATCCGCGAGCAGCAGGAACTGGCGTTCGATTATTGGGAAGCGCGCTAGCGGTTATCGATTTCGGGCGCGTCGCCGAAAATTGATGATTGTTATCCGGGGCGATGCCGCGCAAAGACCCGGAACCCGCGCCGCACCGACCATCGAAAGACCGAAATGTCGCCCCTAGTCATCGGTCTTCTTCTCGCGTCCGCGCTCATCCACGCGATCTGGAATGCGATCGTCCGGAACGGCGAGGATCGATTCTGGTCGTTGGCGATCATTTGTTTGGTCGGGGCGATCGCGGCCTTGCCCTTTGCGCTAGCTTTGGGCGTGCCTGCCGCCGCGAGCTGGCCCTATCTCATCCTCTCCGCCTCGCTCCAGATCGGATACAGCCTGTTCCTCGTCCGCGCCTATCGCGATGGCGACCTGTCGGCGGTCTATCCGATTGCGCGCGGGAGCGCGCCGCTGCTCGTTACGCTGGGCGCGGCCTTGCTTGCGGGCGAGCTACCGAACACCGCGGGGCTTGCGGGGATCGCCTGCGTATCGGCGGGCATCATCCTGCTCGCGCTCGGCAGCAACCGCCCCGATCACAAGTCGACCGCCGCTGCCCTGGCGACGGGGGTTTTTATCGCGAGCTATATGGTCGTCGACGGGCTCGGCGTCCGCCTGTCGGAAGGTGCGACGAGCTACGCCGCCTGGCAGGCCGTCGTGGCGGGGATACTCATCCCGCTATCCTTCGTCATCATCCGGCGGCGGACGCCCCGCCTGCCGCGCGGGAAAGAGGGAATGCTGGTCGTCGGCGCGGGGATATTGGGCACATTGGGTTATTGCATCGCGGTCTGGGCGATGAGCCGGACCACGATGGGCGGCGTTTCGGCGATCCGCGAAACAAGCATATTATTCGCCGCGCTGATCGGGACATTCGTGCTTCGCGAACGGATGACGCTGCACAAAGCCCTTGGCGCGCTCGTGATCACGGCGGGCGTCGTCTGCCTCTCGGCCGGCTAAGGGACGGCGTCGCCGCTTACTCGCGCTTGCTCATCCACACGCTGCGGCCGAAATGCCCGGGCTGCGCGGCGCCGAGGACGAGCCCCGGACGGCGCGCGGGCGCGGTGGGCGGCTTGATGATCTCGAACCCGTCGGCGACTGCGTGCGCCGGGGATATGCCGCCGCCATATGCGGCGCGGAGCAAGCTCGTGTCGATCGCGCGGTCGGTCTCGATGCCGAATCGTTTATCGACGACCCAGCGGACGGTGCCGAGCATCGGATCGTGACCCGGCAGGAATATGGTAATGCGTTCGCCGATGTTGAGCGCGGCGGGCGCCTGTCCCCCGATCCCCGTTTCGGACACGTTGCGGATCGTCACGTCGAATTGCCCCAGACGCGCGCAGGCAAGCGCGCCCTTTACCAGGCGCGACTGTCGCGGCTGGCGCTTGTCGGGAGGAACGGATGAGGCCGGGGAAGCCTCGGGACTGGACATGCGCGACTCATTTTTTCCCGCCCGACCCCCACGTCGGCCGATCATTTTGGTCCCTCGTCACGCGTAAAGGAGGAAGGTAAATTTTCGTATAGCGTCTTCGGTAATTATTTCGCGGGCGGCAGGCCGCCGAACGTGACGATGCTTTCGCTGCCGTTCGCCGACAGTGTTGAAACACCAAAGAAATGATCGTCGACAACAACGCCGGCCAGCGTCCGTCCGGCGGCGGCCTTATCGGCCGGGACGAGCTGGCTGTCGGTCCAGTCGTTCCGGTCTGCCCGCCGCCAGTAAATCCGGTAGGCGGCCGCGTCCTTGACCGGTGCCCAAGTCACATTGGTGTTAGAGCTGACCGCGCCGTCGATGCTGACGCTGGCGGGCGCGGGGGGCGCATCGGCGAGCTCGCGGGCGAGCGCGACGTTGAGCGCGGTCACCCGAGCCAGATAGGGAAAGTCCATCTCGTCGACGGTATCGCCATATTTGCGGCCGTTTTCGGTGCGTAGATCCTGATGCTGGTGATCATAATCCTCGATCCCGACGGTGAAGCGGATCGCCGGATAACCAAGTTCGAGCGAGGGCAGGTGATCGCCGCCGCGGCGGAAGCGGTCGGGGCGGCGCACCGCTAGGACTTCGAGCCCGATCGCGGGGTTGTTTTGCCCCGCGCGAATCGCTGCTTTCGCCAGCGCGCGCGACGGGCCGTCATCCTCGCCACCGATCCCGCGCCGCGCGAGCTGTGCGGCCAGATCTTCGGACGCGCGGATACCCTCGCTGAACACGCGCACCCGATTGTCGACGATCGTGCCATCGGTGCCGTGCGTGCCGCCGACGATGTCGTTGTTGAGCATCGCCGCGACCTGCCAATTCTGGTCCTTGGCATGTTTGGCGAGCAGCTTGCCGCCCCACAAACCCTGTTCCTCGCCTGACAGCAGCGCGTAGACGATCGTCGCGCGATGCTTCTGCTTCGACAGCAGCCGCGCGGCCTCGATCACCAGCGCCGTGCCCGACGCATCGTCGTTCGCGCCTGGTGCATCGTCGGTGAAATTCATCGGGTCGGTGACGCGGCTGTCGATATGGCCGGCGATCATGATGACATGCGCCGGGTCGCCGCTCCCCGGCTGGATCGCGAGGACGTTTTCGACGATCACCCCGGCGGGCGCGCGCGGCCCTTCGAAACGGTCGGCGATGCGGGTCACCTTCAGGCAGCCGCCGCAGGCTTTCGATATACGCTCGAATTCAGCGGCGCCCCAGTTGCGCGCGGCGCCGATGCCGCGTTTCGGATCTGTCGCCGATGACAAGGTGTGGCGGGTTCCGAACGACACCAGCTTCTCGACCGAGGCTTTCAGCCGGGCCGGATCGGCGGCGGGGGTTTCGTCCTTCGCGAAGGCCGGGGCGGGTGCCGAGAGCAGCAGGGCGGCGAGCAGCGTGGGTTTGATCATGCCGCTTCATGCGGTGTGGGGGACGCCGATGCAAGGCGGGTAGCGGTGACGCGGAAAACAACGCCACCGCAACAAAAGGCCCGCCACGTGCCGGAGCACGGGCGGGCCGATCGGGATCCGGCAGCTATGTTAGCCGAGGCCCGAGAAGCGGATGTCCTGGACGCGGCCATAACGGATCTCGCAAGTGAACTTGCCCTTGTCGTAATAGCCGCCGCGGCCCCAGCGGTTGCCGTAACCGTCGCGGACGACGACACGGCCCTTGACGCGGTAACCGTCGCGCTTGCGGTCGATGCTCGTCACTTCGGTGACGTCGGTGCGGCCATAACGGCGGCTGCCGCGTTCGACCGAGTTGACGCACTGGCTGACCGCGCTGCGGCTGTTGCCATAGCGGTTATAGTCATAGCCATAGCCGTAACGCGCATCATCGTAGCGGCCGCCATAGCGATCGTCGTAACGGCGATCGTAGCGATCGTAACGGTCGTTGTCGCCGCTCGACAGGATCGCGGCGAGGCCGCCGATCACGACGGCGCCGGCGATGATTTCGCCTGCGCTGATCCCGTCGCGATCGTGGCGGTCGCGCGCCGCAGCGGGGGCGGCGCTCATCAGCATCGCGCCGGCGGTGGCCGCACCAATTGCGGCCTTGGTCAGGTTGGTCTTGATAGCCATGGTTCGGTCTCCTCAATAGCGCAGGCGGCATATCCGCGGCCTGTTGGATATGGTTTACAGATTCGGCGGTGACGCGGTGCTGAACCCGGCGCTTATCTGGCGTTCAGCCTTGGTTTTGCTGGCGTTCATAAAGGAAAAGGCCCCCCGCCACAGGGCGGAAGGCCTTTGACCGGTATCGGGGATGTGGTCAGCCGAAACTGACGTCGACGACGCGGCCGCCCCGATAGCTGCAGCCGAAGCTGCGCATTTCGCCGCCGAGGCGCGAAGCGGTGCCGGTGACGTACCAGCCGCCGTTGTTGGCCTCGGTGCCGGTGATGCTGTCGACGTGGGCGTCGTCGCCCATCTCGCCCTCGACGGCCCAGCTGCACGCGTCGGCGGCGCGCGCTTCGGCTTCGCCGCGGCCATAGGCGCCGCGGGTCGTATCATTTTGCGTATCGGGTTCGTAACGCGGTACGTCCTGCCGCTCGTCGGCGCGATACGGCGGGTCATAGCGGTAATCGGGCGCGCGTTCGCGCTTGTCCTTGCTCGCTGCGCTGGCGATCGCGGCGATCGTGCCGATGATCAACAGACCGCCGAGCACGTCGCCGGTGCTGATATTGTCGCGGTCGCGATAACCCCAGCCGCCATGATGGCGCCCGCGCGCTTCGGCGGGGACGGCGCTGAGGCCGACCGAGGTCAGGACGATCGCCGCCGCGGTGGTGAGGCTGGTCAATTTACGCATCGAGGAAAACTCCCCTTCGGCAGGCCCCGGACGGTCCGGCCTGCAATGTCATCGCCCTACGCCTTCGATGCTTTCGCGCCGCTGAACCGTTGCCGGCGCGCGGCGAGCCGAGCGGATGATATGGAAACGGCCCGCCATCGAGTGGATGGCGGGCCGCGGAACCAGATACAGATGACCAGACCTGTTTCGGGTGGATCTCAGCAGGCGCAGCGCGGCTTGGGCCGCGGCTTCCACTTCTTTTTCGCGACATAGCGTTTCCGCACCGGCACATTTTCATAATAGGTGCGCGTGCTCGTTTCGACCGTTTCGGTCACCACCGGCGCGCCGTTGATGATCGTCGTCACAACGACACCGGGTGTGTAATAGCCATAACCGTAGCCGTAGCCGTGCTGGTAGGTCGTCGCATAGCCGCCGGGGTAATAGCCGCCCTGATAATGGCCGCCCTGATAGGGACCACCCTGATAACGGGCGCTGCGGCTCGACCACCATTCGTCGCATTTCTTCTTGTCGGCGGCGCTGCCGATCGCGCTGCCCGCCAGTGCGCCGAGCCCGCCGCCGATCAGCGTGCCCGCGGTGCGATCGCCGCGTCCGGCAATGCGGTTGCCGGCGATGCCCCCCACGAGCCCGCCGACAACCGCGCCGCCCACTGTGCCCCCCCGGCCACAGCGGCGTTCCATTTCGGCGTCGTAACGCGGGTCGTACCCGCCGCGATAATAAGGATCATAAGCGGGCGGCGGCGGATAGCCGGCGCCGTGGCCCTCGACCGTGCCTTCATAACGGCCCTCGTAACGGCGGCCGTCGGACGTCTCGTAGGTGCCGTCCCAGGTGCCGGTCCAGCGCCCCTCGGCGTCATAGCCCGAGACGCGGCGATATTCGACTTCGCTCGGCACGCGGTCGGGATAGCCGGTATAGACGCGGGCATCGGGATCGTCCGGATTGCCATAGTCGAGCGACGACTGTTCGGCGCGCGCATGGCCCGCCAGCAACAACGACCCTGCGGCCACCCCCAACAAAACCAACGTGCGCATGACAAGCTCCCTGTTCCCTCGGCCTGAACCGATTGGTTAACAGCTTGTTAGCAAAATCGGCGCCTTTTCGCGAATCCGTTAACCCTGCGAATCCCGTCCCATTTTGGGTCAGGAGGTCGCGGGTGCGAGCGCCGCCGCGATGCGCGCGACGAGCGCCTCGGCGCCCGCCTGGTCGTCGGCGGTGAAGCGCCCGGGGCGCGGGCTGTCGAGGTCGAGCACCCCGACGAGGCGGTCGTTCGCGATCACCGGCACGACGAGCTCGCTGCGGCTGTCGGCGTCGCACGCGATGTGGCCGGGAAAGGCATGGACATCGTCGACACGCTGGGTCGCGCGGAGGCGCGCGGCGGCCCCGCATACGCCCTTGTCGAGCGGAATGCGGATGCACGCCGCCTTGCCCTGGAACGGGCCGAGCACCAGTTCCTGCCCGTCGAAGCGATAAAAGCCTGCCCAGTTGAGGTCGGGGATCGCCTGCCAGATCAGCGCTGCGACATTCGCCATATTGGCAATGCCGTCGGGCTCGCCCGCGACCAGCGCGGCGGCGGCGTCGCCTGCCTCGGCCCAGCGTTCGGCAGGATCGGTCGCGGAGAAGGAAAGGGCGGTGGACATTATTCGACGCTCAGCCCGGTCCACTTCGCCGCGAAGGCGTATTTATCGGCCGCTTCGGCGATGATCTTGTCGGTCGGCTTGCCGCTCCCGTGGCCGGCGCGGGTTTCGACGCGGATCAGATGCGGCTTGTCGCCCGCCTTCGCATGCTGGAGCGCGGCAGTATATTTGAAACTGTGCCCCGGGACGACGCGGTCGTCGGTGTCGGCGGTCGTCACCAGCACCGCGGGATAGGCGGCGCCGTCCTTGATATTGTGGTACGGCGAGTAAGCGAGGAGGTTCCGGAAATCGCCTTCCTTCGACGGATAGCCATAATCGTCGACCCAATAGCGGCCCGCGGTGAAGCGGTCGAAGCGCAGCATGTCCATCACGCCGACCGCGGGCAGCGCCGCGGCGAACAGGTCGGGGCGCTGGTTGGTCACCGCGCCGACGAGCAGGCCGCCGTTCGACCCGCCCTCGATCGCGACCTGCCCCTTGCCCGCGATGCCTTCGGCGATCAGATATTCGCCCGCTGCGATGAAGTCGTCGAAGACATTCTGTTTCTTGTCGAGGCGGCCGGCGTCGTGCCACGCCTTCCCATATTCGCCCCCGCCGCGCAGGTTCGCAATCGCCAGCACGCCGCCCTTGTCGACCCACGCGAGCTTGGTCGGCGAAAAGCCCGGCGTCATCGACACGTTGAAGCCGCCATAGCCGTAGAGCAATGTCGGCGATCCCTTGCTGCGGTCGAGGCCCTTTTTCATCACGACGAACATCGGCACCTCTGTGCCGTCTTTCGATTTGTAGAAGCGCTGTTCGACCGAGAAGTCGGCGGGTTTGAAGGTCAGCCTGGGCTCGGCGAAAATCTCGCTCTTTCCGGTCGTGGTGTCGAAGCGGTAGATCGTCGTCGGCCGCGCATAGCTCGAGAAGCTGTAGAAGGTTTCGGGGTCGCTCGACTTGCCGCCGAAGCCCGACGCGGCGCCGATGTCGGCGAGCTTGATATTGGCGACGGGCTTGCCGTCGAGCGCGACCATCCGCGCCTCCGACTTCGCATCGCCAAGGTAGGAGAGGATCAGGCGATTGCCGACGCGCGACGCGCCGACGAGCGTCGCTTCATTCTCGCCGACAAGCTGGGTCAGCGCCGCGGGTTTCCGGATGTCCATCGAGACGATTCGCGCGCGGGGCGCCCCCTTGTTGGTGAGGAAGGTGAAGCGCGGACCCTCGTTGGTCACATATTCCCAGTTGTTCGCATAATCGTCGACAAGGGTGATCGGCTTCGCGCCGGGTTTGCCGAGCGGATGGAGCGTCAGACCATAGCGTTCGTCGGTCCCTTCGGACGAGACGACGAGCAGATATTGCCCGTCGTCGGTGACGACCGCGGCATTGTTGAGCTTGGGCTTGTCGGGGGTCGCGTGGATCAGCACGTCGGCGCTCTGCGCGGTGCCGAGTTTGTGGAAATAGACGCTGTGATTTTCGTTGAGCGACTGGAAGGCTTCGCCTTCTTTCGGTTCGGGGAAGCGCGAATAATAAAAGCCGCTGCCGTCCTTCGCCCAGTCGAGCGCCGAGAATTTGACCCAGCGGACCTCGTCGGAAAGGTCCTTGCCCGTTGCGACGTCCTTGACGCGGACGATGCGCCAGTCGGTGCCGCCGTCCTGCACCGAATAGAGGAGATGCTTGCCGTCCTCCGACGGGTTCCACTCGCCGAGCGCGGTTGCGCCGTCCTTTGCCCAGAGATTGGGGTCGATCAGCACGCGGCCTTCGCCCTTCAGCCCCTCGCGGACATAGAGCACCGACTGCGGCTGGAGCCCGTCGTTGCGCGAATAGAAATAGCGGCTTCCCGCCTTGGTCGGCAGGCCGAAGCGCTCGTAATTATAGAGTTCGGTCATCCGCTTCTTGAAGCTGTCGCGGCCGGGCAGCGTTTCGAGATAGCTGTCGGTGACCTTGTTCTGCGCCGCGACCCAGTCGGCGACCTTCGGATTGACGCGGACATCGTCCTCCAGCCAGCGATAGGGATCGGCGACGTCGACGCCGAACTGCGGGTCGACCGTGTCGCCGCGCGCGGTGTCGGGATAGGCGAGCTTCGCTGCCGATGCCGCGGCCGCGTCGGCCGCCTGCGCTGCTGTCGGGGCCGTCATCAGCAAGGCAAGCGCCAGCGGGGCGGACAGGGTTTTACGGGACATGGCAAGGCGACCTCATCGTCTGGGGAAATTATCGTGCGCCTGTATGTAAGGATGGCAAAGGCGGGGGCAAGCGGATTGAGGCGACGGCGGGCGATTTGATCGCGCCCTGTCACCCCGGCTCGAGTGCCCCGCGATAGCCGACGATCAGGCCGACAAAAGGCATCGAGATATCGACGTCGAAGCAGAATTTGCCGTCGACTTCACTTTCGAAACTGGTGCCATAGGGCATCAGGAAGCGCGGCATAGGTACGCCGAACGCCGACCACCGGCGCGGGACGAGATACAGGCGACCGTCTTCGGCGACGAGCGCCATCGCGAAGCGAAGCGGGCCGAAGCGTTCGACGAGCAGATAATCATTCTTCCCGGTGCCGCGCGACTGGTGCGAAGAAAAGCGCCGGCCGCCGAAATCGCGCGTCCAGCGCTCGCCGTCCTTTCCGGGGGTGAAGGCGACGCTGATCGGTACGCGCGCGGCGGTTTTCGGAAAGCCGACGATCGCCGCGGCGAGGCGCGCGAGCAGCCCGGTGCCGCGGCGCACTTCGGCATGGCCGTGCCATCGGCGTTCGGCGGCGCTTCCATGCAATACGCGGAGCGCGGGCGGCAGCGTATCGAACGCGTCGCCGAGGATTCCCGGGTAGAGCGGGACTTCGTGCGCCTCGCTGCGAAAGCCCATATGGATCGATCGCCCGTCGAACAGCGCGGCATAGTCGGCGAGGGTCAGCGCATCGACGCTCGACCGCGCGCCCGGCGCGGGACGCTCGCCCGCGACAAGTTTGCGCACGATCGCCTCGATCGCCATCGACGGGATATAGGGGCCGTCGTCGCCCTCGGCCAGCAGGTGCCAGCTGCGCTCGACCGGCTGGCCGTCGGCCAGTCCGCGCGCGCGGATGAACATGCCGCCGCGATGCTCGCCGAAACGCATCCGGTTGAGCACGGCGTAGAAGAGACGCGAAAAGGGTTCGAGCGAGGGGAGGCGGAGCGCTGCGCGCGCCTTTGCGAGCAGGTTCAGGATGCGGTGCAATATCTCGGGCACCGGCCCCGCGCCCATCCAGATATCGGTGATGGCGGGCCAGCCGCGGGGAATGAGCTGAAGATCGGGCACGTCGACCAGCGAGAAATGAATGTTCCGGAGCGGCAGGCGGCCGGGGACCGCGACGGTGAAGCGCAGGCTTTCGGCGAGCCCGATGCCGTGGGTGTCACGGCCGCCGCGTCGCAGCTTGACCGGGGCGCCCGCATAGCCGACGACCGCGCGCATGACGTTGAGACCGATGCCCGCGAAGGGCGATGGCGCGATCCCGCCCTCGACGCTGCGAATGTCCATCGTTTTCGCCATTTCGCGCAGCACCGCGCCGGTCAGCGCGGGAAAGCTGCTGACCCCCGACAGGACGAACAGCCCCGCCGCCTTTGCCCGGTCATCGAAGCGGTCGATGCCGGAGACGAAATCGGCGCCGTCGGCAAAGTCGAGATAGTCGACGCCCGCCGCGAGACACGCCTCGACGACATGATAGCGTCCGGCGCCATAATCCTGGAAGGGCCCCGATGCATCGACGACAAGGTCGGGCCGCAGGCGTTCGAGCCCCTCGGTGATCGCGCGGCGGTCGAGCGCGTGTGGGTGCACGCGCGCCGCGCCGCGATACGCCGTGCAAAAACCCTCCGCGCGCGCAAGGTCGCGGCCGCAGATGAACAGGTCGAGGCCGGGAAGATCGGCGAGCAGTTCGGCGAGGCGGCCGCCGAACACGCCATAGCCGCCGAGAATCAATATCTTCATGGGGAGAGTTCGATGCCTTTGCTGGTCACAGGATGCGGTCCCGATATTCGGGCGGCGCCACCCAGCAGGTCGCGCGCTTTCCGAACAGCCGGTAGCGATGCCGCGCGATCCACCGATAGACCGGATCGCGGAGGAAGGCCGGGACGAGGCGCAGCGCGGCGAAGAGCCGCCATGGCCAGCCCAGTTCTTCGTAGATCGACAGCACCGCATCGCTGTCGCGCCGAACGCGTGCGCCATCGATCATAAGGATGCTCGTCGGGTCGTGCGGATCGAGCCCGTGCGCCCGGCACATCGCGGCGCCCGCCGGTCCCTGGATCGACGCGAGGCGGAACCGGGCGCGCTTGTCGTGGCGCAGCACGAACTGCGCATTCGCCGAGCAGAGCACGCATTCGGCGTCGAACAGGATGATCGGGCCGCCGGGGTCAGGCATCGCGAAACAGCGCATGCTGGTTGACGAGTTCGCCGAAGCGGGGGTGCGTGACCTTGAGGTCGAAGGCGAAATAGCCCGCACCCAGATGCTGGTGCGTCACCACCGTCGATCCCGGCGCCAGCCAGCGGGGAAGACGAAAACGGCGACGCCCGAACTGCCAGAAATAATGGTCGGAAGCGAAAACCAGCGCGTCGGCCTCCGCCCGGACGATCAGCGCCATGCCGAAACCGCCACCGATATGCTCCTCGAGCCCCGTCGGCCCGGCGAAGCTTTTGGCGCTGCGGATCAGCTGCGGATATCCGCGCGCGCGTCCATAGAGCCGCGTCCAATATTGGCCGCCGCCGGCGCGGTCTTCGCACACCGCGACGATCGCGGGGGCGGGGCCGCCGGAGGTTAGAGGCAGCGGGGCGCCGATCAGGCGGCAGAGTTGGGCGAGCAGCCAGCCGGACGCGGAAAGCCGCGTCCAGACGATTTCGCCGCTATAGGTCGCGGCGACCGGCCCGGCCAACCGCTTGGAGAAGCGGCGGCGTACGTCGTCGGGCAATGCGTCCCACGCGGCGCGCGGGACCAGCCGGCGAAAGCGATAGTCATAAAGCGGGTCGTCCGCAGGCGCTCGCGGCGCGGGCGCTGTGAGATCGGTTTCGCGTTTTGCTCCGCCCCACATCGCCATTTCCTCCTATGCCTCCCGGCCCTTGCCGGGGCGCCAGTTGATCAGCTTCGTCACCCCGGCGCCCAGCTTGATCAGCCGCATCAACGCCGGTTTGGGGACGTTCAGCATCTCGTCGTGCCAGCGGCTCATCGTCGTCACGAAATCGAGCATGTCGGCGAGCCGCGCCTTCGCGTCGGCGCTGAGGCCGGGGTCGGTCGCCGCGCGCGCGACGCAGGCTTTCAGCGCCGCCTCGGCGGGATCAACCTCGCGCGCCTTGCGGCCCGCGGCGATCCGCGTGACCATCTCCCAGATATCCTTTTCGGCGGTGAAATGGTCGCGCCGGTCGCCGAGCAGGGGGACGCGTTCGATCAGGCGCCAGCCGAGCAATTCCTTGATCGAGTTGGACACGTTGGAACGCGCGAGGCCGAGGCGGTCGGCGATCTCTTCGGCGTGGAGCGGGCGGTCGGACACGAACAGCAGCGCATGGATTTGCGCCACTGACCGGTTGACGCCCCACTGCCCGCCGAGATTGCCCCAATGGAGGATGAACTCGGTCGCGGCCGGAGACAGGTTTGAATCATGTTCCGATATTTCTGTCATAACAGAAATATCGGATATAACGGATTGTAAGTCAAGCGTTGGCGGGCGGCGGCATTTGACTGATTGCGAACCTCTCCCGCATCGTCACCCCGGACGTGATCCGGGGTCCACGACGATGGCGCGGCTATGGATCCCGGATCAGGTCCGGGATGACGCAAGAGGGTAACGAGCGATAGCTATCGCGGCCGGCCCGGACCGACGCCGGCCCTATTTCTTCAGGCCGATCTCGCGCAGCCGTTCCTGCAGATAGTCGTCGGCGGTGATCGGCGTCGGGTAGAGGTTGGGGTGCGACGCGTCGATACAGCTTTCGAGCGTCTCGATCGGATAGTCCGAACGGAAGTGCAGGAAGAAGGGCATCGAATAGCGCGCGACGCTCGCGCGGCCTTCGTCGGGGTTGCGCACGCGGTGCGTCGTCGAAGGCAGCTTGTTGTTCGTTAGCCGCTGGAGCATGTCGCCGACATTGACCGCCATCGCGCCCGGCGGCGGCGACACCGGAAGCCAGCTTCCGTCCTTGTCGAGGATTTCGAGGCCGGCCTCTTCGGCGCCGAGCAGCAGCGTGATCGTGTTGATATCCTCATGCGCTTCGGCGCGGATGCCCTTCGCGGGGGCCTCGACCGGCGGGTAATGGAGCAGGCGCATCACGCTGTTGCCGTCGGCGACGGTGTCGTCGAAGAAATCGGGGGCGAGGCCGAGATAGCGCGCGATCCCCGAAAGCAGGCGGCCGCCGACGCGGTCGAATTCGGCGAAGAGCTTGTCGTAAGCGGTGCGGAAGCCTTCGACCTCGGCAGGCCAGACATTGTTCGGCTGCTGCGCGGCGAGGCGGTGGCCCGCGGGCAGGTCGCGGCCGACGTGCCAGAATTCCTTGAGGTCGACCTCCTTCGCGCCCTTGGCAATCTCGGTCCCGAACGGCGTATAGCCGCGTGCGCCGCCGCCGCCCGAGATATGGTACGCGCGCTTGGTTTCTTCGGGCAGTGCGAAAAAGGCCTTGGCCTTGTCCCAGGCTTCGTCGATCAGGGCGGGGTCGATGCCATGGTCGGTGATCATCGCGAAGCCGAAGCGTTCGAACGACGCCCCGAAGTCCTTTGCGAACTGGTCGGCGGGGAGCGACATGGAAATGACGGGAACGGCAGCGGTCATGAAAGATCAGTCCATTTGATAAGGGGCGGCGCCCGTGGGAGGCGCGTCATGAGTCGCGATTTAGGCGCTGCGCGGCTGCGGTAAAAGGGAAAAAGGCGGTTTCGTCCCGCGCGCCGCTCGGCTAAGCCCCCGGCCATGGCAAAGCAATATTGGCTGATGAAATCCGAACCCGACGCCTATGCGTGGGAGCAGCTCGTCAAGGACGGCACGGGGATGTGGGACGGGGTGCGCAATCACACCGCAAAGCTCAACCTGATGGCGATGAAGGTCGGCGACGAAGCGCTCTTTTATCACAGCAATATCGGCAAGGAATGCGTCGGGATCATGGAGATCACCGAGACGGCTTCGCCC
The DNA here is from genome assembly GCF_052871675.1 of Sphingopyxis sp. LARHCG72. Taxonomy (NCBI): domain Bacteria; kingdom Pseudomonadati; phylum Pseudomonadota; class Alphaproteobacteria; order Sphingomonadales; family Sphingopyxidaceae; genus Sphingopyxis; species Sphingopyxis sp. LARHCG72. Next base: position 94,247 of record NZ_JBIXJU010000008.1, on the reverse strand, counting down.
GACCCGACCGCCGAAGAGGGCTCGCCCTGGGTCATCGTGCGCGTCGCCCCGGTGCGCGCGCTGGAGCATCCGGTGACGCTGGCGGCGATCAAGGCCGACCCGGCACTCGCGGATATGGACCTGATCCGCCAGTCGCGGCTGTCGGTCGGGCGCGTGACGCCCGCCGAATGGAAGCATATCCTGAAGAAGTCGGAGAAGCCCGCGGGCTGAGCCCCGGCGGCAGTCAGCGCAGCTTTGCCTGCAGATGCGTCGCCACCGACGGGTGGAGCGGATAGACGAACTCGCAACCGTAGTTATTGCCGTCGGCCCGGCGGACGATCGCTTCGAGGGGCTGCAGGCCGGGCAGGTTCACCCAGATATGCTTGCCGAGCTGCGGCCGAAAAAAGGTCACCATGCGAAAGCCGGTCGACGACAGGTCGAACAGCTCGACATCGAAGGGGTTCAGCCCCGGTTCGCGGTAGCGCGCGCGGGCCTTGACCGGCGCGCGTTCGGCACGGCGCGCCGACGTTGGCGCCTTCCTGGCTTCGATGCTGCGATTCCCCAACACGGATTTGGTCCCGATGCTTGTTGCTTGATCGGCCGCTTTTAGGGTTTCACTGGTTACCCCAAAGTGAAGCAATATGGTGAAATTCGCCTATACCGGCGGAGCCTCGCCGACCGCCATCGACTGGCTTGGGAAGGGTGCTGCGAGCGCGACCGCGGCGCGCCATTCGCCGCCGAGCCAGGTGGCATGATCCCCGGGATGCAGGATCACCGGCATGACCTTCGGCTGATGATGCGCGAGCAGCCGGTTCGGTTCGGTCGTGACGATGGCAAAGCACGGCCAGTCCTCGCCCTGCCGCAGGATGCCGGCGAAGGCGAAGACGCGCTGCGACGGCACCGAGAACCAGTGCTGGCGCCGCGCGCCGGCGGCGCCCGACCAATAGGAAAAGGCGGTCACGGGGACGAGGCAGCGCAGTTCGGCATGGCGCAGCGTGCCGATCCAGAACGGGCTTTCGAGGTTGCGGACCGCGGTGACCGGTCGGTCACCCTGCGGCGGCGGGGGGACGCCCCACAGCCGGGGACGCAGGAAACGCCGTGACCCGGAGCGCCCGTCGCTGACGATGACCGGCGCGGGGCGGCCCGGCGCGACATAGTCGCCGGTCCACGGATCATCGCCTGCATCGGCATCGAAAGCCGCGGCGATCGTGCCTGCGGAGGCGTCGAGACGATAAAGGCTGGTCATCGCGCCACGGTCGCGATGCGCGCAGCGGCTGTCAATCGGACCAACTGACGGAGACTATTTGTCCCAGGGCGATTTTTCGCCGTTGTCGCGGGCGTTGTCGGCGCGGATTTCGTCGGCGGCGCGGTCGGCCGCGACGATCACCCCGGCCCCCATCATGCTGCAACCGACGAATCCGAGGATGCTGAGGCAGCCGAGCCCCATCAGGACCGATCGAAGAATTTCACTCATATGCGGCTCCGCTTGCTGGTTGCGGATAGCCCTAGGGGAAGATCGTAAAAATGCCGTTTACTCTGTGCCGCGCACGCGTCCGCGGCCCGCCTTGACCGTGCTGCGCGCTTTCTTGCTATCGATGCGGCGGGCCTTGGCCGCCTTGCTCGGCTTCGTCTTGATGCGGCGTTCGGGGCGCACCAGCGCGGCGTCGACCAGCTCGTTCAGCCGCGCGCGCGCGTCGGCGCGGTTTGCCTCCTGTGTGCGAAAGCTGCGCGCGAGGATGACGAGTTCGCCTGCGGTGGTCATCTTGCTTCCCGCCAGCGTCTTGAGGCGGCGATAGGCGTCGGGCGCGAGCCCCAGCGCGAAAACATCGACGCGAAGCTGGCACGCCGTCGCGACCTTGTTCACATTCTGGCCGCCCGGACCCGACCCCGCGAGGAATTTCTCGGCTATCGCGCTTTCGGGGATATCAGCCACGCGTCGGAGCCGCTCCCTCCGGCGCGGCGAAGCCGAGCGCGACGAAGGCATCGGGGAAGGGTGCTTCGGCAATTATCGACGGCTTGACGTCACGTTTTACGACTAGCCTTTCGGCATGAAGGAGCGTGCGCGTTTTCGTGCCGCCGCGGCCGTAGACGGGATCGCCGACCAGCGCGAAGCCGAGGCCTTCGAGTGCGTGGACGCGCAGCTGGTGGGTGCGGCCGGTTTCGGGACGGAAGCGGAGCAGGCTGCGGCCGTCGACGACCGCGAGCTTCTCCCAATGCGAGACCGAGGGCTTGCCTTTGGGATCGCCGACCATGCGCCAGCCCTCTTCGGCGGTCGACACCTTGGCGAGCGGCAGGTCGATCGTGCCGCCATCGCTGTCGGGCACGCCATCGACGATCGCGAGATATTGCTTCTCGACCTCGCGGCTTTCGAACGCGCGGGTGAAGCGGCCGTGCGCCTTGGGATTGCGCGCGAGGAGCAGGCAACCCGAGGTGTCGCGATCGAGCCGGTGGACAGGAAGCGGCCAGCGCTTGAAGCCGAAGCGCAGCAGGTCGAGATGGTTCTCGAGGCTGAGGCTGCCGTCGCGCGGGGCGTCGACCGGAAGGCCGGCGGGCTTGTCGATGACAAGGGCCTCGCCATCGAGGAAAAGGACACGATCTGAAAGGAGCATGGCGGCGCTATAGGGCCTGATCGGTTGAGGGGGAAGCGCCTCGCGCTTTTCCCGATGCCGTGATCAGGCCCTCAACGAAAACGCGCGGCCCATGGCTCAGTCGAAAGCGTAAACGTCCATAGCCAGCACGGCATAGGTCGTGCTCGCGTGCAGGCGTTCGGCCTGAAGCGGCGTGCCGCCCGCGCCCATCGCGACGAACAGCGGCAATATATGATCGGGCGTCGGATGATTGTCGCGGCCGTGCGGCGCGCGTTCGACGCTGTGGAGGATATCGTCGACGGCACTCGCTGTCATGCGGTCGGCGATCCAGTCGGTGAAATCGCTGACCCACGCGGGCGCGTCGATCGGCGGGCGCGTCGTGAAATAGGCGCGCAGGTTATGCGTGATGCTGCCCGATCCGATGATCAGCACGCCTTCGTCGCGCAGCGGCGCGAGCGCCTGACCGAGTGAATAATGCCATTCGGGCGAGGCGTTCGATGCGATCGAGAGCTGGACGACGGGGATGTCGGCCTCTGCGTAGATCAGCGACAGCGGCACCCACGCGCCATGGTCGAGGCCGCGGGTCGCATCGGCGGTGACGTCAAGGCCGTGGCCCGCGAGCAGCTCGACGACCCGGTTCGCGAGCGCCGGATCGCCCGGCGCCGGATAGCGCATCGCGAACAGCTCTTCGGGGAAGCCGCCGAAATCGTGGATCGTCGGCGGCGCGGGCGACGCGGTCACCGTCGCCCGCCCTCCTTCGAAGGCCGCGTCATGATGCGCCGACACGACGAGGATCGCGCGCGGACGCGGCAGTTGGGCACCCAGCCCGGCGAGGAAGGTCCGCGCCGGGCTGGGCTCGAGCGCCATCATCGGCGAGCCGTGCGAAAGGAAAAGGCTCGGGAGACGGCGCATCGGTTCAGGCAATCAGCTTCGCGGCGGTGCGCGCAACGCGCTCGCCGAGGTAGCGGGCACCGCCAAGGTCGGCTTCGCCCGGCTGACGCGATCCGTCGGCGCCGGCGATCGTCGTCGCGCCATAGGGCGCGCCGCCCTTGACCTCGTCGACCCCCATCTGGCCAGCAAAGCCATAGTCGAGCCCGACGATCGTCATGCCGAAGTGGATGAGGTTGGTGAGGACCGAGAAGAGCGTCGTTTCCTGGCCGCCATGCTGCGATCCGGTCGAGGTGAAGGCGGCGCCGACCTTGCCATTGAGCTTGCCCTGCGCCCACACGCCGCCGGCGGTATCCCAGAAGCTCGCCATCTGGCTCGCCATACGGCCGAAGCGCGTCGGGGTGCCGACGACGATCGCGTCATAGTTTGCGAGCTCGTTGGGGTCGCTCAGCAGCGGATGCGCGGTGTCGGTCTTGAAACCCGCCGCCTGCACCACCGCTGCGGGAGCAGTTTCAGCGACGCGGCGGATGTCGACGTCGGCGCCCGCGGCGCGCGCGCCTTCGGCGACGGCGTCGGCCATCTGTTCGATATGACCGTAACTCGAATAATAGAGCACCAGAACCTTTGCCATCGTAACTGTCCTTTCGTGGATTGAACCGGGAATAGGGGGTGGGCCGCCGCCGGGGAGGGGGAGGGAGGCGGCGGCCCGAGGGGGTCAGGCGGCCTGTTTCAGCCCTTCGATCGCCGTTGTGGCCCGCGCGATCGCATCGCCGTCCATCTGGTGACCGTCGGCGGCGACGATGGTGACGTCGGTGATGCCGATGAAGCCGAGCACATGTTTGAGATAACCGCTCGCGAAATCGACCTGGCTGCCGAGCGGCACGCCGCCCGAGGCGAAGACGATATAGGCGCGCTTACCCTTGAGCAGGCCTTCGGGGCCGCCTTCGGTGTAGCGGAAGGTGCGGCGCGCACGCGCCACCTGGTCGACCCATGCCTTCAACGTCGCGGGGATCGCGAAATTATAGATGGGCGCGGTGATGATGATCGTGTCGGCGGCTTCGAGTTCGGCGATCAATTCTTCCGAACCGGCGAGCAGCGCTTTCTGTTCGTCGCTGCGTTCGGCCTCGTCGGTGAAATTGGCGCCGACCCAGTTTTCGGTCAGGAAGGCCGGCGGCGTCACATTGAGGTCGCGGCGGGTGACGGTGGCGCCGTAGCTTTGCTCGACGAGGCGGCCTTCGAGTTGGTCGGCGAGCAGGCGGGTAGTCGAGCCCGTATTGCGGGCGCTGGCATCGATGCGGAGAATCTGGCTCATCTTGCGGTTCCTTCGATTTCGAAAAGGGGGTGGGCCGCCGCCGGGGGGAGGGGGAGGGCGGCGGCCCGGGGGCTCGTCAGAGACTGTCGACGAGCACCAGTTCGGCGTCATCGACGGCTTCGACCTCGATCGTTCCGACATCGCGGAGCGCGATGCCGTCGCGGGGGTCGGCGTCCTTGCCGTTGACACGGATACGGCCCTTGGCGGCGACGAGGTAAGCGTGGCGTCCGGCTTCGAGGTCGTAGGAGACGCTTTCACCGGCGTTCACCGTTGCCGCCGCGACGCGGGCATTGGCGCGGATCGGCAGGGCATCATCGCCCTCGATCCCGCTCGCCAGCGTCACGAACTGGCCCGACCGGTCGGCCTGTGGGAACTGGCGCGCGCCCCAGCCGGGATTGCCGCCGTCACGGTCGGGCATGATCCAGATCTGGAACAGCGTCGTTTCCTCATCCTCGAGGTTGAACTCGCTGTGCGTCACGCCCGTGCCGGCGCTCATCACCTGGACGTCGCCCGCCGCAGTGCGGCCGGTGTTGCCCATGCTGTCGCGGTGCGTGATCGCGCCGGTGCGGACATAGGTGATGATTTCCATGTCGCGATGCGGGTGCGGGGGGAAACCCGCCTGCGCCGCGATGGCGTCGTCGTTCCAGACGCGGAGCGCGCCCCAGCCCATACGGCCTTCGTCATAATAGTTCGCGAAGGAGAAATGGTGGCGGGCGTCGAGCCAGCCATGGTTGGCGTGGCCCAGCGTGTCGAATTTGCGAATGTCGATCATGGCCTTGTCCTTTCTTTCGTCGCCGGTCCGGATCCTTGTGTCCGGCGGCGTCGTTCGTTGAGGACAAAATAGGCATTTGGATCGTTTCTAAAATAGCGTAGATGGAAAACCATCGTTTCCAATTGAGAGGTATTGCGTGGCGCTTCCCGATTATGAAGGCTGGGCCTGTTTCGTCGCCGTGGCGGAGGGCGGCAGCTTCACCGCTGCGGCGGCGTCGCTTGGCCTGTCGAAAGCGAGCGTGTCAAAGGCTGTGACGCGGCTCGAGGCATCGCTCGGCATCACATTGCTCCACCGCAGCTCGCGCGTCGTGACCGTGTCGACCGCCGGGGCCGGCCTGCTCGACGAGGCGCGCGCGATGGTCGCGGCGGCGACCGCTGCGACCGAGGCGGCGCGCGGCGACCGCGTCGACCTCGCGGGGCCGATCCGCCTCGGGGCGCCGATGAGCTTCGGGATCAAGGTGCTCGGGCCGCCGCTCGCGGTGTTCCTCGAACGCCATCCCGCGGTCGAGATCGAGGTGCTGCTGAGCGATGCGCGCAACGATCCGGTGGCCGACGGGATCGACCTGACGCTGCGCATCGCGCCGCTGGCGGACTCGAGCCTGCTCGCGCGCACGATTGCGCCGGTCGCGGCGTCGGTGATCGCCAGCCCCGCCTATCTGGAAAAGCATGGTACGCCGAAACATCCGCTCGAACTGTCGGGGCACCGGCTGATCGGTTACGGCCACCGCCAGCGGGCGATGCCGCTGCATTTCCATCGCAAGGGCGAAGAGGTCACGGTGCTGCCGACGGGGCCGCTGTTCGCGAACAATGGCGACATCGCGGTGCCGCTGGTCGCCGCGGGGGGCGGGATCGCGGTGCTGCCCGACTTCATCGCCGCGGGCGAACTGGCGTCGGGGGCGGTGGTGCCGATCCTCACCGACTGGTCGATGCCGCAGGCGCATCTGCACCTGTTGTCGCCGCCGTCGCGGCTGCGCCCGGCGCGCGTGAAGGCGCTTTCGGATCATCTCGTCGACACGCTGAAAATCTCGTGCACCGGCGCGCACGAGCAATATCTCGCGCTGCATAAAGGATAGGGCGCCGCCGCGGCACTGTTGCAAATAGGCCGCGACTCGTGGATTTCCGCGGGTTAAGTCAAAATTAACCTTTTCCCTTCATTGGTTTCATGGTTAATGTTCCGGCAGTCCTGCAACGGGGGTTGGTCGGTGACATCCTTGATGGTCATGCGGCCGGTTCGCGGGATTATCGTGGGAAACAGTCAAGGGGTGCCCAATGCGCGTACTGCTGATCGAGGACGAGCCGACGACCGCGAAAGCGATCGACACGATGCTCACGACCGAGGGCTTCAATGTCTATACCACCGATCTCGGTGAGGAAGGCTTGGACCTGGGTAAGCTCTATGATTACGACATCATCCTGCTCGACCTGAACCTGCCCGACATGCACGGCTATGACGTGCTGAAAAAGCTCCGCACCGCCAAGGTGCAGACGCCGGTGCTGATCCTGTCGGGCATTTCGGAAATGGATTCGAAGGTGCGCTCGTTCGGCTTCGGCGCCGACGATTATGTCACCAAGCCGTTCCACCGCGACGAGCTGGTCGCCCGCATCCATGCGGTTGTCCGCCGGTCGAAGGGCCACAGCCAGAGCGTCATCAAGACGGGCAAGCTGGCGGTCAACCTCGATACCAAGACGGTCGAGGTCGACACGACGCGCGTGCATCTGACCGGCAAGGAATATCAGATGCTCGAGCTGCTCAGCCTGCGCAAGGGCACGACGCTCACCAAGGAAATGTTCCTGAACCACCTTTACGGCGGGATGGACGAGCCCGAACTGAAGATCATCGACGTCTTCATCTGCAAGCTGCGCAAGAAGCTCGCGCTGGCTTGCGGCGGCGAAAATTACATCGAGACGGTCTGGGGCCGCGGTTATGTCCTTCGCGACATCGACGACGAAGGCAATGAGGTGCGCCGCGTCGCCTGACGCTGCGCCCTTTCTGACGAGCTAACCGAGGGAACCCGGCGCGGAGCGATCCGCGCCGGTTTTCTTTTGCGCGAAATGGCAGCTGCCGACCGATTGCGGACGTTTCGGCAAATGATATCTACTTGTAGACGGCATCGATTGGATTGGGTGGAGTAGCGAACGTTGGAAAAATGCACTCTCTGCGCCCGCCCACTCAATGTCGACAGCGATCCTATGTCGGGAGACTCCGGAGGCGATTGCTGGGGATGTATTGGAAAGACCGAGGCTGATCTCGGATGGCAGCCGTCAGCCGATTATATTCGGCAGGAGATCGGCAAAGGATGGCGTTTCCCAAACGGCACGCCAAAACCCGCGCCTTCGGACTGAAAGCCAACATCCGCTCACCACCCCATTTCGATCGTCCACTGACGATTGGGTTCAACTTCCCCAAACGACCGATTTCGGACCTCTTCATCATCGTCAGCGCGGACTTGATCCGGGGTCCATGACTTCGGTGCAGCTATGGATCCCGGATCAAGTCCGGGATGACGAAAGAGGGTGAGCGACCGACCGCTCCCCCCACTCCCGCGCATGAAAAAGGGCGGCAGTCCTTGCGGACGCCGCCCCTGATCTGTGTGCAAGGAGGTGAAGCTTATGCTTCTTCCAGTGCCTCGTCATATTGTTCGACGGGACCCGAATCCTGGCCCTTGGCCTCGACGTCGCGGTCGACGAATTCGATGATCGCGATCGGCGCGGCGTCCGAGGCGCGGATACCGGCCTTGATGACGCGGGTGTAGCCGCCGTTGCGGTCCTTGTAGCGCTCGGCGAGAACGTCGAACAGCTTCACGAGCTGCGCATCGTCCATCAGGCGGCTCATCGCGAGGCGACGGTTGGCAAGGCCACCGCGCTTGGCGAGCGTGACAAGCTTTTCGATGTAGGGACGCAGTTCCTTCGCCTTGGCGACGGTCGTCGTGATCTGCTCATGCTTGATGAGCGAAGCCGACATGTTGCGGAACATTGCCGTGCGGTGCGCGCTCGTGCGCTGCAGCTTCCGGCCACCCGATTTATGACGCATAATCCATTCCTTCGTTTGTCAGAGGGGCCGTTCAAGGTACCCCAAGCCAGGTCGATGTGCGGGCCGACCCCTTCCCGTTGTGAGCCCCGGCCGAAGCCGGGGCGCAGGATCAGCCGAGAAGTTCCTGTTCGAGCTTCTTGGCCATTTCTTCGATGTTCTCCGGCGGCCAGCCGGGGATGTCCATGCCGAGGCGCAGGCCCATCGACGACAGCACTTCCTTGATTTCATTCAAGGACTTGCGGCCGAAGTTCGGCGTGCGAAGCATTTCGGCTTCGGTCTTCTGAACGAGGTCACCGATGTAGATGATGTTGTCGTTCTTGAGGCAGTTCGCCGAACGGACCGACAGTTCGAGCTCGTCGACCTTCTTGAGAAGGAAGCGGTTGAGCTGGTTGACGTCCGATTCATCGGCGGTGGTCGGCGAAGCCGCCATGCCGATGAGGCCGCTGTCGTTCATCGCTTCTTCGAAGTGGACGAAGACCTGGAGCTGGTCCTGGAGGATGCGCGCGGCGTAAGCGACGGCGTCTTCCGGGGTCACCGTGCCGTCGGTTTCGACGGTCAGGTTCAGCTTGTCATAGTCCAGTTCCTGACCGATGCGGGCATTGTCGACCTTGTAGGCGACCTGGCGCACGGGCGAGTAGAGCGAGTCGACCGGGATCAGGCCGATCGGCGCGTCGACCGGACGGTTGGCGGTCGCGGGGACATAGCCCTTGCCGGTGTCGGCAACGAGTTCCATGTTCAGCGTCGCACCGTCGTCGAGGTGGCAGATGACGTGGTTCGGGTTCATCACCTTGATGTCGCCCGACACCATGATGTCGCCGGCCTTCACGGTCGCGGGACCGGTCGCCGAAAGCTGGAGCCGCTTCGGGCCTTCGCCTTCCATCTTGAGCGCGATCTGCTTCACGTTGAGGACGATGTCGGTGACGTCTTCACGCACGCCGGCAAGGCTCGAGAATTCGTGGAGCACGTTCTCGATCTTGATCGACGTGATAGCCGCACCCTGGAGCGACGAGAGCAGCACGCGGCGCAGCGCGTTGCCAAGCGTCAGGCCGAAGCCGCGCTCGAGCGGTTCGGCGACGAAGGTCGCCTTGCGCTTGCCGTCGCTGCCAGCCTTGATTTCCAGGTTGCTGGGCTTCTTCAATTCCTGCCAGTTCCGGATATTGACAGTCATAGACTTCCCTTTGCTTTGGGCGGGACGGGCAGGGGTCGACTGCCGCGTCCAGCGAGGATTTTATGCGGGCGGCGCCCCGGCGGGGCGCGCCCGAAGAGACGTCAGACGCGGCGGCGCTTGGCCGGGCGGACGCCATTGTGCGGGATCGGCGTCACGTCGCGGATCGACGTGATGTGGAAACCGACCGCCTGCAGGGCGCGCAGGGCCGATTCACGACCGGCGCCGGGACCCTTGACTTCGACTTCCAGCGTGCGGACGCCATGTTCGGCGGCCTTCTTGCCGGCGTCTTCGGCGCAAACCTGCGCCGCGTACGGGGTCGACTTGCGGCTTCCCTTGAAGCCCATCATGCCGGCGCTCGACCAGGCAATGGCGTTGCCCTGTGCGTCGGTGATGGTGATCATCGTGTTGTTGAAGGTCGCGTTGACGTGGGCGACGCCCGACGAGATGTTCTTGCGTTCGCGCCGACGAAGACGCTGCGGTTCACGAGCCATGATATATTCCTAACCTAATCCTGAATGGCCGGTGGCGGGCGGTGCGCCGCTGCCCCGGCAGGGGAAAGAAACAAGGAAGCGCACCCGGGAGGACGCGCTCGACCTTACTTCTTCTTGCCGGCGATCGGCTTGGCCTTGCCCTTGCGGGTGCGCGCATTGGTGTGCGTGCGCTGGCCGCGGACCGGAAGGCCCTTGCGATGACGCAGGCCGCGATAGCAGGCGAGGTCCATCAGGCGCTTGATGTTCATCGCCGTGGTGCGGCGAAGGTCACCCTCGACCGTGTGGTCGGCGTCGAGCGTTTCGCGGATCTGCAGGATTTCGGCGTCCGAAAGGTCCTGAACGCGACGCGTGTGGTCGATGCCCAGCTTGTCGGCGATGTCGACTGCAGTCTTGCGACCGATGCCGTGGATGTAGGTGAGCGCGATGATTACGCGCTTGTTGGTGGGCAAATTGACGCCCGCGATACGTGCCATGGGGTACTTTCTCCTGCTCCACAGGGCCCGTGGCAATCGGCCCCATCTCAAAGCGTCTGATTTTCCAACGCAAAAAACGGACCACGATGCGCACACAGGCGCTTCGCCGTCCGGTCAGGCTGTCGGAATGCTCGCGCAACTAAGGTGAGTCGCCTCGATTGTCAAGCGAAGTGCGGTGGTTTGCGCCGCGTTCGATACGGTTTCAGCTACGCTGAAACGAGCGGCACCAGCCCGCTCCCCCACCCGGCCTCCCCGACGATAGTAGCCTATGGGAGGCCGGGTGGGGGAGCGGGCTGGTGCCGCTTCACTCCGTGGATGTAAGAGCGACGGCGCGATCATGCAAGCGGGCGACGACGGCCCGGTGGATTCCGGGGGCGCAGGCGATGACGCCGAAGGCTTGCGCGCGCGGCGTGTTGAACTTCAACGGGTCGCCAAAGGCATCGGTGACGGTCGCGCCGGCCTCGCTGGCGATCAGCGCCGCCGCGGCGACGTCCCACTCGAAGCCCCAGCGCAAGGTCGCGACCAGATCGGCGCGGTCGTCGGCGACGAGCGCCATGCGCAGCGCGATGCTGTTCGGCTTGGTCACCATGATCAGGTCGCGGTCGATCTTGGGCAGGCTGTCGGCGGGGACGCGCGATCCGTCGAAGATCATCCGCCGGCTCGCGCGCAGGCTCTCGCCGTTGAGCGTCGCGCCCTTGCCCTTTTGCGCGACCCACAATTCGTCGAGCGCGGGGGCATAAAGCACCCCGAGTTCGGGGGTGCCGTCGATGACGAGCGCGACCGACACGCACCAGCCCGGACGGCCGCGGATGAAATCGCGCGTGCCATCGATCGGGTCGACGCACCACATCGCGCGGCACGACAGGCGGTCTTCATTGTCGGCGGTCTCTTCGGACAGCCATCCTGCCTCGGGCACCATCGCGCCGAGCACCGCCTTCAGTCGCGCATCGACCGCGAGGTCGACGTCGCTGACCGGGTTGTCGTGCGACTTGTGCCAGACATCGACCGGCCGCCCCTCGCCGCGCCAGCGCGCCATCGCCATGTCGCCGACCTCGCGGGTCGCGGCGATTACGGCTTCGAGGTTGCGGCCCGGCAAGGGCTCAGCTCGACGCGACGGTCATGCCGTCGATGCGCAAGGTCGGCGCGTTGGTGCCGTGCCGGAATTCGAGATCGTTCGCGGGGACCAGCGCGGCGAACATGTCGATCAGATTGCCCGCGATCGTGAATTCGGCGATCGGCCCGGCGAGTGCGCCGTCCTTGATCAGGAACCCCGATGCGCCGCGGCTGTAGTCGCCCGTCACCGGATTGACGCCCTGGCCGATCAGCTCGGTGATATAGACCCCGTCGGCGATGCCCTCCATCAGCGCGGCGGGCGTCACGCTGCCCGGCGCAAGGTTCAGGTTGCTCGCACCCACCCCCGAAGCACCGCCGCCGCGGCTGGCGTGACCGGTCGGGGTCAGGCCGAGCTGCTTCGCCGAGGCGGTGTCGAGCAGCCAGCCGGTGATCTTGCCGCCCTCGACCAGATTGCGCGCCGCGGTGGGCAGTCCTTCGCCGTCGAAGGCGCGGCTGCGCAGTCCGCGCGGGCGGTGGGGTTCGTCGCGGATGACGATGCTGCTGTCGAACAGCGCCAGATCTTCCTTGCCGAGCAGGAAGCTCGTCCCGCGCGCGATCGCAGGGCCCGCGATCGCGCCGAGCAGATGGCCGACGATGCCGCCGCTGACGCGCGGGTCGAGCAGCACGGGCAGCTTGCCGTTCGGCGCCTTGCCCGGGTTCAGCCGCGCGACGGCACGCGTGCCGGCGCGGTGGCCGATGTCGGCGGCGCTTTCGAGGTCTGCCAGATGGTGCGCGCTGTGCCAGCCATAGTCGCGCTGCATGTTTGCGCCTTCGCCGGCGATGACGCTCGCCGACAGGCTGTGGCCGCTCGACCCGTAACCGCCGGCAAAGCCGTGGCTGGTCGCGAGCGCGAAACGCGTGCGGCTGTGGCTCGCGCTGCCGCCTTCGCTGTTGGTGACGCCGTCGATGGCGCGCGCGGCCTCCTCGGCCGCCAGCGCGGCCTCGCGCAGTGCCTGCGGATCGGCTTCGCTGCCGTCGTCGAGATCGAAGTCGGGAATGGCGCCCTTGAACAGCAACTCTTCGGGGGCGAGGCCGGCATAGGGATCCTCGGGGGCTTCGCGCGCCATCGCGACGCAGCGTTCGACCAGCTTGGCGAGTTCGCCCGCATCCATGTCGGCGGTCGACACGCTGGCGCTGCGCTGGCCGACGAAGACGCGGAGCGAAATATCCTGCCCCTCGGACCGCTCGACATCCTCGAGCGCGCCGAGCCGCATCGAGACCGAGGTCGCGGCGTTGCAATAATAGAGTGCGTCGGCGGCGTCGGCGCCGGCCTTGGTCGCGGCGTCGCACATCATCTGTGCGCGGTCGAGGGCTTCGGAAACGGTCAGCATGTCCGCGCCCTAACCGGCGCAGAGCAAAGCGTCAAAATCTAAGTCCGATTAGCGGATGATCGCCGCGATCGCGTCGGATGCAGCCACTGCACCGCTGATCCACAGGAAGGGCAGCGTCAGCGCGGCGACCCACAGGCGGCGGACGTCGCGGCGGAAACGGGCGTGGAGGCCCCAGCTCGCAAGCGCCTGGCGGCTGAGGTGATACCAGCGGCGCTCGGTCGAACGCGCGACGGGAAGTGCGAGTGCCAGAAGCATGATCAGCGCGACGACGATGAAGGCGGACGGCGCCCCGGCGGCGACCGCACTCATGACAAGCCAGATCTGGAGCGCTGCAAAAGCAAGGAGGGCGGCGGCGGCATGCCATGTCATTCGGCGGCCGAGACTCCGTGCCGGCGGCACGCTGACTGCCGTGCGCCTCCACAGGCGCGGTCCGAATGCTGATGCCATGTTACAGCCCCCTTAGGCTGGCGATTCCCAGAACCGCACGTTTTGCCCCAAAAATTCCCAAGTCAAGACAGGTTGCCAGCGATTCGTTAATTTTTGCACTCAACTCGGCGCGGATTCGCAACCAAATCGCGTCAGGCCGCGAAATTGCTGCAAGAACGGCCATATTCGTCGCGTTGCCGGCTCATAATTGCGGTCAATCGTCGAGGCGGACGGACGGTTGGTCGACTTGCTTCCGGGGCGGACGGCGGTAGCGTCTAGGCCAGATTCGTCCATTTCAGGAAACCGGGGAAATCACTCATGCGTCAACTCGCCGTTCTGGCCGCAATTGTCTTGCCCTTGGCACCCGCGCTGGCGGCCGAGGGAGACGCGTCTGCCGTCGAACCGAAACCCGCCGCGCTTGTCGCCAACGGCGTGCCCGCGGTCCCCGCGGCGCTGGCGGCGGCGACCCGGCCCTATCTCGAATATCGCACCGCGGCCTTCGTCGGCTGGAACCCCGCCGACCGGTCGATGCTGATCGCGACGCGGTTCGGCAATACGGCGCAGCTTCACCGCGTTGCGCACCCGCTCGGCGCGCGCGAGCAGCTGACCTTCGAGGCCGAACCGGTATCGCACGGGCGCTGGTCGCCCGGGGCCGGCGACCTGATGCTGGTCGAAAAGGACATCGGCGGCAGCGAATTTTACCAGATCTTCGCGATGAAGGACGGCCGGCTGGCGATGCTGACCGACGGCAAGAGCCGCAATTCGTTCGACGCGTGGAGCAAGGACGGCAGCCTTATCGCCTTCACCTCGACCCGCCGTAACGGCCGCGACAATGATATCTATATCATGGACCCGCGCGATCCCGCATCGGCGCGGCTGGTGGGGCAAGTGGATAGCAACGGCTGGTCGGTCGCCGCCTTCGCGCCCGACAAGAGCTGGCTTCTCGTCACGCGTTCGGCGTCGGTCGAAAAGACCGACCTGTTCCGCCTCGACCTTACGAGCGGGAAGATGACGCCGATCGGCGATCATGCGAAGAAGATTGCCTTCAGCGGCGCTTCCTTCGCGCCCGACGGCGCGATCTGGGTGGCGAGCGATGACGGCAGCGACGTCCAGCGCCTCGGCACGCTCGATCCCGCGACCGGCAAGTTCACCCCGCGCGGGCCCGCAGAAAAATGGGATGTCGAGGCATTCGATATTTCGGGCGACGGACGCTTCATCGCCTATGCGGTCAACGAAGCGGGCGTGAGCAGGCTGCGCGTACTCGACATCGCGAGCGGTCGCGCGCGTACGGTCGATGCGCTCCCTGCGGGCGTCATCGGGCATATAGACATCGCACCGTGGGGCGCCATCGGCATCGGTTTCACGTCGGCGCGCAGCGCGGCCGACGCCTATAGCATCGACCCCGAAACGCTCGCCGTAACGCGCTGGACAAAGAGCGAGACCGGCGGGCTCGATATCGCGCGCAACGTCGAACCCGAGCTGGTCAGCATCAAGAGCTTCGACGGCACCGCGATGTCGGGCTTCCTCTATCGTCCCGACCCTGCGAAATTTCCGGGCAAACGGCCGCTGATCATGCACGTCCACGGCGGGCCCGAAAGCCAGTGGCGCCCCGAATATCTGGGCAGCACCAACTATATCGTCAACGAGCTGGGGGTCGCCTATTTCTATCCGAACGTCCGCGGCTCGACCGGTTACGGCAAGCGCTTCGTCGGGCTCGACAACGGTCCGTTCAAGCGTGAGGACAGCGTCAAGGACATGGGGGTGTTCCTCGACACCCTCGCCAAGGATCCACAGCTCGACGCGTCGCGCTTCGGCCTGACCGGGCGCAGCTATGGCGGCTATATGTGCTACGCCGCCGCAACGCATTTCGCCGCCAAGCTGCGCGCGAACCTGTGCGTCGTCGCCATCTCCGACTTCGTGACCTTCCTCGAGAATACGCAGGAATATCGCCGCGACCTGCGCCGCGTCGAATATGGCGACGAGCGCGATCCGGCGCAGCGACGAAAGCTCAAGGAAATCTCGCCGCTCACGCGCGTCGCCGACATCCGCAAGCCGCTGTTTGTCGTCACCGGCGCCAACGATCCGCGCGTGCCCGCGTCCGAGGCGGACCAGGTCGTCGCCGCGGTGCGCAAGGGCGGCGGCACCGCCTGGCACCTGGTGGCGACGAACGAGGGGCACCAGTGGGGCAAGAAGGAGAATGTGGACTACACATTCTGGTCGTCGCTGCTGTTCTGGCAGACCTATTTGCTGAACTGACGGGGCGCGTCATCCCGCACCGGATAGCGGGGCGGGAATTGCGCGCGCGACCGCGCGCCGGAACGCCGGGTCAGTTCTTCGGCGGAACCGGCAGGTCGGCCGCGTCGGACTCGTGGGGCGCCGCGGGGGCGGGCGCCTGACCGCTCGCCTGGCGCTCGAGCTCCTCGGCCGCTTTCTGCCGTTCGGCAAGTGCGCGTTCCTCGGCGACCACCGCGGCTTCGACTTCGTCCGCTGCGGCGTCGATACCCGCGATGCGTTTGGCGCGCTCGTCGGCGATCATCGCCTGCCAGTCGGTCTTGTCGGCCGCCTTGCGTTCGGCCTTCGCGCCGGCGACCAGCGCCTGCGTGCAGCCGGTGAAGCCGCCAAGGCCGGTCGGCGAACAGCTGTCAGTGCCGAAGCGGCCAACGCGTTCGAGCGCGACGACCTTGTTCGCCCACGCTTCGTTGCGCACATCGAGCGGGTTACCGCGCAGCATCGGCGGGACGCGGTAGCGCTCGGTTTCGGGCAGGCGGTTACAGACGACGATTTCGTCGGGGCTCGACTGTTCGCACTTGTCGTTGCCATAGACGATGACCTGGTTGATCTTTTCGGCGTCCACCGACTGCTGCGCCGCGGCGGGCATGGCGGCGGCGCTACCGGCGAGGATCAGCGCGAACAGGGGGAGGCGGGTCATCTGGATCTTCCTTTGTCGTTTCAGGCGGCTTGGCAGCCCCTGTCTGCACCCGTCGTGAACGGCGAGCGCTATTCTATCAGATACGTTTCGACAGCGCGATGGCTGCACGGCAACCGGCGCGGATCGCGAAGCTGAGGACCGGATAGCCGGGCGCGCTTTCGGCGCCGGCCGCCAGCGCGGCTTCCTTGTGCTCCAGCTCTTCGGCGCGAAACTCGTCGACCGCGGCGCTGAGTTCCGGGTCGCTGTCGCCCAGTTCGTCAAGCTGGTGCCGGTAATGGCGATCGATCTCGGTCTCGACGGCGGCGGTGCACGCCATCGCGGCGCGCGGCCCCATCGCCGCTGTCACCGCGCCGAGGGCGAAGCCCGCGACCTTCCAGACGGGCTGGAGCGCGGTCGGGCGCACGCCGCGCTTCGCGATCATGTCGTCGAAGAATTTGCGGTGCCGCTCTTCCTGTTCGGCCATATGCGCGATCTCGCGCGCCATCGGATGGCGGTCGCCCATCACCGCGAGCTGGCCGGCATAGATGCGCGTGGCGCCATATTCGCCCGCCTGGTCGACGCGGATCATCGATGCGGTGCGCTTGTTCGTCATACCGCCGATGTGGTCTTCCGGCGCAGCAAGGTCAAGACAAGTGCGGCGGCGCCAAGCGAGAAGATCGCGTTGAAACCCGCAAGCGAGATGCCGAAAAGCGTCCATTGTGCGGTGTCGCAGCGGATCAGCGGCGCATTCATGATCGAATCGAGCGATACGGGGCCGGCGGCGCCGGTCGCGCAGGTCGTAATGCCTTCCCAGAAGCCATATTCGACCCCGGCGTGGAAGACGCCGATTGCACCGCTGATCGCGATTCCGATGGCGGCGAGCAGGGTAAGCGCGCGCATCGCCTTGTCATTGCGGCGGAGCAGCAGTGCGAGCAGCGCGAGCACGATCGCCGCCTGATGCGGCCAGCGCTGCCAGTAACACATCTCGCACGGGTGCAGCCCGAAGCCATATTGCGAGACGAGCGCGCCGCCATAGAGCAGAAGCGGCGCCAGGAACGCGACGACGGGCGCGGAAAGCCGCGAGTTCAACATGCCCCGAGCCCCTTAGTTGCGCGCGGTCGGCTTGGCGGGCTTGGCCGGCGGCTTGCCGCCCTGCGCCATGCGCGGTGTGACGGGGCCGATGCGGCCGATCGTCTGCAACGCATAATGGAGCTGGAAGTCCTCGATGCCCTTGGCCTTCAGGTCGGCGGCCGTCGCGGTGAAGCGCGGATCGGCCTTTTCGTCCTTTTCGAGCAGGCCGTTGTCGACCTTCTTCTCGTTGACGAGGTGACGGCGCAGGTCGCTTTCGCGGAATTTCGGCCGTGCTGCATAATCGGGGTCGGACAGCTGCGGCACGCGGATATCCGGCTCGATCCCGCCTTCCTGCACGCTGCGGCCCGACGGCGTGTAATAACGCGCGGTGGTGAGGCGCAGCGCGGTGGTGTCGGTCAGCGGAAGGACGGTCTGCACCGATCCCTTGCCGAAGCTGCGTTCGCCCATCACGACCGCGCGGTGCTGGTCCTGCAGTGCGCCAGCGACGATTTCGGAGGCCGAGGCCGATCCGGCGTCGATCAGCACGACAATCGGGGCGCCGCCGGCAAGGTCGCCGGGTTCGGCGAAATAGCGTTCGATATCGCCCTTCTTGCGGCCGCGCTGCGACACGATCTCGCCGCGTTCGAGGAACAGGTCGCTGATCCCGACGGCTTCGTCGAGCAGCCCGCCGGGGTTTGAGCGGAGGTCGAGGATCCAGCCGCGCGGTTTCTTGCCGAGCGATTTTTCGACCGCCATCATCGCGGCCTTGAGGTCGGTGGTCGCGTCGGCGGAGAAGCTGGTGACCGTCAGCACGCCGACGTCGCCCGACACTTCCCATTTCACGGGCTTCAGGTCGATGATCTCGCGCGTCAGCGACAGTTCAATCGGCTTGTCCTGCCCTTCGCGGACGACGGTGATGTCGATCTTGGTGCCGGGACGCCCACGCATCTGTTCGACCGCCTCGTCGAGCGTCATCCCGAAGATGAGTTCCTTGTTGATGTGGGTGATATAGTCGCCCGCCTTGATCCCCGCCTTGTCGGCCGGGGTGTCGGCGGTCGGCGCGATCACCTTGACCACGCCGTCCTCCATCGTGACCGAGAGGCCGAGCCCGCCATATTCGCCATCGGTCTGCGTGCGCAGGTTCGAAAAGCCGCGTGCGTCGAGATAGCCCGAATGCGGGTCGAGGCTGGCGAGCATGCCGTTGATCGCGCCTTCGATCAGCTTCGAATCGTCGACGGGTTCGACATAGTTCGACTTCACTTCGAGATAGACGTCCATGAAGCGCGAAATTTCTTCCTGCGTCTTCGAATCGACGGTCGCCATCGCACCGGTGGCGAGCGGGACGAGCGCGAGTGTCGAGAGCGCGGCCGCGCCCTGCCACAAGGCAAAGCGGCGCTTCGGGGAAGGGGCGATTCTGGTCGAGTCGGTCATCTGCATCTTTCACTCAGGCGAGAGCAAGCGCGCCTTATAATCCCCGGCGCGCCATCCTCCTACGCAAATCTGCGGGCGTCAAGCGGCGCATCGCGATACACGACGGCGCCATAATGGGCGATTAACCGCCGGATCAGCCGATCATCGCGACGATGTCGACCGGATGCCCGGCGCGGCGCAGTTCGACGGTGATACGGCTGTCGTCCGATCCTGCGCGGCCGACCGGCGCGCCGGCGTCGAGCGTGTCGCCGACCCCGACCGACAGCGCGATCATTCCGGTGAGCAGCGAGACCCAGCCGCCGCCATGGTCGATGATCACGATCTTGCCATAGCCGCGATAATCGCCCGCAAAGCCGACGCGGCCGGGCGCGGGCGCGACAACCTGTCCGCCGGGACGCGCTGCGATCGTGACGCCGCGCGATCGCACGCCGCTTTCATTGACCTCGCCAAGCCCCGCGACGATGCGGCCGACGACGGGCAGGCGGTATGCGCCGCGCGCGAGTTCGGCTTCGGCGGCGGCGGGGGGCGCGGCGGCCGCGGTCACGCTGCCTTGGGGATTGCGCGGGCGCGGCAACGGCCCGGCGAGCTGCGCGAGTTCGGCGCGCACCGCGCCGTCGGCTTCGAGGCTGTCCATCAGCTCGACGATATCGCGCGCCTTTTCGCCGAGCCCCAAGGCGCGGTCGGCTTCGAGCTGCGCGCTGCTCATCAGCTCGCGCGAACGCAGCCGCCCTTCATTTTCGAGCCGGGTCAGGGCGTCGCGGCGCCCGGCGAGCTGCGCCTTGCTCGACGAGAGCGCTTTCAGCGCCACCGCCTGATGGCGCCGCGTCGTGTCGAGCAGGGCCAGCTCGCGGCGGACGCCGGCGGTGCGGCGCTCGATCACCGGCATCGCGGCGTCGATCACCGCGCGCGCGTGCACCATGTCGGACAGCGATCCGGGCTGCGCGAGCACGCTGACCGGCGGCTGGCGACTCAGTTGCTGGAGCGAGGCGGCGAGTTCGAGCAAGGGTTGTTGCTGGCGGGCAAGCTGCGCGCGCTGCGCCGAGAGGCGGCGGCTGACGAGCGCGACGCGTGCTTCGCCGGCGCTGATATCGGCCTCGGCTGACTGGATGCGCGCGGCGAGCGCTGCGCTGCGCTTTTGCAGCCGGTCGGCTTCGCTGCTCGCGGCTACCGCCTGTTTTTCGAGCAAGGCGCTGCGCGCCATCGCCGCCGCCGACTGCTGTTTGGCATCGATCAACTGCGCGCGCTCGCGTGCGGCGATCGCCTGCGGGTCGAAGATGTCGCTTTGCGCCAGCGCCAGCGCGCCGCCGGCAAAAGCCGCCGCGAAGGCGAGGGCGACGAACGCGCGCCTCACTGGCGGCCCTCGCGGTGATAGGGGTGGCCGGCGACGATGCTTGTCGCGCGCCACAATTGCTCGGCGAGCATCGCGCGCGCCATCAGGTGCGGCCAGGTCGCGCGGCCGAAGGCGATGACCTTGTCGGCGCCCTCGCGTTCTTCGGGCGTGAAGCCGTCTGCGGCGCCGAGGCAGAAGCGCGCCTCGCGTACCCCGCCATCGCGCCATTTTTCCAGCAATCGGGCAAATTCGAGCGACGACATCTGGTCGCCGCCTTCGTCGAGCAGGATCGTGCGGCTATTCTCTGCCGCGGCAGGCAGGCGCCCGCCGGTATCGGGAAGTTCCGAAATCTTCTGCGCCCAGGTCACGCGCTTCATATAGCGCTCGACCAGCTCGGCCTCGGGCCCGCGCCCGATGCGCCCGCGCGCGATGATGTGCAGCAACATGAGCGTCCGCCTAGCCGGGTGGCGGGGCGGACGTCAATTTGCCACGGTAACCGGCGGGGCGTCGCCGAACGACCACATGCGTTCGAGGTTGTAGAAGCTACGGACCTCGGGACGGAACAGGTGGACGATGACGTCGCCGGCATCGAGCAGCACCCAATCGGCATTGGGAAGCCCTTCGACGCGAACGCTGCGGCCAGCTTCCTGCTTGATCCGCTGCGCCAGTTTTTCGGCGATGGCCGAAACATGGCGCGTCGAACGGCCGCTCGCGATCACCATATGGTCGGCGATGCTGCTCTTGCCGGCAAGCGGGATGGAGATGGTTTCCTGGGCCTGGTCCTCGTCCAGCTGGTGGAGGATCAGCGCGTGGAGCGCTTCCACGCTGTCATTGGCGGGTGCGGCGCCGGAGGCGGCCCCCTGGGTGGCGGAGATCAAATGCGTCCTTTCCTGTTCGGTTCCACCAGCCATGAACGCGTCAGCGGGTCGCGCAGGGCGCGGCCTTCATAGCGTTCGAACCAGCGGGGGTTGGCCTGCCGTATCGCAGTTGCGGATCGCACATCGGGCGAAAATCGCAGGAACACGAGGGCGGGCGGTCTCCAGTCTGTCCAATGCTTCTTCTGGTCTGCGGGCCGGACAAATCGCCGCAGCCATCCCATCGCACGTCTTGCATGGGCACGGTCGTTATAGCCCGGACGCGCGACAACCGCAATCGGCATCAATCGCGCGATCCCCCGCCAGTCGCGCCACTGGGGCAATTGGACCAGATTGTCGGCACCCATGATCCAGATGAACTGGCGGTCGGGATAGCGGCGGACGAGCTTTTTGAGCGTGTCGATCGTGTAGCGCGTGCCCAGTTCGGCCTCGATAGAAGTGGCGCGGATGGGCGAGCGCCGCGCCACCCGCTGCGCCGAGCCGAGCCGCGCGGGAAGCGACGCCATGCCGGCCTTGGGTTTGAGCGGATTGCCCGGCGAGACGAGCCACCACAGTTCGTCGAGCCCCAGCGCCTCGATCGCATTGAGGCTGATCGCGCGATGCCCGCCATGCGCGGGGTTGAAGCTGCCGCCGAGGAGGCCGGTGGGGATCCGGCGTGTCAGGGCCGGACCTGTCCCGTACCGCGCACCAGCCATTTATAGGTGGTGAGCCCTTCGAGCGCGACGGGGCCGCGCGCGTGGAGGCGGCCTGTCGCGATGCCGATTTCGGCGCCAAGGCCGAATTCGCCGCCGTCGGCGAATTGTGTGGAAGCATTGTGCATGACGATCGCGCTGTCGACGCCTGAAAGGAAGCGCTCGGCGGTCGAGGCGTCCTCGGTGACGATCGCGTCGGTGTGCTTGCTCGAATGCGCGTCGATATGGGCGAGCGCGCCCGCGAGGCCGTCGACCATCGCGATCGACACGATCGCGTCGAGATATTCGCAGTCCCAGTCGCCGCTGCTCGCGGGTTCGACATGCGGGCTGAGCGCTGCGACGCCCTTGTCGCCGCGCACTTCGCATCCCGACGCGACCAGCGCGTCGACGATGGCGAGCGGCGCGGGGTAGGCGCGGTCGATCAGGATCGTCTCGGTCGCGCCGCAGACGCCGGTGCGCCGCATCTTGGCGTTGACCGCGAGTTCGACGGCTTTTGCGGGGTCGGCGGCGCCGTCGATATAGAGGTGGTTGATGCCGTCGAGGTGCGCGAGCACGGGCACGCGCGCCTCGTCCTGTACGCGCGCGACGAGGCCCTTGCCGCCGCGCGGGATGATGATGTCGATCAGCCCCTGCGCGCGGAGCATCGCGCCGACCGCGGCGCGGTCCTGCGTCGGCACGAGCTGCACCGCTTCGGCGGGCAGCCCGGCCTCGATCAATCCCGCCGCGAACGCCGCGTGGATCGCGCGGTTCGAATGCACCGCCTCGCTGCCGCCGCGCAGGATCACCGCATTGCCCGACATGAGGCCCAGCGCCGCCGCGTCGGCGGTCACATTCGGCCGGCTTTCGTAGATGATGCCGACGACGCCGAGCGGCACGCGCACGCGGCTCAGCACCAGCCCGTTGGGGCGCGTCACGCGGTCGATCTCGGCACCCGACGGATCGGGCAGCGCGGCGACATCGTCGATCGCATCGGCGATTCCGGCGAGCCGATCTTCGTCGAGCCGCAGCCGGTCGAGCATCGCGCCAGACAGGCCGTTCTTCTGACCCGCTGCCATATCTTCGGCATTGGCGGCGAGAATGTCGGCCGCGCGTGCACGAATCTGTGCCGCCGCCGCGCGCAGCGCCGCGGCCTTGTCTGCCGTCGGGGTCAGCGCGAGCCGCTTTGCCGCGGCGCGCGCGTGCGCGCCCATGTCGGCGATCAGGGCGGCGGCGTCGCCGGGCATCGGCGGGGCGGAGAGGGCTTCGGCGTTCATGGCGCCGCCCTATCACGCTTTGCTCGGGGGGCGAAAGTCCCGTTGCGCCGCTCCCCGCACCTCTCTAGGCAGGGCGCCATGAGCGGGGACATCGAAGGCATCGGGGCGGCGGTGACCGCCGGTTTGGCAGGACATGCGGTCGAGCCGCGGCACGGCGAAACGGGCGCGGCGCGCGCCGGCGCGCGCTGCCTCAATTGCGGCACCGTGCTCGCGGGCTCGCATTGCCATTATTGCGGCCAGCGCGCCGACGTGCACCGCAGCTTCGGCGCGATCGGGCATGACCTTGTCCACGCGATCTTCCATTTCGAAGGCAAGATCTGGAACACTTTGCCCTTGCTGAGCTGGCGGCCGGGCGACCTGACGCGGCGCTATATCCATGGCGAGCGCGCGCGCTTCATCTCGCCGCTCGCGCTGTTCCTGTTCGCGGTTTTCCTGACCTATGCGGTGCTCGCCATCGTCGGCAGCGGCGATTTTGCGTCCGGGGTGAACGACGGCTTGGGGCTAGACAAGGCGCTTGCAGAACAGACGCGCACCACCGCGATCACCGACAGCATGCAGCGCGAGGTCGACCGGATCGATACCGAGCTGGCGAAAAAGGGCCTGCCCGTCGCGAAACGGCAGGAATTGCAGGCTGAACGCGAAACATTGCAAAAAAGCGCGGAATATCTCGGCGTTGCGCGCAGCCGGAGCAAGGAGGAAAGGGCCGCAGATCGCGCGGCCGGGCCGCCGGTCCTCGATGATCCAGCCGAGCAGGTGAAGACAAGCACCGATTTTATCGCGCGCAACAAGATCGATACCGGTGTAGCCTTCATCGACCATGGTCTCGAAAAGGCGTTCGCGAACCCGCAACTCGTCTTCTACAAGCTACAGGCGAACGCCTATAAATTCGCTTGGGCGCTGATTCCGCTGTCGCTGCCCTTCATGTGGCTGCTCTTTCCGTTCAGCCGCCGCTTTCACACCTACGACCATTTCGTCTTCGTGACCTATTCGATCAGCTTCATGTTGCTGTTGTTCGTAGTTGTGCGTTTGCTCAACCTGACGGTTATCGGAGATCTCGCGACTTTCTTTGCGCTGCTCTATGTGCCGCTTCACATGTATCGGCAGCTGCGCGGCGCCTATCGCTCGTCGGGCTTTGGCTCGCTTGTGCGCATGATCCTCCTCTTTTTCTTTTGCCAGTTTGCAGTGATCGGCTTCATGTTGCTGCTGCTCGCGCTCGGGATGAGTGGATAGGCGCAAGACTGTAACACGGCGCGGGCATGGTCCCGGCAACGCGGGAGGACATGCGATGCACGAGCTTTGGGGCGAAATGGACCGGCGCCTGCTGATGAAGCTCGGCACCGCGGGGCTGGCTGCGCTGTCGCTGCCCGGCGCGGCGCGCGCGATGATGGCGCAGGGCTTTACCCACGGCGTCGCAAGCGGCGAGCCGGGCGCGAATTCGGTGCTGCTCTGGACGCGCTATGCCGCGGCGAACGACACGCTGCTGACGGCCGAATTGTCCGAAAGCACCGACTTTGCGCGGATCGCCGGTGGCGGCAGCGTCACGGCCAGCGGCGAACGCGATCATACGGCAAAGATCATCGTCGACGGGCTCGAACCCGGCCGCTGGTATTTCTATCGCTTCGTCGCGCCCGACGGGACGAAGTCGGTCACCGGCCGCACGCGCACATTGCCCGCCGGGCCGACGAGCGCCTTCACCATCGCGCTCTTTTCCTGCTCGAACCTGCCGTTCGGCTGGTTCAACGCCTATGCCCATGCCGCGGCGCGGAACGACATCGACCTAGTCGCGCACGTCGGCGACTATCTCTATGAATATGGCGTCGGCGACTATCCGTCGCTCAAGGACAGGCTTCCCGGCCGCGATATCCAGCCGACGCACGAAATGGTGAGCCTTGCCGATTATCGCCTGCGCTACGCCGCCTATCGCAGCGACCCCGATCTCCAGCGGCTGCACCAGCTCTTTCCCGTGATCGCGCAGTGGGATGACCATGAATTCGCGAACGACGTGTGGAAGGGCGGCGCCCAGAATCACAATGAGGGCGAAGGCGAATGGCGCGTTCGCGAGGCGGCGGCCGAGCGGGTGCACGGCGAATGGATGCCCGTCGCGGACACGCGCTGGCGCCATTATCAGGCGGGCGACCTCGCGACGATCTTCCTTCCCGAAACGCGGATCACCGCGCGCGACAAGGTCTTCGACCTCGGCGAGATATTGAAGGGGAAGGGAGATGCCGCCGCCACGCTCAGGCAATTCGCCGAGACCGGATATCGCGATCCGGCGCGGCAATTGATGGGCGCCAGCCAGGAAAGCTGGCTGTTCGACGGCTTTGCCCAATCGGTGAAGGCGGGAACGCGCTGGCAGGTCTGCGCGCAGCAGATCGTGATGGGGTCGCTGTTCACCCCGCCCGAATCGCGGGGCTGGTTCGGCGCCGACCAGCCCGATTATGTGAAACGCCGCGTCGAGGTGTCGCAGCTCGCGGCCAAGGCGGGGCTGCCGCTCAACATGGACAGCTGGGATGGCTATCCGGCGGCGCGCGACCGCCTGCTCGCCGCGGCGCAGCGCGCCGACGCCGATCTCGTCACCCTGTCGGGCGACAGCCACAATGCCTGGGCGTTCGACCTGACGCACGATGGCCGTCCCGCCGGCATCGAGATTGCGGGACACAGCGTTACGTCGCCGGGGTACGAGGCCTATACGCGCGGCATTTCGGACGCGGCGCGGGTATCGGCGCTGCGCGCGGCGTCGCCGCAGCTCAAATGGGCGAACACCGCGGACCGCGGCTATGTGACCGTGCAGCTGGCGCGCGACCGCGTGACCGCGAACTGGCACAATATGGAAACGATCCGGTCGCGCACGCCCGCGATCCGGGACACACACAGCCTCACCGCGCAGCGCGGCCGCCGCGCCTACGACGCCGCCTGACAGATCGGAGGCCACGACCGGTCGGGATCGGACACCAGGTCGATCAGGAACATCTCGCCCGACCGGTCGCCGTGCCGCTGCGCGAAGATCAGGCGGTCGCCCGTCGGAGACAGCAGCGGGCCGACCTGGAACTGCGCGGGATCGGCGGGGATGCGCCCGACCTCGACCCAGCGGTCTCCTTCGCGGCGATAGCGGTAGAGGTGCGAGCGGTCACCGCGGTCGGACACGGTGATCATCGTCTTGCCGTCGCGCGAAATCTCGGCCTCATACTCGTAACCGCCTCCGCTCACCGGCGGGCCGAGGTTGGCGACGGTCCATTCGCCCGGCCGGGCTTCGGTCGCGACATAAATGTCGCCGCCGCCAGCACTGCCTTCGCGGCTTGAACCGAAATAGAGTCGGCCGTCGGCGTCGGTGCGCGGCAGGAGTTCGGCAGCGGGCGAATTGACGGGCGCGGGCAGGCGCTGCGGTTCGCCCCACCCGCCATCGATGGTGCGCTCGACATACCAGATGTCGAAATCCTCCTTCGCGGACGCGTGGCGCGACGAGATATAGTAGAGCCGCTGGCCGTCGGGAGTAATGAACGGGTCGGCCTCGATCACCGGTAACGGCATCGCGAAGGACGGCGGCACGGGCTTGCCCCACACGCCATTTTCGCAGCGCGATTGCATCAGGCGATAATTCCGGAAATCCTTGTCGGCGGCGAGATAGACCATCGTCTGTCCGTCGGGGGCGAAGGTCGGCGAGGATTCGTAGCCGGGTCCCGAGATGGCGGCCGGGGTCCATAATGTGGCGACAATTGACGTGGGCGTGTCTGCGGCGGCGGTGCATCCCGCGAGCATCGCGAGGCAGAGAAGCGCGGGCGCGCGGTCGGCAAAGGTCATGGACTTTCTCTCCGGCAAGACGCTAGCAGAAGCGCGGCCGGTTTTTTGCCGGGGCTGCAGGCGGTTGGCTACCGCCCGATAGGCGGCGGAGGCGCCATAATGGCGGCGGGAGAGGATATGGACGCGATCGACCGGCAAATCGTGGCGATGCTGCGCGGCAACGCCCGCCTGCCGCTGAAGACGATCGCCGCGACCGTGGGCCTCGCGCGCAGCTCGGTGCGCGAGCGGCTGACGAAGCTGGAAGTGGCGGGCACGATCGGCGGCTATCACGCGCGCATCGTCGACGAGGGCGCGATCGCCGCGATCCTGCAACTGCGGCTCGCGCGAACGCCTTCGCCCGATATCGTCGCGGCGGTGACCGGCATGGCCGAAGTCGCGCGCTGCTATTCGCTGAGCGGCGAGATCGACCTGCTCGTCGAGATCGAGGCGGCCGACGCGGCGAAGCTCAATGCCGCGCGCGACCGAATCGCGCTGATAGCGGGGGTCGAGGATGTGACGACGGCGCTGATCCTGAAGCGCGACAAGGACCGCTAGGCGGCGGCGATCGCTTCGATTTCGAGCAGCCAGGCCGCGTCGTAAATGTCCGCGATGATGATCGTCAGCGCGGGCGAATGGCCGCCCAGCACCTCGTGCCGCACCCGGTAGTTCGCCTCGCGATATTGCCGGTCCGACAGGAAGACGGTGACCTTGACCAGGTCCTGCAGGGCCATGCCGCCCGCCTTGAGCTGTGCCTCGATATTGCGCCAGACGAGCCGGCACTGCTCCTCGAAACCTGCCGGCACCGCATCCTTCTCGTCGACCGGAATCTGGCCGCTCACGAACAGCCAGCGCGTCGGCGCTTCGACAAGATGCGCCTGCGCATAGGAAACGCCGGTGGGGTTGATCGCGCGGTTGGGCATGGCGGGCCTTGCTATTCCGGAGGACGGGACGGCCAGTCCCGCCAGCACCCCGGCGCAAACGATGCGGCGCGAGGGATGGAGCAGGGGCACGCGGGGCGGGTTCACCGTCCCATCTAAGGCGAAAGCGAGCGCGCGCTCCAGCGTCCGATGGGCGGCGCTCCCCGCATAACGGCGGCGCTTGACACTCATAACCATATGGCTATGAGAAACTCATAGCCAGTGAGTTATGAATTATGACACAGCCTTCGCCCGACCTTCTCTTCAAGGCGCTTGCCGACCCCAGCCGGCGCGCGCTGTTCGAGCGGCTCTGCCTCGACGGCGAGCAGACCGTGGGTGCGCTCACCGCGGGCGCGGGCATTTCGCAGCCCGCGGTGTCGAAGCATCTCGGCATTCTCAAGCAGGCGGGGCTGGTGCTCGACCGGCATCAGGGGCGCCAGACGCATTATAGCGCGCAGCAACGCGCGCTCGCGCCCCTCGTCGACTGGACGGGGCGCATGAACCGCTTCTGGGAAGCGCGGTTCGACGATCTCGAAGATTTGCTCAAAAGGATGGATCAATGACCGGCAATGACGTGCGCAGCGTGACCGTGGAGCGCGAAATCCCGCATTCGCCTGAAAAGATCTGGCGCGCGCTGACGACGCAGCACCTGATCGAGGAGTGGCTGATGAAGAATGACTTCGGGCTCGACCTTGGCCATCGTTTCCAGCTCCGCGGCGACTGGGGCCATGTCGATTGCGAGATCCTCGAGGTCGAGCCCGGCCGGACGCTGTCCTACACATGGAACCATGCGCACGACGATCCCGCCTATGCGCTGGAAAGCACCGTCACTTTCACGCTCGAGGCGACACCCGAGGGAACGCTTCTCCGCATGGAACAGGTCGGCTTCCGCCCCGACCAGAAGCAGGCCTTCGGCGGTGCCAAGGGGGGCTGGAAGATTCACCTCGAAAATCTCGAGAAGGTCGTGGCCGGGCTCGATTGATCAAACAGGGAGAAGATTATGAACTGGAGCTTGTGGATCCGGCAGTTTCACCGCTGGGTATCGATCCTCTTCTCGGCGATCGTGCTCGCGATCTTCGTGACGCTCGGCCTCGGGCAGGAGCCTGCCGAGTGGGTCTATTACCTGCCGCTGCCGCCGCTTTTCCTGCTGATATTCTCGGGCCTTTATATGTTCTTCAGGCCGTATTTCAGGAAGCGCGGCGGCGCGGCGGGCTGAACGCTCAGCCGTAGGGCGGCGTGTCCTCGAACTCGGCGAACCAAGGATAGTCGTTCGCGACGCTGACGGTGAAGTTCGCGGGGCGCTTTTCGAGGAAGCTCGACACACCCTCGGCCGCGTCGGCGCTGCGGCCGCGCGCGAAGATCGCGCGGCTGTCCCAGCGGTGCGCGCTCATCGGGTGCGGCGCGCCGAGCATTCGCCACAGCATATGGCGGGTGAGCGCGACCGACACCGGCGCGCTGTGGTCGGTCAGCTCGCGCGCCTTGGCAATCGCGGCATCGACGAGCTCGCCGGGGGCGTGGACCGACTGGACGAGGCCCTTTTCATGCGCTTCCGCGGCGTCGATCAGCCGTCCCGAATAGCACCAGTCGACCGCATTCTGGATGCCGACGAGGCGCGGCAGGAACCAGCTCGACGCCGCTTCGGGGACGATCCCGCGCCGCGCGAATACGAAGCCGTAGCGCGCGGTCTCGCTCGCGAGGCGCGCGTCCATCGACAGCGTCATCGTGGCGCCGATGCCGACCGCGGCGCCGTTGATCGCGCCGAGCACCGGCTTCTTGCAGTCGAAGATGCGCATCGACACGCGCCCGCCCGAATCGCGGATCAGCGGGTGGGACCAGTCGATCGTGCCGTCGGCGGCGACGGGGCTTGCCGATATGCCTTCGGGCAAAGTCGCCGCCTTGTCGGTGCGCTTGTCGTAATCGAAGGTCGCGGCGCCCTGACCGAGGTCGGCGCCGGCGCAATAGGCGCGGTCGCCCGATCCGGTGAAGATCACCGCACGCACGCCGTCGTCGGCGTCGCATTCGTCGAGCGCGGCGACGATTTCGAGCATCATCTCGGTGGTAAAGGCGTTCATCCGGTCGGGCCGGTGCAGCGTCAGCAGCGCGATGCCCTCATGCTTGTCGAGGCGAATCTGGTCGAAGCTCATCCATCTCTCTCCTTGGTTTCGGCCCAGCGTTGCAAGCGACGACGTCCAACGCAAGCACTTTACGTAAACGTAAGGCAAAGGGTGTCATGCCGGGGATGACGCGCCCGCCCTTTGTCGCTATAGGCGCCCCATCGCCCCGGCGGCGCGCCTCCTGCTGAGTCGCTTTGCCGGGGTCATTCATTTGGTTCCGGCAGAAAGTTTGAACGCCATGTCCCGTCGCCGCCAGATCTACGAAGGCAAAGCGAAGATCCTGTACGAAGGCCCCGAACCGGGCACCTTGATCCAGTATTTCAAGGACGACGCGACCGCGTTCAACGCGCAGAAAAAGGGCACGATCAGCGGCAAGGGCGTGCTCAACAACCGGATTTCGGAGCATGTCTTCACGCTGCTCGGCAACATCGGCGTGCCGACGCATTTCATCCGCCGCCTCAACATGCGCGAGCAGCTGATCCGCCAGGTCGAGATCGTGCCGATCGAGGTGATCGTGCGCAACGTCGCCGCGGGCACGCTGTCGAAGCGCCTCGGCATCGAGGAGGGGACGCAGCTTCCCCGCACCTTGATCGAATATTGCTACAAGGACGACGCGCTCGGCGATCCGCTCGTCGCCGAAGAGCATATCGCCTGCTTCAACTGGTGCAGCCAGGACGAGCTTCACGACATCCAGGACATGGCGATCCGCATCAACGACTTCATGTCGGGCATGTTCGCCGCCGTCGGCATCCGCCTCGTCGACTTCAAGCTCGAGTTCGGCCGCCTTTACGAGGGCGACTTTAGCCGCATCATCCTCGCCGACGAGATCAGCCCCGATGGCTGCCGCCTGTGGGACATGACGACGAACGAGAAGCTCGACAAGGACCGCTTCCGCCGCGATCTCGGCGGCGAAGTCGAAGCCTATCAGGAAGTCGCGCGCCGCCTCGGCCTGCTCCCCGAGGGCAGCGAAAATGCCGTGCTCGACCTCGAAAGCCACCGGAAGAAAAAAGGGAGCTGATCCGGGCGTAAGCCGGACCAGCCAGCGCAATACAGGAATCCCGGCTTTTGCCGGGGTTCTTATTTGTGCTTCAGATATTGATGCTCGTCGGGATCAAACTCGGCTGCAGGTACGGGTAAGGCTGCATCCGTTCGCTATTGCGCGCGGCGATCTCCGCCTCGACGCCCTTGAGCGCCGCCTGGAACCAGGCGAGCGGGCCTTCGGCCGCGGTCACGCGCGGGTCCTGGAACCACGTCGGGTATGGAAAGGCATTGCTGCGGTAATCGCCGAGCGGCCGGTAATGCACCGATCCCAATAGTTCGAGCACATTGAGCTGTTCGAGCGCGAGCGCCATCGGCGGCATCATCGTGAGCCAGCCCGCCTTGTCGTGCCCGCGTTGCCCGTTCGGCGCCGCCTGCCAGCCCGCGCCGGTGATCGCGGGCGCGAACGCCATGATGTCCTTTTGCGGGAAGTTGACCGCCGCGTGCTGCGCGCTCGCGGTGAACATCACCATCGTGCAGATTTCGGCAAGCTGTCCCCGCGTCGCGATCGGACCGAAACCCTTGATCTTCGCTTCGCCGGCGAGGCACGCGGCCCACGCAGTGAGCTCGGTATCGGCGGCGACGTCGGCGTCGTGCGCATAATAAAGGTCGACATATTGGCGCGCCCATTCGTGGATCGCGTCCCACACGAGCAGCGCGTCGTCGCGGTACGGATAATCTTCGAGCGCCGAATCGACGCCGACGCCGCGCGCAGCGAAGTCGGCGCGCGGCATCTTGCCGTAAAAGTCGAACGCGAGCCGCGCGTCGACCGCGGCGAGCTGGCTCGAATTGATCGTGCCCGCGAAAATATGGTCGATCGGGCCGTTCGCGGCGATCAGCGACGTCGCCGCCTGTTCGTTGATGAACAAGGTGCCTTCGAAATGGGGCAAGAGCAGCGCCCAGATCGGGTGCACCTCGGCGAGGTGGCGGTGCGTTGCGACGGCGAAGGCCTCGATCACGAGATGCGTGCGCGCGAGGTGGGTGAAGAGTTCGTGATAATTGCCGTCGGCGACCGCGACGACGAACTTCGCCATTTCCCATCCCCATTGCTTGTCGGCGACAGGGGAGTGGGTGAAGATCGCATAATCGATCGGGTCCTGCCCGCACTGGATCGCGACGGGAACCAGCGACGATCCGCCCGGCGGGATCGCGAACAGCGCCATCGGTTGCCAGGCATATTTGGCGAGGCCGCCGTAGGTGCCCGGGTCGAGTATTTCGAGCGGCTTGTAATCGAGCAGGAAGAGGCGTCCGTCGGCGAGCGCGGCGCCGAGCGTGTCGCCGTTGACGACCGCGCTATATTTGGCGGCGCTCAGCGGGAAATTGGCGGGCAGCGCGTCGCCGACCGCGGCGATCAGCATATTGTTCGGTCCCTGCACGCGCAGCCGGGCAAATTCGCTGTCGTCCTGGAAGGTATAGGATATTCCCGGTACCGGCAGCGTCGCGAACAGCGCGCGATAGGCCTCGACGCTGCGCGGGGTCTTGCTGCCGAGTCCGGCAACCTCTTCCTCGTCGACCTTCATCAGCTCTTCGAGGCGGTCCTTATAGCCCTGGAGCAGCGCGACATGCGCGTCGCGTTCGGCGGCGGCGACGGCATTTTCGACATCGCCGATCAGCCGCTCGAAAATATTGCCGCCGCTGTGGACGCCATGCTCGGTCGCGATCTTCGCCGTCGAGGCTTCGATCGCATCGCATTCGGCGAGCGCGGCTTCATAATCGGCGCGCGGGGTGTCGAGTTCGCCCTTATCCACCCCGCCGAGCTTCACCGTCAGCGCGTTGCGCACGATGTCGATCCCGACGCCGATCAGGATCGCGAACCACGCGATCGTCGGCTCGTCATTCTTCGGCACGCTGGTCGCGAGCGGCACGCCGGGCAGCGTCGGGACCTCGGTCGTCCACGTATAGATCGCCTGCGTTGCCGCGAGCTGCGCGATGCGCGCCGCCTGCTGCGCGGGCGTATCGTCCTGCGGCAAGGTCGGATCGCTTGCCGGCATCGGGACGGCGGGCGCGGTGGTGGGCGAGGTCAGCGGCGGCATCGGATAGGACATGGTGTGGCTCCTGTCGGGCGCGGAAAAATTTGGCGCCGCTTGTCGCTGGACATGGTTAATATTTCGCAAGTCATCTATGCGGGCTGCACCGCCTAGGTATGTGATAAGACGAGGTTTCGATCCTTAACCCCTGCTTTACTCGCGCTTGCTATCCCGGCCCTATGACGGGGGTCTATCACTGGCTGCGCACGCGGTTCTTTCCGCCGATTCCGGATGCGATTCGGGACGATGTCGCGTTGCTGCGCGCCAATCGCATCGAAACGCTGACCCCGATGCTCTTCCTGATGCTGGCCGCGACGACGCCGACCGCGATCTATGCGGGGGTCGACACCGTCCATCCCGTCGTCCGCATCGGCTTTCCGGTGGCGCTCGCGATCATCGGCGTCCTTGGTTTCGCCGTGCTGATGCACAATCGCGGGCGGCGGATGAGCGTGCGCCGCGCGCGGCGGATGATCGCCGAATCGACCTGGCTGTCGGGCACGACCGGCGCGATGTGCAGCAGCTGGACGGTGATGAACTGGCTCGCGGCGCCCCCCGAAACGCACAGCTATTACGCAATGGTCATGGCGATGGGTTCGCTCGCGACCGCCTATTGCCTGTCGTCGATCCGCTTTGCGACCTTCGTCAACCTGCTCATCGGGCTCGTGCCGATCTCGTTCCTGATGCTGACGTCGGGGATCGCGCCCGAAATCGCTGCGGGAACCAGCCTTGTCGTCGCGACGATCTTCCTTCTGCGCATGATCCTGCAGCAGCATGACCAGCTGATCGACCTGCTCGAACTCCAGCATCAGATGCGCGACCTCGCGCACACCGACCCGCTCACCGGCGTCGCCAATCGCCGCGCGTTCGACATGCGGCTCGACGAAGAAATTGCGAAGGCCGACGACACCAGTCCCTTCGCGATCGCGCTGCTCGACCTCAACGGGTTCAAGCCGATCAACGACCAGCATGGCCATGCGATCGGCGATGGCGTGTTGTGCGAGCTCGCCGAACGGTTGCGCCGCGCATGCGGCGACCACGCGGTCGTCGCAAGGCAGGGGGGCGACGAGTTTGCGATCCTCGTGCCCGCCGGATCGCCGTTGCTCGAAACCGCGCTCGCCGACCATATCCTCGCCGCGCTCGCCGCACCCTATCGTATCGGCGGGCAGGCGATCGGCGTCGGCGCGGGGATCGGAACCGCCTTCTGGCCCGAACATGGCGACAGCGCGCGCAAGCTGCTCGAGGTCGCCGACCGCGCGCTTTATGCCGCCAAGGCTGCCGGTCGCGGCCCCATGTCGTCCGTCGAAAGCGTCGGCCGCGTCGCGTAACCATGGCTTGACCGGCTGCGGGGCTGCGGTCACATCTTCGCCATGACCAAATCCCTTGTCCGGCGTGCTTCGACCGCGCTGTCGCCCCTCGTCTTCCTCATCGCCAGCACCGCCCCGGTCTACGCGAAGGAAGCACCTGCCAAGGCCGCGGCGCCCGCGGCGGTCAACCCGCAGAGCGAAGCCGCCAAGGCGTGGAATTTTGCGCCCAGCGACGTGCCGGTCGATTCGAACATCGTCTTCGGCGTACTCCCCAACGGGATGAAATATGCGCTGCTGAAGAACAGCACGCCGAAGGACAGCGTCGTACTGCGCATGCGTTTCGCGGTCGGAAGCTTTGCAGAGGCCGAGGATCAGCGCGGGCTTGCGCACTTCCTCGAACATATGGCGTTCAACGGGTCGAAGGGCGTTCCCGAGGGCGAGATGATCAAGCTGCTCGAACGCAAGGGCCTCGCCTTCGGTGCCGACACCAACGCATCGACCGGGTTCGACGAGACGATCTACAAGCTCGACCTGCCCAATGCGTCGGACGATCTGATCGACACCGGACTGATGTTGATGCGCGAGACGGGGAGCGAACTCACGATCGATCCCGCCGCGGTCGATCGTGAGCGCGGGATCATCCTGTCCGAACGCCGGGCGCGCGACACCTATCAGCTGCGCAACCTGATCGACCAGCTCGATTTCCAGATGAAGGGGATGACGGTCGCGAACCGCATCCCGGTCGGCACCGAAGAGGTGATCAAGACTGCGCCCGCTGCGCGGCTGCGCGACCTGTACGACCGTTACTACCGCCCCGAACGCGCGACCTTGGTGATGGTCGGCGATTTCGACCCCGCGGCGGTCGAGGCGAAGATCAAGGCGCGCTTTTCGGACTGGAAGGGCCGCGGACCGGCGGGTGCCGATCCCGATATCGGCAATGTCGACTACAAGCGCGCGGCGGCCGCCGACGATTTCATCGATCCCGCGATCCAGGATTCGGTGACGATCGCGGCCTTCAAGCCGTGGACGCTCGATCCCGACACCAAGGCAAAGCGCGCGCGCAAGCTGGCCGAGGATATCGGCGAGGCGATCGTCAGCCGCCGGCTCGCGAAGATTGCGCTCAACGAGGATTCGCCGATCCTCACCGGCTATTTCAGCGATGCCGAGGGCTGGAAGACATTCGACCAGGTCACCGTCGGTGTCGTCGCGAAAGAAGGCGCGTGGAAGGACGCGCTCGCACTCGCCGAACAGGAACAGCGCCGCGCGGTCCAGCACGGCTTCACGCAGGCCGAAGTCGACGAACAGCTTGCGAACCGGCGTACCGCGCTCAAGAACGCCGTCGCGGGCGTGACGACGCGGCGCAGCGATGCGCTGGCCGACACGCTGATCGGCGCCGCCGAGGGCGATTTCGTCGTCGTTCGTCCCGAAACCTCGCAGGCACTGTTCGAGGCGGCCGCGCCGTCGCTGACCGCCGCCGCGGTCACCGCCGCCTTCCGGGCGCGTATGCAGGGCCTGAGCCCGCCGCTCGCGCGCGTGTCGGCAAAAAAGCCGATCGACGGCGGCACCGGCGCGATCCTCGCGGCGCTGCGTGCGTCGACCGAGGTCGCGGTCGCGGCGCCGACCGAGGCGGCTAACGCGGCCTTCGCCTATGATAATTTCGGTACGCCGGGCAAAATCGTCAGCGACGAACGCGTCGACGACCTTGGCATCCGCCGGATCCGTTTTGCCAATAATGTGATGCTCAACATCAAGACCACCGATTTCCAGAAGGACAAGGTCATGCTGTCGCTGCGCGTCGACGGCGGCAGCCTGCTCGCGACGCGCGACGACCCGACGAAGGTTTCGCTCGCGAGTTCGATCATGCTGGGCGGACTCGAGGCGCACAGCGTCGACGAACTGCGCTCGGTGCTTGCGGGCAAGACGGTCAGCCCCGGTTTCGGCATGGGCACCGATACCTTCGGCGGCAGCGCGCTGACCTCGCCCGAGGATTTCGGGCTCCAGGCGAAGCTGATGGCGGCGTTCCTGACGCATCCCGGCTACCGCCCCGACGGCCTCGCGTTGATCCGCCGCGTGCTGCCGCAGCAATATGCGGCGAACGACGCGACCCCGGCGGCGGTGCTCGGTCGCGACGCGGGCGGCATCCTCGCGAACAATGATCCGCGCTCGCAGACGCCGCCGCTCGACAAGATGATGACGCTCGACTGGGCGCAGCTCAAACCCGTCGTCGCCGACAGCTTCGCGCATGGCGCGATCGAGGTCGGTGTCGTCGGCGATATCGGCGAACAGGCCGCGATCGACGCGATCGCGGCGACCTTCGGCGCGCTTCCCGAGCGCCGCGCCGCGTTCGACCCGCGCACCGATGCGCGCGTTCGCCAGTTCGCGACCGACCGCAGCGAGCGGACGCTGATCCACAAGGGGCCCGCCGAACAGGCGGAGCTTCGCGTCTATTGGCCGGCGCGCGACGACAGCGACCTGGGCGAAGCGATGCGGCTCAACCTGCTCGCGCGCGTGATGCAGCTGATGCTGACCGAGGAGCTGCGCGAAAAGCTCGGCGAAAGCTACAGCCCCGGCGCGGCGGCGAGCCTGTCCGACGAATTCCCCGGCTATGGCCATGTTTTCGCGGCGAGCAATGTCGACCATAAGGACCTCGCGACGACGCGCGCCGCCATCTTTGCCATCGCAAAGGAATTGCGCGAAAAGCCAGTCGACGCCGACCTGATCGACCGCGCGCGCAAGCCGCTCGTCGAGGCGATGGTGAAGTCGCGGCGCGAGAACAGCTATTGGCTCAACTATGTCGCCGAAGCGACGAGCCACGCCGACCGCCTCGACCGCAGCCGCAAGGGCATCGGCGAGGTCGAAGCCGCGACACCGGCCCAGTTGCAGGCGCTCGCGAAACGCTATCTGGTCGACGACAACGCGCTGGTGATCAAGGCGGTGAGCGACAAGGCGGGGAAGTAGCGGGCGGGCGCTAGCAGCGGGTTGCGGACCTATCCATCATCGTCACCCGGACTTGATCCGGGGGTCATGACGATGGTGCGGCGACGGATCCCGGATCAAGTCCGCGATGACGAAAGAGGGCGAGCGGCAACCGCTCCTGTCCCTGGAACAGCTATGTGACCGTCAAACCCGCCCCGGCGCCCGCGCGCGGATGAAATTTTCCAGCGCGACGAACAGCATCTCGCGCGCATCGCCGCCGAGCATTTCGGCGGTCAGCCAGTCGAACTGCACGCGGTCGCGGCGCGACGCGGCGCCGACGATCGCGGCGAGCAGCGCCTCGTCGAAGCTGACGCGCGGGCAGCAGGGCGGGGCGACGGCGAAGGGTTCGGGCCAGACATGGCCGATCGCCTCGACCACCAGCCGATAGCGCCGCGCGGCGAGGATATTGCCCCAGCGCCGTTCGAGTTCGGGCATCGGATCGCGCTCGCTGCGGCGGCAGAGGATGCAGTAACGCAGCGCGAGGACGGCCTGCGCGGCCTCGACCGACAGGTCGCGCACCAGCGGCTGCTCGGTCAATCGGCGGATCAGCTCGCTGCTTTGCATGAGGTGTTTTCTCCCGGCCCGCGCAGTCCTTCTGTCCTTCTTTTGGGAAAAAGATGCCGGCCGCTTTGAGCGCAACTGGAAGTTGCAGCGGCCGGCAGGAGGGGACTGCTCCACCTTGCTATTGAGAATTATTCGCAAATACAAGCGAAAAAAGAGGCGCCCGAAAGCGCCTCTCTTATCAACGGTTTAGGGTGTGGACGTGACCCCGCGCCGTCGAATCACTTTCAGTCGTCGCTCACGGGCTTCGACTGGAGCTGGATATAATTTTCGATGCCCATGCGCTCGATCATCTCGAACTGCTTTTCGAGCTCGTCGACATGATGCTCCTCGCTTTCGAGGATGTCGGAAAAGAGGTCGCGGCTGACATAGTCGCGGACGCTTTCACAATGCGCGATCGCGTCGCGGAGCAGCGGGATCGCTTCTTCCTCGATCGCAAGATCGGCCTTGAGGATCTCTTCGACGGTTTCGCCGACGCGCAGGCGGCCGAGCAGCTGGAAATTGGGGAGGCCGCCGAGGAAGAGGATGCGGTCGGCCAGCTTGTCGGCGTGCTTCATCTCGTCGATCGACTCTTCGCGCTCGAAATGCGCGAGGCGCGCGACGCCCCAATTGTCGAGCATGCGATAGTGCAGCCAGTACTGGTTGATCGCGGTCAGCTCGTTCTTGAGTGCCTCGTTGAGGAAGTCGATGACTTTTTCGTCGCCCTTCATGGTGTCTGTCCTGTCATTTTTGTCTTGGAATGGAGTGGGCGCATTATACGCGCCCCAGTCCCATCAGGCCAAGGTCAAAAATGGCAGAAAACCAAGAAAAATCAGGCGGTCGCGGCGACGTCGCTGATGATATTGCGAGCGAATGACAGGCACTGTCCGCACTTGGGTTTGCGACCCAGTTGCGCATAGGCGGCCTTGGCGCACCGCAATTGGCCGCTCCGCGCGACATCGCGCAGCTGGCTTTCCCTTATTGCGTTGCAGACACAGACGACCATGTGCGAATCCTTCTCAACAAGGCCGATGTAGGGATAGTGCGAGAGATTCGCAACAGGAAAGATGCGACTGGTTCGCAATCCGAACAGCCATATTTTTCGCGCGGCCAGCCTTGCCCGAAAAGTGATTCGCGGGCATAGGCGCGCCCATCTTCCCCGCACCCATCTTGCAAAGGCCCGCCCCATGAAAGTGAATGTCTATGTGACGCTCAAGCCGGGGGTCCTCGACCCGCAGGGCAAAGCGATCCATCATGCGCTCGAAGGGCTGGGTTTCGGCGGCGTCGCGGACGTCCGCGCCGGCCGGTTCATCGAGCTCGATGTCGCCGATGGCACGAGCGATGCCGACCTCGACGCCATGTGCGCGAAGCTGCTCGCCAACACGGTGATCGAAAACTACCGCATCGAACGTCCGTAAGGGGAGCCGCTGCCATGAAGACCGCCGTCATCGTCTTTCCGGGTTCGAACTGCGACCGCGACATGGCGGTCGCGCTCGAAACGGTAACCGGCCGCGCCCCCGCGATGGTGTGGCACCGCGAAACCGAGCTGCCCGATGGCGTCGACTTCATCGCGCTCCCCGGCGGCTTCTCCTATGGCGATTACCTCCGCTCGGGCGCGATGGCGGCGCGGTCGCCGATCCTGCGCGCGGTCTCCGATGCCGCGGGCCGCGGCGTTCCGGTGCTCGGCGTGTGCAACGGTTTCCAGGTGCTGACCGAGGCGCAGCTGCTGCCCGGCGCGCTGATGCGCAATGCGGGGCTCAATTTCGTGTGCCGCACTGTGCCGCTGACGGTCGAGAACAGCCAGTCGCTGTTCACCGCCAGCTACAACGCGGGCGAGCGGATCGATATTCCCGTCGCGCATCATGACGGCAATTATTTCGCCGACGCCGAAACGCTCGACCGGATCGAGGGCGAGGGGCGCGTCGCGTTCCGTTATGCCGATGCGGTCAACGGGTCGGCGCGCGACATCGCCGGCGTACTCAATGACGCGGGCAATGTGCTCGGCATGATGCCGCACCCCGAACGCGCGATCGACCGCGCGCACGGCGGAACCGACGGGCTACGCCTGTTCGAGGCGGCGCTCGGCGTACTCGCCTGACATCGCTTCGGCGGGCTCGGCTGGCGTGTCCGGCCGCGGCTGCAACCAGCGTCCGACGAGCAGCAGCACCGTCGGCCAGAACATCGTGTTCCAGATATCGTGCCAGTGCGCCGCGTCGGGCTGGATCGACGACCGGCTGATTTCGGCGTTGAGGTCGAGCCATTCGCCGCCGCACGCCATGGCGAGCACCGCCAGCCACGCGATCACCCATCCGCCGCGCCTGCGCCACAGGAAGCGGACCACGAGGAACAGGGTCAGTCCGAAATAGATGTGCAGCGCGTCCTTATCGAGGCCCGTCGCTTCGATGACCGACACCTTGCGCGCCTCGAACAGCGAGGCAATTTCAAGCAACGTCATAAAAATCCAGTTCCCGGGGTAATCTAGTACAGACCCTATACCTTGGCGCCGAACGGGTTGAAGTCGGTGCCTTCGTCGAACACGTCGACGCCTTCGCGGCGCTTCAACGCCCCCACCACCACATAGGTTGCGGGCGTCAGCGCGGCTTCCCACGCGACCTTCATCGCCCAGTTCGTCGTGAGGACCAGCAGCACCTGCTCGGTTTCCCAGATGCCGAGGAAGGCGATGGGGTAAAAGATCAGGCTGTCGACGCCCTGTCCGACGATCGTCGACCCGATCGTGCGCATCCACAGGAAGCGCCCGCCGGTTGCGAGCTTCATCCGCGCGAGGACATAGGAGTTCACGAACTCGCCGGCCCAGAAGGCGGCCATCGAGGCGACGACGATCCGCCACGCGCTGCCGAACACGCTTTCATAGCTTGCCTGGCATACCGCGCCGGTGCCGGTCGCAGCGCCCTCCTTCAGCGTCAGCGTGTCGGCGCCGCCGCACCACCAGTCCTGCGCGGGCGGCATCGCGAGCACGACCCAGCTCATCACCGCCATGAACAGCAGCGCCCCGAACCCGGCCCAGATCACGCGGCGGGCGCGGGCATAGCCATAGACTTCGGTCAGCACGTCGCCGATGACATAGCTGATCGGAAAGAACAGGATGCCGGCGCCGAAAGTCAGGCTGCCGACCGTCGACAATTTCGACGCGCCGATGATGTTGCTGAGCAGCAGGACCGCGACAAATGCCGCCATGACAAGGTCATAATAACGAAAATGATGGATATTTGCCGCGCTGACGGGGGCGGGTTTGGCAGGGGGCGGGGCGGAATCGGACATCGACCGCTGCTTAACCTGCTTTGCAGCCTACGCAAACCGCGCTATTCGCGCCGCGACGCAAATGCGCTGCGCGCCCGTAGCTCAGCTGGATAGAGCACCCGCCTTCTAAGCGGGTGGTCGCAGGTTCGAATCCTGCCGGGCGCGCCAACACTTCCTTAGAAAGCGTGGTTCCGTTGCGGTGCGCCGCGCCCTATCCGCCACGAATAGCTTCGTTAATCGAAGAGACCGCGCCAGCGGGTGGCCCGGAAACGCGCCGGTCCTGTCATCCATCGCCGGTTTACAAACATACTATTCTAAGGGTTTGAATTGCAGAATTATTTCATTCATTTTTTCTTATGAAACCCGAATGCAAAGATATGGACAGGCTGCCGACCAATTTATATCAGTTACGGCATATTTCATGATCGTCGGAGGAGGATGAAGCTCGTGGCTATTTCGCTGAACAAGAATTCGAGTGTCAGCCTGGCCAAGGAGGCCGGTGCAGGCGGGTTGACGCGGATCGCGCTGGGCGTGGGCTGGGACATGGTCCAGGCAACCGGATTCTTTGCGAAGCTGTCGGGCGGCAATGCCGACATCGACCTCGACGCATCGTGCCTCGTGTTCGACGCGGCGGGCAATGTCGTCGACACGGTGTGGTTCCAGAAACTGACCAGCGATGACGGGTCGATCCGCCACAGCGGCGACAATCTGACCGGCGAAGGCGACGGCGACGACGAGACGATCTCGGTCGACCTGACGCGCCTGCCCGCGAATGTCGAAACGCTGGTGCTGACGGTGACCAGCTTCCGCGGCCAGACCTTCGACAAGGTCGCCAATGCCTTCGGCCGTGTCATCGACCTGTCGACCAACCGCGAACTCGCGCGCTACGACATCAGCGAAAGCGGCTCCTACACCGGGCTGATCCTCGCGTCGCTGAAGCGCAGCGGCGGCGAATGGGTGTACAAGGCGATCGGCGAGCGTGCCGCGGGCGTGCACGTCCAGCAGCTGGTCGACCAGTCGCGGCGCCTGATCTGATCCTTTTTTCGAACAATCGGCGACCCTTCGCGGCCCTGACGGCCGCGAAGCCAGTGGGGAATATGCATGCAGCTGCAAAAGGGTGAAAAACGCGGCCTGACCGATCTTGGGATCGGCGGGCGCTGCGAGGTGGCGGTATCCTTCGGGATGGCCGGGGTCGACATCGCCGCCTTCGGGCTCGATGCCGCGCGCAAGATCGGCGACGACCGCTATGTCGTGCTCTTCTCCAACCCGCGTTCGCCCGAAGGCGCGATCGGCCTGACGGCTTCGGCGGACAAGGCGGTGTTCGCGCTCGACCTCGACGCGCTGCCCGCGAGTATCGACCGCATCGTCTTTACCGCGACGCACGACAGCCGCCCGATCGCCGAGGCGCGGCCGCTGCTGGTGTCGATCGACGGCGGCAAGGCCGAATTCAACGTCGCCGAGCATCTCACCGACGAGAAAGCGGTGATGATGGTCGAGCTGTATCGCCACAGTTCGGGCTGGAAATGCGGCACGATCGCCGCGGGCTTCGCCGGGGGGCTCGCGAGCCTGATCGGGCATTTCGGGGGCGAGGTCGCGGACGCACCGGCCCCCGCTCCGACGCCGGCTCCAGCCCCCGCGCCGACGCCCGCACCGGCTCCGGCCCCTGCGCCCGCTCCGGCCCCGTCGGCGCCGGTCAGCCTCAAGAAGATCACCCTCGAAAAATCGAGCCCGAGCGTCAGCCTCAAGAAAACGGGCGCGACGTTCGGCGAGATCATACTCAACCTCAACTGGAGCCAGGCCGAGCAGAAGCGCGGCTTCTTCGGCGGCGGCGCGAAGAATATCGACCTCGACCTTGGCGTGCTGTTCGAATTGCAGGACGGTTACAAGGGCGTGATCCAGGCGCTCGGACGTTCGTTCGGCGACTATGAGCGCGAACCGTTCATCCAGCTGTCGGGCGACGACCGCACCGGCGCCGTGTCGGCGGGCGAGACGATCCGCGTCAACGGGCGCTATTTCGACCAGATCAAGCGCATCGCGGTGTTCGCGCTCATCTATGACGGGGTGCCGAACTGGACCAAGACCGACGGCGTGGTGCGGATGACCGTTCCCGGCCAGCCCGAGATCGAGGTGCGCCTCGACGAAGGGCGCGACAATTGCCGGCTTTGCGGTATAGCGCTTCTCGAGAATGAAGGTGGCAGCCTGCGCATGCAGCGTCACATGCGTTATTACCGCGACCAGAAGGAATATGCCGACGACGTCGGGATCTTCCTGCGCTGGGCGGCGGGATCGAAAGATTGACGATCAAGGCGCCGCAAGGGGCGGCAAGGGGACATAGGTAGATGTTGAAACATTTTGGCGGCTCACTGCTCTTTTCGGTGGTCGCGCTCGCATTGGGGGCCTGGTACGGCTGGGAACTCACCGGAACGATCGACGGCGTGCTCGGGATCGTCTGGATCTGCGTCGTGCTGTCGGTGCTCGAAGTGTCGCTGTCGTTCGACAACGCCGCGGTCAACGCCTCGGTGCTCAAGGACATGGACCCGGTGTGGCAGCAACGCTTCCTCACCTGGGGCATCGCGATCGCGGTCTTCGGGATGCGCATCGTGTTCCCGCTCGTGATCGTGATGGTCGCGGCCGGCCTCGGCCCGATCGAGGCGTTCAAGCTCGCGCTTAACGAGCCCAAACAATATCAGGCGATCGTCAGCGACGCGCATATCGGGCTGATGGGCTTCGGCGGCGCCTTCCTCGGCATGGTCGGCCTCAAATATTTCTTCGACTCCGACAAGGAGGTCGACTGGATCGGC
The DNA here is from genome assembly GCF_052871675.1 of Sphingopyxis sp. LARHCG72. Classification (NCBI taxonomy): domain Bacteria; kingdom Pseudomonadati; phylum Pseudomonadota; class Alphaproteobacteria; order Sphingomonadales; family Sphingopyxidaceae; genus Sphingopyxis; species Sphingopyxis sp. LARHCG72. The sequence continues at coordinate 50,364 of NZ_JBIXJU010000008.1, read as the reverse complement.
GCGATCGAGCGGCCGCTGGCGAAAGTCGCCGATATCGATGCGGTGGCGATCGGGCTGGTGCTGCTCGGTACCTGGCTGACCTCGACGATGTTGTCCGACGCCGATGCGCTGACCTTCATCATCGCGGCGATCGGCGGCCTTTTGACCTTCATCGTCGTCGAGATCGTCAACCATGTGCTCGAACCCCCGACGCCGACGACGGGTCAGGTGGCAAAGGCCGGCTTCGGCGCCTTCCTCTATCTCGAAGTGCTCGACGCCAGCTTCTCGTTCGACGGCGTGATCGGCGCCTTCGCGCTCACCAACAACCTGATCATCATCGCCATCGGCCTCGGCATCGGCGCGATGTTCGTGCGTTCGATGACGATCTTCCTGGTGCGCAAGGGGACGATGTCCGAGTATCGCTACCTTGAGCATGGCGCCTTCTACGCCATCCTCGCGCTCGCGGTGATCATGTACATCAACACCTTCCAGCATATCCCGGAAGTGATCACCGGCCTGATCGGCGCGGTGCTGATCGGCATCGCCTTCTGGTCCTCGGTGCGGTGGAACAAGGCCAATCCGGGCGGCGAGGGCGAAGCCGCCGCGGCCTGAAACAACCCCAGCGTGACGGTGGCCCGGTGATCCGGGCGCACCCGATCGGAATCAGAAAGGATAAATTCGATGGCAATCTCACTCTCCAAGGGCGGCAACGTCAGCCTGTCGAAGGAATCGCCCGGGCTCGACGAGATCATCGTCGGCCTCGGCTGGGACGTCCGCGCGACCGACGGGCAGGATTTCGACCTCGACGCGTCGGCGTTCCTGCTGAAGGGCGACGGCAAGGTGCGTTCGGACGGCGATTTCTGTTTCTATAACAACAAGGATGTCGGCGGCGCCGTGATCCATCAGGGCGACAACCGCACCGGCGAAGGCGACGGCGACGACGAGCAGATCAAGATCGTGCTGTCGAAGACCCCGGCCGAGGTCGAAAAGGTCGCCGTTGCGGTGACCATCCACGACGGCGAATCGCGCGGGCAGAGCTTCGGTCAGGTGTCGAACGCCTTCATCCGCATCGTCGACGCCAAGACCGGGACCGAAATCGTCCGCTACGACCTGTCCGAAGATGCATCGGTCGAAACCGCGATGATCCTCGGTGAAGTCTATCGCAATGCCGGCGAGTGGAAATTCCGCGCGGTGGGTCAGGGCTTCAAGGGCGGGCTCGGCCCGCTCGCGACCCACTTTGGTGTCAACATCGGTTGATTTGAAGATAGCGGCTTCGGCCCGGCATCCTGGCCGGGACCGAAGCCGCGGCATTTGGAAAGGGAGCGGACATGGCAGTGTCATTGAGCAAGGGCGGCAATGTTTCGCTGAGCAAGGAAGCGCCCGGCCTGTCGTCGGTGACGGTGGGGCTGGGCTGGGACGTGCGCCAGACCGACGGCGCGGCGTTCGACCTCGACGCGTCGGCGTTCGTCGTCGGAAGCAATGACAAGGTGCTGAGCGACGCGCATTTCATCTTCTATAACAACAAGGCATCGCCCGACGGATCGGTCGTTTATGGCGGCGATAACCGCACCGGCGATGGCGCGGGCGACGACGAGACGATCAAGGTCGACTTCGGCCGGCTCGGCGGCGATGTGAAGAAGGTGGTTGTCGCGGTCACGATCCACGAAGGGCAGGAGCGCCGCCAGAATTTCGGATCGGTTTCGAACGCCTACGCGCGCGTGCTCAACGACGCCGACGGCAAGGAACTCGCGCGCTACGACCTTTCGGAAGACGGCAGCACCAACACCTCGCTGATCTTCGTCGAACTCTATCGCGGCCCTCAGGGCGACATCAAGGTCAAGGCGATCGGTGAAGGCTGGGCCAGCGGCCTGTCGGGTCTCGCGGGCAGCCTCGGCGTCAATCTCGGTTAATGGCGCGCCGGGTGTCATGATCGTTCGGCGATGACGCAGCCGGTGCGGATCTGGTTCAATCGCGGATTTTCGCTCGCCCCGATCGCGGGGCTGATGCGCGGTGCCGACCCGTCGCTCGAAGTCTATGTCAGCGTCTCGCCGATGAGCGCGCATTATCCGGGGCCGACCGCGACATGGATCGACGGCGGCGCGGATGACGCGGCGGGCGATCCCGATGCCTATCTCGGCTGGGTGCGCGAGACGATCGACCGCCATGCGATCGACATCTTCATCCCCACCCGGCGGCGCAAGCTGATCGCCGCCGCCGACCTGCCGTGTCGCGTCCACCTGCCCGCGGACGTGCCGACGCTCGAATTGCTCGACGACAAATATGCCTTCGCGGCGGCGCTCGCGGGCGAGGATTATCATCTTCCGACCTATCGGGTGGGGACGGGCGACGAGCTTGCCGCGTTGCTCGCCGACTGGCCCGGTGCCGATGACGGCGACGAGGCGGGGCCGTGCGTCAAGCCGCGTCAGGGCGTCAACGGCCTCGGCTTCTGGCGCCTGATGGACGTGTCGCCGATGGCGCATCTCCAGGATTCCGAGCGGCGCCGGATTCGTCCCGATCATTATCTGGCGGCGCTGCGCGAACAGGAACGGCACGGCCCGATCGACGAGATCGTCGCAATGGCCTATCTTCCCGGCCCCGAAATCTCGTTCGACATATTGGCCGACGAAGGTCGGCTGCTGAAATATGCCGCGCGCACCAAGCTCGGGACGAGCCGCCAGCATATCGGCACGCGCCACGCCCTCGAACCCGTCGTCGCGGCGATCGTCGAACGCTTCGCGCTGCATGGCCTCGTGAATGCGCAGTTCCGCCGCGCGGTCGACGGGACGTGGAAGCTGCTCGAAATCAACGCGCGCCCGGCGGGCGGCGTCGTCTATGCCGATCAGGTCGGGTGCCGGCTGGTCGCCGACTGGGCGGGGCTGCTGACCGGGCGGCTGTCGGCAGACACGATCGACCGCTCGACGATCGACACCGAAGTGGCATTTTCAACTGTCGTCCAGCCGGTCGCGGCGTGACGGCGGAAGGGGGATGGCGATGAAGAGCACGCAGCCGGGCGAACGTCTTTCCGTCGGCACCAACGATGCCTGCACGATCCGGATCGGCGGGCGTAACGCCGATCGCATCACCGTCGTCGCCGTCTCGCGCGAGGGGCAGTTCCAGCCGCTCGAACGCGGCGGCGCGGCGGGCGAATGGCGTCTCTCGACGATGGCAGACCTCGGCGAACAGGCCGAGATATTGCTTTATATCTCCGACGACCGGACCGGCGGGTTCGTCAACGACTGCTATCCGGTCACCGTCGATTTCGGCGGCGCCAGCTATGATTTTCCCAAGCCTTTCGACCAGCTCGCGGCGGTGATCATCGCCGAAGCCTATATGCGCGACGGCGGACGACGGGTGAAGGTCGCCAACGAAGGCTATACCTTCGGCATCGAGGCCTTCGCGCGCGCGCGCAATTTCCGCGTCGACGCGATCCCGGGGCGCAGCCAGGCCGACGGCGGCCGCGAACGCTGGGAGGGCGGCGAGCGCGGCGAGCGCCGGAGCGCCCCGCCCGGAACCTCGCTCGGTTCGGGCAGCGGTGTCCTCGTCGCGCCCGGCATCGTCGTCACCAACGCGCATGTCATCGAGGGCGGCAACGATTTCAGGCTCGGCCGCGGCAAGCAGGCGCTGACGATGCTCGCGGTCGATCCGCTGCACGACCTCGCGATCCTGCAGGGCGAGGTACAGGGTACGTCGTTGCCGCTGCGCAACAGAGCCGCGATCTGGCTGGGCGAAGCGGTGCTCGCCGCGGGTTACCCGTTGATGGACCTGCTCGGCGCCGACCTCAAGGTGTCGACGGGCAATGTTTCGGGGCTGAAGGGCTGGGAAGGCGATGTCGCGCGCTTCCAGTTTACCGCGCCGATCGGGTCGGGCTCGTCGGGCGGCGCGATCCTCGACGAATATGGCAACCTCGTCGGGATCACCTCCTCGTCGCTCGCGCATGGCAATCTGCGCGACCGCGGGGCGATCAGCGAGAATGTCAATTTCGGCATCAAGGTCAGCCTGGTGCACGAAATGCTGGCAGCGTCGGGGGTCGAAGGAACCCCGGTGCCGATGTCGACCGACAACAACCGGCGCAACGTCGTGCAGCGGCTGCGTGATTCGGTTGTCAGCATAATCGTCAGCGCCTAAAAGCGCGCCCGCACATATCGACGTCGCCGCGAACCGTCCCGTCGTTCGCTGTCGTCGATCCTCCCTTGGACATGAGTTAGTTTATGCACGTTACGCACGCGGCGCCGGCCATGACGGTGGAACTGTCGACCGGCACGCTGGACCTGTTCGTCGATGGCGACGTCGATATCGACGCCTTTTGCGACGTCGCGGCGCGCGCCAATCCGCGCCGCGGTTTCCTGATCGTCTCGCGCGTGCTCGGCCGCCATTTGCCCGCGCGGCCCGCGGACATGCGCAGGGCGATGGACGGGCTCGCCGCGCGGGTAGGAAGCGATCTGCCCGGGCCGATCGTTTTTCTCGGCATGGCGGAAACCGCGACGGCGCTGGGACAGGGCTGTTTCGCCGCATGGCAGGCGCGGCATCCCGGCGCCGGGGCGGTCTATCTGCAATCCTCGCGGCAGCGCGTTGCGGGGGCGGAGGTCGTCGCGCGCTTCGAGGAAGGGCATAGCCACGCGACCTCGCACCTCGTCCAGGTCGCCGATCCCGCGATCCGCGCGATGGTCGCCGCGGCGCGCTCGCTGGTGATCGTCGACGACGAATGTTCGACCGGCGCGACCTTCGTCGCCGCGGCGACCGCGCTGCTCGACGCGATGCCGCAGCTCGAACGGATCGAGACCTGCTGCATCACCGACTGGAGCGATGGAAGCTACCTCGATGCTATGCCGCGTCCGGCGGCCGCGCGCGCGATTGTCGGCGGCCGGATGCGCTGGTCGGCGGCGGCCTCGGCGCCGCCCGCCGAACTGGCGGCGGGCAGCAATGCGCCGGGCGCCGCGCCCGATGCGGGGATGAACAGCCGGACCGGCCTGCTGCATCCCGAAAGCGCACAGCGCGCGGCGGTCGCGGCCGTACCCGGCGAACGTGTGCTGGTGCTCGGCGAGGGCGAGCACAGCTATGAAGCGCTGCTCGTCGCCGAGGAAATCGAACGTCAGGGCGGCATCGCCGCGGTCCAGTGCATCACGCGCAGCCCGGCGCTGCTCGGCGGCGCGATGGCGAGCAAGTCGATCTTCAACGACAGCTATGGCAGCGGCGCGCCCTGTTTCCTCTATAACATTCTCGGCCATGCGCCCGACCGCGTGGTGATCGTCACCGAAGTGCCCGCCGACCAGCAGGCGGAGGCACGGGCCGCGCTGGCGGCGCTCGGATCGTCGGTGCCCGTCGATGTCGTCGCGTGCCGCTATGCGGCGGAGGAAAGCCGGTGAATCCCGTCATCCTCACCGACCTCGACGACACGCTGTTCCAGACCTTGCCCAAATGCCCGCCGGGACAACAGGGCTTGCGGCAGATGAGCAGCCTGCTCGACGGCAGCCCCAGCGGCTTCGCGACGCCAATGCAGCAGCATTTCCTGCGCTGGCTCGAAACGGGGACGGTCATTCCGGTGACCGCGCGCGGACGCGACGTGCTTGCGCGCGTGACGATCGGGCAGGCGCCCGCGATCTGTTCCAACGGCGGCTGCATATTGGACGGCGACGGCGCGCTCGATCGCGTGTGGCACGACCGCCTCGAAGCCGAATCGCGCCGCGCCGCGCCCGTCGGCGAGGTCTATCGCGCGCTCACCGATTCGCTGTGCACCGAACGTTTTCGCCACTGGGCGGTCGAGGAAAACGGCCTGACGCTCTATATCGTCGTGAAGAGCAACGCGCATGATGCGGACGAGCTGGCGGTGCTCGAGCAGGAACTCGCGCCGCAGGTGCCGGCCGGCTGGCGCTGTCACCGCAACGGCAACAATCTCGCCTATCTGCCGCCCTGGCTCAGCAAGCGCCACGCCGCGCGTTACATGATCGACCACATTCGTGCCGCGCGGCCCGACCAGCCAATCATCGGGATCGGCGACAGCGTGTCCGACGTCGGCTTCATGGACCTTTGCGATTTCGCGGCAGTGCCCACGCGCACCCAGCTCTGGTCGCATATCGCCCTTGGCAATGGCTGGATCGACTGAATGGCGACGTCAGCGCACATCGGAGAAGCGTATCGCGACGGCGACGGAAACTGGACTTTTTCAGGATCCTACGACCCCGACGATGTCATCTTCCTGCTCAATCCGGCGCGGATCGAGCCGACCGACATCGCCGAAAAGGAACGCCTGATCCAGTCGGGCGCGCGCCATTATTCGGAGATGCTGTCGGCCGAGCCGCTGCCCGACGCGCGCTATCTGCGCCTCTACGACATGGCGCTCGCGGCGAATGCGGCGCGCGTCCGCCACGATGTCGAGCGCCTCGCGCGCGCGATCGCCGAACGGCCGCAAAGCGCGTCGAATTGTGTCATCGTCTCGCTCGCGCGCGCCGGGACCCCGATCGGCATCCTGCTGAAACGCGCGCTGCGCCGGATCGGGATCGAAACCTGGCATTATTCGGTCAGCATCATCCGCGGCCGCGGTATCGACGAAAATGCGCTCGCCTATATCGCGCAGCGGCATGGCACCGCGAACGCGCTGTTCGTCGACGGCTGGACCGGCAAGGGCGCGATCCGCGGCGAACTCGACCGCGCGCTCGCGTCGGGGGCGAGCGACTTCGCGCCGTTCCTCGCTGTGGTCGCCGACCCCGCCGGATGCGCCGACCTTGCCGCGACCTTCGACGATTATGTCATCCCCGGCGGGCTTCTGAACGGCATCGTTTCGGGGCTCGTCAGCCGCTCGGTGCTGAGCGACGCCCTCGTCGGCCCCGGCGATTTCCACGCGTGCCTCGCCATGACCGACCATGCGCCGAGCGACCTCAGCCGGGCCTATATCGAGGCGATCGATGGCGCGGGCGACTGGCAACCTGAAACCCCGCCATGGTCCGCCGCAAGGGCGGCCGAAATACGGGTCGCGGCGGAGGAGACGATCGCCGAAGTCGCCGCCGAATGCGGGGTTCGCGATCGCAATCGCATCAAGCCGGGGATCGCCGAGGCAACGCGCGCCATCCTGCGCCGCGTTCCCGACCGGGTCTATGTCCAGCGGCGCGGCGATCCCGACATCGCGCACATCGAGTTGCTGGCCGCCGCCGCGGGCGTGCCGGTCGTGGAAAGAAACTTGCGGAGCTATCGGGCGATGACCATTATCAAGGATCTGGGAGGAGACCAGCAATGAACGCAGTCGAGCTGGGTGCCACCCTGTACGTGCCGGCGACAAACCCTGCGGCGCGGACCATGGCCTATGGCGCGATCGACGATCTGCGCTCGATGGTCGTGTGCCTCGAGGATTCGGTCCGCGACGATCAGGTCGACGCGGCGCTCGACGATCTGGCGGCGCTGCTCAAGGCGCTGGTCGCCAAGGCGCCGACGCTGTCGGTCTATGTCCGGCCGCGCGATTTCCGGATGCTCACCCAATTGCTGAAGATGAAGGGCATCGACCGGATCGACGGCTTCGTGCTGCCCAAGGTGACGACGCAGTCGCTGCCCGTGTGGCTCACCGCGCTGATGCACGAGGAGCATCGCATCATGCCGACGATCGAGGGCGAGGACGCGTTCGACCGGATGGCGCTCGCGCGCCTCTGCGACCAGCTCAAACCCTATGCCGAACGCGTGTCGGCGGTGCGTATCGGCGGGAACGACATCCTCGGGCTGCTCGGCATCCGCCGGTCGCGGTACCGCACCGCCTATGACGGCCCTTTGGGCAGCGTCATTCGCGACATTGCCGGCACCTTCATCCCGAACGGCTTTTCGGTCGCCGCCCCGGTCTTCGAGCATTTCAACTCGCCCGACGTGCTGCGCCGCGAGGTCGAGCAGGACATCGAGCACGGCCTGCTGACCAAGACGGCGATCCACCCCGACCAGATCGCGATCATCCATTCGGTCTATCGCCCCGACGTCCAGGAAATGGCCGAGGCGCGCGCGATATTGAGCCATGAGGCGCCCGCGGTGTTCGGGCGCAACGGCAGCATGTGCGAACCCGCGACACATGCCCCCTGGGCGGGGATGGTCGTCAAGCGCGCGCAGACGCACGGCGTCACCGGGCCCGACCAGCAATCGGGCATCAAGGTCGCATGATCGCAGGGCCGCTTCGATGAACGGGCTGGAACTCGAGCCGCCGGCGCCGGGCGGCCCGGCACCCGCAACGGACGAGTTCGCGCTCAGCGAGGCGACTGCGGCGCGGATCAAGGCGGTCGCCCGCGAATATGCGGGCGCCTTCGTCGCGATCGAGACGCAAAGCCCCGAATTCGACCGCATGGCCGGCCGGATTTCCACGATCGGCGCCGACGAGGTGCGGGCGCTGTCCGATCAGGCGCGGCTGGCGATGGCGCGCGGCGGTAGCCGCGAGGATGCGGTGTCGGCGGTCCATGCGCAACTCGCGCGCCTCCGCGCGGTGCTCGAACGGCTCAACCCCGGCGCCGGCGACGAATTGCTGAAACCGCGCAAATTCCTCGGGCTGTTCGCGCGCGGCGATGCGCTGGCGAGCTATTTCGATCGCTATCGCGATGCCGAGGGCGAAATCGAAACCGCGCTGTCGACGATGGCGACGAGCCGCGACACGCTGCTTCGGGACAATATTGCGGTCACCGCCTATCGCAAGACGGTCTGGCCGATGCTGGCGAGCCTTGCCGAGGCGATCGGCATGTGCGCGAGCCTCGACGAACGGTTCGAGCGGCTCGCGGGGCAGCTCGACGCGAGCGACCCGGCGAAGGCCGGACGCCTCCGCTCGACCGCCTTGTTCGAGGTGCGCCAGCGGCACGGCGACCTGCTCACCCAGATGGCGGTGTCGCAGCAGAGCTACGCGATGCTCGGCATCGTGCTGACCAACAATCTCGAACTGGTGAAGGGGATCGACCGGGCTTCGGCGACCACGGTTGCGGCGCTCCAGACCGCGATCGTTGCCGCGCAGACGCTCGCCAACCAGCGCATCGTCCTCGACCGCATCGGCGGGGTCACGACCGCGGCCGCTGCATTGAGCGAAGGCGCGAGCGGCGCCTCGGCGCGCGGTAATGCGCGCGTCGCGCTCGACAGCGCCGAGGCGTCGCAGCAGGTCGCGGCGCTGCGGTCGGCGATCGCCGACGTCGCGGCGTCGGTCGACGCGCTCGACAGCCAGCAACAGTCGGCGCTCGGTTCGCTTTAGTTCGCGCTGTTCTTGGAAAGCCGGTGGTGCAAGGCTATGGAAGGGATGGCGATTGTTGAAGAGGTGGGAACAGGAACGGTATGAGCATGCTTCGACGGCTCGGCCGCCTTTTCGGCGGGGAGGGGGCAGCGCAGGAGAATGAGCGCGCCGCGCCGCCGCCGGCCGCGCCGCCGCCACCGAAGGCCTTCGACTATAAGGACGACCGGATTCCCGACAGCGCGCAGGCCAAGATCGCCCATATCCTCGAATCGATCGAGGCGGTCGAAAAGGCGATGGAGCGCGAACAGGTGCCGAGTTTCAGCCGCGTCGACACCGGCCAGATGCGCGACGTCCACCTGCCGCAGCTCGTCCAGAGCTATATCGACGTCCCCGCGAGTCACCGCGGCGAGATTTTTCGCAAGACAGGAAAATCGGCGAGCTTCCTGCTCGGCGCGAGCCTCGACCGGCTCCAGGAGCGCGTCGACGCGATGCTGCGCGACCTCGCGCAGCACGACATCAACGCCTTCACGAACAATATGCAATTCATCAACGAACGCTATTCGGACGACGATAATCCGTTCAGGTAACAGGACAGGGGTTTTTGGATGAGCGAGTTTCGCAGGCTGGAAGAAAGCGTCGAGGCTGCCGGGGTGCGGATCGAAAAATACCGCTTCGTCGAAAAGCGGCTGATCACCCGCGGCATCCCGACCGCCGAGGGCGGGTTCCACTATATCGCCGAAGCCACCGATATCTTCCAGCTCTGCATCACGCTGACCGGCGGCGCGATCCTGCTCGAGCCCGGCGCGCTTCAATATATGCACGGCAAGATCGAATCGACGGTCCAGCAGCATGAGGATCGCGGATTCCTGAGCCGCGCGCTCGCGTCGGCGGGCACGGGCGAATCGGCCTTTGCGACGAAATTTTCGGGGCATGGGACGATCTGGACCGAGCCCGGGCGGCGCAACTTCATCATCGGCGCGATCGACGGCGACGCGCTGCTGCTCGACGACAAGGCCTTTTATGCCTGCTCGTCGGGGATCGCGCTGACCACGCATCGCCACAACACGGTCGCCGGGGTGCTCGGTGGCAACGGCCTCGTGCAGCCGAAGATGGCGGGCGCGGGCGTTTTCGCGGTCGAGGCGCCGGTCCCGGTCGAAGAGATCGATATCGTCGAGCTCGACGGCAGCAAGGAGCTCACCGTCGACGGCGACTATATGCTGATGTTCTCCGCCGAACTGAACGTGTCGATCGGCCCGCTGGTGAAGGGGCTGCGCAATGCGCTGCGTAGCGGCGAAGGTTTCGTGTATAAGCTGAACGGCAGAGGGTCGGCATGGCTCATGCCGACCGCAAAGGTCAGCTAGCCGAAGAGCGATGGCGAACGAAAAACCCCGGTACCGGACCTACAACAGCCCTGCGGGCGGCTGGGGTGCCGCGGCGGCGACCGCGAAGGTCCTGCTCGAACAGAGCGTCGTCACCAAGGGATCGCGCGCGCTCCTGTCGATGAACCAGCCGGGCGGTTTCAAATGCCCGAGCTGCGCCTTTCCCGACGCGACCTGTACCAAGAAGCTGGAATTCTGCGAAAATGGCGCGAAGGCGCTCGCGCACGAGGCGACGAAGTTCCGCGTGACGCGCGAATTCTTTGCGCAGCACAGCGTGACCGACCTGATGGAACAGTCGGACTATTGGCTCGAAATGCAGGGCCGGCTGACCGAACCGATGCGCTACGACGCCGCGACCGACCATTATGTGCCGGTGAGCTGGGAGGATGCCTTCGCGCTGATCGGCGGGCACCTGCGCGCGCTCGAAAGCCCGGACCAGGCCGAATTCTATACCTCGGGTCGCACGGCGAACGAGACGGCCTTCCTCTATTCGATCTTCGTGCGCGAATTTGGCACGAACAATTTCCCCGATTGTTCGAACATGTGCCACGAACCGACGAGCCGCGGGCTGCCGCCGTCGATCGGCGTCGGCAAGGGCACGGTGATCCTGGGCGATTTCGAACATGCCGAGGCGATCTTCCTGATCGGGCATAATGCCGGGACCAACGCGCCGCGGATGATGACCCCGCTCGTCGAGGCGCGCAAGCGCGGGGTGCCGATCGTCGCGGTCAACCCGATGCCCGAGCGCGCGCTGATCCAGTTCACCGAGCCACAGGATATCGTCCAGATGGCGACCTTCGGCTCGACCGATATCACCAGCGAATTCGTGCATATCCGGGTCGGCGGCGACCTCGCGCTGCTCAAGGGCATGATGAAGGTCCTGTTCGAGCGCGAGGCGGCGGGCGAGGCGATACTCGACCACGCCTTCATCGCCGAACATACGTCCGGCGTCGAGGCGCTGAAGGTCGATATTGCTGCACAGAACTGGCCCGACCTCGTCGCCGCGTCGGGCATCGACGAGGCACAGATTCGCCGCTGCGCCGAAATCTATATCCGCTCGAACGCGACGATCATCTGCTACGGCATGGGCGTCACCCAGCATCAGCAGGGATCGCAGCTCGTCCAGCAGATCGCGAACCTGCTTCTCCTCAAGGGCAATTACGGCAAGCCCGGCGCGGGTATCTCGCCGATCCGCGGCCATTCGAACGTGCAGGGCGACCGCACGGTCGGCATCGACGAAAAACCGACACAGGCCTACCTCGACCGGGTGCGCGACGTCTTCGGTTTCGAACCGCCGCGCGGCCACGGGCATCATGCGGTTGAATCGGTCGAGGCGATGCTGGCGGGTACCGCGAAAGTCTTCATCGGCCTCGGCGGCAATTTCGTCCGCGCTGTACCCGATACCGACCGTTCCTATGATGCCATGCGAAAGCTCGACTTGACCGTCGGCATCGCGACCAAGCTCAACCGCGGCCACCTCGTCCACGGCAAGGATGCGCTGATCCTCCCTGTCGTCGCGCGTTCCGAACGCATCGAAACCGCGAAGGGCGAGCAGTTCGTCACGATCGAGGATTCGATGTCGAACGTCACCGCCTCGCGCGGCGTGCTCGACCCCGCGAGCGCCGACCTGATGCCCGAGACCGAGATCGTCTGCCGCATCGCGATGGCGACATTGCCAGAGAGCAAGGTCGACTGGGCGCGCTACATCGACGATTACGGCCTGATCCGCGACAGGATCGCCGCAGTCTATCCCGCGCTCTACGAAGGCTTTGCGGAGCGCATCAAGGCGCCGCTCGGCTTTCACCTTGACATCCCGCCGCGCCGCCGCGTCTGGGCGACCTCGAACGGGAAGGCGAACTTCCTCGTCCTCCCCGGCCTCGCGGTCAACGCGCCGGTCGAAGATCCCGACATGCTACGGCTCGCCACGGTGCGTTCGCACGACCAGTTCAACACGACGATCTACAGCTACAATGATCGCTACCGCGGCGTGTATAACGACCGCATGATCCTGTTCATGAATGCCGACGATATCGCGGCGCGCGGGCTGGAGGCGGGGGCGAAGGCCGCGCTCGAAACGATTGGCGCCGACGGCATTGCGCGGCGCGTCGACGGGCTCACGATCCTCGACTATCCGATGTCGCGCGGTTCGGTCGCGGGCTATTACCCCGAACTCAATCCGCTGCTGCCGCTCGCTTACTATGACAAGGTCAGCGGCTGCCCCGCGGCGAAGTCGATCCCCGTGCGCGTCGTCGCGGTCGCGGGCTGACGACGCCGATGGCCGTCGGCAAGCATATCGCACCCGTTCGTTTCCTGATCTTCCCGCTCGTGCTGGCCGGCGCGCTGGCCGCATCGATCGCCGCAGGGATCGATCCGCGCGCGGCGTTTCTCGTCGGTTTCGACGTTGCCGCCTTCGTCTTCCTCTGCACGGTCATGCCGCTGTTCCGTGCCGACGCCATGCAGATGCGCCGCCGCGCCGCGGACAATGATGCGAACCGCCTCGGCCTGCTCGCGATTTCGGTGCTGCTGTCGCTCGTCATCCTGTTCGCGGTCGGCACGCTGATAGCCAGCCCCGGCAAGCTCGATCGCTGCGACGTGATATTGATCATCGCGACGCTCGCGCTCGCCTGGCTGTTCGCGAACATGGTGTTCACGCTCCACTATGCGCATCTCTATTATCTGCAGAAGGGCGGGCGCGATCAGCGCGGGATCGAGGTTCCGGGGGTGCACGAGCCCGGTTACTGGGATTTCCTCTATTTCGCCTTCACGCTCGGCATGACCTTCCAGACCTCCGACGTCACCATATCGGGTCCGCATATGCGCCGCGTCGTGCTCGGCCACTGCATGGCGGCGTTTATCTTCAACATGGGCATTTTGGCGTTCACCGTGAATGCCATCGGCGGGTCATAGTCCCGTCAGGCGGTCGAGGTCGGCCGCGCTGTTGACGTTCGGCGGCACGAAGTCACTCGCCACGCCGCGCGCGCCGATCCGCCGGGCGAAAGCTTTCACCGCAAGGTCGCCCGCATCTTCCAGCATCGCCTGCAAGTCGCCCAACGCCGCGACCGGCCACAGCCCGATCACCGGCTGCGTTTCCAGAAACGCGGGCGCGGGCTCAAGCAGTCCCCGCAAATCACCCGGCAGGCGGACGCAATCGACCGGTGCGGTCAGCACCCGATCGAAGCCCGCGTCGGCGGCATGGAGGAGCGCCCCCGCAATCCCCCCGAGCGGCCCCATGTCGGCGCGCGGCCAGTCGGCGATCTCGCCCCGGCCGACGACGACCAGCGCATCGCAATACGGGCGGAGCGCCGCCGACGCATGATCGAGTAACGTTCGCCCGCCCAGCATCGCGAGCGCCTTGTCCGACCCGAAGCGGCTCGACCGCCCGCCCGCAAGCACCGCGCCGAGCGTCCTCATGCGATCATTCCGTGCGGATCGCTGACGATCAGCGCCGCATCGTGCCGCGCCAGCGCGACGAGCGTCAGCCCTGCTGCGGCCGCGCGCTCCGCCGCAAGGCTGGTCGGCGCCGAGATGGTGACGAGCATCGGGCACCCCGCACGCACGGTCTTTTCGACGAGCTCGTAACTGCACCGCGCCGACAGCAGGACAAAGCCGGTCGCGGGGTCGAGCCCCGCACGCGCCAGCGCGCCGATCAATTTGTCGAGCGCATTGTGCCGCCCGACATCTTCGCGGGCGAGCCGGATATCGCCGGCGGGGGAACAAAAAGCCGCGGCATGGACCGCGCCCGTCGCGCGGCCGAGCGGCTGATGGTCGGGCAGTGCAGCCAATGCCGCCGCGATGGCGCCGCGGTCGGTCGCGATCCGCGCGGTGACGGCGGGCAGGGGGCGCAGCACTTCCTCGATATTCTCGATCCCGCACAGCCCGCAGCTACTCTCGCTCACCCGCTTTCGCGCGCGGTCCAGTGCAATCGCGTTGCGCTCGGGCGGCAACCAGATGCGCAGCGCCCAACCGCCCTCGATCGGATGCACATCGACGCGCCCGATCTGGTCCGGCGTCTCGACCAGCCCCTCGCCCAGCGCAAAGCCGAGGGCATAATCCTCCAAGTCGGCGGGGGTCGCCATCATCACTGCATAAGCGATGCCGCCGACTTCGACCGAAACCGGCGCCTCGACCGCGATGCTGCGGGTCAGCGCTTCGTCGCCGGGGTCAGCGAGACCGAGCCGGCGGACGGGAAGATCGATCGTCGCGCGATTCATGCCGATGTCCTAGCCGATCCCGGCCCGCTTGTCTCAGGTCGCCCGGCCGAGCCGTTCGGCAAGAAAGTCGACGAACACCCGCACCCGCGCCGGCGTGTTCGCGCCGCCCGCGAACACCGCGTGGATCGCTTCGATATCGCCCGGATTATAGGCTTCTAGGATGGGGACGAGCGCGCCGCTTTCGATCTGGTCGGCGATGCTGAACGCGCCGACGCGCGCGATGCCGACCCCCGCCGCGGCGAGCTGCCCCAGTGTTTCGCCATTATTCGCCTCGATATTGCCCTGCACCGACAATGCATAGTCGCGCGTCCCGTCGCGGAACGGCCAGACCGGCTCGGCGCGGCGGAAATTGAAGTTCAGGCAGTTATGGTCGTGCAGGTCCTCGGGGCGGCGCGGCGTTCCGTGCGCGGCCAGATAGGCGGGCGCGGCGACGATCACGCGGCGGCTCTCGCCGAGCTTGCGCGCGGTCAGCGGGCTGTCGGCGAGCGGGCCGAAGCGGATCGCGACGTCGGCCTGTCCCGCCGCGATATCGACGAGCCGGTCGGCAAGGCTGATGTCTACGAGGATGTGCGGATAGAGCTTCACGAACTCGCCGATCAGCGGCACGATCGTCAGCCGACCGTGCGCCTGCGCCGCGCTGATGCGCAGCCGCCCGCGCGGGGCGCCCTGATCGGCGATCGCCTGCTCGGCATCGCCGAGGTCGGCGAGGATGCGCCGCGCCGCGCGCAGATAGGCCTCGCCCTCGGGGGTCAGCGTCAGCGCGCGGGTCGAACGCAGCAGCAGGCGGACGCCCAGCCGCGCCTCGATCCGGTCGATCGTGCGGCTGACCGCCGACGGGGTCAGGCCGAGGCAGCGGCCGGCGGCCGAAAAACTGCCCTCCGCGACGGTTGCGGCGAACACTTCCATCGATCGCGCGCGATCGCCGCCGCCATCCATCTTTGCGTTCATTTCAAAAATCCTTCGCCTGTGCTGGCGCTACTCCGGCTGGAGTGCGGAGTCCATCTATGCTTCCAACGCAACCGAAAGGGTGGATCATGGAATATCGTCAATTGGGATCGTCGGGGCTTCGCGTTCCGGCCTTGAGCTTCGGCACCGGGACCTTCGGTGGGCAGGGGCCGTTGTTCAGCGCGTGGGGCACGAGCGACGCTGCCGAGGCGCGGCGCTTGATCGACATCAGCCTCGACGCGGGGGTCACCTTGTTCGACACCGCCGACGTCTATTCGAACGGCGCGTCCGAGGAGATTTTGGGCGAAGCGATCAAGGGCCGCCGCGACGCGGTGCTGATCTCGACCAAGACCGGGCTGCCGATGGGCGACGGTCCGCGGGACTGGGGCGCCTCGCGCAGCCGGCTGATCGGCGCGGTCGAGGCTTCGCTGCGGCGGCTCGGCACCGACCATATCGACCTGCTCCAGCTCCACGCTTTCGACGCCTCGACCCCGGTCGACGAACTGATGGGCACGCTCGACACGCTGATCGCGGCGGGCAAGCTGCGCTACGCCGGTGTCTCCAACTATCCCGGCTGGCAACTGATGAAGGCGCAGGCGACCGCCGACCGGCTCGGCACCTCGCGCCTCGTCGCGCACCAGGTCTATTATTCGCTGATCGGGCGCGCCTATGAGGCCGACCTGATGCCGCTGGCCGCTGACCAGGGCGTCGGCGCGCTCGTGTGGAGCCCGCTCGGCTGGGGGCGCCTCACCGGCAAGATCGGGCGCGATCGCCCGGTTCCGGCAGGCAGCCGCCTGCATGAGACCGAACAGTTCGCCCCGCCCGTTGCCGACGAGCTGCTGTACCGCGTGATCGATGCGCTCGAACTGATCGCTGCCGAAACCGGCAAGACGGTGCCGCAGGTCGCGATCAACTGGCTGCTCCAGCGCCCGACGGTATCGTCGGTGATCATCGGCGCGCGGAACGAGGAGCAGCTCCGCCAGAATCTCGGCGCGGTTGGCTGGGCGCTGACCGCCGAGCAGATCGCCGCGCTCGACGCCGCGAGCGACGTCCTGCCGCCCTATCCGCACACCCCCTACCGGCAACAGGCGGGGTTCGCCCGGCTGAACCCGCCGCTCGTCTGACAGGATTCTCTCCCATGAAAATCAACTTTCCGCTGCTCGCGCTCGCGACGGGCGCCTTTGGCATCGGCATCACCGAATTCGCCCCGATGGGGCTGCTTCCCGACATGGCCGAGGGGCTGGGGGTTTCGATCCCCGCCGCCGGGCTGCTCGTCTCGGCCTATGCGCTCGGCGTGATGCTCGGCGCGCCGCTGATGACGCTCACCACCGCAAGGATGAACCGGCGGACCTTGCTGATCGGCCTGATTGCGATCTTCACGCTCGGCAATTTCCTGTCGGCGATCGCGGGCGATTACACGACCTTGATGATCGCGCGCGTGATCACCTCATTGAACCACGGCGCCTTCTTCGGCGTCGGCTCGGTCGTTGCGGCGAGTCTCGTTGCGCCCGAAAAACGCGCGAGCGCCGTCGCGGCGATGTTCATGGGACTGACGCTCGCCAATGTCATCGGCGTGCCGCTCGCGCCATGGATCGGCGAGACCTTCGGCTGGCGCACCGCGTTTGGCGTCATCGCGATCTGGGGCCTCTTCACGATGGTCGCGCTCCGTTTCGCGCTCCCCGATATCCCGCGTGCCGAGGGCGGCAACATGCTCGCCGAACTGGGCGTGCTGAAGCGCCGCGAGGTGCTGGTCGCATTGGCGCTGACCGCGATCGGATCGGCGGCGATGTTCACCGTCTTCACCTATATCGCACCGATCCTCACCGACGCGACGGGGGCGGGGACCCTGTTCGTGACCGCGATGCTGGTGATCTACGGTCTCGGCCTCACCGCCGGCAACTGGCTGGGCGGCATCTTCGCCGACCGCTCGATCGACCGCACCTTGATCGTCTCGCTCAGCGGGCTTGCGGCGATGCTGATCCTGTTCGCGGTCACGATGTATTCGCCCGTCGCCGCGGCGATCACGATCTTCCTGTGGGGCGTCGCGACCTTCGCCATCGTCCCGCCGCTCCAGATGCGCGTGATGGAGGCGGCATCCGATGCGCCCAACCTCGCCTCGGCGGTCAATATCGGTGCGTTCAACCTCGGCAATGCGATCGGCGCTGCGGTCGGCGGCGGCGTGATCGGCCTCGGCCTCGGTTATCCGGCGGTGTCGATTGCCGGCGCGGCGATGGCGGTCGCAGGTCTCGCGATCGTACTCGCATCGCGGACGCGGAAATCTCCGGCGTTAGCGCAAGCCTGACGATTGCCATTTCGGCGGCCGGGCCTATGCAATCATTGCCATGAACGCCGAGATTCTTGCTGTCCTGACGGGTAAGGCGCGTCCGTTCCGCGGCGACGATGAGCCGAGCGCCATCGGCAAGCTGCCGGTGGCGGACGCGGTCGCGGTCGGCGCGATGGGGCTTGCGGGCGACGAGCAGGCCGACCGCACCGTCCATGGCGGGATCGACAAGGCGATCCACCATTATCCCGCCGATCATTATGACTGGTGGCGGGGGTATTTGGGCGATGCGCCGCTGCTCGATGCGCCCGGTGCCTTCGGCGAGAATATCTCGACGGCGGGTCTCGACGAGGACAGCGTCTTCCTCGGCGACCGCTTCCGGCTCGGCACGGCGCTCGTCGAGGTGAGCCAGGCGCGCCAGCCGTGCTGGAAGCTCGACCATCGCTTCGGGACCAAGGGCGTGATGGCGCAGGTCGTGAAGACGCGGCGGACGGGTTGGTATTATCGCGTGCTCGAACCGGGTGTGGTGGGAGCGGGCGACGATCTCGCCCTCGTCGAACGGCCATATCCCGACTGGCCGCTCGCATCACTCTTCGGTCTGCTGATCGGCGGCGAGGCGAAGGATCGCCCCGCCGACCTTCGCGCGCTGCGCGAGGTGCCCATCCTCGCCGAAACATGGAAGGTCCGCCGCGCCAAGCTCGCCGAACAGTTCGGCGCCGATTAGGCGGTCATCGCAAAACGCTTCGGCGGCAGGCCGACATGGCGGGTAAAGGCGGTGCTGAACGCGCTCGCTGATCCATAGCCGACGCGCGCCGCAATCTCGTCGAGCTTGCTCGCGCGACGACGCAGCAAATCCTTGGCGATGCTCATCCGCCAGCCCTGCAGATATTCCATCGGCGGCACACCCACGGTCCGCGTAAAACGGTCGAAAAAGGCCGATCGCGACAGTGCCGCTTCCTTGGCGAGCGCGGCGACCGTCCACGGCCGCGCGGGCGCCCCGTGGATCTGGCGGATCGCCGCCGCCAGTCGCGGATCGCTTAGGCCGCGCAGCAGCCCCGGCGGCGCATCGTCGCCCTCGACCGAGCGCAGCGCCTCGACGATCAGCACCTCGACCAGCCGCGACAGGATCAGGTCGCATCCCGGCCGCTCTTCGCCCGCCTCCTCGCGCACCAGCCGCACCAGCGTCGCCAGCCGCTCGGCACCGCGCAGATGGATGAGCGCGGGAAGCTGCGAAACGAGCAGCGCGGCGTCGGGCGATTCAAAGACGAAATAGCCGCCGAGCATCGTCACATCGGGCGCGCCCTCCTGCCGGCCGTGGCGCACCTCGCCGGTCAGGTCCGCCGCCACGTGCGGATCGATGAAGACCGGCTCGGCGGGCTCGAACCCTGCCATCGTAAAGCCCGGCGTCGCGGGCAGGAAGACAAAGTCGCCTGCTTCGATCGTCAACGGATCGGCGCCGCCCACCGACAGGCGGCAGCGTCCTTTGATCACCGTGCAAAAGCCGGGGTGCCCGAAATCGCCATAGCGCACCGCCCAGCGTCCGGCGCCGCTGATCGCTTTCGCAAACACCGTGCGCGGGCGCAGCAGCGCGATCAGGTCGGACAAGGGATCGGTCATATGGACTATCTCGAATGAAATATGGATTTCAGATTATAGATAGTCCGGAATTCGCCGTCTAGGCTCCTTTCATCACCCACGAAAGGAAAACCCATGAAAACCATCCTCATCACCGGCTGCTCGTCGGGCTATGGCCTTGAAACAGCGCGTCATTTCCACGCGCGCGGCTGGAATGTCATCGCGACCATGCGCAATCCTGCCGCGGCACCTTTGACCCCTGCCGACCGCCTCCACCTCCTCTCGCTCGACATCACCGACCCCGACAGCATCGCGCTCGCGCTCGAACGCGCCGGACCGGTCGATGTCCTCGTGAACAACGCCGGTATCGGCCTGTTCGGCGCGCTCGAACATTCGCCGATGCAGAAGATCCGCGACGTTTATGCCACCAATACACTCGGCACGATCGCGATGACGCAGGCGGTAATCCCGCAGATGCGCCGGCGCGGTTCGGGGACGATCGTCAACGTCACCTCGTCGGCAACACTGGCCTCTTTCCCGCTGGCCGCCGCCTATACGGGCAGCAAGACCGCGATCCAGGGCTTCACCGGCAGCCTCGCGCACGAACTCGCCCCGCTCGGCGTCGCGGTGAAGCTCGTCGAACCCGGCTATGGTCCGACGACCGCCTTTGCGAGCAACACCGACATCCGCCTCGAAGATGTGCTGCCCGAACCCTATGCAGTTTATGCCGCCCCGATTCTCGCCGGCATGGCCGAACCCGCGCTGTTCACCACCGAGGCCGAGGTCGCGGCCGCGGTGTGGCAGGCGGTGCACGACCGGAGCGGCCGGTCCCATTTCCCTGCCGGGGCCGATGCGCTGGTGCTCGCTGCCTGACGCGGTCAGGCGCGGGTGAAGTGCATCACCCAATTGACCTCCCACGTCGCACCGCCGTCGGTCGAAAAGGCCTGTTCCCATTTGGCCGACCGCGGCGTGATATCCGACCAGCGGAAGCGCACGGTCACCGGCGTGCCCTTCCAGCTGTCTTCGGCAAGGAAGGTGCCGACGCCGTCCCTGAATGTCCCGCGCACCGGCACGTCGAGCCGGTCGGTCGCGCGCGAATCGAGCCACCAGATCGCCCATTGCTTTGTCGCGGGATCATAGGCGCGTAGCCCGACGCCGCGATAGGTCTCGTCCGGCGTGTGGAAGATATTGTCGTCGACATTCGCCGCGCCGCCGAGGATCGGCCAGTTTTCGCAGCTACCGTCGAACTCCATCCAGTCGTTGCTGCCGACGAGCCGCTCGCGAAGCTTGCGGTGGCGGACGTGCCAGCGGCCGGCGAGGAATTGCCAGTCACCGCTGGCGGCCGGCGGGCTTGCCGCGCTCGCCGCCGATCCCGCCAGTGCGGCGACGCCGCCGGCGAGGGCGATCTCCAGCGCGCTGCGGCGTGTCATATTCGTGCCGATCATCGATAGTCTCCTTTGCGTAGGAGACCGGCCTAGCCGGGGCTACCTGACAATCTTTGTCAGTTATTTATCCGGCCTTCGAAAAATTCCGGATCGGCCAGCCGCGCTTCGGCAACCAGCCGCTCGGTGTGTTCGGCGAGGCGAGCGGCCTCTTCTGGGGTAAAATACAGCCCCAGCTTGCTTCGCCGCCAGAGGATGTCGTCGGGTTGGCGCGCCCATTCGTGCGTCACCATCCAGCGCAGTTCGGCGACGCTCAGCCCGTGCGCGATTTCGCCGCCGAGCGCGTCCCATCCGGTCGCGTCGCCCAGCCAGCGCCGCGCATCGGTGCCATAGGCGCGGACGATCCGGTCGACCGTCGCGGCGGTCAGGAAGGGGTGGGCGAGCTTATATTCGGCCTTGAGCGCGGCGACGCCGGTAACCGGGAAGTCGCCGCCGGGCAGCGGTGCCTTCGCGGTCCAGTGCTTGCCCGAAAGCGCGGGGATATGGTCCGCCAGCTCGTCGACCGCGGCTTCGGCGACATGGCGGTAGCTGGTGATCTTGCCGCCATAGATGGTGAGCAGGGGGGCGCCTTCTTCCATGTCGAGGTCGATGCGATATCCGCGCGTCGCGGCCTCGGGCTTTCCCGACCCGTCCTCGATCAGCGGCCGGACGCCCGAATAGGTCCACACGACATCGGCGGGGGTGACGGGGGTGCGGAAATAGAGGCTCGCGCCTTCGCACAGATAGGCGATTTCCTCGTCGCTCGCCTTCGCCTCGCTCGCCGGGCCGTCATGATCCTGATCGGTCGTCCCGATGAGCGTGAAGTCGCGTTCGTAGGGAATGGCGAAGAAGATGCGGCCGTCGGGAAGCTGGAAGAAATAGGCATAGTCGTGCTCGAAAAGCCGGTGCACGACGATATGCGATCCGCGCACCAGCCGCATCTGGTGATCGGGTTCGGCATCGGCGCGTTTCAGCAGGTCGAGCACCGCCGGCCCCGCCGCATTCACGACGCTGCGCCCGGCGAAACGATAATGCTGGCCCTGATCGTCGCGCGCGTCGACGATCCACAGTCCGTCCTCGCAGCGCAGCATTTCGGCGTGCGTGCGCGTGCGGACCCGCGCGCCCCGATCCGCGGCGTCGCGCGCGTTGAGCGCGACGAGCCGCGCGTCGTCGACCCAGCCGTCCGAATATTCGAAGCCGCGGAGATATTGTGGCTGGAGCGCCGCGCCCGCGGTGTGACGCCTGAGGTCGATCGAGCGCGTCGCGGGCAGCTTCTTGCGGCCGCCGATATGGTCATAGAGGAAGAGGCCGAGGCGGAGCAGCCAGCGCGGACGCAGCCCGTCGCGATAGGGCAGGACGAAACGCAGCGGGCGGATGATGTGCGGCGCGATGCCCCACAATATTTCACGTTCCTTCAATGCCTCGCGCACGAGCCCGAATTCATAATGTTCGAGGTAGCGCAGCCCGCCGTGGATCAGCTTGGTCGACTTCGACGAGGTGCCTTGCGCCAAGTCGCCCGCCTCGAGCAGCAGGACGCGTGCGCCGCGTCCGGCGGCGTCGCGCGCGATCCCCGCGCCGTTGACGCCGCCGCCGACGACGATGACATCATAGGGCGGAGGGGCGTCGTTCATCGTGCGGTTTCCTAAGCCAAGTCGGCTACGCTTGCCAATGGCAAGACATCGTATGCGGCTTACGTATGCGCGTTGCATTCGTGCGACGCATCCTCCACTTCTGACCACGGATATCCAAGGGGACGAGCGTGAGCGTGAAAGTCGAAACACTGGTGCTGTTCGGCGCAACGGGCGACCTTGCGCAGCGCATGCTCTTTCCCTCGCTCTACAATCTCCACCTCGACGGGTTGCTCGCCGATGCGCTGACGATCATCGGGTCGGGGCGGTCGACAATGGACCGCGCGGCGTTCCAGTCGCAGGTGCGCGCGGCGCTGGCCGAGCATCTGCCCGCCGACCGCATCGACGAGGCCGGGGTCGCGGCGTTCCTCGACCGCATCGATTATTGCGCGATCGATGCGGGCGCCGGCACGGGTTATGACGATCTCGCGGTGTTGCTCGGCGAACGGATGCGGCGTCCGATCGGCGTCTATCTTTCGACCCCGCCGTCGATGTTCGGCCCGATCGCGCAAGGGTTGAAGGCGGCCGGGATCGCCTGCGCCGAATGCCGCATCGCGATGGAAAAGCCGATCGGCCACGACCTTGCCTCGTCGCGCGACGTCAACGCGCAGGTCGGCGATGCCTTTGCCGAGGACCGCGTCTTCCGCATCGACCATTATCTGGGCAAGGAAACGGTCCAGAACCTGCTCGCGCTGCGCTTTGCCAACATGCTCTTCGAACCGCTGTGGAACGCGCAGGCGATCGACCATGTCCAGATCACCGTCGCTGAAACCGTCGGGCTCGAAGGCCGTGTTTCCTATTATGACGGGGTCGGTGCGCTGAAGGACATGGTGCAGAACCATATGCTGCAATTGCTCGCGATCATCGCGATGGAGCCGCCGTCGAGCGTCTCGTCGACCGCGGTGCGCGACGAAAAGGTCAAGCTGCTGCGATCGCTGCGCCGCATGACCGCCGAGGATGTGAAAGCGCACAGCGTCAAGGGCCAGTATACCAGCGGCGCGGTCAACGGCGGCGCGGTCGCGGGTTATGCCGAGGAACTCGGCAACCCGTCGAACACCGAAACCTTCGTGGCGCTGAAGGCCTATATCGACAATTGGCGCTGGAAGGGCGTGCCCTTTTACCTCCGCACCGGCAAGCGGATGCCCGAGCGCAAATCCGAAGTGCTGATCCAGTTCAAGCCGGTGCCGCACAATATTTTCGCGCGGGTCGGCGCAGGCAAGCTCGATGCGAACAGCATGATCATCAACCTGCAGCCCGAGGAAAATATCCGGGTCAAGGTGATGGCGAAGCAGCCGGGGCTCGACCGCGACGGGGTGAAGCTCAAAGAGGTGACGATGGACGTCTCGCTCTCGCACAGCTTTGCCGGCGAGCGGCGGCGCATCGCCTACGAGCGCCTGCTGCTCGACTTCATCGAGGGCGATCAGACTTTGTTCGTGCGCCGCGACGAGGTCGAGGCGCAGTGGCAGTGGATCGATTCAATCCGCGACGCCTGGGCCGAAGTCGATATGGCGCCTCAGAATTACACTGCGGGAAGCTGGGGCCCGTCGAGCGCAATCGCGCTGATCGAGCGCGACGGAGCGAGCTGGCATGACTGATCTGAACCCCGTAATCGCCAAGGTTACCGACCGTATCATCGAACGCAGCGCGCCGCGCCGCGCCGCCTATCTCGACCTGATGGAGCGCCAGCGCGACGCCGGCACCAACCGCGGCAACCTGTCGTGCGGCAATCTCGCGCACGGTTTCGCCGCCGCGGGCGACGACAAGGCCGTAATCCGCACCGGCGGCGCGATGAACATCGGCATCGTCACCGCGTACAACGACATGCTCTCGGCGCATCAGCCCTATGGCCGCTATCCCGAGCAGATCAAACTCTTCGCGCGCGAAGTGGGCGCTACCGCGCAGGTCGCGGGCGGAGTCCCCGCGATGTGCGACGGGGTGACGCAGGGGCAGGCGGGCATGGACCTGTCGCTGTTCAGCCGCGACAATATCGCGCAGGGCACGGTGATCGCGCTCAGCCACGCGATGTTCGAAGGTGCGTTGCA
Source organism: Sphingopyxis sp. LARHCG72 (assembly GCF_052871675.1). Lineage (NCBI taxonomy): Bacteria > Pseudomonadati > Pseudomonadota > Alphaproteobacteria > Sphingomonadales > Sphingopyxidaceae > Sphingopyxis > Sphingopyxis sp. LARHCG72. Next base: position 25,734 of record NZ_JBIXJU010000008.1, on the reverse strand, counting down.
CCTCGGTATCTGTGACAAGATCGTCCCCGGCCTGCTGATCGGCGCGCTGCGTTTCGGCCACCTGCCGCAGATTCTCGTTCCCGCGGGGCCGATGCCCTCGGGCCTCGCGAACAAGGAAAAGCAGCGCGTCCGCCAGCTCTATGCCGAGGGCAAGGCCACCCGCGAAGAACTGCTCGAGGCCGAGGCGGCCTCCTATCATGGTGCGGGCACCTGCACCTTCTATGGCACCGCGAATTCGAACCAGATGATGATGGAACTGATGGGGCTGCACATCCCCGGCAGCGCCTTCGCCAACCCCGGTACGAAGCTGCGGCAGGAACTGACGCGCGCCGCGGCGCATCGCGTTGCTGCGATCGGCTGGGACGGTGACGATTATCGTCCGCTGTCGCGCTGCATCGACGAGAAGGCGATCGTCAACGCCGCTATCGGGCTGCTCGCCACCGGCGGCTCGACGAACCATGCGATCCACCTGCCCGCGATCGCGCGCGCGGCGGGGATCGTCATCGACTGGCAGGATTTCGACGAGCTGAGCCACGCGGTGCCGTTGCTGGCGCGCGTCTATCCGAACGGCGCGGGCGATGTGAACAATTTCCACGCCGCGGGCGGCATCGGCTATGTCGTGCGCGAGTTGCTGGGTGCCGGGCTGCTGCACGGCGACGTGCTGACGGTCGGCGGGACGATGGCGGACTATGCGTCGGAACCCGTGCTCGTGGACGACGAACTCCACTGGCAGGCGGCGCCCGAAACGAGCCGCGACGACACGATGCTGCGCCCGGTTGCGACGCCTTTCTCTCCCGACGGCGGGATGCGCCTGCTCGCGGGCAACCTTGGCCGCGCGATCATCAAGACCAGCGCGGTCGCCGAGGATCGCTTGACGATCGAGGCGCCGTGCCGGATCTTCGACACGCAGGATGCGGTGCTGGCGGCGTTCAAGGCGGGCGAACTCGAACGCGACGTGATCGTCGTCGTCCGCTTCCAGGGGCCGCGCGCCAACGGCATGCCCGAACTCCACAAGCTGACGCCGGCGCTCGGTGTGCTGCAGGATCGCGGTTTCCGCGTCGCGCTGCTCACCGACGGCCGCATGTCGGGCGCTAGCGGCAAGGTGCCCGCGGTGATCCATTTGTCGCCCGAAGCGCTGCCCGGCACCGACGGAGTCAGCGGCCCGCTTGCCTTCCTTGTCGATGGCGACATCGTTCGCGTCTGTGCGCGCAAGGGCGAAGTGCTCGCGCTCGTCGACCCCGATGTCTGGACCGCACGGAGTCCGGCCGTTCCGCCGCCGCCCGCGGTCGGCGTGGGCCGCGAACTGTTCGCACTGTTCCGCCATCATGCCGACGAAGCCGAAAAGGGCGGGTCGGCGGTCCTCGCCGCGATGGAAACAGTTATCTGAACCCGATCCGTTTGCCCCGCGGGCAGACTATGCAAATTTCGAATGGAGTAGAGAATGTCCGACAGCGGTATCGAGCAGATCATGCGTTTGGCGCCGGTCATCCCGGTGATCGTCATCGACCGCGTCGAGGATGCGGTGCCGATGGCCGAGGCGCTCGTCGCCGGCGGGCTCAAGGTGCTCGAAGTGACGATGCGCACCCCCGCCGCGCTCGACGCGATCCGGGCGATGAAGAAGGTTCCCGGCGCGGTGGTCGGCGCCGGCACCGTGCTCAATCCCCGGATGCTGGGGGACGCGCTCGACGCGGGCAGCGAATTCATCGTTTCGCCCGGCTTGACCGACAGCCTCGGGCAGGCGGCGATTACCGCGGGCGTTCCTTTCCTGCCCGGCGTCGCCAACGCGACGAACATCATGGCGGGGCTCGATATCGGGCTCGACAGCTTCAAATTCTTCCCTGCCGCGACGAGCGGCGGCGTCGCGGCGCTGAAGGCGCTGACCGGTCCGTTCGGCGGGATCAATTTCTGCCCCACCGGCGGGATCAGCGCAGCCACCGCGCCCGAATGGCTCGCGCTCGACCCGGTGCTGTGCGTCGGAGGCAGCTGGGTCGTGCCATCGGGTCCGCTCGACCCTGCGCGGATCGAAGCCCTGGCGCGTGAGGCGGCTGCGCTCGCGTCCTAACCGGGACGGCGAATTGGGCGCATTGATAAACGTCATCTTTACTGCCATCGTGCAGGGAAAGGCGGCAATATAGCCGCTTGGTGGGAGATGTGCGTGCCGAGACCGCAGCCGCATTTGGAAGAAGTCCTGGCGTCCGAACCCGGACCGCATATCGCCGCACTCTTCGATTTCGACGGAACGATCATCTCGGGCTATTCGGCGACCGCGATGCTGCGCGAGAAATTCCAGCGCCGCGAAATGTCGGTCGAGGAGATCGCCGAGACCGCGCAGGTTATTGCGCAGCACAGCCTCGGCACCATCGGCTTTTCGGGGCTGATGTCGGGCGCCGCAAAATTCATGAAGGGCGTCGACGAGGACAGTTTCATCGAGTTCGGCGAAGAGCTTTACAAAAAGCATATCGCGCGCAAGATTTACCCGGAGACGCGCGCGATCATCGAGGCGCATCAGGCGAAGGGGCACCGCGTCGCGATCATCTCGTCGGCGACGATCTACCAGATCGAGCCCACCGCGCGCGACCTCGGCATCGAGGATATCAAATGCTCGGCCTATGAAATCGAGGATGGCGTCTTTACCGGCGAGATCATCCGCCCGCTGTGCTTCGGCGAGGGCAAGGTGCTCGCGGCCGAGGAACTCGCCGCCGAATATGGCCTCGATCTCGATCAGAGCTTTTTCTATTCGGACAGCGACGACGATATCGAACTGCTCGAACGCGTCGGCAAGCCGCGCCCGCTCAACCCGAACCTGAAACTGAAGGCGATCGCCGAGGAAAATGGCTGGCCGGTGCAGCGTTTCGCGAGCCGAGGCACGCCGTCGTGGGTCGACTACACGCGCACCATCTATGCGACCGGTTCGCTCGTCGGCGCCTTCGCTGCGGGCCTCCCGATCTGGGCGCTGACGCGTTCGCAGCGCGAGGCGGCGAATTTCTCGATCGGGCTGTTCGGCGATTTCGCGACCGCGATCACCGGGGTTGAGCTCGAGGTCGAGGACGAGAAGAATCTCTGGTCCGCGCGTCCGTGCGTCTTTATCTTCAACCACCAGAGCAAGGCGGACGTGATGATCCTCGCCAAGCTCATCCGCCGCGACATGGGCGGGGTGGGCAAGAAAGAGATCAAGGATATTCCCATCCTCGGCAAGCTGATGGAATGGGGCGGCACGGTCTTCGTCGACCGCGCCGACGGCAAGAGCGCGATCAAGGCGATGGAGCCGCTCGTCGACGCGATCAAGGTCGAGGGCAAGTCGATCTGCATCTCGCCCGAAGGCACGCGCAGCCTGACGCCGAAGCTCGAACCCTTCAAGAAGGGGGCGTTCCATCTGGCGATGCAGGCGGGGGTGCCGATCGTCCCGATCGTGATCCATAACGCCACCGACGTCGCGCCGAAGAACGAGTTCGTGATGCGCCCCGCGACGGTGCGCGTCACCGTGCTGCCACCCGTCGACACATCGAAATGGAGCCCGCGGACGATAAACGCGCATGTCCGCGATGTGCGGAACATGTTCCTGCGCACGCTCGGCCAGCCCGAGGAAAGCGTGGCGGAATCGGTAGCGAAAGAGCCAACGCCCGAAGCCGCGCCGCCCGCAGCCAAGGCCGAAAAGGCCAAGCCCAAAAAGGCGGCCACGAAAAAGCCCGCCGCGAAGAAAAAGGCCCCCGCCAAAAAAACCGCGGCGGCCAAGGGAAAGACTGGCTAAGCGGTGGCCGACGGAACGTCCCGCACCCCGATCGTGACGGAGGACGCGGCCGACCGGCTCTATATCATCGACGCGCGCAACGGGGTCGAGCGGCGGCTGCTGCTCGACTGGGTGCATGCGACATCGAGCGACAACGAGCCGCAATGGGCGAGCCTTGCGATCGAGGACGACGATCATGCGCTGCCGCTCGACATGCTGCGCGCGCGGCTCGACGGATCGCCGTCGCGGCAGGTCGTGCCGTTGCGCGTCGCGTGGCGCATCCCGGGTTTCGAGCGCGACCGCGCGCTCAAATTCCGCCACATCCTCTTCGGAGATCCACGCCATCCCGGGCCGCTCCGCTCGCGGTTGATCCTGCTCCGCGACCGGCGCCGCGCCCAGATACTGGTCGGCGAAGCGGCGACGCTCGATGCGCTGCGCGACCGCTTCTGCCGCCAGACCGGCGGCGGCGACGGCGAGGGGACCGACAGCCCCGAATTCGCAGGCTTTGTTGCGCGGCAGGCGGGGCTCGCGCTCGACGTCGCCGAACGCGGCATCCGGGGTACCCGCTACAAAGTCCCGCGCTTCGTCGCCGATGGCCTGCGCACCAGCCCCAAATTCCGCGCCGCACTCGCCGAACTGTCCGAAGCGACCGGCCGCCCCGTCGCCGATCTCTTTCGTGAAGCCCGGCCGTTGATGAAGGAGGTCATCGCGCGGCCGTCGGCGCTTTTTCTCGATCTTCGCGCACGTCTCGACCGGATGATGTTCGGCGGTTACGCGCCCGAGATGGAGGTCGATGCCGCCGAGCTTGCGAGGCTACGCAACATATTGCGTGAACATCCCACCGCGATCCTTTTCACGCACAAGACCTATATCGACGGCGCGACGCCGAGCCGGCTGACTTATGAAAACGACCTGCCGATGTTGCACAGCTTCGGCGGCGCCAATCTCGACTTCGCGGTGATGGGCGAATTCTTCCGCCGCTCGGGGATGATCTTCATCCGGCGCAGCTTCCAGGACCAGCCGGTCTACAAGCTCGTGCTGCGTCACTATATCGCGTGGCTGCTCGCGAAGCGTTTCCCCTTGAGCTGGGCGTTCGAGGGTACCCGCTCGCGGCTCGGCAAGCTGATGCCGCCCAAATATGGGCTGATGAAATATGTCCTCGACGCCGCCCACGCGACGGGGACGAAGGATGTGCATTTCGTCCCCTTCGTCACCAGTTTCGACCTGATCCGCGACGTCGAGGAATATGCCGCCGAACAGACCGGCCGGAACAAGAAGCCCGAAAGCCTCTCGTGGTTTCTCGGCTATATGAAGAGCCTGAAGGCGCCGTCGGGACGCATCCGGCTCGATATCGGCAACCCGGTCGTGATCGGTGAGGCACCCGGTCCCGACGACAAGCGCGCGCTCGAAACAATTGCCTTCGCGGTCGCGGTCGAGGCGAACCGCGTCACCCCGCTGACCGTCACCTCGGTCATGTGCCTGATCCTGCTCGGCATGGCGCCGCGCGGGGCGACGTCGGCCGAACTGCTCGGCGCGATCGGCGCGGTGACCGACTGGGCGCGGGCGCGCGATATCCGCCTCAGCAGCGAGCTCGAAAGCGGCGACGATGGCGCGCTATCGGCGACCGTCGACACGCTCGTCGAGAGCGGACTGCTGACGCGCTACGAAGCGGGCAGCGAGAATGTCTATTCGATCGACCCCGCCAAGCATCCGATGGCGAGTTATTATCGCAACATCATCGCGCATCATTTCCTTGACCGCGCGATGATCGAGCTTGCGTTCTTTGAATTGCGCGATGGCGACAGCGGCGATGCGACCGCGGCTTTCTGGGCGAAGATCGATCGCCTGCGCGACCTGTTCAAGTTCGAATTTTTCTATCCGCCGCGTGACGAGCACCGCGCCGCGATCGAGGCCGAACTCGCGCGCATCGATCCCGTATGGGACCGTCGGCTCGCGAGCGGCGATCGCGGCATCGCGCAGCTCCTTCGCCGCTGCCAGCCGGTCGTCGGTCATGCGATCCTGCTGCCCTTTGCCGAGGCCTATTCGGTCGTCGCCGGGCAGCTCGCGCGCGCCAAGCCGGGCGATGTCGTCGACGAACAGGCGCTGCTCGATGCCGCGCTGGCCGAAGGGAGGCAGGCGTATCTGCTCCGCCGGATCAGCAGCGAGGCGGCGATCGGCAAATTGCTCTTCGCCAATGGATTGTCGCTGATGCGCCACATGGGGCTCACCGACGAGGCGACCCCGGTGAACCTCGCTGCGCGCCGCGCGCTGCTGATGGAACTGCGCGGCCTTGCCAACGTCATGGAAACGATGCGGCTGTCGACGGTCGCGCTTGCCGACCGTTTGCCGGGTTCAGGAGGATAGATGCTCAAACAGCTCAGCGCGCAGGACGCCCAGTTCCTCTATACGCAGACCGCGAACAACCTCACGCACATCATGGGCGTCTATATCTACGACCCCTCGACCGCGCCGGGCGGCTTCGTGCGCTTCAAGGATATCATCCGCCACGTCGAAAGCCGCGTCGATACCTCGCCCTTGTTCAAGCGCCGCCTCCACCGCCTGCCGTTCGACATGGACCATCCCTATTGGGTCGAGGACGAGCATTTCGATATCGAGGCGCATATGAGCCACGCTCGCTTGCCCGAGCCCGGCGACTGGCGGCAATTCTGTATCGCCGTCGCGCGCTGGTTCTCGAAGCCGATGGATATGAACCGTCCGCTCTGGGACATCTATATCATCGAGGGGCTCGACCGCATTCCGGGCATCCCGAAGGGCAGTTTCGCGATGCTGCACCGCGTCCACCACGCCGCGGTCGACGGCGCATCGGGCGCGCACGCCTTCATCGCGATGAGCGACATCGATGCAAAGGGCACGCCCGCGATCGCCGAGCCGCCGCCGGTCGAGGAGTTGGGCAAGGCGCCGTCGAGCGCCGAAACATTGTCGCGCGCCTGGTCGGCGTCGATGCAGTCGCCGGTCAAGTTCATGAACGCGCTGATGAAGATGTCGCCCGCGATCATTTCGTCGGCGCGCAAATCGATTTCCGAGGGCGGCATGACCGCGGGCGTTCCTGAAACGCGCTTCAATGTGCCCGTCGGCCCGCACAAGATGTTCGACGCGACGACGGTCGCGCTGGCTGACGTGGCCGAAATCCGCAAGAAGGTGCCCGGCGCGACGGTCAATGATGTCGTGCTGACGACCGTCGGCGGCGCGCTGCGCAAATATCTCCAGAAACACAAGGAGCTGCCGCAGGACAGCCTTGTCGCGGTTGCACCGATCAATCTGCGCGGGAAGGGCGGCAAGGCGTCGAAGCCGGGAAATCAGGTGTCGGCGATGAGCGTGCCGATCCGCACCGACATCGCCGACCCGCTCGAACGGCTCGCGGCGGTCCGCGATTATACGGTCGAGGCAAAGGAAGCCAAAGCAGGCGTCAGCGCGCGGATCATGACCGACCTGTCGCAGCATATACCCGGCGCGACGATGGCGGCGGTCGCGCGGCTCGTCACCAGCGAGCGTTTCGCGGTGCGCGGCACGAACCTCTTCATCTCGAACGTGCCGGGGGCGCAGGTGCCGCTCTATCTGGCGGGCGCGCAGCTTGTGCAACAGCACGGCATGGCGCCGCTCGCGAACAATATGGGGCTGTTCGTCGCGACGCCGAGTTACAACGGCCGGATCGCCTTTTCGATCATCGGCGAGCGATCGATCATGCCCGACATCGCCTTTTTTCGCGAATGTATCGACGAAAGTTTCGCCGACCTCATGGCGGCGGTTCCCAGGCCCGAGAAGCCCAAAGCCGCTACGGCAAAGCCGAAACTCCCGGCAAAGCCGAAGCCGAAACCGAAAACTGTCTCGAAACCTGCTGCGAAGGACAGGGTGAAACCGGTTGCTAAAGCGAACGCAACCGGCAAGAATCCGAAAAAATAAACCATGCTCTCGCAGGACTACCGAATGCTATTCACCCCGACGCTCAGCGCCGACCGCGATCTCGTGACCGCGCCCGACTATGCCGCATGGTCCAAAGCGGCGCGCGAACATGACAAAAAGTCGGGTCTGCAGGCTTGGCGCGACGCCGACGAAAGCAAGCATTTCGACTATAAGGCGATCCGCGCGCGGCTCGAAAAGCTGCGCAAGCTGTCGGCGGCGGGCGACGTCAAGGGGCTGCTCTTCGTTTTGAACGAAGGCATCCACGGCAACATCGACGGTATGGGGCACGAACGGCTGTATCAAAAGGCGCGTTTCGGCACCAAGAAGCTGGTCGAGGATTATGTCGCCGAGGTTGTCGCGTCGCTCGACAAGATCGCCGCGGCGCGCAGCATCAGCCGTGAGGAAAAGCGCGACTTCTTCCGCCGTGCGCAACATTGCTACGGCCGTTCGGCGCTGCTGCTCTCGGGATCGGGCAGCTTTCTTTTCTTCCACATCGGCGTCGTGAAGGCCTTGTGGGAAGAAGGCGTGCTGCCCGCGATCATGTCGGGCGCAAGCGGCGGGTCGATCGTCGCGGCGGTCGTGTGCACGCGCAAGAACGCCGACATCGGCGCCTTCTTCGAAAGCGAGCGCCTCGCCAACCCCGCGCGTGATCCCGAACAAAGGCGTCTCGCGCCCGACGAGGTGCGCGAGCGCCTCGCCGACCTGATCCCCGACCTGACCTTTCAGGAAGCCTATGAGGTCAGCGGCCGTCACCTCAACATCTCGGTCGCGCCGGCGGAAAAGCACCAGAACGGCCGCCTGCTCAACGCGATCACCGCGCCCAATGTGCTGATCCGCGAAGCGGTGCTCGCGTCGTGCGCGGTGCCCGGCGTGTTCCCGCCGGTAATGCTGATGGCGCGCGACGACAGCGGCGCGCGCGTTCCGTACCAGCCCGACCGGCGCTGGGTCGACGGGTCGGTGACGCACGATATCCCGACCAAGCGGCTCGAACGCCTTTACGGGGTGAACCATCATATCGTCAGCCAGGCGAACCCGATCGCGCTGCCCTTCGCGACCGACACGCGCAAGCAGATGGCGCCGATCGAGGCGATCCAGCACGCGTCGATGACGACCTTCAAGGCGTGGCTCAACGCCAATATGGTGATCTTCCAGAAGCCGCTCGAGCTGATCCCGCCGCTCAACAGCCTCGCCAACATGGCGCGATCGGTGATCAACCAGGAATATACCGGCGACATCAACATCATCCGCCCGCCGAAATTCTGGTCGCCGACGAAGATCCTGTCCGACCTCGCGCAGGAGGATATTGAAGAGTTGATCGATACGGGCGAACGCACCGCCTGGCCGAAGGTCGAAATGGTCCGCACCCAGACCGCGATCAGCCGCGCGCTCGAAGCCATTTTGGCAAAGATCGACAAGGCGGGCGACGACGGCCCCGGCCACCGCAGCGCCGCGCTCCAGAAAGCGGTGCGCTGAGCATGGCCGCGGGCGCGGTGATCCTGCCCGCAGAATCCGCGGGTGCGGGCGCGAAGCTGCATGTCACCCACTGGCTACCCGAAGGGCGGCCGCGCGCGGTGGTGCTGCTCGCGCACGGCTATGCCGAACATGCCGGCCGCTACGCCTATGTCGCGAAGCGGCTGACCGACGCGGGCTATGCCATCTACGCCGTCGACCATTGGGGCCATGGTGCTTCCGACGGCGAAGGCGGCTATGTGCCGCGTTTCTCGGCTTTCCTCGACGGCATGGCCGAGCTGCTCACCCTCGTCGAGATCAACCATGGCGACACGCCGCGCCTGCTGCTCGGCCACAGCATGGGCGGGCTGATCGCGACTTTGTTCCTTGTCGAACGCCAGCAGGCATTTGTCGCGGCCGCGCTCTCGGGCCCCGCGATCCTGCCCGCCGAACCGCCGTCGCGCTTCACCGTGTGGATCAGCCGCTTCCTCTCGCGCTTCTTTCCGCGCCTCGGCGTGTTGGCGCTCGATTCCACCGGCGTCAGCCGCGATCCGCAGGTGGTCGCCGCCTATCAGGCCGACCCGCTCGTCTATGAAGGCAAGATCGGCGCGCGGCTCGGCAAGGAGTTCATGGATGCGATGGCGGTCGCGCAGGCCGACGCACCAAAGATTCATCTCCCGATCCTGATCCAGCATGGCGGGGCCGACCGCCTTACCGCGCCCGCCGGATCGCGCTATCTGTTTGCCAATGTCGCGTCGACCGACAAGCGCCTCGAAATCTATCCCGGCCTGTTCCACGAAATCTATAACGAGCCCGAACGCGATGCGGTGCTCGATGACCTCGTCGGCTGGTTCGACGCGCATGTGAAGGGCGAGGCTGCGGCATGAGAATCCTCCTCGTCCTCCTTTTCGCGCCGCTGATCGCGCTCGCGCTGATGTATTTCCTCTTTCCCGGCCGTCTCGTGGCGCTCGGACGCGCCTTGCTCCGCCGCCGCGGCCGGATGGTGCAGAAGAAAATCACCGTCGACGGCCGTATCTGGCCCTATCTCGAAGGCGGCGACGCATCGAAACCGCTGCTGCTGCTCGTCCATGGTTTTGCGGGCGACAAGGATAACTGGTCGATGATCGCGCCCTATCTGACGCGCGACTATCATGTCATTGCCCCCGACCTGCCGGGCTTCGGCGAGAATGAGCGCAATCCCGACCTTGCCTATGATCTTCAGGCGCAGACCGCGCGGCTCAAGGCGTTCGCCGATACGCTTGGTCTGTCGCGCCCACATGTTGCGGGCAACAGCATGGGTGGCTGGATCGCGCTGCGCTACGCGATCGACTATCCCGACGCGCTCGCCAGCCTGACCCTGCTCGACAATGCCGGGGTCAACGGCGCGAACGAAAGCGAGCTCCAGAAACAGGCGGCGAACGAGGACTATAATCCGCTCGTCCTCGCGAACCTCGAGGATGCCGACCGGCTGGTGGCGATGGTCGTTCACAAGCCGCCCTATGTCCCCGCGCGGTTGAAGCCGGTCTTTTATGCCGACGCGCTCAAATATCGCGACCAGCTCGACAGGATTTTCTGGGTGATCGCCACCGAAGGGCGCGACCATCCGCTCAATGACCGGCTCGGCGAGGTGAAGGTGCCGACGCTGATCATCTGGGGCCGCCATGACCAGCTGCTCGACGTGAGCTGCGTTCCGGTGCTCGAAGCCGGTATAGCGGGAAGCGTCTCGCATATCTTCGAACATGTCGGGCACGTCCCGATGATCGAGGATCCAAAGGCAACCGCCGCGGTGATGAAGGGCTTCCTTGCCAAGCACTGAAACTGCCGTCAGTCTCTTCCGAAAATAGCGGGAGAGGCCAATGCGGTTGAAAGTGGGGCTGCTCGGTGGGGGCAGTTGGGGGACGACGGTCGCCTCGGTGGTGTCGCGCAACGCGCCGATCACATTGTGGGCGCGCGACGCCGAGACCGTGGACGACATCAACACGCACCACGAGAACCGCAAATATCTGCCCGGCATCGCGCTGCCGCCGATCCTCCGCGCCACGAACGACATGGCCGAAGTCGTCGCGGGTGCCGACGTGCTCGTGATGGGCGTGCCGTCGCACAGTTTCCGCGCGGTGCTGGAGGAGGCGAAGGTCCATCTTCGTCCGTGGGTGCCGGTGATCAGCCTGACCAAGGGACTCGAACTGGCGTCGGGCAAGCGCATGACCGAATTGATCGAGGAGGTGCTGCCGGGTCACCCCGTCGGCGTTCTCACCGGGCCGAACCTCGCGCGCGAGATCATGACCGGACAGGCGGCCGCAAGCGTCCTGTCGATGGAGGACGAGATTGTGGTCCGCGCGCTCCAGCCGGTGTTCCATTCGGGGCTGTTCCGCGTCTACACCAACACCGATCTCCTTGGCTGCGAGCTGGGCGGCGTGCTCAAGAATATCATCGCGATCGCGGTCGGCATGGGCGACGGGCTCGGCGCCGGCGACAACACGCGCTCGGCGCTGATGACGCGCGGGCTTTCGGAAATCACCCGGCTCGGCGTAGCGATGGGCGGGCGCGCGGAAACTTTCGCGGGGCTCACCGGCATGGGCGACCTGATCGCGACGTGCACCAGCCCCTTGTCGCGTAACCGCCATGTCGGGGTCGAACTCGGCAAGGGGCGCCCGATCGACGAGATCATCGCTGGGATGAACATGGTCGCCGAGGGGGTGAAGAGCGCGCCGACGGTGATTGCGCTTGCCGAAAAGCACGGTCTCGACATGCCGATCGCGCGCGATGTGTACGACGTGACGCAGGGAAAACGCAGCGCGCAGGAGGTGTTTCGCGGCCTGCTTCGCTCTGCCGTTGGCGACGAAGCGCACCCCGGCTGAGCGATTCCGCCGCGACCTGTGCCATTTCGGCGATCAGCCGGGAAGAAAAGCGCCGCTTGCTTCGTTGACTCCCCTGACCGCCCCGAACGGGCGGACAATCAGGAGATGGACGATGAAAAAATGGACCACCCTAGCCGCAATCATGGCGCTCCCCGCCACCGCCGCTGTGGCCGCCGTTCCCTATGGCTCGATGCCGCCGGGATTCGAGGCGCCGCACATCCGCACGTCGCCGATCGCGGGCGTCGTCAACCAGCAATGGTATAATTACAAGGCCGACATTCTGGAGGCGGAGAAGGAGCTCACCAGCGACCTTCGCCATTCGACCGACCGCGAGGACCGCTGGGACGCGTGGGATGAATGGGAGACCGAGGTGGTCGATGCCGACAAGGATTATGTGAAGGAAATGCGCAAGAAGGGCTATCGCAGCGGCCGTGTGACGGTCGGCGGATAAGCTCTCCCGAGTTCCCCGGAGCCCTCTCCGGGTCGCAGGGAAGGGCGGGCGTCATGGGGCGTCCGCCCTTTCTTGTTTTCAGGACTTGGCCTCGGCGAGCAATGCCGTCGCTTCTGCGCCCTGCCAGTCGATCGCCCCGACGACGCGCCAGATTTCGCGGCCCTCGGCGTCATAATATATGCTCGTCGGCAGCGCGCTGTTCGCGGCATCGAGCAGCCCGTTTTCGGGATCGACATAGGGTTGCAGCGCCTTCAGCCCCGCCTTCTGGAACCACGGGTCGACAATCTCCGCGCCCTGCAGGTCCTGCGCGACCGCGATCACCGCCATGCGATCGCCGCTTTTCGCCGCGAGCGCATCGAGCGTCGGCATTTCGGCGACGCACGGCGCGCACCATGTCGCCCACAGGTTGACGAGCAGCGGTCGCCCCCGGAATGCCGCCAGCGTAACCGGCGCATCGTCGGGACCGCGAAAGCTGGCCGCGGGCGCCATCTTGCCCTTCTGGCTGCGGTCGACCTGGTGCTGGAAATGGCCGACGCCCTTCGCTTGGCCCGCCGAAACATTTGCTTGGCCTTGCCCCGCTTGCCCGCCCGCCTGCTTTTCCCTATCGCAGCCCGCGATTGATCCGGCCAGAAGCACGGCGAGGATCGCAAGATACGGGCTTGGAACGCGGCGGATGGCGAATACTCCGGATAGCAACAGCATGTGGGGCGGCCGCTTCGGTGGCGGACCCGCGGCGATCATGCAAGAGATTAACGCCTCGATCCCGATCGACAAGCGTCTGTGGGAAGAAGATATCGCGGCGAGCCGCGCGCACGCCGCGATGCTCGGCGCCGCGGGAATCATCGGCGCCGACGACGCCGTGGTGATCGATCGCGGGCTGGCCCAGATCGCCGAGGAATTCGCGGCGAACGGCGTCCCCGTCGACCTGAGCCTCGAAGACATCCACATGACGGTCGAATCGCGGCTGAAGGAACTGGTCGGCGAAGCCGCCGGGCGGCTCCACACCGCACGCTCGCGCAACGATCAGGTCGCAACCGATTTCCGCCTGTGGACGCGCACCGCCTGCGAGCGGATCGACGAGGGATTGCAGGCGATCCAGACCGCGCTGCTCGCGCGCGCCGACGAGCATGCGGACAGCATCATGCCCGGCTTCACGCACCTGCAGGTCGCGCAGCCGGTGACGCTCGGCCATCATCTGCTCGCCTATGTCGAGATGTTCGGCCGCGACCGGTCGCGCTTTGCCGACGCCCGCCGCCGCCTCAACGAATCGCCGCTCGGCGCCGCGGCGCTTGCGGGGACGGGTTTCCCGGTCGATCGCCATGCGACCGCCGCCGCGCTTGGCTTCGATCGCCCGATGGCGAACAGCATCGACGCCGTCTCCGACCGCGACTTCGCGCTCGAGTTCTGCGCCTCCGCGTCGATCGCCGCGATCCACCTGTCGCGTCTTGCCGAAGAAATCGTGATCTGGGCCAGCCAGCCTTTCGGCTTCATCAGCCTGCCCGACGCCTGGTCGACGGGCAGCTCGATCATGCCGCAAAAGCGCAACCCCGACGCCGCCGAGCTGGTGCGCGGGCGCGCGGGGCTGCTGCTCGGCGCCTTCCAGCGGCTCGCCGTGATCGTGAAGGGCCTGCCGCTCACCTATTCGAAGGATCTGCAGGACGACAAGGAAACCGTCTTCGGCGCCTTCGACGCGCTCGCGCTGTCGCTCGCGGCGATGACCGGCATGATCGAAACGCTGACCTTCCGTACCGACCGCATGCGCGCGCTGGCCGCGTCGGGCTATTCGACCGCGACCGACCTTGCCGACTGGCTGGTGCGCGAGGCGGGGTTGCCGTTCCGCGAAGCGCATCATGTCGTCGGTTCGTGCGTCAAGCGCGCCGAGGAACTGGGCGTCGAGCTGTCGGCGCTGCCCGCGGGCGACGCTGCCGCGATCCATGCCGCGGTCACCCCCGAGGTGCTCGCGGCGCTGACGGTCGAGGCATCGGTCGCCAGCCGCCTCAGCTATGGCGGCACTGCCCCGGAACGGGTAAGGCAGGCCATCGCCGCGGCCCGCGCGGCGCTCGAAGGAACGATTTGATGGCGACGAAGCGCCTCATCCTGACTGGTATAGCTGCAACCGCGCTGCTCGGCGCATGCGGCAGCAAGGAAGATCTGAAGCCCGTGGCAGGCCAGCCTGCTGCGGTGATTCCCGTTGGCGCCACACGCGCCCCGACGACGGAGGAGCTTACGACGCCTGACGCGCAGGCCCGGCCAGCGCGCAGCGACGAACTTCTCAAACGGTCCGAACAACGCGAACCCGACGATTTCGACTTGCCGCCTCCGGGCTGAGCTTCAGGACTCTTACCAATGAATCATTTTGAACTTCGTGACGGCGTGATGCACGCCGAAGACATTCCCTTGCCGCGCATTGCCGAGGAAATCGGCACTCCCGTCTATGTCTATTCGCGCGCGACGCTCGAACGCCATGCGCAGGCGTTTCGCGACGGGCTGAAGGACGTGCCGAAGAAGCATCTCGCCTTTGCGATCAAGAGCAACCCGAACCTCGGCGTGCTGCGCGTGCTCGCGCGGCAGGGCTATGGTGCCGACGTCGTATCGGGCGGCGAGCTCGAACGTGCGCTCGCGGCGGGCATGGCGGCCGAGGACATCGTCTTTTCGGGTGTCGGCAAGACACGCGCCGAACTCGCGCTGGGGCTCGACCGCGGCATCGGGCAGTTCAATATCGAGCATGAGCCTGAGGGCGTCGCGCTGGCCGAGATCGCGCTCGCCAAGGAAATGACCGCGCCCGCGGTGCTGCGCGTCAATCCCGACGTCGACGCGGGCACGCATGCCAAAATCTCGACCGGTAAGGCCGAGAACAAGTTCGGCGTCGGCATCGACGTCGCCCCCGAAATCTTCGCCCGGCTGTCGGCGCTGCCGGGGCTCAACATGCGCGGCATCGCGGTCCATATCGGCAGCCAGCTCACCAGCCTCGCCCCGTTCGAGGCGGCGTTCAAGCGCGTGGGCGAACTCGTCGCCGACCTGCGTGCCGCGGGGCACAGCATCACCCATGTCGACCTCGGCGGCGGGCTTGGCGTCCCGTACCGCGCGGGCGACAATATCATTCCGCCGTCGCCAGCCGATTATGGCGCGATGGTCGCGCGCGTGACCAAGGACTGGGACGTCACGCTGATGTTCGAGCCCGGCCGCGTCATCGCGGGCAATTCGGGGGTTTTGCTGACCGAAACATTGTGGGTGAAGCCCGGCGCAACGCATCCCTTCGTCATCGTCGACGCGGCGATGAACGACCTTGCAAGGCCCGCGCTCTATGACGCCTGGCACGATTTCGTCGCGGTAAAGCCGTCGGGCGAGACGATGACCGCGTCGATCGTCGGCCCGGTCTGCGAAACCGGCGACACCTTTGCGCGCGACCGGCTGATCGACAAGGTCGAGCCGGGTGATCTTGCGGTCTTCTGCAGCGCGGGCGCCTATGGCGCGACGATGGCGTCGACCTATAACAGCCGCAGCCTCGTTCCCGAGGTGCTCGTCGATGGCGACCGCTATGCCGTTGTCGCCGACCGCATCGCCGCGGGCACGATCATGGCCGCCGAACGCGTGCCCGACTGGATCGACTAACGATGGAACAGCTGCCCCTCTTCCTCAACCTGCGCGGCCGCACGGTCGTGCTGGTCGGGGAGGGGGAGGCGGCCGATGCCAAGGCGCGGCTGATCGCGCGCGCGGGCGGGCGCATCGTTCCGGCGTGGGAGGAGGGCGCGGCGATTGCCTTCGTCGCGCTCGATGACGACGCTGAAGCGCGCGCTGCCGCACAAGCGCTCCGCGCGCACGGCCTGCTCGTCAACGTCGTCGATCGCCCCGACCTGTGTGATTTCACGACCCCCGCAATCGTCGACCGCGCGCCCGTCACGATCGCCATCGGAACCGGCGGCGCGTCGGCCGGCCTTGCGAAGGCGGTGCGCCAGCGGATCGAGGCGCTGCTTCCCCCGCGCCTCGGAGCGCTCGCGTCGGCGCTCCATGCGGCGCGCGATGCGATGAAGGCGCGCTGGCCCGCCGCCGCCGATCGCCGCCGCGTCATCGACGCTGCGCTGGCGAGCGGCGCGGTGCTCGACCCGCTCGACAATGACGCTGCGGACAAGCTCGAAATATGGCTCGCGGGCGACGCTCCAACCCGGCCCTCGCGTCTCGAAACGATCCACCTGACCAGTCCTGACCCCGACGAGCTTACCTTGCGCGCCGCGCGCCTGCTGGGGGAGGCTGACCATATCTACCACCCGGCCGCTATCCCCGCCGCGATCCTCGACCGCGCCCGCGCCGATGCGGTTCGGCACGTCGCGGATGCGCCACCCTCCGCCCCGCCGCCCGGGCTTTCGGTATGGCTTGCCTCCTGAGAGCGGCATAAGACGAGGACAGTGCCGCGGGAGGTCAAAATGTTACGTGCCATTTCATTGGGGTGCCTGATCGCGGCTGCTGCGAGCACCGCCGCCGCGGCGCAGCTTCCAGAGGGCGATCGCGTCGAGTTCGAAGCCGCCACGAACGCCTTTACCGGATGCCTGCGCGTGAGCGTCCAGATGGGCATGACGACGAAGATGGACCCGGTCAAGTTCAAGGAAGGGTTTGCGAAAAGCTGCAAGGAGCAGGAAGCGCGTTTCCGCCGCGTGGCGATCAAGGTCGCCATGGCAAGCGGCCGTTCGGAAGCCGCCGCCGCCGCAGAAATTGACGGCAATATTGCGAACGGCCGGCGCGCGTTCGCTGCCGACCAGGAAAGCTATATCAAAACCGGTAAAGTGCCCCGCTAGGGCGCGATCGCCAGCCCGTCGCCATTCTTCCCCGCCGTGATCCGGCGCAGCACAGCGCCGCTCGCGACGTCGATTTCCGCAACCTTGTCATGCCCCGTCTCGGCGGCATAGAGCCGCTTCGAATCGGCGCTGAACAGCAAGGTTACCTGCCCCTTCGCCTGCTCGCCCGACACCTTGATGGTCTTCACCCGCGCGCGCGTCGCAGCGTCGAACAGGCTGATCGTCCCCGCTGCGATATTGCTCGTTGCGACCAGCTTGCCGTCGGGGCTCGCAAGCACGCGGATCGCGACCGGGTCGACCGGCTGTTCGGCGACCTTCGTGCCCGTCTTCGTATCCCAGACCGACACGCGCGGTGCGTCGAGGTCGCCGACCCACAGCTCGCGCCCGCGCTTGGTCAGCGCGATCCCTTCGGGCTTGCCGCCGACGGCCAGGTCGCGCAGCTTCTTCGCCGTCTTCAGGTCGAGCACGCTCACCGTCCCCGATCCGATATTGGCGGTATAGGCGGTGCGATTGTCGGGCGCGACGACGATCATGTGCGTGCCCTTCTGCCCCGTCGAGATCGAGGTCAGCTTGCCATCGGGCGCAACCACCGCGACCGACTCGCTGCCTTCGGTCGTCGCGACGAGCCGCCCGTCGGACAGCCATATCAGCCCGTGCGGCCGCTGGTTCGGGCTGAGGTCGATCGTGCGCAGCTTCGTCCGGCGCGCGACGTCGAACACATCGATCGTCGTGCTGCCATAGGCGACGACCGCCGCCTGCTTGCCGTCGGGTGAAATCGCGATTTCGTGCGGCATCTTGCCGGTCGGCAGCCGCGCCAGTTCCTCGCCCGACGTCAGCGAGATGACGCTCAGCGTATCCTCGCCCTTGTTGCCGACGAGCAGGGTTTCGGCCGCGGCGGGAGCCGCGAACGACAGGGCGAAAAGGGTGGCGGCAAGGGCTTGGCGCATGGACAGGTCTCCCGGTTTCGATGCGCATCCTATCCGCGCCGCGCGGCGCGGCAACCGCGCTTCGACCAACGACCGCACCGTCCATTACGATAAGTTCTCATCATGTTACTGGAATCGATAGCGGAACCGGCTGCGAAGCCGGAAAACCGACTCCCGTAGAGTCAACCAGTTGGATTGAGACGGGAAAACCAAATCGGCCCGCAACTGGACGGCAATCCAGCGCGGGCCTGACCACGACGAAGGGCTACATTCGCCATGGGTACTGATTCAAATACGCGCTCGGATTCCGTGCCGCAAGGTATTCACGACCTCATTGCTCGCGGCGCGCTGTTCGTCGTCAACCACAGCAGCGGCAAAGATAGCCAAGCAATGTTCATCATGCTGCGCGCCATCATCCCGGCGCGCCAGTTGCTGGTCATTCATGCCGTGCTGCCCGAGGTCGAATGGGAGGGCGTCACCGAGCATATAGAGGACACCATTGGCGAAACGCCGATGATCTTCGCCCAGTCCGTCAAGACGCTGTTCGAGATGGTCGAGCATCGGGGCATGTTCCCCAGTCCTGCCAACCGGCAATGCACGTCTGACCTCAAGCGCGGTCCCATCGAGCGCGAAATTCGCCGGTATCTCAAGGCGCATCCCGAGTTCGGCGGTCTCGTCGTAAACTGCATGGGAATGCGGGCCGAGGAATCGACGGGTCGCGCCAAACTGGAACCATTCAAGCTGAACGCTGGCAACAGCAAGGCGGGTCGCGAATGGTACGACTGGCTGCCGATCCACGACATGACCGAAGGCGAGGTCTTCAACGCGATCCATCTGGCTGGCGAGCAACCGCACTGGGCCTATGGCGCTGGCATGACACGCTTGTCGTGCTGCTTCTGCATCATGGCGAGCCAAGCGGACCTGACGACCGCCGCGCACCTCAACCCGACCCTTTACCGCCGCTACGTCGAAACCGAGCAGCGCCTTGGCTTCACGCTCTCGATGAGCCGCAAGCCCCTGACCGAAATCACAGGAATCGCAGCATGACTAACTCTACTGCACGCTCGGACTCTGACCTGCAAGGGGGTGGCGCGCTGTCCGCTGCCCATGATGCGCTCAACAGGATGAAGCGCGCATTTGACCGTGGCACAGGCTGCCACCTGACTGCCAAGATGGTTGCCTCCTTGGGCCTCACCTTTCTTGGGGAAAGGTGGTCCGATGAAGACCCCCGAGGTGCCTCATGACCTCCTCTAACTCAGATACCCGACTGGATGGGTGGCAGCCGATTTCGACAGCGCCGCGCGATGGGACCGAGATACAGGTTTGTGCCTGCTGACGACGGATCGCAGGACTTCTTTGCGAAAACGAAGCTGGGTCAGCTCGTCACGCTCACCCCGAAGCGTGCGCGCGGATTAAGCTATCACCGCCTGTTCTTCGCCATTCTCCGCTTGGTCAGTGAGAACAGCAACCCGCATATCTCGGAAGCCGCAGCTCTGCACTTCGCAAAGATGGCCACCGGGACAGGCGAGTTCGTGACCGACAGCCGGGGCAGGGAAGTGTTCGTACCTGGGTCCATCTCATTCGCCGCGATGGACCAATCAGCATTCAAGGATTTTGTGCAGACCGCCATTCCGCCGCTTGTCGGTCGGTTCATGGTCGGGACTGCGCCTGACGATTTGATCGCGGAAGCAATGTCGCTTGCCGCCTAGCTTTTCAACAGAGGACGGGCGGCACCTAATAAGGCCGCCCGGGGAATTCAAAATGTCGAAGTTGTTGAACGTCCTCGGATTGATTACGAGGGCAGAGCATGAGGCGGCTTGTCGCCCCCTTCGCGAGCGGCTGTTCGATAGCGAGCAAAAGCGCATTCACTGGCAAGGTGAGGCGAACGAAGCGAACCGCAAATTCAAGGCGGCGGGCGACCTCGATGCCGCGTGGAGGGCCGCCGATACCGCCCCCGACGGGCTGCTTGCCGCGATCGATGCGCTGGCCGACGCGCCGCCGGATGTCGCGATCGCGCGCCTCTTGCCCTGGCTGTCGGACAGGCAATGGCTGGACGGCCGGATCGATGCGGCGCTCGCTCTGCTGAGGGCCGATCCCTTCGCCCGTCCGCCGCTGCGGCTCGTCGGGGGCGGTGATGGGGGCGCGGGCGGGCTCGTCCTCGCCGACCGCGGCGCGGTCCGCCTGACGCTCCAACTCCGCCCGCTCGCGGCAGGGGCACCCGCTCCCGCCGCCGTTTTCGTCCCCGGTCGCGCCGCGTTCCACATCCTCGCCGACGGCGGTGCGTCGATCCGCCTGCACGAGGTCGCGGTCAGTGCTGCGGAAGAAGGCGGCGGCTTCACCGCGGGCGCGGCCGCATCCTGCCGCAGCGCCGCACCGCGTGCGCTGCGGCAGGGGGAGACATTGCTGCTCGACACCGCGCGCCAGAGCTTCACGCTCGAAAAGGGTTGCGCGCGCGCCTGCGGCGACGTGCTGCTCCTCGAACTCGCCGTCCAGCCGCCGTCGTGCCTCCCGATCCGCGCCTATGACATCGCGAGCGGCCGCCTGACGCATGTCAGCGCGTCGCGCCGCGACAGCAGCTTTCGCGCGATGGCGCTCGCGGTGCTGCGCCAGTTCGGCCGCATCGACGCCGCGCCCTTCTTTGTCGCCGAGACGAAGGCCGAGGATTTTGCCGCGCGCTGGAACGCGATGCGCGAACTCGTCGCGCTCGATCCCGCCACCGCGCGTCCGCTGCTCGCCGCGATGGCGGCGTCCGATCCGCATCCCGAGGTGCGCCGCGCCGCCGCCGCGACGCACGCGCTCTTCTCCCTGCCTTCCGGTGAGACGGGGCGGACGGGGGGTGGAGGGCCGGGGCCTTGCAAAAGCCCGGTGCCCTCCACCCCCATATCGGCGCCCCGCAACCGCGATCCGCGTCCGTGCCGCGGCTGATCGACCCGCCCGCCAGCGCCGCGCTCGACCTCGCCGAGGTCGCCGCGCGCCTCGACGAAAGCGGCGTCGACCTGACCGACGAGGGCAGCATCGCACAGTGCACCGCGCTCCTCGCCGGGCTCGCGCGCAACCGCGACTTCCTCGCCGACAGCGTCCTCGCCGCGCTCAAGGCGAGCTATACGGACCAGCTCGAACTCAATCGCTATTCGGCGCAAGTCTTCCTCCTCCACCGCAGCGCGCGCGGCTTTTACCTTCGCGCGAACCTGTGGCCCTCGGCGCGCGACGCCGTCTATTCCGCGAGCGGCCCCGCCGCCTTTTCCTACGGCGTCCCGCACGACCATAATTTCAGCTTCCTCACCGCGGGCTATTTCGGTCCCGGCTATGTCAGCGACTATTATGAGTACGACGCCGAAGCGGTCGACGGCCGTCTCGGCGAGCCGCTCGACCTCCAATTCATCGAGCGCAGCAGCCTCAGCGAAGGCAAGATCATGCTCTACCGCGCCCACCGCGACATCCACAGCCAGCTCCCGCCCGAAACCCTCTCGGTCAGCCTCAAAATCATGGACGAGGGCGACCATATCCCCTGGCGCGACCAATATATCGTCGACCTCGAAGCCGGCACGATCGCAAGGCGCCCGACGTTGACCAGCGGAGAAATGCTGCTCCGCTGCGCGGTGCATCTGACGGAGAATGGGAGGGACATCGCCGAGCAATTCGCCAAGGCGCATCCGTTGCCAAGGGTGCGTGCGAATGCGATTGCATCGCTGGCTGCAGCGGCTGAGGGTGATGAACGCCATATCGTGTTTGAGCGTGGCATGACGGACGCCGACGCGCGGGTGCGTGCCGATTGCCGGCGCTGGCTGGCGCACTAGCTTCCCCTGCTGACAGCGGCGCATTCCCCTGCTAGTGCGCCGCGCATGACCACGCCTTTGTCCCATATCCGCAATTTTTCGATCATCGCGCACATTGATCACGGGAAATCCACGCTCGCCGACCGGCTGATCCAGTTCACCGGGGGGCTGACCGCGCGCGAGATGTCGGCGCAAGTCCTTGATAATATGGACATCGAGAAGGAGCGCGGGATCACGATCAAGGCGCAGACGGTGCGCCTGAAATATAAGGCGCACGACGGCGAGACCTATGAGCTGAACCTGATGGATACGCCGGGCCACGTCGACTTCGCCTATGAGGTCTCGCGTAGCCTTGCCGCGTGCGAGGGCGCGCTGCTCGTCGTCGATGCCGCGCAGGGGGTCGAGGCGCAGACGCTCGCGAACGTATACCAGTCGATCGAGCATGATCACGAGATCGTGCCGGTGATCAACAAGATCGACCTGCCCGCGGCCGACGTCGACAAGGTGAAGGCCGAGATCGAGGATATCATCGGGCTGCCCGCCGACGACGCGGTGCTCGCGAGCGCCAAGTCGGGGATCGGGATCGAGGAATGCCTCGAGGCGATCGTCACCAAGATCCCGCCGCCGAAGGGCGACGCCGCGGCGCCGCTGCTCGCGATGCTCGTCGACAGCTGGTACGACCCCTATTTGGGCGTCGTCATCCTTGTCCGCGTCGTCGACGGGATCTTGAAAAAAGGCCAGCAGATCAAGTTCATGCAGGCGGGCACCACCCACCTGATCGACCGCGTCGGCTGCTTCACGCCGAAGCGCGAGGAACTGACCGAGATCGGCCCCGGCGAGATTGGCTTCATCACCGCGCAGATCAAGGACGTCGCACAGGCGCGTGTCGGCGACACGGTGACCGACGCGAAGAAGCCCGCCGCGAAGCCGCTGCCGGGGTTCAAGGAAGTCCAGCCGGTCGTCTTCTGCGGCCTGTTCCCGACCGACGCGAACGACTTCGAGAAGCTCCGTGAAAGCATCCAGAAGCTCCGCCTCAACGATGCGAGCTTCTCGTTCGAGATGGAAAGCTCGGCCGCGCTCGGCTTCGGCTTCCGCTGCGGCTTCCTCGGCCTGCTCCACCTCGAAATCATCCAGGAGCGGCTGACGCGCGAGTACGACCTCGACCTGATCACCACCGCGCCGTCGGTGGTCTACAAGCTCAAGCTCGGCCATACGAAGAATGAGGCGGCGAAGGAGATCGAGCTCCACAACCCCGCCGACATGCCCGACCCCAACCGCATCGACGAGATCGAGGAGCCGTGGATCGAGGCGGTGATCTATGTTCCCGACGATTATCTCGGCCCGATCCTGAAGCTGTGCCAGGACCGCCGCGGGGTGCAGAAGAACCTCACCTATGTCGGCGG
Source organism: Sphingopyxis sp. LARHCG72 (assembly GCF_052871675.1). Taxonomy (NCBI): domain Bacteria; kingdom Pseudomonadati; phylum Pseudomonadota; class Alphaproteobacteria; order Sphingomonadales; family Sphingopyxidaceae; genus Sphingopyxis; species Sphingopyxis sp. LARHCG72. The sequence continues at coordinate 2,433 of NZ_JBIXJU010000008.1, read as the reverse complement.
CCGCGCGCAGATCACCTATGAACTGCCGCTCAACGAGGTGGTGTTCGATTTCTACGACCGGCTGAAGAGCATCAGCCGCGGTTACGCGAGCTTCGATTATCACCAGATCGGCCACCGCGCCGGCGACCTCGTCAAGATGAGCATCCTCGTCAACAACGAGCCGGTCGACGCGCTGAGCATGATCGTGCATCGGGGTTCGGCGGAAAGCCGCGGCCGCGGCATGTGCGAGCGCCTCAAGGACCTGATCCCGCGCCACATGTTCAAGATCCCGATCCAGGCCGCGATCGGCGGCAAGGTGATCGCCCGCGAAACCATCGCCGCGCTGCGCAAGGACGTGACCGCCAAATGCTATGGCGGCGACGCGACCCGCAAGAAGAAGCTGCTGGAGAAACAAAAAGAAGGCAAAAAGCGGATGCGCGAATATGGCAACGTCAACATCCCGCAGGAAGCGTTCATTGCAGCGCTCCGCATGGGCGACGACGCCTAATCCGCTTTTTTCATCAAAGCAGAAAGAAGGCAGGTGGGCAGGTCGAAGCTGCGGGGCAGCTTCGACCTGCCCGCCCGGATACACGAATATAGGAATGGGGACATCTGGCTTAAGTACGCTAACCGGACAGCAGGGTAGTTAAGAGTCTCGGCTCGGGAGATCGCGGATGGTTGTGGTTCGACAGACTCGGCGGGCGCGCCCGACCTTCGATACGGCGCATCAATACCACCGAGAAGGTGTATACTTGAAAGGCGGGCCAGACGTTTGGGTTGATGTGGATGAGCGGCACAAAATTGTTGATGCCGTGACGTCTGAGCTAGATGAGATAGTGAAGAAACATTTTCCACGGTCGCCAAATTTGGAATACGCGATCTTAAAAGCTCACCTCATAGTAGAGAGATCGATTGAACAATATATTCGCTGTTTGTCCAACGTCCTCGTAGAGCTGAAGGGCCTGAGAAAGTTCAATTTCTCGCAGAAAATCGAATTCGCTTATCTCTTGGGTATGGGGGCGAATGACCCTGTGCTTTTGCCGACTATAGAGCGCCTGAACGTCGTTCGAAATCAGGTTGCTCATACGTTCGAGATCGATCGCAAACAAATTGATGAAATGCTGCGAATCAACTCTGACGATTATGACAATTTTACAATAACGGATGACCGGCAAAGAGTTAGAATGCTGCGAATGATGTGCAGTTTTATTTCTGGGCGCTTGATTGGCGAGGTGCAGGCGCGAATATTTTTCGACGCCATTGTGCTTAACTCGTTGAATGAGAACGGTATCGCCACCTAGCTCTCGCATCCGAAGTGGATGCATTCATGCGTGACGATAAGCCAGAAATTTGCTAACAGGAGTCCGGCCGGCTGACACCCTGTGCGTGAGAACGCGGGGGCCGAGGGGCGACGTATTCGAGATTGGTCAAAGCGTCAGCCGGCAATTCTCAAATGACCAAGGCTATCGGCTGAGGTAAACTCGGCATCGATTTCGAGTCGCATGGCGACCGGAAGTCGGAGTGCGGGAATATCTTAGGGCTTGATCCTGTCCAGAATATTGCACCCGGCCTCTTGGTCAAAGTGTTCCCGCAAGGGATCGGGCTTCGTACGCCGGACCTTTATTAAGGCGCTCGCGACCTTGCCAAGATAATGGTGGCGGAGCTCGAAACTATGGGCATCGGGCAGCGTAACGATGAAAGGCGTTGGTTGGGCATCGACATAGGCTTCGATGTCTCTGCGGTGTGTGTGATAGACGATTCTGGACAGACCGTGCTCGAAGAGGAGGTGCTCACCTCGGCAGACGGGATCGGAGAATTTCTCCATCGAACCGGGTCCGGGTCTTCGGTACAACTGATTGGGCTGGAAGCCTCACCCTATTCTCCGCACTTGGTGAGAGGGTTGCGTGACAAAGGCTATCCCGTCGCGATGTTTGACTCTCGGCAAGCTCGCAAATTCCTTCGAATTTCGCAGAACAAGACTGACCGGAACGATGCACGTGGTTTGGCTCAGATCGCGCTGCACGGAAGAAATGTTGTTTCCGAGGTGCGCGTCAAAAGCATTCAATGCCAGATGCTACGCTCTCAGTTGGTGATGCGCCAACATCTGGTGAAAAATCGCATTGCGACCGAATCAGCCATAAAAGCCATTATTCGGCTTAACGGTGGCGATGTAAGGACGGCTACTTCGCTGAAGCGCCTTCGCGAGAATGTCATTGCAGAGCTTGAGCGCTTGAAAGTCAACGCAGGTCTTGACCTTTTTGACACTGTCGAGCCTGTGCTCGTTATAGCAGAGCATCTGAGGAAGCGCCTCGCAGTGATTGACAATCTGTCAAACGGCGTTCAAAAGGGACCCCCGATCGGCGTCGAAGAGGGACCCCCTTTGAGGATATGCTGAGGGTTTGTTGAGGATGGCCTTGCGCTGCGTGCGGCGGAGGGCGGGCGTAGCCCGACCGG
>NZ_JBIXJU010000007.1:0-249639 GCF_052871675.1 Sphingopyxis sp. LARHCG72 | reverse complement strand
CACCCGCCGAGATCGCCGGCCAATGGTCCTGGGGGCATGCCCCCAGGACCATTGCCATCCCATCAATCAACCATCATGAAGGAGCCGGACTCTACCTCTGACTGGTAACAATCAGGGGAGCACGTCAGGCGCGATATATGACGCTCAACAGCCCTGTCGGTGACGCCGAGTTCTTCGGCGATTTCATGGTAGGTCTGCTGCCTGAGGCGGCTCATCAGGAAGATGCGGCGGGTTCTGGGTTTCATGGCGAGAAGCGTTGGCCGGAATAAGCGCCGGATGTCGATTTCTTCGATCCGCCGCATCTGATCGGGAGGAATGGCGACGTCGCGCGCTTCGTTGAGCGGACAGACGACGATATGCTTTCACCGCCACTGGCGCGCCCCTTCGATGAGCAGATTGTGGGCGGCGCGGGTCAGATAGGCTTGCGGATTGTCGACCCTTTCGAAGGCCCCGCTGCGGAGCATTCGCGTGAACGCCTCCTGCACCAGATCGGGCGCGGCGTCGCTGCCGACGCGTATGCGAAAATAGCACAGCAGCCACTCATACTCGGACCGATAGAAGCTGTCGAAGGCGGCGGTTGAACGGAGCGCGGTCATGACCGTGGCTCCCCGCGTCCGCGCCGCCGCAACGGTGCATCGCGCGAGGCGCGATAGAGGGTGATGCCCGCATCGATCCGGTCGAGGATGAAGCTATCGCGCTCGTCCTTGGCGACACGGATGTCGGACTTGGAATAGATTTCCAGATCGACTGCGCAGCGGTCGCCAAGCTCGCTGCGAATGACCGAGCGGGCGCGCCGCCAGCAGCGTTCGTCGGTGAACAGCGGATGGCTGACGACGATCCACAGTTCGTAATCGGAAAAGCCGATCGTCCGCTTATCTTCGTACCAGTTCCGCCGCGCATAGGGGCCGATCAGCATGATGCGTTTGATCTGGCCCGGCTCGGGCGCTTGCATCTGTGATGGATCGAAGAAGCATCGCAGGATGCGCGTGATCCGTTCGATCTCGCGCTGCTTGCGGCGGATGAGATGGCCGACGCGCGCCATCACGACTTCGCGCGCGTAAACGTCGTTCGTTGGGGTATTCATGCTAAGCTCGCACAGCGGCGGTCCGCGCGTCGATGCGCGGATGTGCAAGCGGTGTCCGCTGGGTGCCGCTTAGCGGCTTACAGCAACTGCCCGACCGTGGTGGCCGAACCTACATGATGCCTGGCAGGTAATCCTCGGAGATGGCCGCCAGTCCCTCCATCCCGTGGGCGGGATCATGCCAGAAACGGGGAATCCGGGCAAGCTGGGCCGCAGCCAACGCCCATTCGGCTCAAAAGAACACATTCTCCCAGCCGTATATTCCTGTTACACTTGGCGCGATGCGGGAGCGACAGTGATGAAAAAAGAGGCTGGATCTATCGGCCTTGGAGTGGCATTGGGCGCCGCAATCGGCGCGGCCACCGGCAATGTGGCGGCGGGGGTTGCGTTGGGAGTCGTTGCTGGCGCCGTAATCGGCGCATCGACAATCAGGCGGAAGGTGCCGCCGCCAAATTCAGGCTGAGAGATTGCCGGCCTGGGGAGTCTATTTGCGCGCAGCGGACTTTTCGAGTCCGGCGATCTTGTCGGTGCAGACCTGATGAACGACGCGGCCCAGTTCCTCGACGCGTTCGCTGAGCCAGGTCAGCTCTTCCTCGCTGATCCGATAATGTTTTGAATATCTCGCCTTCGTATAGGCTTCCTTCAATTTCTGGAACATCGCGCGCTCGCGGCGATTGTTCTCCGGCCAGACGCCATAGAGCCTGCGGTCGAGCCCTTCAGCGAGCGAGCGCAGGAAGGCGATATTGTGGTTGTAGGGCGTATAAAAAGTCAGGGTGAGCAGTAGCCCTTGATAGAGGCGCTCGGTTGCTTGATGCAGTTCAAATGCCGATTTCTTATGCCAGCCGCGCTCGTTGGCTTCTCTCCCTTGAATCAGGAATTGCTCGGCGGAAGGTAGATACTCCTCAAAGTATTCGTTCGCCGTCGCCAAGGCTTGTTTAGGCGTTTGAGGGCGTGGCGTCGCGAGTTCACTGCCGTCGGCTTCATAGATCGCGACCCCATCTTTCGCGACCTCCATGAAGAAGACGCGGCCATGCGCGAGCCCGTCGTTCACCTCGTGGAGCGAATGGACGATGAAGTTGACCGGTGTCCGCAGCGTCTTTTCGATCGTATAGGCGCGGATCAGCCGTTCCTCGGCCTTCGCCCAATAGGCGGCGCGGTCGGTCAACTCCTTCTGACTGACGATGACAAGAATATCATAATCAGATTTATACTGGTTCGCCGATGCGGGGGCATCGACCCAGTCACCGCGGCTGTAGCTGCCGAACAGGATGATCTTGAGGATGCGGGCGCCCTTGCGGCGCCCGGTCGCATTCTCGGTGGCTTGGCCGAACTCGTCGAAGACGATCTCGACGATGCGCTCAAGCTCGCGCTGCTTCACAGGCGGAAGATGATCGATGTCGGTGCGCATGTCCGCCAGAATCTTCGATCAATCCCCGTCGCTTGGCAAGGACAGAATGCCCTGCGCTTTCGTGCAGTCAAAAAATTGCAAGAAGCAGCCGGCGCTTCGGCGTCAAACCGCTGCAGGGCATTCTTGCGCTTCGCATCGACCCGCCAGCTTGATGCTTCCGGCGGTGGCCCGCTCGTCGCTCGCCCGGTTTCACATCGACCCGCGATAGCCGCGAACCGGCGACGATGGTGGATTTTGTCGCCACCTTCCGCGATCGCGCCCGGCCCTACGCCGAAGGTCCCAGGTCGGCCTTTCGAACCGGAGATGAGAGGCGAGGGCTCTGCGCCGGCACGCCGCCGCGGCCCCAAGTCGCGGCTACTGAACGGCGACCGTCCCCGGCCAGGGCCTCGGGCCAATGCGCCCTCCGGAGCCGTCGTCTCATATGCCGGAGCTCGCCCCTTATGCCGGAACGGCCGGCGTGCTCTCGCTCTAACCGAACCAGGGTCCCGCGAGCGGCTCGGCAAGCCGTTCGCGCGCGCGCCGGACCAGCCGCTGGATGCGCAGCCGATACGCGGTGCTCTCGAGCCGCCAGCGCCCGGGCGCGACCATCTCTCCGAAAAGCCGCCGCGCCATGTCCTGCTGCGATGCGCCCGCCAGCAGCGCATCCGCTGCGCGCAGCTCGAGAATCCATTGCGCCGCCCGCCGCTCGCGCGGCCGCAGCGCGGCGGGCAGGTCGCCCTTTTCCGCGAGCGTGGCCAGGTGCCGGAGCGCGGTAAGTCTCGGGCCAAGCGACCTCAGGCCGGCCAGGCGGTGTTCGATCAGAAGCGGCCCGCCAAGCAGCGTTCCGTCGTGGAGATCGAGACGGATCGTCCAGTGACCATCGCTGAGCAACCAATGTTCGGCCCGTTCGGTGACCTCGACCGAAACCAGCGGTGCCACCGTCAATATGTCGAGCGAATCGCCGGCGTGCGGGGCATGGGGCGCCGGCTCGGCAGGACGGCCATCGAGCACGGCCGGATCGGTGGTCACGCTCCAGATCGGCCGCGCGCGCGGTGCCGGAATCGCCGGATCGATCCATGCGATCAATCCCATCTGCGCCGCCGCGTCGCGCGGCAACCGGTCGCGTCTGCGCCAGCATTGCCGGTACGCGGCGCTGCGCCGCAGCCACTCCCAGGCAAAAAACCGCCTGTCGCAATGCAGCAGTTCGGCGTAGGGCTCGGCCGAGCGCCAATCGGCTCCAGGCGCGTCGCTCCTCACGCCGAACATCCAGAACATATTCCGAAGCCAGGCATGAAGCGGCGACCCGACCGGACGGCACGCGGCTCAGGACCGCGCTAGAGCGGGCAGGATCGAGCGCGTCCGGAAAGGGCGATTGCTCCGGTTCGCGGGGCTGTTGCAGCCAGATATGAAGCGTCGGCAGGCGCGCCGCCGGCGCTCGCCGTCCGGCCCCGGCCTGCGCGGCGCGCGGCGTCTATTCTGCGCCTTCGGCAAAATAGGCGCGCAGCCGGTGCGCCATCTCGGGCGCGACCTGCATGAAGCTCCGGCGCCCGTCCGCAGGGTCGGCGAGCCGGACCAGCAGTCCCGCGTCGCACAGCCGCTGCGCGAGCCGCATCGCGCTGCTTTCGGGGATCGCCGCGGCGGTGCAGAGCGAGGACATCGACAATCTTTTTCCTTCGCATTCGTGGACGAACAGATCGAGCAGCATGTCCCAAGCCGGCTCGCCGAACAGATCCTCCGATCCCAGCAACTGCCGCCGGAGGATCCGCCGTCGCTGCGTGGCCCGGGCGTTGCGGAGGACATGGCTGTCGACGTCGCGTGGCGCCCGCTCCGGGGCGCTTCGCAGCGCGAAGCTGCGCGGTCGGGGGGCGGCCGACCTTTTCGTCTTTCCGCTCCGCATATGATGTGTCCGGGTCGCGGTGACGACGATATGGTCGAGCAGCTCGATATCGAGCGATCGGCCCAGCTGCTCGATCATCGCGGTCGTCCCGATGTCCTCCTCGCTCGGCATCGGGTCGCCGCTCGGATGGTTGTGGACAAGAATGATCGCCGCCGCATTGAGCTCGAGCGCGCGCCGGAATATCGTGCGCGGATAGATCGACATGTGCGCGAGCGTCCCCTGCTGCAGTTGCTCGTCGGCGACGAGCATCCGCGCCGCGTCGAGGAACAGGACGCGAAGCCGCTCCTCGGGGAGCGATCCCATCGAAACGGTCAGATAACGCCGCAAGCGCTCGTCGAGCGGATCGATCCGCCGCGCCGTGAGATCGGCCGCCATCATCTCGTGCAACGCCGCGCGCGCGCTGGCGAGCAGTTCGACGACGGCAGGCCAGCCGCCGATCACCCGCGCATGGGCCTGGGCGGTCTCGGACCACAGCCGCGGCAGGTTGCGATACTCGCCGAGAAGCGTGGCGGCTATGGTTTCGGCATGCTCGGGTTCGACCGTGGCCACGAACCGCGCCAGGATCGATCGCTGCCGCTGGCGTGCAGCCGTTTGCGGTGCCGCCAGGTTCCGAGGGCGAGCAGCGGCGGGAGCAGCCAGGATGCGAACACCTGCATCGTGAGATAGGCGATCGGATGCACCGAGATATCCGCCGCCCGGCTGAAGTGGGCAAGAAGCGGCAGAATCTGAAGCGCCGCCGCGACCAGCGGCCAGAAGCGATGCGCCGCGAGTGCCAGGAGCAGCGTCGCCGCCGCCGCTGCGAGGTCGATCGCGAGATGCCCGGCGTCGAGCATCGTGAAGCGCGCCGGCACCACCAGGTGAAGCGCCTGATCCGCCGCGAGCATCGCGATCAGGATGAACGCCATCGCGCGCTCGGGACCGCCCCCCTTTCTCAGCGCATAGACCGTCGCGAGAAAGAGGAGGGTCAGGAAACAGGCGATCCGCAGCATTCTCATCTGAAACCATCTGCTTCGATCCGGGTCAACCGGCCACGCGGTCGTGGCGGGTCTCGTCTACGCGCGCTGCCGCCGGGCATTCATGCAGGTCCAGCCCCGCGGTCTCGCGCGCGATATCGGCCAGCTCGCCGTGGACGCGCAGGACGCCGCCGCTTGCGTCGATAAGCGCCATCTGCGCTTTCGCCAGGCGCTCGATCGTCGCCTGCCCCTTCGCCGGCCGGACCCGGTCGGCGTCGCGGCGCGCGGTCACGATGGTCGTCATCAGCGACGATACCGCGATCAGCGCATCGTCGATTCGTGTCTCCGTAACGGGCACCTGATGCTGCAGCTTCTTCGCCACGAACAGGATATTCTCGGACATGATCTCTCCTTCGCCGGAAGCGGGGACTCCGGTCGTCATTCGGTTGCAGATGAGAAGCGTCAGCCGGAGATGAGCCGCGTCAGCGCCTGCGCGATGCCGAGCCCGCCGAGGAGAAAGATGACGATGGCGACGAGAATCGCCGCCACGATCGCCAGTCTCACAAAAGAGCCATGGTCATGGCTCCCGACCTTCCCGAACGGCAGGCCTTGGCCCCATGAGCCGACCGGCGCACCGCGGGCATTCGCCTGCATGGGCTCCGACGGATCGCCGTCCGCGAAGTCGGATGGCACGAAGCATGGCACCGGGGGAATATGCACCGGATCACATGTGATTCGATCATATATGTTTTTGAGGCGCGCATAGCGCAGCGCCGCGTCGTCGCGATCGGTGGCGCCGAGAATATGGCGCGCCGTGGTGATGCGCTGATCGACCGTGGGTTTCGCGATTTTGAGCTCGAGCGCGATCTGCTTCGATGTCTTGCGCTCGAGCAGGAGATCGAGGCACGCGCGCTGTTTCCCGGTCAGCCGGTCCCAAAGCGCGCGCTCGGCAAGGCTAGAAGATTGCGACCCTTCCATCATGACATTTTCATGACAAAGGCGCACCTGCACAAGCCCTTAATCGGATAGGAGGCGGCGCCCCGGTCCCGATGATGGCGGCAGCGCGCTCGTCGCCGCATGGCAGGCGTCGAGGGAAACGCGCGGATGTGAAATCACCGCGCCGCCCGCGAGGGTCGGGCGCGATGGAGAAAAACTCTCAAATTGAGAGTAACTCACGAATATAATGGAAATATATCGAACGGGGGATAGCCTGGGGCGCTCGACTCGCCGCCCGACCACCGGCGATGCGCCACCGCCGGTCCGCCGCCTGGTTGAGAAGGCCGCGGCCGGCCCTGATGGGAGCAATGCCGGACCGGCAGGCTTGAGGACGCCGCCCGGCTTGCCAAGGGTCGCCATGCCGACATGCGATGCCGCGCCCCCGCGCGGCTGGCTTGAAACTCGTCCTGTTCACGTGGTGCGCCGCCGTGCCCGTCATTCGCGGCAAGAAAGCCGCGCCGTCGAGGCGGCGTCGGCGATGCTCGTCGTCGACGAGACCACGCGCGCGCGTGAGCATGTTGCGCTTCGGTCGATGTTCGCCGCGCGCAAGCGCGTCTTCGTCGATCTCCTGAAGTGGGACCTTCCGGTGCTCGCCGGCCGCTTCGAGGTCGATCGCCGCGATGGCCCCGGCGCCACCTATCTGATCGTTTCCGGCCCTGACGGGGAGCATCGCGCGTCGGCGCGCCTGCTTGCCGGACCGTCGGCGGCTCTCGCTCCGTTCGGCGGCCGCCTGTATGAATCCGCCGCCCGCGCGTCGCGGATCGCCGAAGTGACCCATTTCTGTCTTTCGCCCGACATCGCCGCCGCCGACCGGCGCCGCGCGCGCGACCGGCTCCTATATGGCCTCGTCGATCATGCTCTGACGCATCGGATTCAGCGCTTCGTCGGAATCGCGGAACGGCGATGGGCTCGCCCGATCGAAGAGCTGGGATGGTCGTGCCGCCGCCTCGGCGGGGTTCCCGCTTGCGGGAAGGCCATGGTGGGAATCGCGGTCGATATCGACGCGGCGACCCCGGCAAGGCTCGCGGAGGCGGGAATCGCCCGGCCGACGGCGGCCGGGCGCATGCCGTCATGAGCCCGGGCGCGACGATGGAGCGCGTCTACCGCGAGCTCAAGACGCGCGCGATGCGCGGGGAATTCGCGCCGGGCGAGCGCCTCGATCCGTCGGTGCTCGCGCGCGATCTCGGCGCCAGCGCGACACCGGTGCGCGACGCGCTTCACCGCCTGTCGGGCGAGCGGCTTATCGACAGCTGGCATCACGAAGGCTTTCGGCAACCGATCCTCGCCGAGGCCGATCTTCGCGACCTTTATGAATGGGCCGCGGCGCTGCTGGCGCTGGCGCTCGCCGGCCAGACGCCCGATCCGGCCTTGACGGGGTCCGCGCCGGTGAAAAGCAGCGAACCCGATTATGCCGGCGACATCGCCCACCTGTTCCGCGCGATCGCCTTCCGGAGCGGAAACCGCGAGCTGCACTTCGCCGTCGCGAACCTGATCGACCGATCGCACGTCTTTCGCGCGGCCGAACTCCGCGTCGATCCCGGCTGCCGTGCCGCGATCGCGGCGATGGACGAGGATCTGCGCTTCCGCCGCTGGAGCGCGCTGCGCGCTAAGATCACCCGCTTTCATCGCCTGCGTATGGCGCTTGCGGGCCGTGTCGTTGCCGCGATGCGGCCGCGCGAGCAGCCGCTCGGATAATATTCGGAAAATATATTCGAACAATATTCAAAGTATAAAATTCCTATATGAAATCATGCGTCTAACTTTCCACATGCCGCAATTCCGCGGCTTGACGAAAGGAAATGAAGATGGAACGCGATGATGCGCTCGAAACCGTCGAGCTTGGCCAGGTCAGCACCGACACGCACGGCGAGGAAGGTCGCCCGATCGAAGGCGCGGGACTGCTTCCCGTGACTGGCATCAGCGACTGACGCTCCGGGCCGGGCGTCCGCATTTCGGTGCAGGCGCCCGGCGAGGCGACCAGGCCATGAACCTTCGGCTTTCCTCCGGCATTTCCTTTTGCCGAACCCCAGACGGGTTTGTCTTCCTCGACCTGCGGCGGGATCGATATTTTCAGCTCGCACCGCGCGATCGCGATATATTCGAACGACTTCTGTGCGGCGACGCCGCCGAAGGCGAACTCGAGATATTTGTCGCGGCCGGCGTCCTGCAGCGCGCCGATGGGGATTTCGCTTGCGCTCCCACGGAGGCGAAGATTGCCCCCGACGACATTTATGGTCTCGAACCACCGCGTCCTTCGTTGGCAGCTGCGCTCGAGACGGGATATCATGTGCTACGCGCACGCACCGCCATTCGTTCAGCCCGGCTGGCGACGACAATCGCCGAACTGTCTCGCCGGAAAGCCGAGGCAGGGTGCGACCCGGAATCGATCACCGGCGCGGCGCTGCGGTTCGAGGCCAATCGCTCTTCGGTTCCGATCGCGCGCCGCTGCCTCATCGATTCGGTCGCCTTGATGTGCATGCTGTTGGCCCGCGGTGTTGCGGCCGACCTCATATTCGGGGTTCGTACCGGCCCGTTCGCGGCGCACTGCTGGTTGCAGGCCGGCGGCCATGTGCTCACCTGTGCGCAGGATGAGGCACGCAACTTCACGCCGATCCTCGTCATATGATGAAACGCGGAATTCTGGTGGCGTTCGGAGCCGGTGATCATGCCGGTGTCGACATCGCTGCCGATCGCGAAGGCCTCGCCCTGCATGCGACGCCATATGCCAATCTCCATGTCGGGCGGGAGCTTCCCGTCAGATTGCTACCCGACGACGCTGTGGTGGGGGATTGCTTTGCCTATCCGGGGGAGAGCGGACGGGTCTGGGGCAATTATCTGCGCTTTTCCCGCGTCGGGCGCGGTGTGCTCCGGGTGGAACGAGCGCCGGTCACGGGGATGCCCCTCTATTGGACCCGGTGGCGGGGCGGCATTCTCTGTTTCTCGCATCTCGAGCTTGCGGCGGACCTCGGACTCGATCTCGCCATAGACTGGGACTTCGTCCGCCACGGCCTCGCCTACCGCAACTTTCGCACCGAGCGCACGGGTATCGCCGGCGTGGCCGAACTTCTGCCCGGCACCGCATTGCTGTTCGATGGCGCGGTCTCCTCGGTAGCCCCATTCTGGCTGCCTTGGTCGCATGTGACGGGGGACATCGGCGCCGACCGCCAATGCGCGGCGGCGGCGGTCGAGCGTTGCACTTCGATGTGCGTCGATCGCTGGGCGGAGCAGCCCGGAGGTAGATTGTTGGAGCTTTCCGGCGGCCTTGACAGCTCGATCATCGCCGCTTCGCTCACGGCCTGTGGCCATAGCTTCAGGGCCGTCACGGCAGTCACCGCTACGCCCGACGGCGACGAACGGCGCTATGCGCGCGACGTTGCCCGCCAGTGCGGGGCAAATCTCATCGAAGCCCCGGTCGACGAGGCGGCGATCAACCTTCTCTCGAAGCCCGACCGTCTGACCGTGCGACCCGCCGCCGCGTCGATCCTCGCCGGATTCGATCGGGCTATCGCCGGCGCCATCCATGCCGGAGACAGCGACCAGGTCTGGAGCGGCATCGGCGGCGACAATATTTTCGGCTATAGCCATTCGGTCTCGCCGGCGATCGACGCCTGGCAGGCGAAAGGGCTTCGGGCGCCTCTGTTTCATCTGCTCGGAGACATTGCCGCCGTGGCGGGGACGACGCGGTGGCATGCGGCAAAAGCGCTCGCCCGCAGGCTTCGCTCGCGGGAAACGCGCCCGCTTTGGCCGCGCGACGATATCTTCGCCGAGCGATCGGCATTGCCCGCCGCACCCTTCCTTCATCCTTGGCAGGAGGCTGCCGGCGGCTTTCCGCCGGGGAAGCGGCAGCATGTCGAAGCGTTGATGCGGATTGGCGATTTCATGGACCGACCCGACCGCTGGCACGATAGAAAAGTGGTGGCTCCGCTCCTGTCGCAGCCGCTCGTCGAAACCTGCCTCGCTATTCCGAGTTGGCTGTGGATCTCGGGCGGTCGCGATCGCGCGGTCGCGCGCGCGGCTTTCGCGCGCCAATTACCGCCGTCGGTGCTGCACCGCCGCACCAAAGGTCGTCTCGAGGCGATGTGCGCCGCTGCCTTCCAGCGCGAACGGGCGCGTCTCGCGCCGTTCCTGCTCGATGGCCGGATCGCGACGCAGGGTTTGCTCGATCGGCCGGAAATTGAGCGCTACTTTTCCAGGGAAGGCGTCGACCCCGAGTTCGCCTATTTTCGGCTGCTCGAGATAGCGGATATCGAGCGCTGGGTGCGGTCGGTCGAATCGTGGCGCTGCCGCGGCGGCGCCAGCGCCGCCCAGCGCGCATATTGATCGGCTTTTGCCGGGTCGGGATCGATCTGGCCCTGCAACCAATAGCGAAACCAGTCCAGGTTGCGGGCATAGGCGGCCCATTTCTGCCGGGGGGCGGCCTTGATGTGCGGCGCGAGCGGGAAGATGTGGAGCTCGCCTTTGCGCGCCGCAATCAACCTGGCATGAAGTTCGGGCGAAAGGCGGGCCTCCTTTTCGGGTAGCTGCAGGAGAATTGGCGCCTCGATCTTCGCAACATTCGCGGCGGGCGAGAGCCGCTTCCACAATTCCCTGTCTTCGTCGGGCGGCCCGAGGCCCCATTGTTTTTTGAAATTTTCCCGGAAGCGGCCTTTGTCGGCGATGATATTGAACCAGTAATAGGCTGGCTCGATCTGGACCGACGCGATCGAGGCCGCGCGGAGCAAATTGCTGCGCGCCGCGATCCACATCGTGACTTCGCTGCCGAAGCTGAGACCGCCCATGCCGATGCGGCCGCGGTCGATCCGTCCCTTCCGGTCGAGCATTTCGATTGCGGTTCGGACCGCTTCGAGTCCGGTATCATATCGTCTTTCGGCGCTTTCGTCGGAGACGGGCAGGGCGTTGATGCAGAGCGCGGCCATGCCACTTAGCGCTAACGCACGCAGCGGCCATTCGTCGCCGAGACCGCCGCGCAGATAACCGGCGCAGCGGTAATAGGTAATGAAGAGCGGCAGCCGTCCGGGGATATTCGGGCGAAGGAGCCAGCCCGACGCGCGGCTGTCGCCCACGCGCCATGCGACGGGTTCGACGATGAGTCTGTCGCGGGCGAGATTTTTATTGGGCGCCGCTATCACCTGTAGCGGACCGCCGTCGAACCGTAGTCGAACGAGGCGCGGGGGCTGATCGGCCGCCGCCTCGACGCAGAAGAGAGCGTTTTCGGCGGCAGCGCATCGCGAGCGTTCTCGACGCCCGCCGTTGAGCAACCCCCGCGCCGCGCGCACGAGCTGGAGGCGCTTCCGCCGATCGTCCCAGACGTGGATGCGCTGCCCGAGGCCGTCGTCGATTGTCGTGACCGCCCAGCGCCCGTCACCGAGCGGCAGCGACGACGACAGGCGAGGCCGATCGCATCGGAGCATCGGACGATCGCACTCGGTGGCTGCGATCGCTGCGGCTATGGCATCTTCGGGGGGCGCCGGCGCCGCGGCGTCGAGAAGCGCGCGCTCTGCGGCCACGGCGACGGCGTCGGTTCCCGCGTTGGGGTCATAGGCGACGACCCTTCGCGGATCATTCCAGAGCAGCGGCGCGCTATCGAACCATTGTCCCGTCCAGCGCTCGCTGATCGTCTCATTTCCTGTCATGGCATCGTGATAGATTCCGCCCGCGAGATTGACCTGTTCGTCCATCAGCACGCCGCGGTCGCGCGCCTCGCTGTCCGCGCGTCGCACCGCATCGCGGGGCGGCCCTATTTCTGCAATGATCGCGCCTTTGCGCGTCACCGCGAAGCGCTCGATGTCGCCGTCGGCCGCAAAAGCGGGCGCGGGAGGCCCCGCGACGCGCATCGACCAAAGCCCGGTGCGGCCATCTCGCTCTGCTCGAACGAGGAAGCTCGCGCTGTCTGGCATCCAAACCGCGTGTCCCGGTTCGATAACGCCGGCCGAATCCCAGGTCGCGTGGCCGCCACTCCCGACATGGCGAGGCGGCGATTGGCCATCGGCGGCCACAATGTACCAGTGCGCATCGATAAGGTTGCGCGCGATCGACGGGCGTTCGATCCGGTACGCGATCCACTGCCCGTCGGGCGATGCCGCAAGCCCCGAAATGTCGGCGACTTCGGTCAGGCGTTCGATCTCTTGGAGCGCGGGCGTAGGTGACGCGGCAACGAGTGCGAGCGCCGCTGTCATCATGCCGCTCACCATCGGAAGCTCGCGGACAGCGACATCATGCGTCCGATCGCATGCGCCTTGTCGGGATCATAGCCGAGCGCCGACGTGTTCGTCCGGTTGGTCACATAGGGCGGTGCCTTGTCGAACAGGTTTGTCGCCGACAGCGCCAACCGCAGGTGACGGCTGTCTTCGCTGCCGATCCTTTGCGCGATCTGCAGATCGAAGGTGGTCCAGCTGGCGACCTGCTCGGCAATAGCGGGAATCTGATTGCGGTATCCGCCGATATAATTGGCAAATCCGTTCAACGAGAAGCCATCGCGCGTCCAGCCGAGCCGGCCACGCAGCCGCCACTTCGACGGGCTGGCAAATGTGCCGACGACGTCCTCGACGGGGGCACCGGCGGCGAGCTCGCGCTCAATATGAAAGATGCGGCTGCCGGCGATGCCGGCATCCAGCGTGCCTCCGGCAACGGCGGGGGCAAAGCCGATGTCGAAATCGAGTCCGGTCTGTCGCACCCGCGAAAGGTTGCGGATGCGCCCGTCGAGAATCGCGCTGATCTGGTTCGGCGCAAGCCCGAGCGGGTTCGAGAAGGTTGGTTGACCGAAATAAAAGGCGAGATTTTCGGCCGCGGGCGGCTCTTCGATCAACCCGCCGAAGACGTCGCGTCGATTGAGGAAATTGGCGAAATCTTCGTTCGCTGTCCCGATGCGGTCGCGATAGTCGACGTCATAATAGGTGATCGAGGCGCGCAGCTTCGGGATGGCCCGCGGGCTCAGGTCGAGTCCCACGGTCCAGGTCGTGGCCTTCTCGGGGCGGATATCGGGTGCATAACCGAAGAGCGCGAGAACATTGGCCTGTCCGCCGGCTGCGGTTGGATCGGCGACCTGCGTCGCGAGATAGAGCGAGACCGTCGGGCCGATCAGTTCCTCGAAACTCGGCGCGCGAAACGAGGTGCCATAGGATCCGCGCAGCGCAAGGCCTTCGAGCGGTTCCCAGCGCACGCCGATCTTCGGATTGGTGGTGCGACCGACATCGCTGTAATCCTCGATCCGGGCAGCAAGCGACAGATCGAGCCGGTGGACGCCCGGCATCACCGCGTCTTCCCCGACCAGCGGCACAATGAGCTCCGCATAGGCCGACCTTACATGCCGCGGGCCAGGAAGCTCGGGATTGAGATTCTCGACGGGGGCAAGAGAACTGATGTCCGACAGCGATCGGGCACGATAATGTTCACGCCGATATTCCGCGCCGATCGCCAGCCGGATGTCGCCGGCGGGCAGGGTGAAGACCGGGCCGTCGGCGCGCAAGGCGACCGACTGGCTATCGAACTGCGTGGTAGAGACGCGCCCGCCGCGGATGAAGGCGATCGTCGCCGGATTGTTCGCGCTCCCGTCGCCGAAGACATTGAGCGCGGTCGCCGGGTTGGTGTCCGCGAGCGCTTGCGCGATGCGCGCCCGGTTGGGCACATTGAGATCGGTTCGTTTTTCGACCTGGCGGCCATAGGCGCCGCCGATCGTGACGCGCCAGCGGCCGAACTCGCGTTCGAGATTGGCGGCGGCGGAAATGCCTTTCACCCGTCCGCGGTCGACTTCGGGCCCCAAATCATTGACGAAGCTGTAGTGCACCGAAACCGGGCGGCGGGTGCCGACGGGATCGACGTAAAAGGGATTGGACACCGGGACCGTGACCGCGCTCGACGTCTCGGGCAGCGCGCGCTTCTCATAGGTCCGCTGCGTGGCGAGAAGGCTCGCACGAAGCGTCAGCCGCTCCGTCAGCGCGAACTCGCCTGCGGTGTAGAGGCTGTGGGTGGCCTGACGGGGGATGATGTCGGTCGCCGCGCGCGCGTCGCGATAATTGGTCGAACCCGGGGTCAGGTCGGCGGGAGACAGGTCTTGTCCGGCCGGGATCGCATATGGATCGGTCCCGACGAAGATCGTCCCGGACACCCCGTAGGTGGAGCGATAATCGAGGCCCCCGTAGGGGCGGAGGTCTTCGGCGACGAAAGGGCGCTTCGATGCTGCAAGTCGGCCGCGAGTCTCATATTGATAGGCAAGGACGACATGCGCTTTCGACCATCGACGTCCCACGATCTGACTGGCGAGCAGGTTGGTCATGTCTCCGTCGGCGGTGCCGGCTGTCAGCGTCGTCTCGGCGCCTTCGAAGCGGTTCCTGAGCCGGAGATTGACGACGCCCGCGACCGCGTCGGCGCCATAGATCGCCGAAGCACCGTCGGTGAGGACCTCGATCCGCTCGACGGCGCCGAGCGGGACCATCGACAGGTCGGCGAACACGCCTCCGAGTCCGCCCAGCGCGGGGCGCGTGCCGTCGATCAGGACGAGCGTCGAGGAGGCGCCAAGGCCCTTGAGGTTGATGCTGGCCCCATAGCCGCCGTTGGCCCCCGCGCCGTTGCGGGTGCCCGAGCCGAGCGTCGATTCATTGGGACCCGCGCCGAAATTCTGCGGCAGCGACTGGACGATCTGCTGGACCGAGGTAAGGCCGCTTTGCTCGATCGCGGTACGATCGATCGTGGTGACGGACGAACCGATCGGCCCCGTGCCGCGAATTCGGGTGCCGGTGACGATGATCGCTTCGTCGGGACGCTCGGTCGGACGCGCGTTCGCGAGTATGTCGTCGGTTCGCTCGCGCAGGATTAGCGCGCCGTCGACGCGCTCGGCCACGAGCCCGGTGCCCGCAAGGAGCCGTTCGAGCGCAATGTCGGGGGCGAGACGGCCATGGACGCCCGTGCTGCGGCGGCCGTCGACCAGCTCCGAGGCCGCGATGACGTCGCGTCCCGACGCCCGCGAATATTCGCGCAGGGCATCGGCGAGGCGCTGCGCCGCGATGTTATAATCCGTCTGGCCGGTCTGAGCCTGCGCGCTCGGCACGGCGATCACGGCGCCGCTTCCCGTCGCGAGCAAGGCTGCCAGATATAGTCTTTTCATCAAACCCTCCCTTGCAGCCGCAATTTGGCTGTCTGGGTGGTTTGATGACGGCGGGCGAAGCGCCCCCCGTTTATTACCGGCGCTTCAGCACGGGACCGCCCGGGCCCGCTTCGAGCCCGAGATCAAGCGCGGCGGCAAGCTTGCGCGCGAGCGCATCGCCTTCGCCAATCTCGAACCGCCCGCTGACCGGAAGAGCGGCGAGCGCGGGGTCGGCGAGGCGGATCTTCCGCGCATTCACGCGATTGGCGCGATCGACGATCGCGCCGAGCGGCATCTTGTCGGCTTCGAGCTTGTCGGTGGCGACCGAGCTTGCCAGCGCGGGCACGCGGCGCGGGCCATCGGCACCGACCTCGGCGCTCTCGCCGGGCGCGAGGCGGAGCGCCCGGCCGCCCTCGGACCGGTTCGCGACCTCGACCGAGCCTTTGAGAAGGCGGATGCGCGGGGCGGCGCTGCGCAGGTCGACCTCGAAGACGGTGCCGAGCGCGGTGGTCACCGACGTCCCCGCGACGACGCGGAAGGGACGGCTGGAATCATGCGCGACCGTGAAGCGGGCGCGGCCGCTCGCCATGGTCACGACACGTTCGCTGTCGGTGAACTGCGGCTCAATCGCGGCGCCATCGAACAGCGCGACCAGCGTGCCGTCGTCGAGACGCTGCTCGCCGGTCTTTGCCGGGGCGGCGATGACGGGCTTTTGGGAGTCCGGGCCGATTGCGGTCCAGGCGAGACCCGCC
This sequence comes from Sphingopyxis sp. LARHCG72, assembly GCF_052871675.1. Classification (NCBI taxonomy): domain Bacteria; kingdom Pseudomonadati; phylum Pseudomonadota; class Alphaproteobacteria; order Sphingomonadales; family Sphingopyxidaceae; genus Sphingopyxis; species Sphingopyxis sp. LARHCG72. The sequence goes on along the minus strand of NZ_JBIXJU010000007.1, from coordinate 233,494 downwards.
GAAAGCGAAAGCACCACCATTGCGGCGATAGCCCATTGTTGCCGGCGTTTCCGGCGCGCCGCGTCGTGCGGCCCGGCGAGGCTGGCGATCTCCCCGGCCGAAAGCTGCGACGCGGCATCGAAATCGCTGCGCAGCCTTGCATAGGCTTTCGCATTGGCTGGATCGCCGTGCCAGGCCTCGAAGGCCGCGCGATACTGCGCGGCGTCGGGACCTTCCATCAGCGCGAGCCAGTCTTCGGCGCTAGGGCCGCCGATCATCGGCCGTCCTGCCGCGAGCGGCGGATCGCGCCGAGCGCCTTGGCCATCTGCTTTTCCACGCCTTTCACGCTCATCCCCTGTGCGGCCGCGATCTCTTCATAGCTGAGACCCTCGATTCGGTGCATCAGGAAAATGGTTCGCGTCTTCGGCTTGAGACGGGCGACCACATCGGCGAGGCGGCGGATCGTATCGCGCGCCTCGAGCGCGGCGTGGGGGTCGGGACCGGCATGGTCCTGCTCCTCGAACGGACCGTGATCGGCCTGCATCCGGCGCCCGTCGGCGCGGATGCGCTCGGCGAGCAGGTTGCGCGCGGTCTGGACGAGATAGGCCGCGGGGCGCTCGATCAGGCTCGAGGCCGCGCCGCGGCTCTGGGTGAAACGGCGAAAACATTCCTGTACGAGATCGCCGACGTCCTGCGCCGGCGCGCGGCGTCGGAAATAGCGCATGAGCTCGGGGCCATGGGCGGTGTAGATCGCCTCGACGCGCGCGGTGGCGGTGAAGCCCCGCCACTCCTCGGGCGGCATCGGGTCGCTTTCCGCAAGGCCGCGCTTGCCAGCTTCATCGTCGTAATTCATCGCCTCCGCCTTCCCGCGCATCGGCGGAAAGGCGGCTTTGAAGCCGGGTGTTAAGAATAAGCTTGAGGCTTACGCCGCAGCCTTTGGCCCGGAGGCCTGAACATGCGCAGCGGCCACCCGGCAGGATGGCGATGGAAATTTCGTCTCAAGCGGGCTTCTTACGACCCGGCATCGCGCGCCTCTTGCCCGATACCGTTTCAGCATAGCCCGCCGTAGCGGAAGGGCAAGAGGCCCGCGAAAAATTGGTCCGGATTGGACCAATATCGGGCGAGCGAGGCGCCGCCGTGCCGATCCTCGCCGGCGGTTCGGGCATGAGCCCGCCTGAACGGAGCACAACTGGCGGGGAAGCCGCCGCCAGAGGCTGCGCGTCCGCCGATGGGGCGCTTCCTCCTCGCGGTCCTTGCATGACGGAGGCAATTTCGAAACCCGTTGAAGCAAGCGCGCACAACCACAGGAGATTAAAGGCAGATCATGTTTTCAGCATAAATAATTTTTATGCTGAAAAACGCATACTGACAATTTATGCGATTTAAAACATATCACGGACAAGGAGGCCGCTATGGCTCAAATCGCGCGTTCACCAACGCAAATGGGAAGCCTGATCCAGCGCGCGCGTCGCCGGAAAGGCCTTACCCAGACCGAGCTCGCCCATCTGTCGGGGCTCCGGCAGGAGCTGATATCGAAAATCGAAAGCGGGCACGACGGCACCAAGCTTGGCTCGCTCTACGCCCTGTTCGCGGCGCTGGATCTGGATTTGCTCGTCGACGTCCGGAATCTTGGCGACGCCGCCGGGATCGACGACATCTTCTGATGCCTCGTCACCGCGCCCATATTCCTCTCGACGTCCGGATCAACAATCGCCTCGTCGGGCAGTTGATCAGGGACCGGAGCGGGGCGGCCAGCTTCCGCTACGCGCAGGAGTGGCTCGACTGGGAGCATGGTTTTGCCGTCTCGCTGTCGCTCCCCCTGCGCGAGCCGGCGTATAGCGGCGCATCGGTGGCCGCGGTCTTCGAGAATCTGCTGCCCGACAGCCCAAGCGTGCGCAAAAGGATTGCCGAACGAACCGGCGCCGAAGGGGCCGACTATTACAGTCTTCTCGAACGCATCGGGCGCGATTGCGTGGGCGCGATGCAGTTCCTGCCCGAGGGCACCGATGTCGATACGCTGTCCGGCATCGAAGGCGATGCCATCGACGACGATGCGATCGAAGCGCTGCTCGCCAATCTCGCCGGCACGCCGCTCGGGGTCGATCGGGACTATGACTTTCGTATTTCGCTCGCCGGCGCGCAGGAAAAGACCGCTCCTGTTTCACGAAGGCCGCTGGAAGCGCCCGTTCGGCACGACCCCGACAACCCACATATTGAAACCGCAGCTTGGCGCGATCCCGACCGCCTTCGGCATCGTCGACATGCAGCATGGCGTCGACAATGAGCATTATTGCCTGCGCCTGCTTTCCGCCTTCGGCCTGCCGGTCGCGACCACGCGGATCGAAACCTTCGGAAAACGGCGCGTGCTCGTGGTCGAGCGCTTCGATCGCCAGTGGCGTGAAAACCGCATTCTGCGTCTGCCGCAGGAAGATTGCTGCCAGGCGCTCGGGGTGCCCCCGGCGCAGAAATAGCAGAATGGCGGCGGGCCGGGCGCCGTCGATATTCTCAAATTGCTGCGCGGAGCCGACGCGCCGCTGCGCGACCGGCCGCCTTCTTCAAGAGCCAGCTGCTCTTCTGGCTGATCGGCGCCACCGATGGCCATGCGAAGAATTTCATCGTCTTCCTGCGCCCGGGCGGACGCTTCGCCCTGACACCTTTTTACGATGTCCTGTCGGCGCAAGGCGCTTTCGATCGCAAACAAATCCCGAACAACAAATATAAGCTGGCAATGTCGGTGAGCACGAGCCGGAAATATCGCATCCTCGACATCGCAGGTCGCCATTTCATCGGGACCGCCCAGGAGGCCGGCCTCGGCGTTGCGACGATGACGTCCGTGCTCGACGACATATTGGAGAGAGGATCGAAGGCGGCATCGCTCGCGCTATCGCAAAGTGCCCGCGGATTTTCATCCGGCGATCCACGACAGCATCGTCAAGGCGATCGATTCCCGGCTGCCGCTGCTCGAAACCGCTCGCGCATCGCTTTGAAAGTGGCGCAAGGCGTCGGAGACCCGCGCAGTGCGAAACGTCCGGACGGATCCGAACCGTGGCCAGGGTCGTATCGAATTCGCCAGGCTTCGTCCACGTAGATGAGCGCGGCTCAAAGGGGCGCGCACTGGCGGCGGCGGGCGCCGCCAGAGGTCGCGCGTCTTTCCTGGGGCCGCGCGGGCGCTCTTGGCGCACTGGTCTTGGCGCGGCGGCGGCTAACGCCCGCACCGGTGACCTGCGCTTCGCGCAATTCCGGCCATAGCGGGGCTCCGACCGACCCGTCGCAGCCGCGCGCACGCCGCCGCACCTGCGGCTCGCCAAGGGGCTTTCTTCTCACCCTTCGGTCGCGAGCGACGATCTTCAAGCGATAGTCGGCGTGATGCCGCGCCCCTGGTAGGCGATGCAGAATGCGACGAAAGCAAGGACTTACCGACCGGGCCTAGCTGAAGACGCCGCGCGGGACCCCGCGCGACGGCGCTTTGGTAGGCCGGCACCTCGGACAGCGGTGCGGGCGGCGCACGGCCATGGGACCGCCCGGCCGTCCCGCAAGCCGGGCTTTGCCCGGCTCCTCCACTCGCGTTGCGGCCCTTCGGGTGCGCGCCGGCCTTCGAGGCGGTCCCCCTGTCCGCGGGTTCGCCGCCCGCCCCGCTGCCCGGGGCGGCCGCGGCGGATTTTGGGCAGGAGGAGACGCCCCGATGGATATTCACCCGCACCCATGGCCCCAAACCGCGCCGCCGCAAGGCCGCGCGGCGCCGCGCGACGACGCGGCTCCCGCGCGCGGGACGCGGAGCCGCCAGCGCGGCCCCGCCAAAGCCGGAACCGAACCGCACCGCGCCGACACGCCGCGCCCGTCGCTTTACGACGAGGTGACCGCGCGGATCGTCGGCGAACTCGAGGCAGGGCGCGTGCCGTGGGTCCAGCCATGGGATGCCGGAACCTTCGCGCCGGGTCTGCCGCGCAACGCCGACACGCGGCGCGGCTATTCGGGCATCAATATCCTGATCCTGTGGGCCGAGGCCGCCGCGCGCGGCTATCCCGCGCAAGGCTGGCTGACCTTCCGCCAAGCGCGCGCGGCGGGCGGCGCGGTGCGCAAGGGCGAGAAGGGCACCACGATCTTCTACGCCGCGCGCTTCTCCCCGAAGGGCGATGCGGGCGAGGGCGGCGAAGGCGCGGAGGTGCGCGCGAACAGCGGCGGTGATGGGGGCGCTGCCGAAGACGGGCCACGCGGCGTGCCGTTTCTCAAGCGCTTTACCGTCTTCAATGTCGCGCAGTGCGAAGGGCTACCCGCGCGCTGCACCGTGCAGGATGTGCCCTTGCCGCCGCGCGAAACGATCCCGGTGGCCGAGGCGCTGATCGCGGCGAGCGGCGCCGATATCCGTATCGGCGGCAATGAGGCCTATTATTCGCCGTCGGGCGACTTTGTCGCGCTGCCGCCGCAACAGGCCTTCCGCGCGCAAATCGACTATTACCGTACCGCGCTGCACGAGCTTGGCCACTGGACCGGCCACGCTTCGCGGCTCGGCCGCGACCAGAAAGGCGATTTCGCGAGCGCCGCCTATGGCCGCGAAGAGCTTTGCGCCGAACTTGCGAGCGCCTTTCTTTGCGCCGCGCTGGCCATCCGCCCCGCCGTCCGGCATGCCGACTATATCGGCGCGTGGCTGTCGATCATGCGCGCCGATACGCGCGCGATCTTCAAGGCCGCAAGCCTCGCGGGCAAGGCAGCAGATTATCTGCTCGGCTTTGCGTCGCACGCCGCAGAGGGCGCGCACGGCGCGGGAACGGGGCAATGACCCTCCTTCCCGCCGACCTGCGCTTCGCGCTCAACGCCAACGGGCACACGAGCCGCATCCACCGCGCCCGCGACACAGCTTTCGACCCGTGGCCGGTCGTCAAATTCTTCAACCCCATCGGCGCCGCGACGTGGCTCGCGAGCGAAATCGAAAGCGACGGCGATACCTTGTTTGGGCTCGCCGACCTCGGTTTCGGCTGCCCCGAACTCGGCTGTTTCTCGCTCGCCGAAATCGCCGCCGTGCGGCTGCCCTTCGGCCTCTCCATCGAGCGCGACGCGCATTTCGACCCGCTCGCCCCGCTCGCGGTCTGGACCGAGGCCGCGCGCCGCCTTGGCTCGATCCAGCTCGCCGAAAAGGCGCTTCTGCGCCGGAAACTCGACCGGCTTCTGCCCGATCCCAGCGGGGAGGGCAGCTGACGCGGCGGCGCGTTCTCGCCGTCATCAAAAGCCGGTCCCGCCGAAACTCCACTCCCCGACGGGACCGGCGCTCACAAGGAGCAAAGGCCATGAAACTCGATTTTATCCCGCTCGACAAGCTGTCGATTGATCCCGCGAATATGCGCGCCAAGGGGCGCGATCCCGACGTCAGCGACATATTGCCGAGCATTCGCAAGCGCGGCGTGCTGATATCGCTGCTGGTGCGCCCGGCCGCCGAAGAAGGGCATTTCCGGATTTCGGCAGGACGGCGGCGCTTTACCGCCGCGAACTTGGTCGTTCGCGAGGGCGGCCCCGCCCGGCCGCTGCCGTGCGGCATCTTGGAAGAGGGCGACGATGCCGACGCCATCGAGGCGTCGATGCTCGAAAATCTCGCGCGCGTCGCCCCCGACGAGGTCAGCCAGTGGGAGGCTTTCGTCAAGCTCGTCAAGGCGGGGCGCAATGTCGACGAGATCGCCGCCGACTTCGCCTTCGAGCCGCAAGCGGTGCGGCGCATCCTCGCGCTCGGCAATTTGTTGCCGCGCATCCGCAGCCTCTACCGCGCGGGCGAGATCGACCCGTCGACGATCAAGCATCTGACGCTCGCGACCAAGAGCCAGCAAAATGCCTGGCTGGCCTTGTTCGACGACAAGGACGCCTATTGCCCGACCGGCCATCGCCTCAAGGGCTGGCTGTTCGGCGGCGACGCGATCAAGGCGGCGCATGCGCTGTTCGACGTCGAGGCGTCGGGGCTCGCCGTCATCGCCGACCTGTTCGGCGAGGAGCCGCTGATCGCCGACGCCGACGCCTTCTGGACGCGCCAGATGGCCGAGGTCGAGACGCGCAAGGCCGCCTATATCGACGACGGCTGGAGCGATGTCGTCATCCTCGAACGCGGATCGCGCTTCCTGTCGTGGAACCATAACCACGCCGCCAAGCGCAAGGGCGGGCGCGTCTATATCGAGGTGCATGCCACCGGCGAAATCGGCTTCCACGAAGGCTATATCACCGAGAAGGAAGCCGCCGCGCGCGCCAAGGGCGAAAAAGGCGAGGGCCCGGCGAAGGTGCAGCGGCCCGAGGTCACGAGCGCGCTCAATAGCTATATCGACCTCCACCGTCACGCGGCGGTACGCGCCGAACTCGCGAAGCATGGCGGGGTCGCGCTCCGCGCGCTCGCCGCCCACGTCATCGCGAGCGCCGACCATTACCGCGTCGAGGTCCAGTCGCAGGTCTGCGCCAAGGAGGAGGTGCAGGAGAGCGTCGAGACGTGCGCATCCGAGACGCTGTTCGACGAGCGCCGCCGCGCGGTGCTTGCGGTGCTCGAACTCGACCCCGAGAGCCTGACCGTCACCGGGCGCGGTTACGGCGGCGCGCGTCCGTTCGCGCCGGTCTTCGCGCGATTGCTCGAACTGCCCGACCCCGTTGTGCTCGAAATCGTCGCAATCGTCATGGGCGAAACCTTGATGGCGGGCGGCGAGGCGGTCGAGATGATCGGCCATTATCTCGCCGTCGACATGGCGAAGGTCTGGCAGCCCGACGCCGCCTTCTGGAATCTCGTCCGCGACAGGGAGGTGCTCGGCAAGATCGTCGCCGAGGTCGCGGGACCCGAGGTCGCCGCCGCCAATGAAAAGGAAAAGGCGAAGGTCCTGAAGACCATCGTCGCCGACCATCTGGATGGCGCGAACGGACGCGCGCAGGTCAGTCCTTGGGTTCCGAAATGGATGACCTTTCCGCCGTCGGCCTACACCGCGCGCGGCGGAGTCGGGAGCGTCGCCGCCGAGGAGCGGCTGCTCCATATCCTTGCCTGCGCCGCCGAGGCCGAAGCCGACCGGAGCGATGGCGAGGGCCATGCCGAGGACGAAGCTGCGGCGGGAGCTACCGCCACGCCCGCAGCAAGCGAGGCACCGAATGGTGATGGCGGCGAAGACGAAGCGCCGCCGCTCGCCGCGTAACGAGGAGAGGCGGGCGGCATGCCGCCCGCCTCTTTTTCCGATTTTTCTGCGCCGTGATGGGCATATCTGGGCCATCGCGCCGTTCCTCGCCGCTGACGCGGCCCGGAACGGCGCGATGGATTTTCTTCTTTCGCGCGCGCCTCGCCGCGAGCGGCTGCGGCGCGGTGCGGAAAAAAGTAACGGCGCGAGGATTTCTCCTCGCGCCGCCATATAATGATCGGGATCATCGCCCCGGTTGCTGAAAGGTCGCGGGTCGCCGCAACCTTCTCTCAGGAGAATTTTTGGTCGCCGCGACCTCTGCGCGCTCGCGCCCGATTCGTATTGGGTGAAAGCGCCAAATCGGCGCCTTGATCCTGCCCGGTGCGCGTGGACGGAAATGAAAATCGGGGGCTGTGCGGTCTAGCTCGGGTCACGCGAGCAGACGCCGAAGGAAATAGACGCGGAACAGGTCGAGCAAGGCCTCGGCGATCTCATTGTCGTTCGCGTGCGCAACGACCTGGACGCCGCCGTCCGCCGGGGCATATTCGAAAGGATGGAGCCCCGTCAGCCGAAGCGCGGTGGGATCGAGACCGTCGCGGCGGAGCGCCGCGATCGCGCTGTCGTCGAGCGTGAGGCCGACCCAGATTCCGGCGCTCCGCGCTGCGATCATGCCGAGATCGGCAAATTCGCCCGCGATCAGAAGCTCTGCCCGTCCGTCCATATTTGGCCCCCTGGCCCCGCGCCGCTCGCGGGGCTTCCTGTCCGGACAGCGCGCTTAGCCCCCGCGCGAATCCGGTGATCATTCGCACTGCCTTGCCGCGTTCGGGCCTCGCTGGCCATGCAGTTTCGATGAAGCGTTCAGCAAAATTTCTTTAGCCGTGTGTCGCTCCTCGCCATCGCCGGCGGCCATCCGGAGCCGGGTGAGCGGTCTGGCCGGGCGCGAACCGGCGCGCAACGGCCCGCCCCGCGCTTTTTTCCCCGCCCGCATGCGCGGGCTCCTCGCGCCGCCGCGTTCCGCGGCCAAAAAAGCGCGGGGTCGACCGTCCTCCGCTGCGCTGCGGCCCTTGCGGGTGCGCGCCGGTCCCGTGCGCCCGTCCGGCCTCCGCTCACGCTCCGGAGATGGTCTCCGGCAGCGATTTTGAAGGAGACGAACAATGGCAGCCATCGGCTTTGTGAACGGCACCATCGAAAAGGGTTTCGTGGGCCAATTGAAGACGCTTTCGATCCGGGCAAGCGTCGAGATCAGCCCGAACCGGAGCAAATCGAACGAGGTGCAGCCCGATTTCCGGGTCCATTCCGAAGGCGTCGAGATCGGCGCGGGCTGGGTCCGGATCGGCGAAACGTCGGGCAAACCCTATGTCGGGCTGGCGCTTGCCGCGCCCGAATTCGGGCCGCGCCGGCTCTACGCGAATCTCGGCCGTGCCGCCGGACAGGACGACGACAACACCTACGCCGTCATCTGGAACGCGGACGACTGACGGGCCTGACCCCGCACCCGCCACGGCGGATGCGGGGTCACCCTTTTTCTTGTCGCCGCGCGATATTCGGCTAGGATTCTCGGTAAATGAAAACCGATCTCGACCATCTTCCCGACCGCAAGCGCCGCGACCTCGCGCGCATCGTCGAAATCCTCTTCGCCGAGTTCGAGGATGCGATCGCGCTGTCGACGCAGAAGTGGAAGAAGCAGGGCCGCATCCTCAAGGTCATCCTCTACGGCAGCTATGCGCGCGGCGACTGGGTCGCCGATCCGAAGGGCGGCTATTATTCCGACTATGATATCCTCGTCGTCGTCAGCGACGAGCGCCTCACCGATCCGGTCGATTATTGGTACAAGGCCGAGGATTGTTTCCTGCGCGAATACAGCATCAGCAAGAAGCTGTCGGCGCCGGTCGGGCTGATCGTTCACAGCCTCGGCGACATCAATTTCCAGCTGTCGCGCGGGCGGCCCTTCTTCATCGACATCGTGCGCGAAGGAATCATTCTCTACGAGTTCGGAACCCAGTCGTTCGACCCGCCGAAGCCGCTATCGGCAGAGGTCGCGCGCGAGGAAGCGCAGCAATATTTCGATAAGTGGTTCGCCAATGCGACCGATTTTCTCGAAGCCGGAAAGTTCATGATTGCGCGCGGCTCAAACAGCTTGGCTGCGTTCCAATTGCATCAAGCGACAGAGCATTTCTATCACACCGCGTTGCTGGTTAAAACGCTTTACTCGCCCAAGTCACACAAGATCAATTTCCTGCGCGACAAGGCCGAGGACATTGCGCGCGAGCTGATTCCGGTCTGGCCGCGCGACGAGAAATTCACGCGCCGCTGCTTCGAACTGCTCCAGCAAGCCTATGTCAACGCGCGCTATTCGAAGCATTACAAGATCACCGACGGCGAGCTCGAATGGCTCGTCGAGCGCATCGAATTGCTTCAAGCCGAAGTGAAAGCGATCGCCGAACGCCACCTCTCGGCAGGCTGACAGCTCAGCTCAATTCGAACAGTTCGGGCTGCACCGGCGCCGCGAGCAGCGCGCGCGCCTCGAGCGCCGCGCCGACCGCCTGCCGATAGTGGATTGTGCGAAAACGCTCGGCTTCATCGAAACCGACGGGCGCCCATTCGTCGCCCGGATAGCAGGCGTCGTAAATTGCGCGCGCCGCCGCGCGCAGCCGCACGTCGTGCTGCAATGTCCTTCTCCGTTTCTGCCGAATCGACGCCGATGACGGTGTCAGGAATTATAGAACATAAGAAGAACATTAAGGCAAGCGGCGAGGGGGATCGATTTTCGCCTGTGCGTTTTTCGAGCCTCCCGCCGCCCGCACCGGCAAGCCATGACCCTCCGCACCGCGTTCCGACGCGCCGATGCAAGGAGGTCCGGTCATGGCCCGATCGAACGACGAAGGCCCAGCTGCGCGCGCCGCCGAGGCGCGCGCTGGAAGCCCGTTTCTAGGCCCCGCCGAGGCGGCGCATTATCTCGGTCTTTCCGAACGCACGCTCCGCGAATATCGATCGAAGGGCACGGGTCCTGAGTTCCGGCGTCACGGCAACAAGCTCCGCTATCATGTCGACGACCTCATCGCATGGTCGCGGCGTCCGCGGCGGGCGGGCGATGATGCCTGACCGCCCGGTCATCGTCCGCGCCACTCTTTGCGGTGCGCTTGTCGTCGCGCTCGGCGTCACCGTCGCATCGCCGCCGCGCCCGCGTTTCCTCTGGAACGCAAGCGCGAGCGCGCCGATCGGGCTTTGGCGAATTGAACCCGGCGCACCACCGCGGCGCGGCGATATGGTCGCCGCGACGCTCGGCGAACCATGGCGTTCCTTCGCTGCGCGGCGCCGCTATCTCCCGTCCAACGTCCCGCTGATCAAGCGCGTCGCCGCCCGGTCCGGCGACCGGATTTGCGCTTCTGGCAACACGATCCTCGTCAATGATGTGAAAATCGCGAGCCGGGTTCGGTTCGACGGAGCGGAGCGCCCGATGCCCGAATGGCGCGGCTGCACCACGCTCGGACCGGACGAGCTTCTGCTCCTGATGGAAGTCGAGAGTTCGTTCGACGGCCGCTATTTCGGGCCGACCAAAAGTGGCGATCTCATCGGCAAGGCGACCCCCTTGTGGCTTCCCTGAAAGCATTATTCGTTGCCGCTCTGCTGCTCGCGGCAAGTCCCGCGCGCGCCGATCCGGTCGCGCAATGGCGACCGCATATCGCCGAAGCGTCGGTCCGTTTCGGCGTTCCCGCCATGTGGATCGAACGTGTGATGCGCGCCGAAAGCGGGGGACGGACGACGCTGCACGGCCGCCCGATCACGAGCCGGGCAGGGGCGATGGGACTCATGCAGCTGATGCCGGGCACCTGGAAGTCGGTACGCGAGCGGCTTGGTCTCGGCTCCGATCCGCACGATCCGCGCGACAATATAATGGCGGGCACCTATTATCTGCGGCTCATGCACGATCGTTTCGGCTACCCCGGCCTGTTCGCCGCCTACAACGCGGGACCGGGGCGATACGCGGCCTATCTCGCAGGGCGTTCGCGCCTTCCCGCCGAGACGCTCGCCTATCTCGGCGCCGTGACAGGCGAGGGCTTCGATCATCGTGCCAGAGCCAAATCCTCTGCGAATACCGCCCCCGACATAGCGAATCCGGCCGCTCCCGTGCGGGGCGGCCGGATCGATCCGCATGCTACGATATTCTTCATCCATCGCCCGCGGTCTTGAGCCGGGGCGGGGTAGGGCTCGTCTCGGCAAGTCCGAGCATGACGGGCGCCGGAGCGGCTTTCAAGGCCGGCGGCCCCTCCAATTTGCTGCGCAAATCGGTTCCTCCGCCGCCGCTTCGCGGCGCCTCCGCTGCGCTCCGGCGGCCCTGACAGCCACTCCGCCGCCCGTCGTCGAGGGACGGTCCTCGAACGGTTCGGGGCTAAGAAAGGAGCATGTCATGGACGTTTTTCAGAGCATCGATGTCGCATCGGATCGCGTGTTTTCATCGCTGGTTTCGGGCCTGGAGGTCGAGTTCGGGCGTGGTGCGGGCGCGGCATTGGCACAGCGTTTTCTCGATGCCGAGGAAGTGGATTTCCATTGGGAGGCGAGGCTGCAGGAGCGCTGGCTCGGCGCCTATGTAGGCATCGATGACGATGATATCGAGCTCGATCGGATCGTCATCCTGGGCCTGCTCGATGGCGAATATTTCCTGGCGACGATGATCGTCGATGGCGACGGAAACGCACAGGGAATGATGGGACGGCGCGTGTTCGAGAACGAAGAGGTGGCGCGCCGCGCTTTCACGGATGGGTGAAAGCAGCCGCTGCACGCGAAGCGGCGTCCGGACGCGGCGCCGCTTTTTCCTCTTGGGTCGGCGGTAGTGAGGATGGCGGAGATGGTGGAATTTGTTGAAGGACGAGGGGGGTGCGCGGATAGCAAGATAAAAGCAATATCTCGCGATATTGTAAGTCCTTGCCTGCACATCTTTTTTCGGCGATTTCCGCGAGATAAGCCGCAATTGCGCGAGACAGGCCGCGCGAGATCGGCAGTTTTCCGTGCTTCAGTCCGCCATTTGGCGAGACAGGGTGCCGAAGCCCGCCGATTTTCGGGTTGGGCGGCGAGCAGCGCCGATCGGGGTGGGCTCGCTATATGAAGGACGACGAAGACTTCACACCGCGTCTCGGACGCATCGGCGGCCGCGGCAAGGAGGCCCGCTATCTCGCGCTTGTTGTCAAGGCCGCGCGACGGCTCGGCAAATCGGTTGGAAGGCGAGGCAGGTTCGACGGCAGCCGGATCGGGCGCGGAGCGAGCCTCGCGCGGGTGCTTCGATCACGCCGACATGACACCCTCCGTTCCCGGCGCGTGGTCGTGAAGTTCCGGCCTGTCAAACTCGCGGGGAGCGGCCAAGGCGGCGCCAAGGCACATCTGCGCTACATCCAGCGCGACGGCGTCACCCGCGAGGGCGCGCCCGGTAGGCTCTACTCCGCCGAACAGGACGTCGCCGACGGCTCGGCCTTTCTTGACCGCTCGAGCGGCGATCGCCACCAGTTCCGGATTATCGTCGCGCCCGAAGACGGCGACCAACTTCCCGATCTCAAACCCTTCGTCCGTAAGCTGATGACGCAGATGCAAGAGGATCTCTGCACCGGGCTCGATTGGGTGGCCGTCGATCACTTCAACACGGGCCATCCGCACAGTCACATCATGCTGCGCGGGAAGAATGACCGCGGCGCCGATCTGGTCATTGCCCGCGAATATGTCAGCCACGGAATACGGCACCGTGCGAGCGACATTCTCACGCTCGACCTTGGCCCCCGTACCGACCTTGAGGTCGAGGCGCGGCTTCGTGCCGATATGGGCGCCGAGCGTCTGACCGCGATCGACCGTCAGCTGCTCCGTGAAACGACCGGCCAACGTCTTGTCCTGGCCCGCAACCCGGACGCCTTTCAGCAGACGCTGCGGGCAGGGCGTTTGCAGAAGCTTGCCCGGATGGGGCTTGCGACGCATCTCGGCGGCGACAGCTGGCGATTGGACGCCAAGCTCGCGGACACGCTCCGCCGCATGGGCGAGCGCGGCGACATCATCCGGACAATGCAGCGCGAACTGGCCGCGCGAAATCTCGATCGCGCGCCGGCCGATCGCGTCATTTTCGATCCTGCGCATACCGGTGTTCGGTCGGTGACCGGCCGTGTGGTCGCGCGCGGATTATCCGATGAACATCGCGATCATAACTATATGCTCGTCGATGGCGTGGACGGGCATACCCATTATATCGAAATCGGCCAAGCGGCAGCCGTCGCTCCGACGCCCGAAGGCGCCGTCGTCAAAATTTCCGCACGCGAAGGCCGCATTCGCGCCGCCGATCATACGTTAGTGGAAGTGGCTGCGGCCAATTCCGGGATATATACTGTCGACGCACATTTGCGGCACGATCCAACCGCAAGCGAAGCCTTTGCCGAAACGCATGTTCGGCGCCTTGAGGCAATGCGCAGGATCATGCGCAGTATCGACCGAAATCCTGACGGAAGCTGGATCATCGCCGCCGATCATTTGCAAAAGGCAGAGACATTTGAAAAGCGGATGCTCGCCGACCGACCTGTCGAGGTCGAAATGCTGTCCGCCATGCCGGTCGAAGAATTGCCAGCGATGGACGCCGCCACGTGGCTCGACCGCGAGTTGGCCGCGGAGGCACCGAGCACGATCCGCGAGGCAGGCTTTGGCCGCGAGGTTCGCGCTGCGCAGACGCTGCGCCGGCAGTGGCTGCTCGCGGAAAAACTGGCGGAAGAAATAGACGGGAAGACGATCTATCGTCGCGATATGCTCGCAGCCTTGCAGCGCCGCGAACTGCTGCGCGTGGCCGCCCGGATATCGGACGAACTCGAAAAGCCATTCGTGGAAGCGAAACCGGGCGACCCCATCGCGGGGCGTCTTCTGAGGCAGATCGATATGGTGAGCGGGCGTCACGGTCTTGTTGAACGGTCGCGCGATTTCACTCTGGTTCCTTGGCGGCCAGTGCTCGACCGGCACGTCGGCAAGCCCCTCTCGGGAATCATGCGGGACCGCGGGATCAACTGGTCTTTCGGTCGGCAACGCGGCGGGCCGAGCATCTCATAACGGCCCCTAGCAATGGAGGAGGCAAATGGCTTCGATCCTATTGGATGACACCCCAAAAACCGATTGAGGCTGCCGCGTCGGCACGGGAATAATAGAAGCTGAGCGCGTCGAGAGCGCAACCGATATGCGATGATAGGGAAGCCCGCAGGTTACGAAATATTTTGGCACTTGCACGAGCGCCTCGGCGGCGACGATTCCGACGAGACTTCTTTCGGGATTTTGTGCGATTTCGGCGCTTCGCCAGAATCGCTCAGCTAGTGGCGTCAATTTCAGGTGGCTGCCAATTTGGGATATGATGTCAAAAGAGTCCGGGTGTCGTGACGGCTGATGAGCTCTGCGGGGACGACGCTCTGGCAGTTATCGCGTCTTGATTGACAACTTCCTCATCAGACAAAGAGAATATCCGGCTGCTGGACTTTTCTGTAGCGGTTGATCGGCCTTGAGGTCGAATCCGCGCGTAGCTGCCGTGACAAAAAAACGCATCTCAACACGAGCGTTTATCGACCGACGCAATCCCGACACTGACCCATCGCTTCGATCACGACATTCACGGCAGAAAAGCCAGATGTTCCGATGGTTTCAATCAGTTCATCGAGCTGGCTACCAAGCCGAAGCGGAAACGCCCGACCGCACGAACTGCAGATCGCAATCATGTCAGTGGCGGCTCGGCGGATCAGATAGGCATTTGCCGTTTCGATTCGAGTGACGCGCTCTTCGGCGACCAGCCGCCGTACAGTGCGATAAATCTGGGTTGGGTAGAGCTGCACACCGGTCGCGGCGGCCTGCGCCTGAATGGCATAAGCGGTCAGCGGCCGGTCAACCTCGTCAAGGATCGACAATATCAGCGCGGACATGTCGGCCGCCCCGATTTTCGGTCGCTTGCCTCCTTCGAGAACCGAGTGTGCCATCGCGGAAACTCAGCAGGATCCGGTTACAACAAGCATCCGGACCCTGCTGCCCCCTTAGAAGTTCACGCGTGCAGTGACGCGAATATCGCGTCCGGCGAGAGGTGCATAATCCTTGAGGAAGCTCGCGTGCCGCCGCGCATCGACGTCGAAGATATTGTTCGCTGATACGGCGAAGCTGAGCGGACGATCATTGCCCCACGGCCGGAAGTTCAGCTCGGCATTGACCATCGTATAACCGTCGGTCGGAGTCTCGAAGCCCGAGATGCGCATCTGCTTGTCGACCCATTCGACCTCGCCGCGCAGGTCGACCCTGGGCGAGGTGACCCCGAGGCCGCCGAGCATGCGCAGCGGAGGGATCCGCGGTGCGGCTCCGACATTGACGATCCGGGCATGGGTATAGTCGGCCAGCGCGTCGGCCTTGAGTTCCATGTCTCCGAACTTCGCGAGCGTCAGCGTGCCCTGGACTTCGAAGCCGTAGAAGCGGGCGTTGGACTGGCGGAACTGGTAGACGGGGAGACCATCCTCGAGATCGCCGGTCTGGTCTTCGTATATGAAATCGGAGAACCAGGTTTGATAGGCCGACGCTTCGAGCGTGTAGCCCGGCCCTCCGCCGCGCAGCACCGCCTCAGCGCTCACCGCCTTTTCGAGCGCGAAGTCGGGATTGCCGATCTCGAACGCTTCAGTCCCGGCGTGCGGTCCGTTGGCGAACAGTTCTTCGCCCGCCGGGGCGCGCTGGGTGCGCGAAACATTGACCCCGAAGCGCCAGTCACCGGCAAAGCGATAGGACGCTCCAAGTGAGGCCGAAAAGGCATCGAAGCTGCGGTCGCCGCTGAAAAATTGCGGCTGGTCAGGGAGCGGCTTGGCGCTGAGGCTCGTGTGCTCGAAACGGGCGCCCGCCTCAACCTTCAGCCGGTCGAAGTCGAGCTGCTGGAGCGTGAACAGGCCCCATTGTTCGGTGCTATTCTTCGGCAAGAACGCCTCTTCGCCGACGACGTTGAAATCGCGGATGAAGAATTGTCCGCCGCTCGCACCGGACCACAGGCCGCGCTTGGCCTGCGTCAGTTCGAGCCGGCCCTCCATGCCCTTGTTGTAGAAGGCGGTGCCGACCTCGCCCGTCTCTTCGAGCTCGAAGTGGCGATAATTGGCGTAGCCGAAGCGTAGCTTGACCTTGTCGATCAGCGAGCCGTTCGCATTGACCTCGGCGCGCGCGTCGAAGCGGTTCTGGAGGAGGCTGAGGCGAGGGCCTTCCTGTTCCTGCCCAGGCTCGGTCCCAAGGCGGATCGGCACGCCATAGAGGCTGTCATAATGGCTGTAGGAAAGACCAAGGCTCCCCCCATCGGCAATGTATGCCACCCCCGCGCCCGCGGACCATGTCTTGCTCGCGGTATTCGGCAATTTGCCTCGAACCGCGGCGTTGGCGGCGAAGTCGATCGGCTCTTCGGCATCGGGATCGGGCGGGAGAAGCGAGGATTCGAGCGCCTGCGTGCGGAGCTCGGGCGTCAGCGCATAGCCGCCGATCCGGACATTGCGCGATTTCAGATAGCTGCCGTCGGCGTGCACGACGAGATGCGCGGTGACCGGGACATCGATCGATCCCGCAACCGAACGCACATTCGCAGCCGAGCCATAGGTCGCGATCGCCCCGATATGCACCGGCTCATTGGGAATCTCGGCGGGAATCCGCTTGTCGAGAACATTGACCACGCCGCCGATCGCCGCCGATCCGTAAAGCAACGACTGCGGGCCGCGCAGCACCTCGATGCGGTCGGCTAGCAGCGGATTGACGACGGTGGCATGGTCGACTGAGGTGTTCGACACGTCGATCGACCCGATGCCGTCGGTGAGTACGCGCACGCGCTCGCCTTGCAGGCCACGCAGCACGGGCCGAGACGCGCTCGGACCGAAGGAGGTCGCCGATACGCCCGGCGTGCGGGCCAGCGTCTCGCCGATCGAGGGGCGCAGCTTCTGGGTCAGTTCGGCGCCTTCGAGTACGGCGACGCCCGAAAGCATGTCTTGGCGTGCGACCGGCAGCACGCCGGTCACGACGATGTCGCGGCTGGGCTCGTTGTGGTAGTGGTCGCCCTGCGGCGTCGCCGGCGGCGTCTCCTGAGCATGGACGACAGCGCCGCTCGCAACAAAGGTGATCATCGCACAGCCTGCACGCAGAATGATGGACCGCATCAGCGCTTCCCCTAATGTTATAGTAAAAAGTTACGGTTCTTCTCGCATCTGCGAAAGGCCGGATCCTCGCTAGGCTCGTAGAAGAAATGTTACAACATCACATTGAGTCGATTTGCCGCCAATTCAGCTCTATTCGTCGCAGCGGCGCTGGCGTCAGATGTCGCGGCGTGCGCCCCAGACACGGACTGCGCTGCATCTGACGTGAAATATACCGCAGCGGACGAGCCGCAGATTAGAACTGTTCCCCGAGGCCGATGGAAAGCCCTCATATCCTGACAAGCGACCCAGGCCGCCCTGTGATGAATCGTGACATCATCCGCTGGGGGTCCGAGGGCGAGGATGCTGTAAAAGAGCGGCGGCTCCCAGCTCGAGAACGGCGCGCGCCGGGCCCTTCAGAAAGGTCGCCTCGCGTGATCGCGCGTGTTATGATTTCTCCGCTGGCCGCCTTTTTCTTTCTGAAAGAGACGGGGCGTCATGTGAACGACAACGGCAAGATCGTCACTTGGTCACGTCGCTGATGGCCGGTTGCTGACAGGCCGGTTTCGACATTAATTAGGAAAAGTCGGCAATCCGACCGCTGCCCCTCTCGGTGTAAAAACGAGATGCTCTCACCTATAGCTTTGGTGGGTCGATTGGGATTTCGCTGGTTTCAGCGCGGCGACGAGTTAAACGCCCGTTACGCGGCGCACCATTTGGACACTGGACGACACCACGGCTGAACGGCAAAGACACAGCTTTACCTAAAACATCGGGTAGAGTACCCGTTCTCGGAAAGTTCGGGTAGGATACCCGATTTGGATCGTTTGATGAATTATGTCGCCACGCCAGTTGCCAGCCGCCTGACCGGCCTTTCCATTGACTTGCTACGTGAATGGACGGTTCGGCGCGCGCTCATCCCGGCGGACGAGCGGCCGGGCCGAAAGGGCGCACCGGCGCAATATAGCTGGCAGACGATTTTGGTGCTCCGCTTGGCGATAACGCTGCATCGCCAGTTCCGCGTGGAGCTGCAGGGACATAAGGACCTGTTCGGCAGCTTGCGTCAGGCCCTGAAGCGCACGTCGTTCATTGCTCTCTGGGGACGGCGGATCGCCTTCTATGGCAATGACCGCTGGGAGCTGCTGGGCGCTGGCGATGTTTCGGTGTCCGGCGAAGATGCCCTCATTCTCAGTCTTGACCGGCACCTCGACGTCCTGCGTGAAGGCTTTGCTTTGCCATCGCCCGCGCGCCGCGAGGGCCAACTGGAGCTGTTCCCGGTCCGTGCGGTGCGCGACGTGGCAGTTGCACCAGTACCGTCTCCGACAGCCAGGGCGGTCGGGCGATGAGCGAGATGCTGCAGGGTTGGCTTGACCGGCTCGGCTACTCGGCCGAACCAGCGCAGCTGCATCTGCGCACCGATGACGTGCCCGACACGCACCCTTACGCGCTCGAATTACGCGCGATGCTGAGCGACAACGGAGCGATCGGCGCTCGCGCCGTCTTCGATGTCGAAGGCGTCCCAGCGGTCGTGTTCGTCTCCCACGAGGATCAGCCACTGTCGCGCGACCAGCTCGACACTATCCGCCAGCGCATCTGGAACCAAAACCTCGCCACCGTCGTGATCGACGTGCGCGGCGACACCGCCGTCGCCTTACCGGTCCGACGCCTCAAGAATGCGCAGGAGCGCCTGACGCTCGCCGAAGCGGCGCCCGATGGCCCCTTCTCTGCGCTGGAGGTCGCATCGGCGAACCTCTCCGAGCGCTTGCCCAAATGGTTCGAGTTGCGCGCGCGTGTCGATCGCAAGCTCTTAGAAAATCTCTCGGCCGCCGTGGAAATACTGGCGGAGGAAGGCTTCAAGCAGCAGAACGATCTG
Source organism: Sphingopyxis sp. LARHCG72 (assembly GCF_052871675.1). Taxonomy (NCBI): domain Bacteria; kingdom Pseudomonadati; phylum Pseudomonadota; class Alphaproteobacteria; order Sphingomonadales; family Sphingopyxidaceae; genus Sphingopyxis; species Sphingopyxis sp. LARHCG72. The sequence goes on along the minus strand of NZ_JBIXJU010000007.1, from coordinate 214,391 downwards.
GCCCCCGAGCAACGCGCGCGGCTCTGGCGCCGACTTGCCGAGCTGCTGATGGGTCAAATTCTCTTCATCTCCTATCTCGAACATCGGCAGATTGTCGGCGCGCATTATCGAAACCGGCGCGGTGTGGCTTCTCTCCATGACCTTGTCATGGCCGGCGACCGGGACGGCATCATCAAGTTGATCGATTGCCTGCGACAGGACTTCAACGGCGACTTCCTGGGCGATGATCGCCACGACCCCTGGTCCGAACTCGACGCCAAGGGTTTCCTGACGCTCGACTCGTTTTTGCGGCGCACCAACATGCGCACCGGTCAGGGGTCATTCTGGAATTATGACTTCAGCTACATTCCGGTCGAATTGCTGTCAGGGCTCTACGAGGAGTTGCTCTCCGACGAGCAACAGGAGCGTGACGGTGCCTATTATACGCCCCGACACCTAGCCATGCTGGCGGTCGAACAGGTTCTGGCGCTTTCGGACAATCTGCTGACGGAGCGGATTTTCGATGGCGCATGCGGATCGGGTATCCTGCTCACTACCGCCTTTCGTCGGCTACTAGCTCATGCCGAGGCGATGTCGGGCCGCCAACTCGGTTTCAAGGAGCGCGGGGAACTTCTCCAACGCCAGATCTTCGGCGCTGACATCAACGAGATGGCTTGCCGGGTGACCGCGTTCAGCCTCTATCTGTCCGTGCTTGAAGGTCTCGATCCCGCCGACATCCTCACTGCCCAGGAGAGCGAGCAGGTTAAGCTCCCGTCGCTCAAGCAGACCAATCTCTTCTATGGCGAAGCCGGTGACCTGTTCAGCCCGAGCCATGGCTTCAAGGGGGAGCGCTTCACGCTGATCCTGTCGAACCCGCCTTGGACAGAGCCACCGGGCGACGTGAAGACCAGCGCAGACGTCTGGGTCGAATCGACCGATATTCCCTTCGTGCGCCGGCAGATTGCCGGAGCGTTTGCCATGCGGGTACTCGACTTCCTCGAGGACGGCGGCAAGATCTGCCTCATCCTCCCGATCGGGCAATTCCTCGGCGCGTCGAGCGCAGATTTCGTCAGCGAATTTCTCGAGCGTGCTAAGCCGCTCCGGCTGATCAATTTCGGCGATCTCCAACAGCTCCTGTTCCCGACCGCATCGAACACCTGCCACGTGTTCATTGGGACGGCGCGGTCCGCACCGGAGCCCCGTGACGACGGCATCGAACGAATCAGGGCGACACGCATCCCGCACGGCGAAAGCTTCGACTATTGCGTGCCCAAGGCCGATCTCAGCCTGGCGTTTGGCCGTCTCACCATGCAGACCGCTGATCGCCATTTCCTCGACACGCGGTCAATCGCGCAGGACCCGCAACGTCTCATCACTTATATGTGGGGCGACGCAAACGATCTGTCGCTCTGGTCCCGGCTCAATGCGCTCGGGTCCTTTGGCGACTTCTGGAAAGGGCCCAAAGAATTCCGACAATGGGTCAACCGGAAAGGCGTGCATCTCGAGGACAAGAGCCGCACACCGGAAAGCGCCGACCGGCTAAGGGACATGAAGCATATTCCGATTGAGGCGCTGCGCACCGGCGCCCCGGTGCTCCATCCCGATCGCCTCAATGCCTGGCCCCCTTCGCGCACCACCGTTGTCGGGCTGAACGACGGCCTGATGTCGGTATTCGACGGCCCCCGCGTGCTGTTCCCGGACGGCTTCTCGCGCGAGGAGCTATCGGTGCGGGCCGTGTTCTTCGATAAACCTGCGAGCTTCACCCACAGCGTTGGCGTAATCTCCGGGGCGCCTGGCGATGCGCCGTTGCTCCGCTTTGCGACCATTTATCTGCGCTCGAGCCTCGCCCGCTATTTCCTGATGATGCGCGCATGGAAGATGCTCGCGGAGCGGAACGGCGTCCATCTCAAGGATGTCGAGACCTTCCCCTTCTTCCGCCCCGAAATGGCGCCCGATCCCGACCAGGCACTCGTCGCAATGCAGGCCGTCAGCGACTGGTTGGTCGCGCTGGAAAGCGTGCCTGAGTTGCAGCAAGCGGCACGCTACGAAGCCAACCAAGCGATGCTCGACGAGCATGTCTTCAATTTCTTCGATCTTGGCGCGACCGAGAAGGAACTGGTGCGCGAGACGGTCGACAAGTTGATGCCGGCGATCCGTCCGCGCGGCTTCAAGCGGATGCGCGAGTTGGCGCAGCTTCGGCTCGCTCCTGGTGATCTCGATGCCTACGCCCGCACGCTCGGTCGCGCATTGACCGAGTGGCGAGAACGGATGGGCGGCCAAGGCCAGTTTGAGGTCGGCGTGATGGCGAGCGAACCAAGCCGGGAGGGACCGCTCGGCATCGTACGCGTGCGGTATCGCCCGGAAGTGACCGATAATCCCGTGCTGGACCGCAGCCAGATCGACGACGCTCTGGTGCTCGCGACCGTTGCACAGCTTCGTGAGGCTGGGCTGTCGGTCATCCCATCGGGCGATGCCATGCAACTTGTTCCCGACACGCAGATCTGGAACGGTGGCGATCTTTATCTCGTACGCCCGCTCGCCCGCCGAAGCTGGACCGTTCGCCACGCGCTGCGCGACGCCGAACAGATGGTCCGCACGGTGCAGCGCGTGGCGGCCGATCCTTCTCCATCAAAGCGAGTGCCTGCGTGACCGGCACATCCGACTGGCTCACGGCATTCCCTCTCCAAAGCGCGACCGAGGCGGTTGACGCGCTGATGGAGAGCTGGGCCACGCTTGCAGCCAACCAAAAGCCAGGTTTCCACCCGAAACTTCACGAACCTGTGCTCACCAAGGCGCTCAAGACCCATGCCGAATTGGTGACGGGACGGCGCCGCGGCCTGCTGGGCCACTGGTCCGCCGAAAATGTCATACTGGAAATGGATCTCGAAACGGCCGAGGTCCAAGAGGAGCGGCGGACTGACATCGTCTACAGCTTCAATACCACAACTCAATCCGTTGCATTGGTATTCGAATTCAAGAAGATGAGCCGCTTCAAGGCCGATCGGGATCATTATCTCGGAAATAAGGGCTTGGGCCGCTTCGTGACCGGCATTTATGCGCGCGGCGAAGCTATCGCCGCGATGGTCGCCATGCTGACCGATCCCAAGCATGATGTGCTGACTCCGTTGTGCGACGAGTTGTCCAACGCGGCACGATCGGCAACTCTTCGGCTGAGACCCTCATCGACAGGCGGGGCCTTTGAAGCCCCTTCGACGATGTTTCCCGCCGCAGAGTTTGACACCGAGCATGATCGGGACGCGCATCTGGCACCAACGCACGGGACGATCAGGGTCGCTCATTTTTTCCTGGAATTCGGCTATTCTGTTTCCAGCCAGCGGTCCGCCAGATCGCCGAAGAAGAAGGCTGCTAGGGCCGTTCCGCTCGCGAATTGACCGTGAGTGCGTGTCTAATTGACCGTGAGTGCGTGTCTAATCGCCCATGCTATTGGCCCGAAATTTAATATTCGGCACCAGCACCGACGCCGTCGAGACGGGCGCGACAAGCGCGCCTCGTTGAAGTGTTGGCGCTGGCCGCTCAGCGCCACGGCCTTGTCCACTATCTAAACGGCGAGACGCTCATAGGTCATACCAGTCGAGGCATCCGGTTTCCGCGAGAAAATGATGGGGAATCCGATCGGCGGCGTAAACGAGACCGCGATCGCGGGTCGCCTGCTCCGGCTTTTCACCATGAAACAGGTTGCAGCGCACCTGATAGATGGTCCGTAGCGTTTGCTCCCAGTTCGGCGCGACGCCCGGCGCCCAAACCGCCGGTTGCCGCTTGACGTTCTGTACCTCGCATTGAACCAAAAGAGTCGCGCGATCAAGACGACGGAATGCATCAAAGCCCAGCTTGGCATGAACATTTGAGACGTTGAGCACTGGCCAGTGCGAGGCAAATGTTCGAATTTCCTGCCCTGAGTTGGTCGCATGCCACAACGAGGCGGGGTTCGGCAACGAGTGCGTTGATCATCTCGAAGTCGCGCTCGCAGCCAGTGACGGCCGCCATCCACCCGTTGAACCCATCCACCGCAACATGAAGGCGATCATCGATGGTGGCTCGCGATCAGCGCGTTCGATCAACTCCCTCGATGCCCGATAGGCCGAGGGATCGAGTGTCTGATAATGGGTGAAGTTCGCCACGAGTTTAACCCTCCCCAGCTCTTCATACCTGCATCCAGCCCAATGATGCGCAGGTGAGCGGGCATTTCAATAGCGAACGACCGCAAAGCCTCCGTACATTGCCGATCAAGCTCCCGCGGGCTGTTAGGTGAGCCAACGGCAGGTTTTGAGAAAAATCAGATTAGCGGCGAACGGCCGACATCGGGCGCGCGGCTGATAGCCAGCTTTACCGAAATTCCCCGCCGGTCAGACCGGCGGGGAAGGGCGGATCAGCCGTTCAAACGGTCTTTGACGGCCTTTGCGGCGCCAAAGGTCAGCTTCTTCGCGGCTGCGATCTGGATCGCAGCGCCGGTCGAAGGGTTGCGGCCTTCCCGAGCGGCCGTTTCCTTGACCTTGAACTTGCCAAAGCCGTTGACGGACACCTCGTCGCCCTTCGCGGCAGCGTCGGAAATCGCGGCGAACACGGCATCGACGGCCTTCTTGCCGTCTGCCTTGCTTGCGCCGAGCGAGGTTGCGACAGCGTCCGAAAGTTCGGCATGATTCATATAATTTCTCCACTTGCGTCCGGATCCATCCCGACCGGTCGGCCCGTATAGGAAGCATCAGAGCCGAACGCCATATTCCTTCGCCGGGTGTTAGCCTTGATACGGTCGGCGCGCCCCGATCCCGCCGGGCGATACAATCGCGGCGGCGCTGCAGATGCGATGCCGACTCGGCAGGTCGTCAAACCGATTCACGACCTGACGGTCGGAATTTCCGGTCCAATAGTCCGCGTCGGCGTGTTTCTTGCGCGTCAGCTGCCGCACTCTGCCGCATTCTGCCGCCCAAGCGCAGTGTTCGCTATCGCTGCGATCGCTGATCTTTCGTTGGTTAGCCGGCTTCGTCCGGCGCCCACGAACGGAGCCCGTAATGACACCCACCAAATTGCTCGTCGGACAGATATTGCTGGTCTTCGCGATCATGATCGCGGGAATATGGGCCGCCACGCAGTGGGCCGCCGCGCTGCTCGGCCATCAACCGCAGCTCGGCGCGGCATGGTTCGATATGTTCGGCATGCCGGTCTACCGTCCGTGGCAGCTGTTTGCCTGGTGGTATCATTATGAAGCCTATGCCCCCGAGGTCTTCGACAAGGCGGGGACGCTCGCCGCGGCAAGCGGCTTCTTCGGCTGCGCCGCTGCGATCGGCGGGTCCTTGTGGCGCGCGCGCCAGTCGAGTCAGGTCACCACCTACGGATCGGCGCGCTGGGCGACGGGGAAGGAAATCCGCCGTGCCGGGCTGCATCGCGAAACGGGCGTGCTCTTAGGGCGTCTCGGCTCGCGCTATCTGCGCCACGATGGTCCCGAGCATGTCATGGCGTTCGCCCCAACGCGGTCGGGGAAGGGCGTTGGGCTGGTCGTTCCGACTTTACTCAGCTGGACCGGCAGCGCGGTCATTCACGACATCAAGGGCGAGAACTGGAAGCTGACCGCGGGTTGGCGCTCGAAATTCTCGCACACACTGCTGTTCAATCCGACCGATGCCGCGTCCGCCCGCTACAATCCGCTACTCGAAGTGCGCCGCGGCGAGCACGAAGTGCGCGACGTGCAGAACATCGCCGACATTCTCGTCGACCCCGAAGGGGCGCTTGAACGCCGCAACCATTGGGAAAAAACATCGCATTCGCTGCTCGTGGGTACGATCCTCCATATCCTCTACGCCGAGGAGGAAAAGACCCTCGCGCGTGTCGCGACCTTCCTCTCCGATCCGCAGCGGCCCTTCGCCGCCACACTGAAGCGGATGATGACGACCAATCACCTCGGCACGGACGCTGCGCCGCGGGTCCACCCTGTCGTCGCTTCCGCCGCGCGCGAGCTTTTGAACAAGAGCGAGAATGAGCGCTCGGGCGTGCTGTCGACCGCAATGTCGTTCCTCGGCCTCTACCGCGATCCAACGGTGGCGGGGGTGACCTCGCGTTGCGATTTTCGAATCGCCGACCTTGTCGAGGGCGAAGTCCCGCTGTCGCTTTATCTCGTCGTGCCGCCCTCGGACATCAGCCGCACCAAGCCGCTCGTCCGCCTTATCCTCAACCAGATCGGTCGCCGGCTCACCGAGAAGCTCGACACTCCAGGATCGAAGGTGCGTCGACATCAACTCCTGATGATGCTCGACGAGTTTCCGGCGCTCGGGCGGCTCGACTTCTTCGAGACGAGCCTTGCGTTCATGGCGGGCTATGGCGTGCGAGCCTTTCTGATCGCCCAGTCGCTGAATCAGATCGAAAAAGCCTATGGCGAACATAATTCGATCCTCGACAACTGCCACGTCCGCATCGCCTTCGCGACCAACGACGAGCGCACGGCGCGGCGCATCTCGGATGCGCTCGGCGTCGCGACCGAGCAGCGCGCGATGCGCAACTATGCGGGGCACCGGCTCGCGCCCTGGCTCGCGCATGTCATGGTCAGCCGTCAGGAAACCGCGCGGCCGCTGTTGACGCAGGGCGAGGTCATGGCGCTGCCGCCCGAGGACGAGCTTGTTCTTGTTTCCGGCATGGCGCCGATCCGCGCGAAGAAGCTGCGATATTATAAAGATGCGAACTTCTCCGACCGGCGGCTCGATCCGCCGCAATCAGCGGATGGCGGCTGTCCCGACCGGCCAAATCCGCGGCCGAACGATTGGGGCAGCTTCGCGCGGCGGCCCGACATCCGCCTCGCGACGGCTGCCGACGGCGACGCCGGACAGGAAGATGGCGGCCTCCATCAGCAGCGCACCCCCGACATCGCCGAAGAGGCGCCGGCGCTCGCCGAGCCGCCGAAGCAACTCGACATGCTCGGTCTCGAAAAGGACGACGATGATGCCGCCGCCGACAAGCGCGCGATCGACCGCGCGCGGGGCGCGGACGCGGTGCAGCGCGCGCACGCGATTAACCAGGGTGACGACGACGACACCCTGCCGAGCTTCTGATCATGGGACGCCGCAAGGAAAACAAGGTGCGCTATCAGCTCTTCCTTCCCGAGGAATTGAGCGCCCGCTTCGAGGCGCTCGCCGCGAAGCCCGGCGCGAGCAAGTCGGCGATCCTCGTCGACGCGCTCACTGCCTGGCTCGGCCGCCAGGCCGTGTCCGAACTCGAAACCCGGTTCAGCGCTCGCCTCGATCGTATGTCGCTCGCGCTCGGGCGGATCGAGCGCGACGGCCATATCCTTCTCGAAAGCCTCGCGCTCTTCGTGCGCTACCAGTTGATGATCCAGGCGCCGCTCGCCGACGGCGACGCGGCGGCGCGCGCCATCGGGCGCGACCGCTTCAATGCCTTTGTCGAGCGCGTCGCCGAGGCAATGGCGAGCGGCACCCGCACGCTTGGCGCGGGGCGTGATCGTTCGGGCGAAATGTCATGAGCGAAACCTTGTCCGCTGTGCGCAGCCGCGCGATGCTCCAGACTGCGATGGGGCCGACGATCGCCGCCGCGCTCGCCGACGCTGTCGTCGTCGAGATCATGATCAACCCCGATGGGCGGCTATGGATCGACCGGCTCGGCGAGGGGCGCAGCGACACCGGCGCGCGCTTCGAGCCCGCGCAGGTCGAGCGGATCATCCGTCTCGTCGCGTCGCACGCGCGCACCGAGGCACATGCCACCGCGCCGATCGTCTCGGCCGAACTGCCGCCGCATGGGGAAGGGGCAGGCGAACGCTTCGAGGGCGTGTTGCCGCCGGTCGCGACCGCACCCTGCTTCGCGATCCGCAAGCCCGCCGCCAAAATCCATACGCTCGGCGACTATGTCGCCGGCGGCATCCTGTCGGCGAAAAAGGCGCGGCTGCTCGCTCTGGCGGTTGCCGAAGCCCGCAACATTCTGATCGTCGGCGGTACGTCGTCGGGCAAGACAACGCTCGCCAATGCGCTGCTCGCCGAAATGGGCGGGCGCGACGAGCGCGTCATCCTCATCGAGGATACGCGCGAGCTCCAATGCGCGGCGCGCGATGTCGTCGCGCTGCGTACGCGTGGGCCTGTCGGAGGCGGCGCTGGCGCGGTGACGATGGCGGACCTTGTCCGCTCGACACTGCGGCTGCGCCCGGACCGGATCATCGTCGGCGAGGTCCGCGGGCGCGAGGCGCTCGATATGCTCAAGGCATGGAATACAGGGCATCCAGGCGGGATCGCGACGATCCACGCCAACAGCGCCGCGGCCGCGCTCTACCGGCTCGAGCAGCTCGTCCAGGAAGTCACCGTCACCGTGCCCCGCGCGCTGATCGCCGAGGCGATCGACGTCGTGATCTTTATCGCCGGTCGCGGGCTCGCCCGCCGCGTCGAGACCGTCGCGCGCGTCGCGGGCCTGCGGGCCGACGGCTCATACGCCATCGAAGATGTCGCACTGACTGATTGAGAACAGGAGATTTTGTCATGATGTTCGATTTGCCTAGGCATGGCCGGAAAACACCGATCGCAATCGCTGCCGTTGCCGCGGGTCTGCTGTTCGCCGCGACGGCCCAGGCCGCGGGCTCGGGGATGCCGTGGGAGGAACCGCTCCAGCAGGTGCTGGAATCGGTGCAGGGGCCGGTCGCCAAGATCATCGCGGTGATCATCATCATCACCACCGGGCTGACGCTCGCCTTCGGCGAGACCGGCGGAGGCTTTCGCAAGCTGATCCAGATCGTCTTCGGCCTGTCGATCGCCTTCGCGGCATCGAGCTTCTTCCTGAGCTTCTTCAGCTTCGGCGGCGGGGCGCTGATCGCATGAGCGGCGGAGAGCATACCGAAGGCTTCGAGGCGCCGCTGCACCGCTCCCTCGCCGAGCCGATCCTGCTTGGCGGCGCGCCGCGCGCGCTCGCCATCCTCAACGGCACCATCGCGGCGGCGCTCGGTCTCGGGCTTCAGCAATGGATCGCAGGCGTCGCGCTCTGGGCGCTCGGTCACAGCGTCGCCGTGATCGCCGCCAAGCGCGATCCCGATTTTGCTCCGGTGCTTCTGCGGCACCTGCGTCAGAAGGGACATTTCTCATGCTGAATTTGCGCGAATATCGCCGGAAAACCGATCGGCTCGCCGACCATCTGCCCTGGGCCGCGCTGGTCGCGCCGGGGGTTGTCCTCAACAAGGACGGCAGCTTCAGCCGGGTGCTCGCCTTTCGCGGTCCGGATCTTGAGTCGGCGACCGAGGGCGAGCTCGTCTCGGTGGCCGCGCGCGCCAACAATGTCCTCAAGCGCTTCGGCTCGGGCTGGGCGCTCCATATCGAGGCCGAACGCCGACCGGCGCCGGGCTATCCCGCGAGCCGCTTTCCCGACGCCGCGTCGTGGCTCGTCGACGAGGAACGGCGCGCCGCCTTCGAAGGCGCCGAGGCGCATTATGAAAGCGCCCTCACGCTCACGCTGACCTTCCTGCCGCCCGCCGACCAGAGCGACCGGGCAGGGCGGTGGCTCGTCGAGCGCGGCGAGGCGGGCAAGGCGCGTGACTGGCGCGAAGCGCTCGCGGCCTTCGTCGCCGCGACGAACCGGGCGCGCGATCTCTTCGCCGGCTTCATGCCCGAGGTGCGCGCACTGGATGACAAGGAGATGCTGACCTATCTCCACGGCACGATCTCGGCACGACGCCATGACATTGCTGTCCCCGAAACGCCGGTCTATCTCGACGGGCTGCTCGCCGACACACCGCTCGTCGGCGGGCTCGAGCCGATGCTTGGTGGACAGCACCTGCGCACGCTCACCATCCTCGGTTTCCCCAATCTCACCCGGCCCGCCATCTTGGATGCCCTCAATCATCAAGGCTTTTCCTATCGTTGGGTGACGCGCTTCATGGCACTCGACAAGATGCAAGCCACCAAGGCGTTGACGCGTCTGCGCCGCCAGTGGTTCAACAAGCGCAAGTCGGTCGCGGCGCTGCTGCGCGAGGTCATGTACAATCAGCCGGCGCAGCTGCTCGACAGCGATGCCGACAACAAGATGGTCGACGCCGACCTCGCGCTCCAGGCGCTCGGCGGCGATCATGTCGCCTTCGGCCACCTCACGACGACGATCACCGTCGCCGACGCCGAGAGGGCACGCGTCGAGGAAAAGCTGCGCGGGGTCGAGCGGATCGTGAACGGGCTCGGTTTCACCTCTATCCGCGAAGGCGTCAATGCGGTCGAAGCCTGGCTCGGCTCGCTTCCGGGGCAGGTCTACGCCAATGTCCGTCAGCCGCTCGTCCACACCCTCAATCTTGCGCATCTGATGCCGCTGTCGTCGGTGTGGGCGGGACCGGCGCGCAATGCGCATCTCGGCGGGCCGCCGCTGCTATATGCCGAGACGAGCGGTTCGACGCCTTTCCGGCTTTCGACCCATGTCGGCGACGTCGGCCATATGATGATCGTCGGCCCGACCGGCGCGGGCAAATCGGTGCTGCTGGCGCTGCTCGCGATCCAGTTCCGCCGTTACGCCGGCGCGCAGGTCTATATCTTCGACAAGGGCGCGTCGGCGCGCGCCGCGGTTCTCGCCATGGGGGGTGCGCATCATGCGCTGGGCCTCGGCGGCGAGGGCGATGCCGCAGGGGAGGGCGGCATCGCCTTCCAGCCGCTGCGCCTGATCGATGGGGCCGACGAGCGTGCCTGGGCCGCGGCCTGGATCGCGGCGCTCATTGCCAGCGAGACCGTGGCGGTGACCCCCGAGATCAAGGAGGCGCTCTGGTCGGCGCTCACCAGTCTCGCGAGCGCGCCGCCCGAAGAGCGCACGCTCACAGGGCTGTCGCTGCTGCTGCAATCGGCACCGCTACGCGCCGCGCTCGCACCCTATACGCTCGAAGGGCCGTTCGGGCGATTGCTCGACGCCGCCGAGGACGATCTCGCCCTCGCCGACGTCCAATGCTTCGAGACCGAGGCGCTGATGGGGCAGGCGGGCGTCGTCGCGCCGGTGCTGACCTATTTGTTTCACCGGATCGAGGAACGGTTCGACGGGCGGCCGACACTGCTGATCTTGGACGAAGCTTGGGTCTTTCTCGACCATCCGCTGTTTGCCGCGCGCATCCGCGAATGGCTGAAGGTGCTGCGCAAGAAGAATGTATCGGTGATCTTCGCGACGCAGAGCTTGGCCGATATCGCCGACAGCGCGATCGCGCCGGCGATCATCGAAAGCTGCCCACAACGCATATTGTTGCCGAACGACCGGGCGGTAGAACCGCAGAGCGCAGCGGCCTATGCGCGCTTCGGGCTCAATGCACGCCAGATCGAACTGGTCGCGCGAGCGACTCCCAAGCGCCAATATTATCTGCAATCGGCGCGCGGCAACCGGCTGTTCGAACTCGGGCTCGGCCCCGTCGCGCTCGCGCTCTGCGGCGCCTCCGATCCCGAAGTCCAGAAAGCGATCAACCGCATCCTCGCCGAGCATGGGCGCGCGGGTTTTGCCGCGCGCTTCCTCTCCGAGCGCGGTCTGCCCTGGGCGGCCGAGTTGCTCGGCCGCTTCGACACATCCCCCGAGCCTGAGAAGGAGATTTGAGATGAAGAAGTTCGTGATGGTACTGCTCCTCGGCTGTGCCGCGGCATCGGTTCCGGTCGTGCCGGTGCGGGCGGTCCCGGTGTTCGACAGTGCCAATTATTCGCAGAATCTGCTCACCGCGGCGCGAACGCTTCAGCAGATCAACCAGCAGATCCAGTCACTCCAGAACGAAGCGCAGATACTGGTCAACCAGCAGAAGAATTTGGCGACGATTGACTTTCCGCAGATGACTGCCCTGCAACAGCGCCTCGCCCAGATCGATCGGTTGATGGGACAGGTGCAGGGGATCGACTTTCGCGTCGACCGCCTCGACGAGCAGTTCCGCCAGGCCTTCCCGATCAGCTTTGAGCATCTGGCGACGCGTGACGCGCGCATCGCGTCCGCAAAGGCGCGGCTCGATGCCGAAATGGCGTCGTTCCGGCAGGCGATGGCGGTACAGAGCGGCATCGTCGAAAATGTCAGGGGCGACGCCGAGGCGCTCACAGCGATCGTCGAGCGGAGCCAAGACGCGGAAGGCGGCCTGCAGGCGGCGCAGGCAACCAACCAGCTGCTCGCGCTCGCGGCAAAGCAGCAGTTCCAGATTCAGCAGCTGATGTCGGCCCAGTTCCGAGAGACGACGCTCGAACGCGCGCGGCGCGCGCAGGTCGAGCGCGAAGCGCGCGCGTCGACCCGGCGCTTCCTCGGCGACGGCAAGGCGTGGGCGCCGCGCTGAGCTAGCTGACCGAACGGGGCAGGACGGGCCACGCCAGATCACACGCCCGAGAGCTGCCCCGTCGTGGGGGCCGCCGCGACAGCGGTTTTCCATTGGCCGTCTGCCGCCGGCCCCCGCGACAAAATTCGAGGATGAGGAAAGATGGACGATCTCAATATCATCGATCAGTTTATGCAGGTCTTCATCGCCTATATCGACAGCGGCTTCGGGCTGCTCGGCGGCGATGTCGGCTTCCTGACTTCCATCCTCGTCGGCATCGACATCACGCTTGCCGGCCTCTTCTGGGCGCTCGGCGGCGAAGACGATGTCCTCGCGAAATTCCTGAAGAAGATCCTCTACGTCGGTGTCTTCGCGCTGATCCTGAACAGCTTCCAGACATTGTCGGAAGTCATCTTTCGCTCCTTCGCCGGCCTCGGTCTCACCGCCGGCGGCAGCGCAATAGGTCCCGACGACCTGCTGATGCCGGGCCGCCTCGCGGGCACCGGCTTCGAGGCGGCCTGGCCGCTGCTCGAACAGGCGAAGGAACTCGTCGGTCCGATCGCCTTCTTCGACAATTTCGTCGAGATCGCGGTGCTCGTCATCGCCTGGCTGATCGTCATTGCGGCCTTCTTCATCCTCGCGATCCAGCTTTTCATCACGATATTGGAATTCAAGCTCACCAGCCTGGCGGGCTTCGTGCTCGTGCCCTTCGCCCTGTGGAACCGCACCTCGTTCCTCGCCGAGCGGGTGCTCGGCAATGTCGTGAGCTCGGGCATCAAGGTCATGGTTCTCGCGGTGATCGTCGGGATCGGCTCGAACTATTTCGCTGACTTCACGAGCGCGCTCACCGCAGAGGAGGTGACGATCGAGCAGGCGGTATCGCTGATGCTCGCGAGCCTCGCGCTGTTCGGCCTCGCGATTTTTGGCCCCGGTATCGCCTCGGGTCTCGTCTCCGGCGCGCCGCAGCTCGGCGCCGGCTCGGCCGTCGCGACCACCGCGCTCGCCGCCGGCGGTCTGGCGATGGGCGGCACCGGAGCCGTTGCCGCCGCGCGCGGCTTGGGCGGCACGGGACTCGGCGCGATCCGCGCCGGCACTTCAATGGGGAGCGCCGCGTCCACTGCCTACAGGCTCGGCCAGGAGACGTCGGGATCGGCGACCGTCGGCGCGGGGCTGGGAGGCGTCGCGACGGCCGCCAAGGGCGCCGCCGGACAGCGCCTGCGCTCGGTGGCGGCGCTCGATGCGGCTGCCCAGCGCGGCGAGCAGGCCGCGTGGAACGCTGGCAGCACTGCCGGGTCGGGAGGAAAGGGGAGCGCCGCGGCAGGCAGCAGTTCCGCGCCCGTCGCGTCCGACGCCGCGCCAGCCTGGGCGCAGCGGCTCCAGGATCAGCAGAACGCCCGCCACCGGCGGCAGGTGGCCGTCCATGCCATTCGCGATGGCGATCGCGGCGGCGCCGGCATCGCACCCGATATCAAGGAAAGGGACTAAGCCATGACATTCAAACGGGCATTGCAGCGCTACGGGCAGACGCCTGAACCCGAAACGCCCTACCAGCGCGCCGGCCAGCTCTGGGACGAGCGTATCGGTTCGGCGCGCGTCCAGGCGAAGAACTGGCGGCTGATGGCGTTCGGCGGGCTGTTCCTGACGATAGGTCTGTCGTCGGCACTCGTCTGGCAGTCGATGCAGAGCCGTGTCATTCCCTATGTCGTCGAGGTCGATAAATTGGGGCAGGCGCAGGCGGTGGCGAAAGCCGATACCGACTATAGGCCGAGCGACGCACAGATTGCCTGGCATCTCGGCCGCTTCATCACCCATATCCGTTCGCGCTCGCTCGACGCCGTGCTCATGCGCGAGAACTGGCTCGCTGCCTATGATTTCGCGACCGAGCGAGGGGCGCTGTTCCTCGGCGAATATGCCCGCGCCGCGAATCCCTTCGCCGAGGTCGGGCGTCGCACGGTATCGGTGCAGGTCACCAGCATCGTGCGTTCGTCTGACGACAGCTTCCGCGTCAACTGGACCGAGCAGGCCTATGAGCGCGGCAGCCTGTCGGGGACATCGCGCTGGACGGCGGTTGTGACGATCAAGGTAAAGACGCCGCGCTCGGCCGAGATTCTCCGCAAAAATCCGCTCGGTCTCTATGTCGATGCGATTGACTGGAGCCGTGAGCTCGAGACGCCGGCGCTGCCAGCGCTCCGACAATCCGGACCGCCGGGAGCGCCGTCCGCCGCGCCGTCCGAATTGGGGGCCTCCGGCAATATTCCGTCCGGATCGCCGCTCGCTCCAGGCCCCGCCGCTCGGCCGACGCAGCAGGCCTCGCTCGAAGGAGATGCTCCATGATCCGCTTCCTCGTCCTCTCGACCTGTCTCGCCGCGCTTGCGCCGGCTGCATCCGCCCAGGGCGCGCCGGGGGTCGCCTCCGCGCACAAGGCCGCGATCCGCGAGCCGGCAGCCTCTGCCTATATGAATGCCGTGCAGGTCTATCCATTTGCCGATGGCGTGCTCTACCGGCTCTACACGGCGCCGGGTCGGGTCAGTGACATCGCGCTCGAACCTGGCGAGACGCTTGTCTCGGTCGCCGCCGGCGATACGTCCCGCTGGACGGTCGGCGACACGACCAGCGGCAGCGGCGAGACGCGGCGTACGCACCTCCTCGTCAAGCCGTTCGCGGCAGGACTTTCCTCAAATCTCGTCGTCGCGACCAACCGGCGGGTCTATCACGTCCAGCTGACCAGCACCGTATCGACCGCGATGACCGCGATCCGCTGGACTTATCCGCAGGATGAATTGCTCGCGCTTTCGCGTCGGCAGGCGGCTGAGGAGGCGGCCCGCCCGGTTTCTGCCGGCATCTCGATCGAGAATCTCGATTTCGGCTATGCGATCAGCGGCGACAAGCCCGCATGGCGGCCGCTGCGCGCGTTCGACGACGGTCGCCAGACCTGGATCGAGTTTCCGGCGGATATCGCCGCCGGTGAAGCGCCACCGTTGTTCGTCGTCGATAGAAAGGGCGCGGCCGAGCTCGTCAACTACCGGGTCGCAGGACATTATTATGTCGTCGATCGACTCTTCGCCGCCGCCGAACTCCGGTTGGGCGGCAAGAAGCAGGCAATTGTCCGGATCGCCCGGACCGGCAAGGCGGCAGCAAAGCGAGGGAGGGGCGCATGACCGACGCTGTTCCCGAAGACAACGCAAACATTTCCGGCGACAACGCCGTCTCGCCCGGCAAAGCGCCGGCGAAGGTCGCGCCGCAAAGCCTCGCGATGCGCGCGCAGCCCGCGCGCGTGGCGCGATTTCGTCGCGGCGCGATTGTCACGATCGCCGGGATCGCTGCCGTCCTGGTGGCCGGTGTCAGCTGGTTCGCGCTGCGGAGCCCGGATCCTGACTCGCCCGGTCCTGACGACGATCGCGCGCCCGTCGCCGCCAAATCGGCCTCGGAGGTTCTTGCGGGCGTCCCGAAGAGCTATGGCGATGTTCCTCCTCTGGGGCCGCCGCTGCCGGGCGATCTCGGCAGGCCGATTTTGGCGCGGCAGCGCCAGCTCGACATGGAGGGTGCCATCGACCCGACAGCCGCTGCCGAGGCGGATGCCGCCGCGCGCGCGGCGCAGCAGGCTGAGACCGAACGCCAACGCGTTGCCGCCGAGCAGCGCGCGGCGCGCGAGTCCGGGGTGATGATGCAGCTTGCCAATGTCACGGCCCGGCCAGCTGCCGCCGAACCGGCGACAGAAACGGGCGCGCCTTCACCGCTGGCCGCGGCGGCTTCCGATCGCGGGAGCGATCCCAATGGCCAGCGGCGCAAGAACCAGCTCGTCGGACGATCGAACGCAGGCGACGACATCAATCCGCATCGCCTCGAGGTGGCGGCTTCGCCCTGGACTTTGCACGCCGGCACCGTGATTGCCGCCAGCCTGATCACCGGGCTGAACTCGGACCTGCCCGGCATCGTGACGGCACAGGTCACCGAAAATGCTTATGACAGCGTCACCGGGCGGACCTTGCTCCTTCCGCAAGGCTCGCGGCTGATAGGCAGCTATGACAGCGTGGTGGCGTTCGGGCAAAGCCGCGCGCTCGTCGTCTGGCAGCGGATCATCTTGCCCGACGGCGCCTCGATCCGGATCGACAATGTGCCCGCCAGCGACACGGCGGGTTATGCCGGTCTCGCCGATCGCATCGATCGTCACACATGGCAGCTTCTGAAGGGCGTCGCGCTTTCGACATTGCTCGGCGTCGGGACCGAGCTCGGCACGGGCAGCCGCGAGAGCGATCTCGTTCGCGCGATCCGGGAGTCGACCCAGCAGGCGGGGGCGCGGGCCGGCGATCAGCTCGTTGCGCGGAATCTCGATGTACCACCGACGCTGAAGGTTCGGCCCGGCTGGCCGCTCCGGGTCGTCGTACACAAGGATCTCGTCCTGCGACCGTGGCGCGGAGGGTAAAGATGATGGCGGATCTCAAGCTCGGCCGACTTCCAGATCGGACACCCATCAAGATTGCAATCGCGGTGCTGCCGGACCTGCATGGGCGCCTTTCCGCTTATGCCGCAGCCTATGCAGAGATTTACGGCGTCGAAGAGACCGTGACTGATCTCATCCCGGCGATGCTAGCCGTTTTTCTCGATAGCGACCGCGAATTCGCGAGGATCGAGAAATTGCCCAGGCGCGGGCGATGAGGCGCCGTAGATTCTCCGGAGGCCGATCTTGCAGGCTTGAGGTAACGAGCGGCCGGGTCCCGTAGGCCGCGAACAGCGAAATGCCCATGGAGGTCCACTATGGCATCGTTCGAACAATGCCCGAAAGGCTCTAAAAAACGAGCAGTATCGAGGCTCGATCCGATCAGCATTCGGATCGCCGAAGCGGTACGCGTGACGGGGCTCAGCCGTACCAAGATTTACCAATTGATCGCCGACGGCAAAATTGACGCTGCGAAGGTGGGCAAGGCGACGCTCATTTATGTCCAGAGCTTGCGACAATTTTTACAGGATCACCCGCGGCCGCAGCATGGAGGCGATCGTCGGAGTGTAGGGTTCAAAGGCCAACGTCCCGGCAATTCTTCTAAGCGGAGCTT
This sequence comes from Sphingopyxis sp. LARHCG72, assembly GCF_052871675.1. NCBI lineage: Bacteria > Pseudomonadati > Pseudomonadota > Alphaproteobacteria > Sphingomonadales > Sphingopyxidaceae > Sphingopyxis > Sphingopyxis sp. LARHCG72. The sequence continues at coordinate 197,132 of NZ_JBIXJU010000007.1, read as the reverse complement.
CGATCGGTGACGCGTCTGCGTGCGCATGGCCGGGTAGGGCGAGCTCGAAATCGCCTGCATAATCTTGCCTCCGCCTGTCCGTGCTTGGATCGAGCCGGCTCCTCCAAGGGCGTCTAAATGTTGCGGGCTATAACGACTGATCACGAGGAGCATAGGCCAACATGATCAGGCAGCGATGAGTGACCTCACAGCGAGGTCGGCTTCATGCTCCCGCGCCTTCGCAAGCTCGTAGCGGGCATGCATGCGCAGCAGCGTCTCGGCCTTCACGCCGAACGCATGCTCGAAGCGGATGGCCATGTCGGCCGTCAGCGTGGTGCGGCCATTGAGTACGGCGCTGACCGTCTGACGGCTGACGCCGAACGCTTCGGTGAGCTCGTTTATCGACACGCCGTTGGCCTCGACGACCTCCGTTTTCAGCCACTCGCCGGCATGGATCGCGAAAGAGGGGTGAACCTTGATAGCCATCAGTGATAGTCCTCCAAATCCAGGTCGATGATCGAATCTTGGTCGTCGATCGAGAATGTCATCCGCCAATTGCGAGTGACGGTCATGGCCCATGTCCCGGCCCGGTCACCCGTCAGCGGGTGCAGGCCATAGTTGGGCGGCGTTCCGAGTTCGTCGACCGTCTCTGCTGCGATGATGAAGTTGATCATCTTGAACAGCCGGTCGACCAGATCACCGGGCAGACCCTTCGGCTTGCCCGTCTCGACGAACCGCCGAAGCGCCTTGTCCTTGATGCTCTCGATCTCCACAAATGGAAAGTGCCACTTTACACGCGCAATGTCAAGGCTTGCTTTACATGAGCGCCTTGGATTGGCAGAAAACGGCGGATCATGGGCCGTTCCGCTTCGTTCACGCCCACTGCTGGACGCACAGTCGCACGAGTGCGGCGAAGGTCGCAACGGCCACGAGCATCGCCGAGCTACAGAAGGATTTGCTGACGTGGTCCACCGCACTCTGACGCCAGTCTACGACCTCTTCGACGGCTTCGAAGCAACGCTGAAGTTCGTCGAGGCGGGAGCTCGACGAATTCCGGCGATCGCCGACACGGTGAGGACTATGAATTGCGGGAGGCGACAGTCATTTAGAGGGTGGTCACGCGGCCAAATCAAAGGACTTCGAGCCAGTAAATCCAATGGCTCGCCATTTGTCGTAAAACCAGAGCAACTCATCGAAAAGCTACCATTTTTGGGGCAGATTTTCAGACTTGGATTCCGAAAAGAATTTAAAATCAATGATTTGATCAGTATAGCTGAATCCCTCCTCCGCTACCAATCTATCGATGTCCCCTTAAAGCAGCTCGAACACGTCGTAGCGTACGGCGCCGCCAATGCTGGCACCGAGGCCGACCGCGACGATGTCGTTGAGCCAGAGATAGCGCTCGTCGCCCGTTTCGAACATCGGGGTGGTGCGGAAATAGACCTCGGCCTTTTCCTCGGGCGTTTGCGGTCCGCCCTTGCGGGCATGTTTGTGCGCGGCCGCCAGCGGGCGCAGCACGCCGCGGTAGGAGACATAGATCAGCGCGCCGTCGTGCGTTTCCATCGTGATGCGCGCGTCGAGCCGCAGCGTGTCGCTGTCGTCGATCGTCGCCCAGTCGCCACCGCTTGGCATCACGCGGCCGTGGAGCCGCTCGCCCGTGACTTCGCCGCCGGTCAGCGCGGCGATCATCCGGCGCCCGAAATGCGCCTTGCCGATCATCTGCTGCGGTTCGGTGAACGTGGCGGTGTACGAACAGAGAGAGCGGAAGCGGGGTTCGTCCATGGATCATCCTTTCAAGGACCGAAGGGGAAGGGCACGGCGGCGAAAGGGGTGCCGCCGTGCCCGCGGGTCACATCTTGAATGCGACCGTAACACCGTAGGTGCGCGGCGGCGCATAGGGGGTCAGGATCTGACGGAAGGCGCCGAAATAGGTGACATAGGTCGGCGTCAGTTCGTCGGTCAGATTCTTGCCCCACAGCGACACTTCCCAGCGATCGTCGGGCCCGGAGAGCGAAAGGCGCGCGTCGAGATTGTCGTGGCTCGGCCAGAGTTGCTGCGGGATGTTCGACGCTTCGAAAAAGGCGTCGTCGACCCAGCTATAGTCGACCCGCAGCTTTGCCGACAGGTCGCCGATCGGGGCCTCGAACTGCCCGCCGATGTTGAACTTGTTCTTCGGCGATCGCGGCAGGCGGTTGCCCGCGTAATTCTGGCCCGGGATCGTATATTCGGTGAACTTCGCATCGAGATAGGCATAGCTGCCGTCGATCTGGAACCCCTCGAACGGCCGTGCGACCGCCTCGACCTCGATCCCCTTGATCCGCGCCTTTGCCGCATTGCTGACGACGACGCAGCAGAGTGGGATCAGCTGCGAGATTTGCAGGTCCGAATAGTCGGTGCGGAATGCCGCGACGTTGAGGCGCAGGCGGCGGTCGAGCCAGTCGGTCTTCGCGCCGATTTCATAACCCCATGCGAATTCTGGGTCGTAGGGCGTCGACGCACCCGTGGCGGTACCCGACAGGCCCTGGAAACCGCCGCTCTTGTAACCGCGCGCGACCGAGCCATAGAGAAGGATATCGTCGGTGGCCTTCCAGTTGAGTGCGAAGCGCGGCGTGAAGGCCTTCCAATTCTTCTTGCCGGTTACGTCGTAGCCTGCGAGCGAACCCAGCGGCGGCGGCAGGCCGGGACCGCTGTCGGCCTTGAAACCGGCGAAGCGGCCGCTCTTGCGCTCCCATGTCATGCGCGCGCCGAGCGTCGCGGTCAGCGACGGCACGATCTCGACATCGACCTGCCCGAAGACCGCGATGCTGCGCGCGTTGACCGACTGCGGATAAATGCCGATCCCCGAATTGGCGGGGCTCGGGAAATCCTGGATCTGCCCTTCGACGCGGTCGTTATTCTCTTTCAGGAAATAGACACCCGTCTGGCCCTTCAGGCGCCCGTCCCATGCGTCGAAGGAGAGGCGCAGTTCCTGGCTGAACTGGCTGTTGTCCTCCTCGCCGAAGCTCGTCGATTCGATCTGCGCCGGCGGATTGATCGGGTTGCTGAAGAAGGGGGTGACGAAGTTGAACTTCACCTTGCGGAGCGCGGTGAGCGAGGTCAGCGTTCCGAACGGCAGGTCGAGGTTGACCTCGCCCGAATAGGTCTGGATCGTCCGTTTGACCTCGCCGTCGATATACGCGTTCACGACGCGCGGATCGGGGTTGATGCCGACGCAGTGGATACCGCCCTGAAAGCTGGTGTCGCAATTATTGTGCCGCGGATTGCCCTTCTGGTCCTGATGCGACACGTCGGCGCGCAGGATGATGTCGAGCGTGTCGGTCGGCACGAAACGCAGCGCGACGCGGCCCGTCGTCAGGTTGAGGTCGTTGACGTCATTGCCGGTGGTCTCGTTATATTCGAAGCCGTCGCGTTGCTTGTGCGACAGGCCGGCCGACAGATAGATTTTGTCGGTCAGCGCCATGTTGCCGCGCGCGATCACGCCGACGCGGTCGTAATTGCCGTAGGTGCCTTCGAAGAAGAAGCTCGTTTCGTCGGTCGGCTTGCGGCTGATGAACTGGACGAGGCCGCCGATCGCATTCTTGCCGAACAAGGTGCCCTGCGGCCCGCGCAGCACTTCGACGCGTTCGAGGTCGAGCGCATCGAGGTCGGGAGTGCCGCCGCGTCCGGCATAGACGCCGTCGATGAACACGACCACCGACGGGTCGCCCCCCGCGTTCTGGCTGATGCCCGGCGCGCTGCCGATGCCGCGCATTGCGAAGTTGGTGTTGATCGGATCGACCGCGCTCACCGCAAGGCCCGGCGTGCGGATCGCGATGTCCTGCACCGTTTCGATGCTGTTGTCGCGAAGCTGCTCGGCGCCGAAGGCAGTGACCGAGACGGGAACGTCCTGAAGCCTTTGTTCCTGTCGCTGCGCGGTGACGATGATGTCGCCGCTCGTGTCATCGGCGGTGTCCTGCGCCGCGGCTGCCGCGGGCAGGGCGGCTAGTGCCGCGCCGGTGAGGAAAAGGACGGACTGCTTCCTTCGGAAATAGGTCATCTCGCGTCTCCCAACACATTGTTTTTATCTGCGGCCGATCAGGCTTGACTCGGTCGCAAAATTACTTAGTTTTCTAAGTAACTGTTTCTATATAACAGGCCGACCTGTGGTGCAAGAGCGGGCGGCGATCGGGAGGACGGGATCGATGGCGACACAGATCGCGAAGGGTGCGACGCAAGGCGAGCCGGTCGGTACAGAGGATGCGGAGCCGGGCTGGCCGCGCCCCGCCTATAGCTGGTACGTCGTCGGCGTCCTGCTGCTCGCTTACACATTGTCCTTCGTCGACCGGATGATCCTCAGCCTGCTCGTCGCGCCGATCCGCGCGGCGCTCGAGATTTCGGATACCGAGGTCAGCCTGCTCATCGGGCTCGCCTTCGCGCTGTTCTATACCGTGCTCGGGCTGCCGATCGCGTGGATCGCCGATCGCTGGAACCGCCGGAACCTGATCGTGTCGGGCGTGGGGCTGTGGAGTGTGATGACCGCGGCGTGCGGCTTCGCCGGAAGCTATGCGACGCTGTTCCTCGCCCGCATGGGCGTGGGGGTGGGCGAAGCGGCGCTGTCGCCCGCGGCCTATTCGATGCTCAGCGACATGTTTCCGCGTAACAAGCTTGCGCGCGCGATGGCGGTCTATTCGATCGGGGTGCCGCTCGGATCGGGCGTCGCGATGATCCTCGGCTCTTTTGTCGTCCAAGCCGTGCTCGCGGCGCCGATGGTCGACCTGCCGCTGATCGGTCCGGTCGAGGCCTGGCGCACGATCTTCCTCTGGGTCGCCGCGCCGGGGCTGCTCGTCTGCCTGTTACTGTTCACCGTGCGCGAGCCGCTGCGGCATGGTCTCCGGCGGACCGCCGCACCCGACGATATGACCTCCGCCCCCGGTTTCCTGGCGCATCTCGCCGGGCAGCGCGTCGCGCTGGGGGCGCTGTTCGCGGGCATGTCGCTGATCGGGCTCGTCATGTACGGCGTGATCGCGTGGGTGCCGACCTTCTTTGCGCGCACCTATGGCATGGACGTATCGCAGGCCGGGCTGTGGTTCGGGTTGATCATGGCGATCGGCGGCGCGGCGGGGCTGGTGATCGGCGGGACGCTCGCCGACCGCATGTTCGCGAAGGGCGTTCCCGACGCGCATCTGCGCGTCATGCGCCTGTCGATCCTGCTCGGCGGGCCGCCCCTGCTCGCGGCGGCGTTGATGCCCGACGCGACGCTCGCCTTCGTCATGCTTGCGCTCGCCTTCCCGATGCTGACGATGCACGGCGTCGGCACGGTGGCGCTGCAATTCATCACGCCGAACGAATATCGCGCCCGCGTCACGGCGCTCTATTTCTTCGTGGTCAACCTGACCGGGCTCGGCTTTGGTCCGATGCTGATGGCGTTGCTCACCGATCATCTTTTCGGCGACGACGGCGCGCTGCGCTATTCGATCGCTCTGGTGACGGGCGTCGCGCTGCCGCTTGCGGCGATCATCCTGACGATGGGCTTTTCGGCTTTCGCCCGCGACCTTGCCCGAACGACGGACGCGGCCGGCACCTGACTCCTGCCCCGATCGGCGAAGGCCGGTTGACCGGGAAGGGGCCGGGCGCCATGCGCTGCGATTGCGCGAAGGTCGTCGAGGACCTTATGACAGGCCCGCCGCGGCCCGAAAGGAAGACGACGATGGATAGCCCGTTCCTGATGATGAACCTGCTGAGTGCCGTCTATTGGTTCGACGAGGCGCTGCAGGCCGCGCTCAAGGAAGCCGGAATTCCCAACGTCAGCCGCGCGCAGTCGATGCTGATCGCCAATATCTCGGCGGGCGAGCATCGCGCGACGCGCATCGCCCGCAATCTCGGCGTCACACGGCAGGCGATCAGCCTGATGCTCAGCGAACTTGAGGCGCGCGGCATCGTCGAGCTTGTTCCCGATCCCGACGACCGGCGCGCGCGGATCGTCCGTTTCGCCGAAAATGCAAACGACACGCGCCGAGCGGCCGCCAAGGCGTTGCACTATCTGGAACTGAAGCTGGTCGAGCGGATCGGCCTTCCGGCCTATCACGGCCTGCGCGACGCGATGCGGATGGACTGGGGCGATCCGCCGCGCGTGCCGCCCGGCGCGCTGGAAAAGTCCGACGAGGCCGGACAGGCTTCGCCGATTTAGTTAAGTTTCTTGACATTATTTCCGCCCGGCCTATTCTGGCCGCAACAGCCGATTCAACGGCTCGCCGGGAGAGAATGTCATGAATATTGCCGTTCAGACGCACAGGGCCGACGCAGAGGCCTTCGCCGATCGCCGGATTCCGAAAGGCGGCGACTGGTTGTCGCGCAAGGAACTCGCGGCGTTGACGCCCGAGGAACTGGTGCGCCGCACGACCGCGCTCAAGCCGCTCGTCGCCGCGCACGCGCTCGAATGCGAGCGGCTGCGCCGCCCGGTCGATGCCGTCTGGGACGCGATCCGCAGGACCGGCGTCTTTTATCATTTCGTTCCCAAACGCTACGGCGGGCTCGAGTTCGACATCGACAGCTTCATCGACGCGATGCTGCCGATCGCCGAGGGCTGTGGTTCGACCGGTTGGGTCACCGCCTTTTGCGTCGAGCACAACTGGATGCTCGCCCAGTTTCCGGAGGGTTTGCAGGACGAAACCTTCGGTGGCGCCTTTCCCTATATCATCGCGCCGGGCGCGACCAATCCGCCGGGCGTCGCGCAGCCCGCCCCCGGCGGCTATCGCCTGACCGGCCGCTGGAAATGGGGCACCGGCGTCATGCATGCCGACTGGGTGATGGTCACCGGCGTGATTCCGGGGGAAAGCCCGCCGCGCCAGCTCTTCTTCGCCTTGCCGGCGGAAGAGGTCGAAGTGCTCGACACCTGGCACGTCGACGGGATGATCGGGACGGGAAGCAACGACATTCGCTGCGACGACATGTTTGTTCCCGACCATCGCGTGATGGACATGGGCGAGATGCGGAACGGCAACGCCCCCGGTGCGAAACTCCACGCGCATAACCCGGTCTACCGGATGCCGATGACGCCTTTCCTCGCGATCACGGCGGCGATCGGCGCGGTCGGCGTCGCGCGGTCGGCGGTCGATCATTTCCGCGAACGCATCGGCGTTCGCACGATGCTGGGCACGACGGTCAAGCAGAACGAGAAAGCCTCGGCGCATATGCGGCTCGGCGAAGCGGCGGCGAAGACCGCGACGGCGGAGATGATCCTGCGCGAGGTCGGGCGCCGCAATGTGGCGCTGACCGAGGCGGCGGGCGACGGGCTGGTAAGCAATGAGGATCGCATCGCGCTCCGTGCGCAGGTTGCGCTCGCGATGGAGCTGTGCCGCGACGCGATCCGGCTGCTGGTCGAAGGAGCGGGGTCGAGCGCGCATATGACGAGCAGCCCGCTGCAGCGCGCGCTGCGCGACGTTAATGTGATGGCGAGCCATGTCGTCTATGATTTCGACGCCGCGACCGAATTGCTCGGACGCTCGCTGATCGGCCTGCCGCCCAACACCCCGGTCTTTTAAAAATTTGCGCAAGCAACTTGACAAATATTTTGCAGCCGTCATTATCTTAGCATACTAAGAAAACATCAGCATAACCGGCTTTGGGAGGTACGGGATGCGCGAGAAGGCAGAGATTGGCCGGCGGACATTGCTCGCCGGAGGTGCGGCGGCGCTGGTGGCGGCGAACGGCGCCCGGGCGACCGGAGCGGAAACGCGGCCGTCCGGCAAGCGGCGCGGTGCGCGGCCCAACATCCTCTTTATCGTAAACGATCAGGAGCGTGCGCTGGCCGACATTCCCGCCGGCCTGCCGCTTCCTGCGCACGACTGGCTGCGCGAGCGCGGTATCCTTTTCGACCGCTTCCACGTCAACACGACGCCGTGCGGGCCGTCGCGCTCGAACATCTATACCGGACTGCACACCCAGCACACCGGCGTCTATGCCAACCCCAATTCGCCGCCGCATCCCCAGCTCAGCCCGCAAATCCCGACGATCGGGACGATGCTGCGCCGCGCCGGTTATCGCACGGCCTACAAGGGCAAATGGCACCTTTCGAACATCAACGAAGGGCTGAACCTGCGCGGCGTCGCCGGCGGGATATTCCCGAACACCAGCGACCTCCTCGAGCCCTTCGGTTTTTCGGGCTATAATTTCAACGGCGAGCGCGAGGGACTGTCGTGGGAAGGCTTTATGAGCGACGGGGTGACCGCCGCCGAGGCCGCCGGCCAGCTTCGTAGCTTTGCCGATGATGAGGGCGACGCGCCCTGGTTCATGGCGGTCAATTTCGTCAATCCGCACGACATCATGTTCTATGATCCGAGCGGCGAGGGGGAGGCGACGCGAGCACGGCCGAACCTTGTCGCGCCGCTGCTCGCCGCACCGGGCGACCCGATCTATGGTCGCGACTGGAACTTTCCGCTGCCGCGCAGCTTCCATGCCGACGACCTGTCGCGCAAGCCGCGCGCCCACGCCGCGATCAACGCCAGTTCGGGGGCCTTCTATGGCCGGATGCGGCATTCGGACGAGGACGTCTGGCGCCGCAACCAGAATTATTATTTCAACTGCATCCGCGACGTCGACCGCCACATGCAGACGGTGTTCGACGCCCTCGTCGCCACGGGCCAGCTGGATAATACGGTCATCGTCTTCACGTCCGATCATGGCGAACGCGCGGGCGCGCACGGGATGCGGCAGAAGGGCGGTACGATCTACAAGGAGGATGTCGGTGTCCCGTTGATCGTCGTCCACCCCGACCTTCCCGGCGGGCGTTCGACGCATGCGCTGGGCAGCGCGGTCGACCTCGTCCCGACGATGCTGTCGCTCGCGGGGGTCGACGAGGGCGCGCGGCGCGACATGCAACCGAAGCTCGTCGGTCACGACCTGTCGGCGGCGATCGCCTCGACGACCGCGCGGACGCGCCGCGACGAGGTGGGGGTGCTGTTCAACTATGCCGTGCGCTATGGGTGGAACGCCCCCGATGCGCCCGCTGGTGCCGCCGAGACGAAGCCGCTGGCCGAAAACGACCTGATGCTCCGCCGCCTGCACCGCGGTGTGCACGACGGCCGCTACAAGTTTGCGCGCTATTTCGCGCCCGCGCAGCATCATATCCCGCAGCGCTGGGGCGACCTTGTCGCGTATAACGACCTCGAACTTTACGACACGGTGGCCGACCCCGACGAGATCGACAATCTCGCCTGGCGCCCCGACGCGCACAAATCGCTCATCGAACGCCTGAATGCCAAGACCAACGCGCTGATCGAAGCCGAGGTTGGTGCGGACAAGGGCGCCGAATATCCGGGTCCGGCACTACAATATGACACGCTGAAACTGACCTGACCCGTCACCTTTGGGAGAGGGACAATGCGAATGAAAAGACTGCTTTGCGGCGGGGCGATGGCGCTCGCCCTCGGAACGCCGGCCCTTGCGCAGGAGGCGGCGGCGGATGGTGCCACCGCGCGCGACGACCAGACGATCATCGTCACCGCGACGCGCCGCGAACAGACGCTGCAGGAGGTGCCGATCTCGGTCGCGGTGGTCAGCGGCGACCAGATCGAGAAACAGGGCATCCTGCTGTTCGACGATGTCCAGGACAGCGTCCCCAACCTCCAGATCGACCGCACCAACGGCAATTTCGCGATCACGATGCGCGGGCTCGGGGCGGGGACGGGCAATCTGTCGTTCGAGCAGTCGGTCGGGCTGTTCATCGACGGCGTCTATTTGAGCCGCTCGCGCGCATTCCAGAACCCGCTGCTCGACGTGCAGCGCGTCGAGGTCGTGCGCGGGCCGCAGGGCGCGCTGTTCGGGAAGAACACCAACGCGGGCGCGATCAGCGTCGTCACTCGCCGCCCGACGCGCACGTTCGAAGGCTTCGTCCGCGCGAGCGGCGAGGTCGAGCAGGGCGGCTGGAACCTCGAGGGCGCGGTGTCGGGTCCGATTTCGGACACGCTCAGTGTCCGCCTGACCGGCCGTGCGGGCGCGATCGGCGATTTCATGCGCAATACGATCACCGGCCGCGAGGAGAATGGATCGCGCTACGAGGCGGTTCGCGGGCAGCTTTTGTGGGAGCCCACCGACGCTTTCGAGGCGCTGGTCAAGGTCGAGCATTCGTCGAACCGCATCGACGGCGGGACCACGGTTTTCAACAACATCGGAAGCGCGGCCTGCGCGCTGTGCAACGCGGTGCGCAATTCGGGCGCGGACGTCCCCGAATATCCATCGTTCCGCCGCGCGGCGCGGACGATCAATCCCGAATATGACGACACCAAAACGACGATGGCGCAGCTGACGATGAACCTCGACGTCGGCGACTGGACTTTCACCTCGGTCACTGCCTGGCAGGATCTCGATGGTGGGGTGAACTCCGATTATGACGGGCCGCTCACCTTCCTCGAATCCGACATCACCGAACAGTCGAGTTCGCTGTTCCAGGAAGTGCGCGCGCAGCGCGAGATTGGCGACGGCGGCTCGTTCATCGCGGGCCTGACCTATATCGACACCGACCTCCACATCCAGCAGGCGTCGCTGTTCGGCGCCGCGAGCGTCGGCTTGCCGCTGCCGCTCAACGGGCTGTCGACGCGCCGGTTCGACCAGAAGGGCAAGAGCTGGTCGCCCTTCGCGTCGCTCGAGGTGCCGGTGACCGAACAGATCATGCTCAGCGGCAGCCTGCGCTATTCGGACGAAAAGCGCCGCGGGCGCGCGCGCTCGTTCAACAACGGCGTCTTTCCGCCGACCTATCTGACCTACGACATCACCGAAACGCGCAAGGAGAGTCTGTGGGATTATTCACTGCGTGCGCGTTACGAGTTCAGTCGCGACGCCTATGTCTATCTGAGCTATGCGACGGGGACCAAGGGCGGCGGCTTCGTGTCGAACGACGCGCTGCTCCTTTACAATATCCGCAACGGCTTCGCGACCTTCCAGTTCGATTCCGAACGCGCGCGCTCGTGGGAAATCGGCGGCAAGTTCCGCTTCCTCGACGGCAAGGGACAGTTCAACATCGCGCTGTTCCGTACGAACTTCAGCGACCTTCAGGTCTCCGAATATAATGGCACCGCCTTCATCACCGGCAACGCCGCCTCGGCCATTTCGCAGGGGGTGGAGGTCGACACCGACATCGGTATCGGCGACAACTGGCGGATCGGCGGCAGCCTCGGTTACCTCGACGCGCATTACAAGGATTATCCCGGCGGGGCCTGCCTCTACGATGCGCCGCCGACCTGCACGCCCCGTACCAACAATCTCGCCGGAACGCGGCTCGTGCGGGCGCCCGAATGGACCGCGAACGGCTTCGTCGAGGCGCGATATCCGGTCTCCGGCAACCTCTATGCGCTCGCCCGCGTGTCGGCCAACTACCAGTCGCGTTCCTTTTTTCAGCCCGACATGAATCCGCTCAATTCGCAGCCGGCCTTCACCAAATATGACGCCCGCATCGCGGTCGGGCGTGAAGACGGTCCATGGGAAGTCGCGCTTGTCGGTCGGAACCTGACCGACAAGGTCACGATCACGCAGGCGTTCAACACGCCGACGTTCGGCGGGAACAGCCATATGGCGATGGTCGGGGCGCCGCGGACGGTGACGCTGCAACTGTCGCTCGACTTCTGACAGCGAAGGGAGAGGCGGAATGGAGCGGCCCGAACTCTTGCTGCTGACCGGAGGCATCCGCACGGGCTCGCTCAACGAGAAGCTGATCGGTTGCGCGGCGCAGACGGCGGATGGGCGCGGGTTGCGGACGACGCGGCTGTCGCTCGCGGACTACCGCCTGCCGCTGTTCGGCACCGAAGCGCTGACGATCGACGAGGTGCCCGAGGCGATGGCGCTCAAGGCGATGTTCAGCCGGCACGACGCCGTGATCATCGCGAGCCCCGAACATAATGGTTCGGTCACCGCGATGCTGAAGAACGCGCTCGACTGGATATCCTGTCCGGGAGAAGGCGAGGCGGCGCAGGCCTATGGCGCCTTTCGTCGCAAGCCTTTCGCGCTGCTGTCGGCATCGTCGAGCCCGTTCGGCGGGCTGCGCGGTCTGTCGCAGCTCCGCCATATCCTGACTACCGTGAAGGCCTGGGTGGTGCCCGAGCAGCTCAGCGTGCCGCACGCCCATCGGGCGTTCGACGCGGCGGGCCATCTCTCCGACCCGTTCCTTCAAACGTTGCTGGACGAGCTGGTCGAGGCGGTCGCGGTCGCGGTCCGGCGCTAGGCGGCCTTCCGTTCGGCCGCTTCCCGGGGAAAGAAAGATGATGAGCGATCAGCGGATAACGATGGATTATTGGGCGTTCGACGACAGTATCGGCTATCTCGCCCGTCTGATCTTCCGTTCCTTTTCCCGGCTGCGCGAACAGCATACCCGCGAATATGGCATATCGTCGGGTCAATGGACGTTTCTGCGCCAGCTTTGGCGCGAGGACGGGATCAGCCAGCGTGAACTCAGCCGCCGGATCGCGATGCGCGACCCCACGACGGCGGTTTCGCTCCGCACACTGGAACGCGCGGGGCTGGTGCGCCGCGACGTCAACCGGAGCGACCGGCGCGAAATACTGGTCCATCTGACGCCGCGTGGCAGGAGCCTGGAAAGGCAGCTTTTGCCGGTAACCGCCGAAATCCACGCGCATGCCACCCGCAATATGTCGGATGCCGAAGTCGATGCGCTGGGCCGGCTGATGCTCCATGTGATCGCCAATCTGGCCGCTGCGGACCCCGAACTTCGGAGCAGTCGGCAAAGCCCCGCCCGTGCCGATGCGCATGACAACCGCTGAACGCCGGATTGGGCGGACCTGTCGCCGTCGGCCATGGAAAACGCGCGGTGCCGCCCCGCCGCGAGCGTCCGCGCTCAGCTTATCTTCGACCAGATTTTGGTGCGGCAGAAAAACGCCACGCAGCCTTTGAGTTCCAACCGGCCGTCGGGAAGGAGTTTCAACTGACCCCGCGGAGCGCCGTCACCCGATTCCGGGTCGTAGACCGGGCCGCCTTCCCATGACTTCGGGCCGCCCTTGAAGCCGTTCAGGACGACGAGGCCCTTGATCCGGCGCTGGCGAAGCTTCGGGTCCGAATTGCGGACGTCGCGCAGGTCCGGGTTGCCGCGCAGCCTTTGCGCGTCGACGATCTTGCCGCAGAAGGCGGCGCCGCAACGATAGATTTCGACGCGCCCGCCCGCGCTGCCGGTCGACCAGATGCCCGCGATCCCGCTGGCAGAGGCGGGAGCCGATATCGTCGCGGCCACTGCGGCGATCGCGGCGAGAGGCCAGCGCGTCATGCCATTTGCTCCCTGGCTTCACCGGCGTTCAGAAGCGCGAGAGCCTGCGCCAGCAGTCCGCGATCGTCGAGGTGCCAAGGATGGAAACCGGGTCGCATATAAGTGAACACGCCGGCAAGGAGATGACGCATCAGGCCGTCACGGCCATAGAGATACGCGAGCAGGGTCCGCCATGTCCGCGCATTGTTCAGCCCGTCCTGGCGCAGCAGGTCGGCGGTGTTGCGAAAGATCACATAGTGGAACCGGACCGTGGTGACGCCCATCACGACGCTGCGCTTCAGCCAGCGGCGGAATGGCGAGAGGTCGCGAGCGGCGTGCAGATAGGTGTCGAAGGCGACGGCCTTGTGCTCGATTTCCTCGATCGCGTGCCAGCGCCATAGCCGGCCCGCCTCCTCGCTCGCACCGCCGAGATGGTGCGGATTGGCAAGCGCGTCGTGCGCGAGCGTCGCGGTGAAATGTTCGAGCGCGCAGGTCGCGGCGAGCTGCTGGAGCGGCGACCGGCGTTTGACCCACGCGATCGTACGGCGCGCGCGGTCCTCAAGCGGAGCGATGTCGAACCCGACATCCTCGGCCTGCCGATTGAACACCACATGTTCGCGCGAGTGCATCGATTCCTGATAGAGGAAGTCGTCGATCTGGCTGCGCAGCGGCTCCGATGTCCCGCTCCGGTAGTGGCGCACCGCCGTCATGAAGAATTTCTCGCCGACCGGGAAGGTCGACGACAGGGCGTTGAAGAAGGCCGTGCGACCGGGGTCGCCGCCATGCCACCAACGCGGCGGCGGAGTCTCGCGCCCGAATTTGAGGTCGCGCTTCTCGATCCTGAGATTGTCGGGTGTTTGCGTCTGCGAAGGCATAAGGGGACTCCACGAATCAACATTAACATCAATGTATATATATCGATCAACGACGATGCGCAACACCCGGCAAATATCCTCGCACGCTGCCGTTCGTCGCGCTTTTGGGGCAGAGTTATGACAATCGGGTGCCTTGCGCTAAGGACTCCCCGAAGAAACGGCCGGTGGGGGCAAAAGGATGAGCCGAATGTACAAGCAGGCGCGGCCGCATCAGAAACGGCGCAAGCGGTCGGGGGCGGAGGTTCGCGAGGAAGGACTCGCCGCCGCCCGCCGATTGCTGCTCGACCGCGGGCCTGCGGCGGTGACGCTCGCCAATATCGGCGAAGAAATCGGCATGTCGCACGCCAATGTCATCCATCATTTCGGATCGGCGGCGGGCCTGCAATCGAGCCTGATGGGATCGATGGTCGCCGACCTGACGACTGCGCTCGACGATGTGGTCGACCTTCTGCAGACCGACACCGCGGCGCCGCGGACGATTGCCGACCGGGTCTTCGACGCATTCGGCAAGGGCGGGGCGGGGCAGCTTGCGGCGTGGATCGTCCTGTCGGGCGACGTCGGGCAGCTCGATCCGGTGCGCAAAGCGGTGCGCGAACTCGTCGACGCGCTGATCGCGCGGTCGCAGCAGGAGGCGGCACCCGAACGCGTTCGCGCTCTGGTGATGATGATGGCGGTTTGTGCCTTTGGCGATGCGGTGATCGGGCCGCACCTGCGCGCCATGCTCGACCAGGGGGATGACGCGATGCGCGACCTCGTCGCGCATATCCTTCCCCTGTTCCTGGTGCCGTCGGGACTTTTCCCGCCGCCGGAACCGGCGTGAATCGCGACCGGGCTGTCCTTCAAGGTTCCGCGCTGAGCAATATTTCGTCGCCTGTCGTCGAGACGCGGCGCGCGATCCCGTTGAGCTCGAGCGCTTTCACAAAACCATCGACGTCGCCGGCCTGGAACACGCCGACGATTTCTCGATCGGGAACGCGCTGCCCCTCGAAAACCAGCTTTCTCGTCGAATAGCGATTCATGTCGTCGATCGCCCGCGACAGCGGGTCGTGCATGAAGATCAGCCGGCCTTCGGTCCAGCTCGTTTCCTTGTGGACATCGACGCGGGTGAGCGTCCAGTTGCGGTCGGCGCCGATCACCAGCTGACGGCCGGGTACCATGTCGGTGCTGTTGCCCGAACCGGTCGCACCCTCGTCGACGCGGACCTTGCCCTCGGTCAGGATGACCGCGATATTGCCCTTTTCCAGGCTGACTTCAAAGGCGGTCCCCACCGCGCGTACGCGCTTGCCGCCGGCGCTGACGATGAACGGCCGCGACGGGTCGCGCGCGACGCGGAAAAATGCCCGGCCCCCCACCAACTCGACGAGCCGTTCGCTGGGCGTGTCGCGGAATCGCATCGTCGTCTCGGAATCGAGCACCACATTCGACCCGTCGGCAAGCGTCAGGTTCGTGCGTTGGCCGGTTCGCGTCTGGAACGCCTGCTCCTGCCGTTCGACGCCGGTCCCGGGCCAGAATTTCGGCGCAACCGTCCAGCCGACCGCTGCCATGAGGAGAAGCGACGCGGCGAGCGCCAGCCACCGCGCACGCGGGGCCGCGGGGGCGGTGGCTTGCTCCTCGGGTTCGGGACGTGCCGCAAGCGCGGGATCGCCCGCCGCGGTGCCGGCGATGATCCACGCCCAGTCGATCTGGCCATAAGCCTCGCGATGGGCGTCCGACCGCGCAAGCCATTCGCGAAAGCGAAGATCGTCGTCGACCGTCATGTCGCCCGACAGCCGCAGGTTGAACCAGTGCGCGGCTTCGGCGCGCAGCGTGTCGCGGATGGACGGGTCGCCGGTCATCGGCCGTCCTCCATCTGCTCGGCAAGCCGGACCAGCGCGCGGTGCATGAGTTCCTTCACCGATTCCTTCGAAATCCCCATGCGGTGCGCGATGGCCTGATAGGTGAGGTTCTCGAAACGGTGCAGCTCGAACGCTTCGCGCGCGCGCGGCGGCAGGCTGAGGATCGCGTCGACGACGCGCCGATATTCCTGCTGGCCGATGGCGATGCGTTCGGGCGAAAGCTGGTCGGCGACCTCGATGCCGTCCCTCCACTCATCCTCGAGCAGCGCCGATCGCGAGGCGAGCTTGCGGTATCGGCTGATCAGGACATTGCGCGCGGTCGCGAACAAGTATCGCTCGACATTGTCGATCGGGGCGCCGAACTGCGCGGTCTGCAGCCGCAAGAACACGTCCTGCACCAGGTCGTCGACATCGGCTTCCTGCGCGCGGCGCCGAAAGAAACGACGAAGCGCCGGGCCATAGGCCGTCATCCATGTTTCCAGATCGCGGTCCTGGTGCGGCAGCGGCATTGTCAAGACATATCCCGAAAGCGCGGGCATGGCCATTGGCTCCAAAGCATTGGTTTCATTGCGGCAGCATCCCCGAACCCATCCCGGTCCCCGATTTGGTCGTCCTCGATTTTTGGATGAGGCTCATTTCACAGACGCGCGAAACGCCCGATGGGGGGGAGGCAAAGAGCGGTGTGGGAAAAATATTTCGCAGATGCAGCAAATTGACATTAACATCGGTGAAAATTTTTGCGTCCTATCCCCCTGATTCCGGACGTGATGCGTCTACAGGATTGCGCTCGGTACGGGCGTCGAGACCGGGGATAACCCCGGCGGATATTTGGTTCAGGGAGAGGGGACATGCGCCTTTGGGCATGTGATTTGCGTAAGCTTTTTCTCGGCGGCGTTGCGATCGGCAGCCTCGCTCTCGCGTCCGCGCCGGCACTCGCACGCGACGCAAACGTCAAATATCATATCCCCCCGCAATCGCTTGCCCGCGCGCTGCGCGATTTCGGCCTGCAAAGCGGCATGACGATCATGGCCGACGGGCTGATCGTCCATGGCAAGCAGAGCGCCGGGTTCAGCCTGCGTTCGGATCCTGAAACGGCGCTGCGGACGCTGCTCAAAGGGACGGGGCTCAGCTATCGCCGCGAAGGCAATATCTTCGTCCTCCAGCCGGTGGGAAACCCCAATCCGCCGACCGCCACCGCGGAAACGGTGGACGATACCGAGATCGTCGTGACCGCGCAGAAGCGCGAGGAAAAGATCAATGACGTGCCGATCGCGATGTCGGCCTTCACGCCGCGTGCGCTCGACGAAAAGAAAATCGAGGGCGGGGCCGAACTGGTGCGCGGGGTGCCCAACGTCAATTTCACGAAAAGCAACTTCAGCGGCTATGATTTCACCATCCGCGGTATCGGCACAAAGGCCATTTCGGCCTCGAACGACCCGGCGGTGGCGGTCAGCTTCAATAACACGCCGCTCATTCGCAACCGCCTGTTCGAATCGGAATTCTTCGACCTCGAACGCGTCGAGGTGCTGCGCGGGCCGCAGGGGACCCTCTATGGCCGCAATGCGACCGCGGGCGTCGTCAATGTGATCCCGGCGCTACCCGACGACCGCTTTGGCGGCGAAATAAAAGGCGAAGTCGGCAGTTTCGAGACGCGCCGCCTTTCGGGTATGCTCAACGTCCCGATCACCGATACGCTGGCGGTGCGCGTCGCCGGGGCGATGACGAAGCGCGAAGGCTTCGACTACAACAGCTTTACGCAGCAGCGCGTCAACGGCCGCGACCTCTGGTCGACGCGGGCGTCGATCCAGTGGGAACCGAGCGACCGGTTCCGCATCAACGCGATCTGGCAGCATTTCGAGGAAGACGACAATCGCTCGCGCACCGGCAAGCAGCTTTGCACGCGCGATCCGGGCGTGACGCAGGTAGGCAATATCGCGGTACCGGAATTCCTGCAGGCGCGGTTCAGCCAGGGGTGCCAGTCGGCCTCGCTCTACGGCGACGCTGCCTTTGGGGCGCCCAATGCCAAGGCGCTGGCCTTCGTGCTGTTCCCCGAGGTCAATATGCAGATGGGGTTCGACCCGTCGACCACGCCGCGCCGCCCGGTCTTTCCGATCACGCGCAATTTCGACCCCTTCGGCAACGTCGTCCAGTCGCGCGACTTCCGCGAGATCGAAACCAGCTATGATCCCGTTTTTCGCGCCAACAACGATGTTTTCCAGCTCAATATGGAAATCGGCCTCGGCGACAGCCTGACCTTCGTGTCGCAGAGCGCTTATGCGCATGATCGCTATTATTCGTCGCAGGATTATAACCGCTTCGTCTCCGCTCCGGTGTTCAACAGCTCGACCGGGCTGGTATCCAACGCGATCGGTGCACCGCGGCCCGTGGTCGGCGCCGGGCCGACGCCGGGAGGCATTTATACCGACCCGCAACTGGGGCCGTCGAACCGCATCCTCGCGGTCGATCTCAGCCGCTCGCGCAATCGCCAATGGACGCAGGAGGTGCGGTTGCAATCGGCATCCGACGGCCCGTTCAATTTCAACATCGGCGCCAATTATCTCGATTTCAAATCGCAGGATGACTATTTCGTCTACAACAACCTGTTTTCGCTGATCGGCGAATATTTCTACAATCGCGTCGGCAATACGGGGGAGACCCGCAATTGCGGCGTGGGCACGGTAACCGCCCGCGAATGCGTCTGGGTCGATCCCAATCCGATCGGTGAGGGACCCGAGGACGGCCATAATTATTTCCGCAGCAAAAATCCCGTGCGCACCAAGTCCAAGGCCGTGTTCGGCGAACTCTATTGGCAGGCGGCCGATGACCTGAAGCTGACGCTCGGCCTGCGCTATACGCGCGACGAAAAGACCGCGACGCCGGTTCCCAGCCAGTTGCTGCTCGGTTCAACCGAAAACGACCCGACGCGCGGCGGCACCGGAACGGGCGGTTATATCAACCGGGGCTTCCGCGAGTTGCCCGACATCAAGCAGAAATGGAACGCCGTCACGGGGCGGCTGGTCGTCGACTGGAAGCCCCGGCTTTCCTTTACCGACGATACATTGCTCTATGCGTCGGCTTCGCGCGGCTACAAGGGCGGCGGCGCCAATCCGCCGCGCGCCGATATCAACCCGACCGTGGTCCAGTACCAACCGCTCGCCGAGACGTTCAAACCCGAATATGTCACGGCGATCGAGATCGGGACGAAGAACAGCTTCGACGGGGGGCGGTTCACGCTGAACGCGTCTGCCTTTTACAATATTTACCAGGATTATCAGATTTCGCAGATCGTCGATCGCATCTCGCTCAACGAGAATTTCGACGCCCGAACGTGGGGGCTGGAAATCGAGACGGCGTGGCGGCCGTCGCGCAATTTCCGGCTCGATGCGACGCTCGGCCTGCTCGACACGCGGATCGGCAAGGGTGCGCAATCGATCGACGTCATGGACCGGACACAGGGCAATTCTGACTGGATGCTGCTGCGCCCGTGGATCCAGGTTCCGTCGAACTGCGTCGCGCCCACGGCCCTTGTCCAGCGGATTTTGGGTTTCGGCGGTGCGACCGAAGATCTCAAGACCTTGATGCTGTCCGCGCTTTGCGCCGGGTCGGCGCGCTGGGGCACGTTCAATCCGGCGGTGTCCAACGTCCAGCCGGCCTTCCGTTTCGACCAGCTCTTGGGCTTCACCTACAATCCGCTGACCGACGCGCCGAACGGGGGCAGGGGTTTTTACGCCGACCTCGGGGGTAACGAACTTCCGAATGCGCCGCATTATACCTTCAATATCGGGGCGCAATATACGGCGTTCCTCGAAGGCGGTGACTGGACGCTGACCTTCCGCGGCGATTATTACCGGCAGGGCAAGAGCTTCGCGCGCGTCTTCAATACCGAATATGACCGGCTGCGCGCGTGGGACAATGTCAATCTGGCGGTGACGCTGGCACGCGGCGAGGGCGACTTCGCGCTCCAGCTCTATGTCAAGAACCTGTTCGACAAGGCGCCGATCACGGGCACCTTCACCAACAGTGACGATACCGGGCTGAGCACGAACATCTTCACCCTCGATCCGCGCATCGTCGGCCTCAATGCGACGGTGAAATTCTAGGGCAGTATCGGGCCCTCTCCTGGGGCCGCCGCTTCGAACCGGGGCGAAGCGGCGGCCTCCATTGTCGGCGACTGTCCTTGGTGCAGCATCGACAGAAAAGTGTGTTGATTTCGTGGAATATCTGCGCCCGCTATCCCCCCTCTTTCATGCCATTCGCGTCATAGTGATTGAAAGGCGTTCGGCCTTTCCAAAGCAACACAGACACAGGAAGAGGAAGTGCCATGAAGAAATTTGCAATGGCCCTGATGGGAACCGCCGTAGCGCTCGCCATGCCGATGGCAGCTCATGCTCAATCCTTCTCGACCGTCGACAGCAGCGGTTCGGTATCGGGCAGCGGCAGCGCCAATCTGGAGCAGTCGGTCAATGTGACGTGCGACGTCGGGCTCAGCGGCTCGGTGAGCGCGAGCACGATCTCGATCACCTCGCGCAGCGTCTCGCCGGGCGATTTCCTTTGCATCGCCGTCGTGCCGTACGGCACCTGGTCGGCGGCCGTCGTCTCGGGCGATGCGACGAAGATCGACGTCACGATGGGCGCCAATACGGTCGCCAACCAACCCTGCTACGGCACCGTCCGCGGCGACTGGGACAATGTCGGCAAGATCCTGTCGATCACCAGCAAGACGCTGCCGCCGGTCAACCCGGCGCACGACACCTGCACGATCCATCAGGCCGACATCTACATTCCGAACCTGAACCTGTAACGCCGACTTTCGGGCAGCGACCGGGGGGCTGACGGCTCTCCGGTCGTTTTCGCGATCCGACGCGTTATGAGAAATGTTCGGACAATGGACGGGGCACAGCGCCAGGGACGCGGCGCCCCATCGTTCGTTGGTCCGGTCCGGTCCCTGTTCCCGGTCCCACTGCCGATCGTTTATGCCGACCCTGTCATGCTTGCCGACCCCTCCCTCCACGGCGCTTCATCACTCGCCCCAACACACGGGTGATGAACAGCAGGACAGGGTTGGCAACGGGCGGTAGAGGGATGGAGGAAGTTGATATCGGGCTTTACGGCGAATGATGGGTAATCCGTCGCCAGATGGCGATGTGCCCCGGACATTCCGCTTCGGCCGTTTGGGCCTTGCGGCGGTTCTGGGTTGTTCCTGGCTTTGGTCCCTTGCTCCGTCCACAGCGCAGGAACAGACCGGAAACAACCGGTCGTCCGGGTCCGGTGGCGAAGCGGTTCCGGTCGGTGGCGATGAGGAAATCGTCGTCACCGCCCGCTATGGCGAAGCGCTGGTCGAACCCGAGACCGAGTTGGACGAGCAACAGATCGCGGCCTATGGCGCCTATTCGATCGGCGATCTCGTGCGCAGCATTTCGCGGCTTACCGGCCGCCCCGACGAACAGCCCATCCTGTTGATCAACGGCGAACGGGTCGATGCGGTCCAGGACCTTGCCGGCTATCCGCCCGCAGCGCTCCAGCGCTTGGCGATCCTTCCCCCCGAAGCGGCCGGACGATATGGATATGCGGGCGACCGGCGCGTCGTGAACCTCGTCCTCAAGAAATATTTCGTGTCGTGGGAAACGCAGGCCGGCGTGAAACTGCCGACCGCCGGCGGGCGCCACGGTGCGAGCCTGTCCGCGGGCCGGTTCGTCATCGATGGCAAGGCGCGATGGAATGCGCAGGTCCAGCTGTCGAGTGAAAGCGCGCTGTTCAGGAGCGCGCGCGCGCCGGCATCGCGTACCGTCGATGGCTCCGATCCCGACGATTATCTGTCGCTCCTCCCCGCAACGCGCCTGTTGACGGCGACGCTCGGCCTTTCGCGGCCGATCGGGCCGCTGGCCGGATCGTTCAGCCTCAGCGCCGGGACGAACAGGAGCCGGCAGGGCCTAGGGATCGTCAGCCAAGATTTGGTGGCGGGCGGAGCCGAGCGGTTGTCGGGCAGACAGAATTCGAAAAACCTTGGCCTCGCCATGACGTTGTCGGGATCGGTCGCCGGCTGGCGCGCGATTCTCAATGCTAGCTATGCACGCGATTGGTCGACTGGCGCCATAGATCAGTCCGACGATACCGCGGGCGCCGGATTCGTCACCAACCGCACGCGCGCACGGGGTGAAAATCTGGCGGCGCGGCTCACTCTGGGCAAATCGATTGCCGTATTGCCCGCCGGGCCGCTGGCAGCGAACATGTCGATCGGGATGAACCGCAACCGGTCGTGGAGCCGGTATGAAGACGGGTTGGCAGGTCGCGGCGCGGTGGTCCGGTCCGGGCGCGACCGGTTCGACGGCCGGTTCGCCCTTGTCGTGCCCGTCGCGAACCGCAAGGAAGACGTGCTGGCGTTCCTCGGCGACCTGTCGCTCGACATTGCTGCGGGCGTGGGGCTGGGGCGGCACGAACCGCCGCAGCCGCGGATCGAGCTGGGCGCCAACTGGAGCCCCGTTCCCGCGTTTCGCATCAATGCAGAGACGAGCTTTGCGAAACTGGCGCCTCCGATCGAGCAATTGAATGCGCCCTACCGCGAGGAGGTCAGGCGGGTTTATGACTTCGCAAGGCAGGAGATCGCCGAGCCGATCTGGGTTACGGGCGGCAATCCGGAACTGGGTTCGGGCCGGCGCCGGGCCTATGCGCTCGGCGCGACGCTGCGTCCGTTCGATCCGCGGCTGCTCATGCTCTCGGTCGAATATCGCAAAAGGGTTTCTACCGGCGGCGCGGGCGGCTTCCCCGGCGTAACGCAGGCGGTCGAAAGGGCCTTTCCCGACCGGTTTGTCCGCGATGCGTCGGGGCGGCTGATACGCGTAGACGCGCGCGCCATACGTATCGTCCGCGACACGACCGAGCGGCTCGACAGCGCGATGACGCTTTCATTTGTACCGGGGGCGAAAGCGGCGGCCGCATCGACCGATCCGCTTGCCGCCGCCAGGCTTTGGAACCTGTCCCTCACGCTCAACCATGGCTGGCATTTGCGCAGCGAGTTGGTGACCAGCGCGGACTTCCCGCCGATCGACCGTCTCCGCGGCGGGACGGCGCAGTCGCGGCACAATGTGGGGTTGCAGCTGGTCGCCGGGCGCGCCGGCTTCGGGGCGACGCTGGACGCAAGCTGGCAAAGCGGCTTCCGGCTTCGCGATACGGGTGTGAACGACGGCGGACGCGATTATCGCTTTGCTGCGCTGTCGCTGGTGAACCTGCGCCTCCACGCCGAACCGGCCCAGCTGATGCGGGATGCGAACAAGCCGCGCTGGCTTTCGGGCCTCCAGATCTCGCTCGACATCGGCAATCTTTTCGATGCCTACCGTCGCGCGACGCTCGCTGACGGAAGCACGCCGCCGGGCTATGAACGTTATGAAGTCGATCCGCTCGGCCGCACGGTGCAGTTGACCGTCCGCAAGCGGTTTTAGGTCCCGGCGCTCCGTTTCAGCGCAAGCCGCTTTTCTGGTCCTGCAATTCGTCGCGCGCGACGCGTTGCAAGGCGGCCGCCTGCGCATCCGACAGCCCGAGCTCGTCGGCGCCCTTTTCCCCGGGACCGAGCCTCGTCGGATCGACGCCGGTGATCGCGCCGAAGGTGACGAGCGCCGACAGATAGGAGCCGGCGACGCTCGCGTGATAATGGTCGTAGGCCCACAGATCGAGCTGGCCATAGGCGATGCCGTCATAGGGGTTCGGGTCGGCGACGCCGGTCGCCATCGCGCGGCTCCAGGCCTGGCCGACCGGCACGACGCCCGCCACGGACGGATTGGCGGCGCGTGCACGGTCGGCCGCGGCGCGGAGGTCATCGGCCATCGCCGTCACCGGCTTTCCGTACCAATGCCCCCCGGGTTTGTACGTCTGGTCGGCGCGCGTCCATGTCGACGCAAGCCGGATGTCGACAGCAGGATTGCGCGCCTTGAACAGCGCGGCGAGCCGGTCGACATTGCGCATGTAATTGGCGGGATCGCCCGGCTTGTCGCGGTCGAGCGTGCTGAATTCCTGCAGCACGACGATGTCCCACTTGCCGTCGAACAGCTGGCGCCGCTCGTCATAGTGGAAGCCCAGCGACTTGCCGCCCTGCGTTTCGAGGCTGACCCGGTAATCGAGCCCCGCCTGCTCGGCGAACAGTTTGAACAGCGCGGGCACGCCGCCGTAACCGGCGCTGTTGAGGTCGGTGACCGACCCCGCGCGCCAGTTGCGCGCCGCCGAATGCGCGCCCTGCGTGAAGCTGTTGCCGATGAACAGGATCGTCTTCGGTTCCGCTTTGGGTGGTGCGGAGGGGATCGCGCCGGCGGTGGTCGGCGCGGGCGCGCTCTCCTTTGCCGCCCCCGCCGGCGCGATGGCGAGCGCGGCAGCGCCGATCAGGAACCAGATGCCGTGCCCGTTTTTCATATCAGAACTCCGCCGTGACCGAGGTGTACCAGTAACGTCCATAGGGGCTGTAGAGCGACCCCAGATAGCCTTCGGACGTCAGCGGCGGTTTTTCGTTGGTGATGTTGCGCACCCCGACGCGCCAGCGCATGTCGCCGCCGAGCCCGGCGTCGTCGCGAATGCGGACCTGCGCATAGAGATTCCCGGTCACCTGCGACTTCACGCGCCAGGGATTGCCATCCGTATCGACGAAGGCGAGTTCGTCGACCGCCCCCGTGTAGCGCGCGAACGCCCCGATCTGGAACTGGCCGAGCGACCAGGTCAGCGACGCGGTGCCGCGCCATTTCGGGCGCCCGTTCGCCTCGATCAGATTCTGCGATTCGGGGAGCGGGGTCGCGGCGTTGATGTCGCCGTTCGCGCGCGCTTCGACGAGTGTATCGACGGCATCGCCGGGCGCGCGCGAGAATTTCAGCAGGCGCGTCGCGTTGACGGCAAAGTCGAACTTGCCGACGTCGGTCTTCGGCGACTGCCAGTAAAAGGCGAAGTCGAGCCCGCGCACCGTCTGCGGCTGGAGGTTGATGAACTGGTCGCGCACCGTGGTGATGCGGCCGACCGGTGCGATGCCGGTGCCCGCGAATGCGGTCACATCGTCGGCGTTGGCGGCATCGCGAATGACGTTCGGGTTCGACGATCCCTGCAGGCGCAGCAGATAGTCGAGCGCGATCGCGGTATCGTTGCCGAGGATGCCGACGATACCCTTTTGCTTGATCGACCAATAGTCGACGGTGAAGGTCATGCGTCCGAGGTCGGAGGGCAGGAAGGTCGGCTCGAACACCGCGCCGAGATTATAGTTGGTGCTCTTCTCGGGCTTGAGGTCGGGGTTCCCCGACACGCGGCGCGAATAGCCGACATTGTTGCCGCAGGCGTTGAAGTTGGCGATCCGTCCGGCGCGCAGGTCCACCTCGCAGCGCAGGAAGTCCTGGCTGGTCGCGAGGCGCGCATATTCGACCGCGTTGACCTGTTCGAGGTTCGGCGCACGGAACCCCTGCGAGAAGGAGCCGCGCAGGCGGAAGCCGTCGACGACATCCCACGCCGCCGCGACCTTCGGGCGGGCGACGCTGCCGAAATCGCTGTAATGTTCGTAGCGACCGGCGAACTGGATATCGAAACGCCGGACGAGCGGGATATTCATCTCCTCCGACACGATCGGCACCGCGAGTTCGGCATAGGCGGCCGCGACGGTGCGCTTGCCATAGGTGTCGGGGTTGTCGCTGACCGCCGCGGCGTCGCTGATCGTCACCGCGCCCGAGACGGCGTCGACGAAGGGGCTCGATCCGTCGACCGCCGAATCGCGGTCGTCGCGCTGTGTTTCGCGCCGTACCTCGAGGCCGAAGGCGACGCCAAGGTCGCCGCCGGGCAGGGTGAGCAGATCGGCGCGCGAGGCGCGGAAATCGCCCATCGTCAGCGTCGTCTTCGACCGGCGCTGGAGCTGGAAGGTGATCGCGTCGAGCGCGGCCTGCGAACTCGGCGTGCAATCGCCCGAGCTCAGGCTGTCGATGCAGCCGCCGTTGAACGGGTTGTACGCGTCGGGGGTCGCGAGCGCGAGGCTCTGCTGGAGCGCCGAACTGCGCACGGCGAGGCTGCTATCGACCGCCGAGGCTTCGGAATAGACGAAGGCGCTGTCCCATTTGAAACCCGCTGCCTCGCCGCGCACGCCGATCAGGCCGCGCAACTGCTCGCCGGTCACCTTCACCCGCTGCGGCCCGGTATCGACAAAGCGATAGGTGGTGAGCAGCACCGGCAGGCCCGCGGCGGGCACGTTGGTCAGATTCGCGATGCGGTTGGGATTGGGCTGGCCATTGATCGTCGCCGCACCGAACGGATTCCAATAGTTGCTCGCCGGAATCCATATCTGGTTGAGGTTGATCACCGGCGGCTGGATGCGGATCGTGTTCGACCGGTAATAGCCGAACTCGCCGAACAGCGTCAGATCGTCGGTCAGGTCATAATGGCCGTTAGCGAAGGCGTTGTAGCGCTTCACGCTAGGCATCACCGTCGTGCCGACCGCGGTGTCGTAGCGCAGGTTGCGGAAGGCGCCCGTCGTCGCGAGCGCGGTGTTCACGAGGCAGAGGTCGGCGGTGAGCTGCTGGGTGCAGCCGCCGAGGCTGGTCGGGCGCACGGTGAAGGCGCCCGCCGCGGTGGTCAGGTTGGTCGTGCCGCGACGCGGCCGGCCGCCGGTGACCGGGACCATCAGAGCGGGCCAGGCGCCGCGCGTTGCGCGCGCATCGGGGGTCGTCGACCCGGCGAAGCCCGGATAGTCGGCGAACAGCGGGCGCAGGTCGGCCGAGGCCGTGAAGTCCTGATCTTCGGCGCGCAGCGCCGCGCGGTCGGTATATTCGAACGACACGGTGATGTTGCCGCGGTCGAAGCTCTTGCCGGCCAGGATATTGCCCTGGAATTCGCGCAGGTGCGTGCCCTCGGCACCGCCGTATTGGCCCTGGAGCCGGAGACCGTCGTAATTGTCCTTGAGCACGGTGTTGACGACGCCCGCGACGGCGTCCGAACCGTACAGCGCCGCGGCGCCGTCGAGCAGCACCTCGAGCCGCTGGAGCCCCGTCGTCGGGATCGCGTTCGAATTGTAGCTGAGCACCGGGACAGTGCCGGTATCCGACAGCCCCTGGCTCGCGGGATGGGTGACGATGCGGCGGCCGTTGAGCAACACGAGCGTGTTGCCGACGCCGAGCGAGCGCAGGTTGACCGAGCCGACGTCGCCGCGCGCCGCGTTGCTCGTCTGCGCATTGTTGCCGGGGTTGAAGCTGACATCGCCCATTTGCGGGATGTTGCGGAGCAGTTCGTCGCCGCTGACCGCGCCGATCGCGTCGATCCGGTCCTGTCCGACGACCACGACGGGCAGCGCTTCGGTGACGCGCGCGCCTTCGATGCGTGTGCCGACGACGACGATGTCGTTTGCGGCCGCGGTATCATCCGCTTGCGCTTCGCTGTCCGCTGCCGCGCCGCTGTCCTGCGCCCGGGCCGGCGCGCAGGCGAGCAGGCAGATCGCCGTGCTCGTCAGCAGCATTGCCGATTTCGTACCTCTCATTGTCATCCTCCCTGTTATTTTTTCCGGACCTCTTCGGCCCCTAATCCATATCCTGTTCGACCGGCGGCGCGGCGATGCCGGGCGCGGGCTGTCCGTCGAGCGCCAGCCGCAGCTGTTCGCGGTCGAGCGCATTGTCCCAGCGCGCGACGACGACCGTCGCGACGGCATTGCCGATGAAATTGGTGAGGCTGCGGCATTCGGACATGAAGCGGTCGATGCCGAGGATCAGCGCCATGCCCGCGACCGGGACCGACGGCACGATCGACAATGTCGCGGCGAGCGTGATGAAGCCCGCACCCGTCACCCCCGCGGCGCCCTTCGAACTGATCATCGCGACGAGGAGCAGCGCGACCTGATCGCCGAGCGACAGTTCGACATTGCACGCCTGCGCGATGAACAGCGCGGCAAGCGTCATATAGATGTTCGTGCCGTCGAGATTGAACGAATAGCCGGTCGGTACGACCAGCCCGACGACCGACTTTTCGCAGCCCGCGCGCTCCATCTTCTCGATCAGGCTGGGCAGTGCGGCTTCGGACGAGGAGGTGCCGAGTACGAGAAGCAATTCGGCCTTGAGGTAGCGGCAGAGCTTGAGGATCGAGAAGCCATTGAGCCGGGCGACCACGCCGAGCACCCCGAGTACGAAAATGAGCGAGGTCAGGTAGAAGGTCGCGACGAGCTGCCCGAGGTTGACCAGCGATCCGAGGCCATATTTGCCGATCGTGAAGGCGATTGCCCCGAACGCCCCGATCGGCGCGGCGCGCATCAGCACCGCGACGAGCCGGAAGACGACGATCCCGATCCGTTCGAGCAGGTCGAGGACGGGTTCGGCGGGCTTGCCGACCATCGACAGCGACAGGCCGAACAGGATGGCGACGAACAGCGTCTGGAGGATCGAGCCTTCGGTGAATGCCGACAGGAAGGTCGTCGGGATGATTTCGAGCAGGAAGCCCGTCAGGCTCGCCTCGTGCGCCTTTTTGTCGAAATCGGCGACCGCGCTCGCGTCGAGCGTCGCGGGGTCGATGTTCATGCCCGCGCCCGGCTGGACCAGATTGGCGACGATCAGGCCGACGATCAGCGCAAGGGTCGAGAAGAAGAGGAAATAGGCGAAGGCCTTGCCTGCAACGCGGCCGACCGAGGCGATTTCCTTCATGCCCGCGATGCCCGTGACGACGGTCAGGAAGATCACCGGGCTGATGATCATCTTTACCAGCTTGATGAAACCGTCGCCGAGCGGCTTGAGCGCTTCGCCCCAGACGGGCCAGAAATGGCCGATGATGGCGCCGAGCAGGATGGCCACAAGGACCTGGACATAGAGGTGGCGATAGAAGGGTGTCCTTCCCGCCGGCGTCTGTCCAATGTCCTGAATTGCGATTGCGGCCATGCGCTCCATCTCCCGGCACGGCTTTGCGCCGCTGCTTCGGGCGATTTTATGGGCGAGCTTGCGGGCACACCAAGCGCCTTCTATTTTCTAATCAATCATTTGATAAATAAAGAATAATGTTGAATTTTGATAGAATGGTTGCGGTGATTTGTGTGATTTTCCGCTTAGTCATTCATCATTTGTGCGATAATCCGCACAAATGATGAATCCGCTCCAGCCGATTGATTCGCGTGCGCCGGGTGCCGGGCGGCGGCTTGGCTGGGCCGCGGCATTGGCGGCGCTGCTGCTGGCGGCCATCGCCTTCGCGGCCTTCGGATGGGCAGGGGGGCACGCGCGTGTTGCATCGGACATTGCCGCGGCGCAGCAGGCGCGAAGCGCGGCCAGCCGCCTCGCGGGCGAGCTTCAGAAATTCCGCCTGCTGCCGCTGGTGCTGATCGAATATCCCGATGTGCACGACGTGCTCGGCGGCGGCGACGCCGCGACGGTCCGTCGCATGAACAGCAAGCTGGAGCTGCTTGCCGAACGGACCGATGCCGCGGTTATCTACCTCATCGCGCACGACGGCCGGACGATCGCCGCCAGCAACTGGCGCGAGCCGCAGAGCTTTGTCGGGCAGAATTACGGCTTTCGCCCCTATTTTCGCGACGCGATGGCCAAGGGCGGCGCCGAATTGTTCGCGCTCGGCACGGTCAGCGGTCGCCCCGGCCTGTTCATCGCGCGCCGCGTCGAAGAGGCGGGGCGGACATTGGGGGTGATCGTCGTCAAGGTCGAATTCGACCGGCTGGAGGCCGAATGGGCGCGCCAGCCGCTGTCGACCTTCGTCGCCGACGACCATGGCGTCATCATCATCACCAGCCGCGACGACTGGCGGTTCCGGACCCTCGCGCCGATCGACGCGCCGACCCGGGCGGCCATCCGCGCCGCCTTGCAGTTCGGCAATCTGCCGCTCACGCCGCTGCCGCTGACGCGCGACGGGGGCACCTGGACCGGCCCCGCTGTCCGTTATCGCGAGGCGGCCGTCGCGGTGCCGATGGCGGGGGCGCGGCTTTATGCCTTCCAGCCGCTGGCACCCGCCGAAGCCAGCGCGAACGCGACCGCGCGGACGGCGATATTGATCGCGTTCATCCTGCTTGCTGCGCTCCTGATCTGGGTGTTTCGCGCGCGCGA
Source organism: Sphingopyxis sp. LARHCG72 (assembly GCF_052871675.1). Taxonomy (NCBI): domain Bacteria; kingdom Pseudomonadati; phylum Pseudomonadota; class Alphaproteobacteria; order Sphingomonadales; family Sphingopyxidaceae; genus Sphingopyxis; species Sphingopyxis sp. LARHCG72. Next base: position 167,197 of record NZ_JBIXJU010000007.1, on the reverse strand, counting down.
AAAGCGGCGGTTGCAGGCGGAGGCGCGCCATATGCTCGAGATCGAGGTGGCCGCGCGGACCTCCGATCTGGTCGACGCGAACCGGCGTTTCCGGGCGGCGCGCGAAGAACTGGCGCAGGCGAGCCGGCTTGGTACGATCGGCCAGATCACCGCGGGCGTCGCGCACGAGATCAACCAGCCGGTCGCGGCTATCCGTGGCTTCGCGGAAAATGCCGGGAAATTCCTCGATCGCGGCGACGCGGGCAAGGCGCGCGACAATCTGGGGACGATCGTGTCGCTGACCGAGCGGATCGGTGCGATCATCGCCGAATTGCGCAGCTTCGCCCGCCGCACCACACCGACGATGGGGCCGGTCGAGATCGACCCGGTTATCGACGGCGCGCTCCTGCTCGTCGGCGATCGCATCCGCGAAAATGGCGTGATGATCGAGCGGGTGGGGGAAACGGCGGGACTTCGCTGCATCGCCGACCGCGTGCGGCTGGAACAGATCCTCGTCAACCTGCTCCAGAATGCGCTCGATGCGCTTGCTGGCCGTGCCGATCCGCGCATCCGGATCGAGACGGCGGCGGAAGCCGAGGTCGTCATCACTGTCGCCGACAACGGGCCGGGGGTCGATCCCGACGTCGCCGACAATCTCTTTACCCCCTTCGTCACCGGCAAGGCCGACGGTCTGGGACTGGGATTGGGGATCGCGCGCGATATTGCGCGCGAATTCGGCGGGACGCTCGACCATATCGCCTCGCCGATGGGCGGCGCCGCGTTCAGGCTGGTGGTGCGCCGGGCATGAGCGCGTTCGTCACCCGCCAGCACATCATCTTCGTCGACGACGATGACGCCTTGCGCGCGGCGACGACCCAGTCGCTCGAACTCGCGGATATCGAGGTCCGCGCCTTCGCCGAGGCCGGGGCGGCGCTGGCGGAAATCGACGAAGGCTTCGCGGGTGCCGTGATCACCGACATCCGGATGCCGCGCATCGACGGGCTCGAGTTTTTCGCGCGCATCAGCGCGATCGATCCCGACATCCCGGTCATCCTGATCACCGGACACGCCGACGTCCCGATGGCGATCGGCGCGCTCAAGGGCGGGGCCTTCGACTTTCTGTCCAAACCCTATGCGACCGATCATCTGGTCGCGTCGGCGCGCAAGGCACTCGAAACGCGGCGGCTCATTCTCGACAACCGGATGCTGCGCGCCGCCGCCGAAACGAGCGTCGACAGTCCGCTGATCGGCGACAGCCCGGCGATGGCGCAGTTGCGCGCGACCATCCTGCAGATCGCGCGCGCCGACATCGACGTGCTGGTCGAGGGCGAAACCGGCACCGGCAAGGAACTTGCGGCGCTGCTTCTCCATCGCAAGGGGCCGCGTTCGGGGCGCCCGTTCGTTGCCGTCGATTGCGCTGCGCTCCCCGAACAACTCGCCGAAGTCGAGTTGTTCGGCCACGATCGGGGTGCCGCCGGTTACGGCCCGGTCGCGCGCGAGGGGCGGATCGAGCAAGCCGATCGCGGCACTTTGTTTCTCGACGGCATCGACAATATGCCGCTCGCGATCCAGGCGAAGCTGTTGCGTGTGGTCGAGGAGCGGAAGGTGCAGCCGATCGGTGCGACCGAGCCGCGATCGGTCGACCTTCGTATCGTCGCGTCGGCGCGGAGCGACTTGCACGAGGCGGTTCGCGCGGGGACGTTTCGCGAGGATTTATTCTATCGCCTCAACGTCGTCCGGCTGCGGATGCCGCCGCTCCGCGAGCGAAGGGCCGACATCCCGCAACTCTTCGCCCACTTCGTTGAGGAGGCGGCGGGGCGCATGGGAGGGCAGGATTTCAACATGGGCGACGTCGCCCGCCGCCACCTGATCGAGCATGACTGGCCGGGGAATGTCCGTGAGCTGCGCAATTTCGCCTATAGCGAAGTGCTCGGTATCGCGCCGCGTGTGGCCGCGACCAGCGAGGCGATGCCGACGCTGCCCGAACGTGTCGCGCAGTTCGAGGCACACGCGATCCGGGACGCGCTTGCGATCACCGGTGGCGATGTGGCGGCAACGCTGGCGATATTGCGGGTGCCGCGCAAAACGCTGTACGACAAGATTGCGCGCCACGGGATCGAGATCAAAAGCTACCGGCAATGACGATCGATGGGGAGGCCGCGCGGGGCGGGAACTGGTGCCGGCTGTCAGACTCGAACTGACGACCTACCGCTTACAAGGCGGTTGCTCTACCAACTGAGCTAAGCCGGCGCTTCTGCGCCCCCCTAAGCATTTTTCGGCCGGATGGAAACATCTGACGTTCGCAAAATGCGGGAAGCCGGAAAGCCTCAAATAATGCCAAAGGTCCAGCCTTCGGTTTTTGCCAGCGCGTCGGTGAGTGGGGCGGGACTCCAGCGTGCCGCATCGGTTGCGATCGCGCGCAGCCAGGCGGCGGTCAGCAGCGCGTCGCTCGCATGGTCGCTGACGGGGCCGCGAAGGCCGGTTGCCGGTGATCCCAGAATCGCCAGCGCGCCGTCGAGCGCCGCGCCGTCACGGATCTTGCTGCGCCCCGCCGGCACGCCCGCCGCGCGCGCCGCTAGGCTGGTGTAGATTTCGACGAGCAGCGGGCCTCGGTCAGGTACGGGGTCGATCGGCCAGAGCGGTATCCGGCCACCCAGCCGGTGCAGCAGGCGCATTCCCGTAAGGCTCGCCTTGCCGACCTGGGCCGCGCCGACGAGGTTGAAGTTGCTGACGCTCGCGGCCTGCTTCGTCGCACGCTGATGCTGTTCGACGACGCGCAAACGGCCCGCGCCGGCCTCGAACAGGTCGCCGACGTCGCCCCGGCCGTGGCGGAAATGCCGGTGCGCTTCAGGGTGCGCGAGGAAGCCGCCGATTTCATGGTGCGGATCGGCATGGGCAAGCCGCTCGACGAGTGACCACAATGTGCGGATATCGCCCGGGCTCGCGGGCCATTCGGGAAAATAGGCGCGCCGGTCGGCGAAGGCGAAAGCGGCCGAAAAATCAAAGCCGATCAGCATGTCTTCGCCCGCCGCGGCCATGCTCTCCAGCCAGTCCAGCACTTCGGCTCGCGACCAGATATGCCCCGGCCGCACCAGCGTGGGCGCCGCCGCGCCGCTCGCAACCGCGAGTGCGATCCCGCGCTGACGCGCGCCGCGGGCGCCCGACCAGTCGATGGCGGCGAAATGGGTGAAACGGCGCATGGGCGCGCCTTAGCGCATCCAACTCATCTTGCACAAAGCCACTCTGCGCCCCACATGCACCCCATGCTCATCGAAACCGAATCGACGCCCAATCCTGCGACGCTCAAATTCCTGCCCGGCCGGGCGGTTATGGAGGCGGGAACCCGTGATTTTGCGAGCCCTGAAGAAGCCGAGGCGTCGCCGCTTGCGAGCGCGCTTTTCTCGCTCGGCGACGTGACGGGCGTCTTCTTCGGCCGCGATTTCGTCTCGGTGACGATCGCGCCGGGCGCCGAATGGGTCGATGTGAAGCCCGACGTGCTCGGGATCGTGATGGATCATTTCCTTGCCGACGTGCCGCTGTTCAACGCGGCGAGCGCGGGTTTTTCGGTTCCGGCCGAGGATGAAGGCTTTGCCGACGACCCCGCCGACGCCGACATCATCGAGCAGATCAAGGAACTCATCGAAACGCGCGTCCGCCCCGCGGTCGCCAACGACGGTGGCGACATCGTCTATCGCGGTTTCGACAAGGGCAATGTGTACCTCAAGATGCAGGGCGCCTGCGCCGGATGCCCGTCGTCGACCGCGACGTTGAAGAATGGCATCGAGTCCCTCTTGAAACATTATGTTCCCGAGGTAACGGCAGTTCACGCCGTCTGACCAATTCCACTCCAGGAGATTGCCCCATGAGCGAGCCGCTTTCCGACAGCGCTCTCGACCAGCTGTTTCGTACCGCGCGCACCTATAACGGCTATCTCGACAAGCCGGTATCGGAAACGCAGCTGCACGCGATCTGGGATCTGGTGAAGTTCGGCCCGACGAGCGCCAACAGCCTGCCGGCGCGGATCGTCTGGTGCGTGAGCGACGCGGCGAAGGAAAAGCTGGCGGCGCTTGCGATCCCGGGGAACGAGGAAAAGATCCTGAAGGCGCCGGTCACCGCGATCATCGCGAGCGACAATGAATTTTACGAACATCTCCCCGAATTTTTCCCGCACACCGATGCGCGGAGTTGGTTTGCGGGCAACGAGGCGCACGCCGCCACGACGGCCTTTCGCAATTCGAGCCTTCAGGGCGCCTATTTCATCCTGGCCGCGCGCGCGCTCGGCCTCGACACCGGGCCGATGTCGGGCTTCGACAATGCCGCGGTCGACGAGGCTTTCTTTGCCGACCAGCCGAATGTGAAGAGCAATTTCATCTCGACCCTCGGCTATGGCGACCCGGCGAGCATCTTCGAGCGCAGCCCGCGCCCGGATTTCGCGCGCTTCAACCGCATCGCCTGAGCGAAGCGTTCTCCGACCCATGCGGCACCTGGTCATCGATTCGGCGAGTGAGGCCTGTTCGGTGGCGCTGATCGAGGCGGGGACAGTCGTCGACCATCGTCACGAGGTCATCGGGCGCGGTCACGCCGAACGGCTCGTGCCGCTGATCGCCGAACTGGCCGATGGCGGCCGCGCCGATATCATCGCCGCGGGGTGCGGCCCGGGCAGCTTTGCCGGGGTCCGCATCGGTGTCGCCGCCGCGCGCGCACTCGCGCTTGGCTGGCAGGTTCCGGTGTGCGGGTTTTCGACCCTCACGCTGGTCGCTGCGAGCGCCGCCGACGCTATCGCCGCGGCGGGCGGCGGGCTGGTGGTGATGGAGGGCGGCCATGGCCAATGGTTCGTGCAGCCTTTTGCCGCCGATCTTTCTCCGCGCGCTGCGTTTCGCTCGCTCCTGCCCGACGAAGCCGTCCTGCTCGCCGACGAACTGGTCGTCGGCAACCGCGCCGAGCCCTTTGTGGCGCGCCGCGGTTCGGGGTGCGCGCTCGCCATCCTTCCCGACGCGCGTGCCTTTCTGCGGCTTCCTCCCGGCGCACTGATCGACCAGCCAAGCCCGATCTATGGCCGCGCGCCCGACGCCAAGCCGATGGCGCCGGCATGACGGGCGAGATCCGCCTCGCTACCGCCCGCGTCGGCGACCTTGCCGCGGTGATGCGCGTGATGGATGCCGCTTTCGAGCCCGCCTATGGCGAAGCATGGAGCGGGGCGCAGTTGCTCACATTGTTCGCACTGCCCTCGGCGCGCGTGTGCCTCGCATGGGACGGTGAACAGGTGTGCGGCTTTTCCGCCGCGCGTATCGCCGGGCCGGAAAGCGAATTATTGTTGCTGGCGGTCGACCCGCATTTTCGCGGGCGCGGTATTGGTGCATTATTGTTGAAGGACTGGCAGGCGTGGGCCGCCGGCGAAGGCGCCGAAGACTATTTCCTTGAAATGCGCGCCGACAATGATGCCGTTCATCTTTACGAGCAGTCGGGCTTTTCGGAATGCGGCCGGCGGACGGCCTATTATCGCGGCAATGACGGCATGGTTCGCGACGCGATCACGATGCGGCGATCGGGCGATGGCGGCACCGCAAACTGATCGATCATTGCGGAATTGCATCCAGAGTGGCAGTAATCGCGTCGGCGAAAGAAAAAATCCAATATTTGCCAGTCGCTCTTCTGGGTAAGATAAGCAAGGAATAGTCTCATGTCCGATCAAGCCGATACCAATGAGATGCTCGTTACGCTGACCGCCGACATTGTCGCGGCGCATGTCAGCAACAACAGCGTCGCCATTTCGGATCTCTCCATATTGATTAACAACGTCCATGCCGCTTTGTCGGGCCTGGGAAGCGATCCGGTTGTCGAGGAAAAGCTGGTGCCCGCGGTGTCCATCCGCACTTCGGTCAAGCCCGATTATATCGTCTGTCTCGAAGACGGCAAAAAGCTGAAGATGCTGCGCCGCCACCTGATGACGCATTATGGCATGACCCCCGACGACTATCGCGCGAAATGGGGCCTGCCCGCCGACTATCCGATGGTCGCGCCCAACTACGCCGAAAAGCGCCGCGCGCTGGCGAAGGAGATTGGCCTCGGTACCAAGGGGCGCGGCGGCGGGCGCAAGCGCAAGGCGAAGGTCTGACCTTCATAATTTTTCGCCCGCACGGGCAGGGGAGGGCGGCCTTGAAGGGGGCCGCCCTTGTCCTATCGGTGGCGGGTGCCTATACAGTTTGTAACAAAGACAGACACGACTGCACCTGCAGGAAAGACAAGCATGTCCGGTAATATCGATCTCGAAGCCCTGTGCCACGAAAAGGGTCTGCGCATCACCGAGCAGCGTCGCATCATCGCGCGCGTGATCTCCGATTCGGAGGATCACCCCGACGTCGAAACGCTGTATGAACGCGCGTCGAAGGTCGATAGCGGCATCTCGATCGCGACCGTTTACCGCACCGTTCGCCTGTTCGAAGAGGCGGGCATCCTCGATCGCCACGATTTCGGCGACGGCCGTTCGCGCTACGAAGCCGCGCCCGAGGCGCATCACGACCATCTGATCGACGTTGAAACGGGCAAGGTGATCGAATTCGTCGATCCCGAGCTGGAGGCGTTGCAGAAGGTGATCGCCGAACGGCTGGGCTTCCGCCTCGTCGACCATCGCATGGAGCTTTATGGTGTCGCCATCGATCGCAAGCGCGACTGATCGCGCCTCGATCACCTGGCGGACGGTCGCCCGTCTCGCCCTGATGGTGCTGGCGCTGCTTTTCCTGATCGTCCCGCACCTGCTCTATCGCGCCGCCGGCCGCCCGTCGCCGATGGTCATGGCTTTTCTCAACGCGGTCGGCTGGATCGCCGGACTGCGCGTGCGCGCCACGGGTACACGGCTGCGGCGCGACGTTCTCTTCGTGTCGAACCATGTCAGCTGGCTCGATATCCTTGCGCTCGGCGGTGCCGCGCGCTCGGCTTTCGTGTCGAAGGCGGAGGTCGGCACGACGCCGCTCGTTGGCTGGCTCGCCGACCAGAATCATACCATCTATGTCCAGCGCGACGCGAAGCGTGAAATCCACAATCAGGCAAATGACCTCCGCAACGCGCTTGCACGCGGGCGTCCTGTAACGCTGTTTCCCGAAGGAACGACCGGACCCGGCGACGGCCTGCTTCCTTTCCGCGCCTCGCTTTTCCAGGCGATCATCCCGACGCCGCCGAACCTTCGGGTCCAGCCGGTCTTCCTCGACTATGGCGCCGAGGCGAACGATATCGCGTGGCTCGACCCCGAATCCGGGCTCGGTAATTTCAAGCGGATCCTGGCGCGCAAGCGCCCCGTCGCGCTGACCATCCATTATCTCGACCCGCTTCCGCAAGAAGCCGAGCATGACCGCAAGGCGATCAGCGAGGCGGCGCGGGCGGCGATCGCCGCCGAAATTGCGCGGTCTTCCGCCGCGGCGCCGCATCGCCTATAGCGCGCCGATGAAATCCGACTCTCCCCAAAGTCCTCAAAAGACATTCCACGTCAAATCCTTCGGCTGCCAGATGAACGTCTATGACGGCGAGCGCATGGCCGAGATGCTGGGCGCTGAGGGCTATGTCGCCGCCGCGGACGGCGCCGACGCCGACCTCGTCGTGCTCAACACCTGTCACATCCGCGAAAAGGCGGCCGAGAAAGTCTATTCGGACATCGGGCGGCTCAAGCGCGCCGACGGCAGCCGCCCGACGATCGCGGTCGCGGGCTGCGTCGCGCAGGCCGAGGGCGCCGAGATCGCGCGCCGCGCGCCCTCGGTCGACGTTGTGGTCGGCCCGCAGGCCTATCACCGCCTGCCCGACCTGATCGCGCGCGCCGCGAAGGGCGAGAAAGCCGTCGACCTCGACATGCCGCTCGAAAGCAAGTTTGGCGCACTGCCCAAGCGCGCGGGCGGCCAGCGCCCGACCGCCTTCCTCACCGTTCAGGAAGGTTGCGACAAATTCTGCACTTACTGCGTCGTGCCCTACACGCGCGGCGCGGAGATCAGCCGGCCTTTCGCCGACCTGATCGCCGAGGCGCGCGCGCTCGTCGCGGGCGGCGTGCGCGAGATCACCCTGCTCGGGCAGAACGTCAATGCGTGGGACGGCGAGGACGACAAGGGTCGCGCGATCGGCCTCGACGGGCTGATCCGCGAACTCGCGCGCGAGGACGGGTTAGAGCGAATCCGCTATACCACCAGCCATCCCAACGACATGACCGAGGGACTGATCGCCGCGCATGGCGAGATCGACAAGCTGATGCCCTTCCTCCACCTGCCGGTGCAGGCGGGCAGCGACCGCATCCTTGCGGCGATGAACCGCAGCCACAGCGTCGAAAGCTATCTGAAGGTCATCGAACGTGTTCGCGCGGTGCGTCCCGACATCGCGATCTCGGGCGACTTCATCGTCGGCTTTCCCGGCGAAAGCGACGCCGATTTCGAGGCGACGCTCGATATCGTCCGCGCCACCAATTATGCGATGGCGTATAGCTTCAAATATTCGCGCCGCCCCGGCACCCCCGCGGCGACGATGGACGGCCAGATCGACGAAGCGGTGCTCAGCGAGCGCCTCCAGCGTCTCCAGGCGTTGCTCAATGAGCAGCAGCAGGCGTTCAACGAGGCGACCGTTGGCCGCACGACGCGTTTGCTCCTCGAACGCAAGGGCAAGCTCGATGGCCAGCTGATCGGCAAGTCGCCTTGGCTCCAGTCGGTGCATGTCATCGCACCGGGGCTCCAGATCGGGGACATGATCGATGTGCGCATCACCTCGGCCGGCCCGAACAGCCTCGGTGCCGAAGCCTTGATGGAAGAGGTCGCTTAGTGCGCTTGGTGGGAGCTGTCTCCCCGAAGACACACTCGGCCTCCTTCTGTCGCATTCGCAGCCTGCAAGTCATGGACTCCCGTAGTGGCGGGAGTACAGTCATGCTGTCGATCGAAGGAGCCTTGCTTATATGTCCAAACGCCCGCTGACCGCCTCCGCCCCCGCCGAACCCGGCGACCGCGTCCGACTGACGGCGGAATTTGAGCGAACGCAGCTTTTGGGCATTCTCTTCGGCGAGTTCGACCGCAACCTCGTGGCGATCGAAAACCGCCTCGGCGTCTATATCTCGGCGCGCGGCAACCGCGTGCAGATCGAGGGCGAGGCCGAAGCCGCGGCGCGCGCCCGCGACGTGCTCACCGAACTCTACAACCGCATCGAACAGGGGCAGGAGGTCGACGCCGGCCTTGTCGACGGGGTGATCGCGATGTCGGCGCAGCCGACACTCGACGGCATCATCCGCCACGACAAGGACGAAGCGCCGCCGATCATGATCCGCACGCGCAAGAAGACGATCGTCCCGCGCGCGCCGTCGCAGGTGCCCTATATGCAGGCGCTCGCCCGCGACGACGTGATTTTCGCGCTCGGCCCGGCGGGTACGGGCAAGACCTATCTCGCGGTCGCGCAGGCGGTGGCGCAGCTCATCACCGGCAGCGTCCAGCGCCTGATCCTCTCGCGCCCCGCGGTCGAGGCGGGAGAAAAGCTCGGCTTCCTTCCCGGCGACATGAAGGAAAAGGTCGATCCCTATCTGCGGCCGCTTTACGACGCGCTCCACGACTGCCTGCCCGCGGAGCAGGTCGAGCGCCGTATCGCGTCAGGCGAGATCGAGATCGCGCCGCTTGCCTTCATGCGCGGGCGCACGCTTGCCGACGCCTTCATCATCCTCGACGAAGCGCAGAACACGACGATCCCGCAGATGAAGATGTTCCTGACCCGTTTCGGCATGAACAGCCGCATGGTGATCTGCGGGGACCCGAAACAGGTCGACCTGCCGATCCCCGCAACCTCGGGGCTCGCCGACGCGGTCGGCCGGCTCGAAGGGCTGGAGGGCATCAACGTCAGCTATTTCACCAGCGCCGACGTTGTCCGCCACCCGATCGTCGGACGGATCGTTGACGCCTATGAAGGGCCGGGAGCTTAGCGCGCGGACGGCGTCGGCATAGGGGCAGGAAGCCGCCCTGGTCTTCTTTCGTCATCCGCGCTGGATCTGCGATCGGGTCGGCGCAAGGGCCGCGTGATATTCCAAAGTTCAGTAAAGTTCGGCCCTGTGCGCGCCCCGATTTAGAGTTCGCGGCGTGCTGGATGTACCCGGCACGCTCCGCAGTGGTCGCACCCGCAAGCCGGGCAGCGACCGCCTTTATCCACCAAATGAAAGAGCCGGATGAAGGCTGGCACAGCCGGATAATGTAGGAAAGGCCTATTCGAAGGCGATGCCTGCTTCGGAGTGGTGAGCGGCCGGACCACTTTCGGTCGTCGTTCTGCTGACGCAGAATCTACGATGTTCCGTAGGTCGAAGCCACCCGTTTGGATCGAAGCAAATACGCTGTCGCAATGACGCATATCAGTAGAGACCAAAATAGACTCACCATTGCTCCGCTGTAAGATACCGGCCCCAATATCATAGAGGCGGTAATTGCCATGCTGACCATCGCCAGCAAGATGAGTGCAACCCATATTCCGATAATGGCACGCCTCGGAGTAGAAGGGCGTTTTTTGTTCAACAGCAAATCTGCCACGTACAAGCAGATAGCAGCTCGGACGGCCCCGACCGTTGATGCGAGGCCAAAATAAACTGACCAGTTATCGCCGAAGCGTGACTCCAGGACAGGCGCTGCGTTCCAAAGCTTGATGAAGCTGCCAAGCTGGCCAAGCGGCATAAGCAGCCCGACGACCACTATTAGAACCATCAACCAACCTTTTGCGCCTTCGTTTACCGATGCTTTTGACATTGTCGCCCCTTTGAATTCCCCAATTGCGTATGGGAGTTCGATATGCTGATCGCAAGTAGGTCGGCTAATAGCCACCGGACATCGGATTTTGGGGAAGTAGCCAAGATCGTTGGATGTCCATTCCTGGTCGAAACCCGTCTTTCATAGTTCAGAGATTGTGTCTGCGTTCGCTACGCCTTGGGCGCGGTGGTGTCGCGCGCCGCCGTGTTGCTATTTTTCGAGAACGATTCGCAATAGCATATTGACCCCCTGAAAATGCGCGCCTAGGGCGACGCTATTGCGAGTCAGTCGCATCATTCAGGGGAAGAAAATTGAACATCCGAAATTTGCCGTCGATATCCCGCCTTGCCGCAGGCACCGCGCTGGGCCTCGCGCTCGCCGCGACCGCCGCGCCGGCCTTTGCGCAGGACAATGACGGCGACTATTGGGTGGCTCGCAAGAACCAGATCGTCGTCACCGCGACGCGCACCGCGGTGAAGGCCGAGGATATTCCGGTCACCGTCACCGTGCAGAGCGACGAACAGATCGCCGACGAGATGGTCACCGACATCCGCGACCTCGTTCGCTTCGAACCCGGCGTCAGCGTCCAGCGCCAGCCCGCGCGTTTCGGCGCCGCGCTCGGCGCGACGGGTCGCGCGGGCAATGACAGCTTCAATATCCGCGGCATCGGTGGCAACCGCGTGCTGATCCAGGTCGACGGCGTCCGCGTCCCCGACGGCTTCAGCTTTGGCGCGCAGGCATCGGGGCGCGGCGACTATGTCGACCTTGGCCTCGTCAAATCGGTCGAGATCCTGCGCGGCCCGTCGTCGGCGCTCTACGGCAGCGACGGCCTGGCCGGCGCGGTGAGCTTCATCACCTCCGACCCCGCCGATTTCCTCGAGGCGGGCAAGACTATCGGCGGTCTCCTCCGCGCGGGCTACAGCAGCGCCGACGAGGAATTCAGCGAAACCGCGATCCTCGCGGGGCGCAGCGGCGACTGGTCGGTCATGGCGGCCTACACCCGCCGCGATTACAAGGAACTGGAGAACCAGGGCAGCCTCGGCACAGCGAACGGCATCGGCCCGACGCGCACGCTTGCCAACCCGCAGGACGGCCGCTCGGACGCCGCGCTCGCGCGCATCGTCTATGATCCAGCGAACGGTCACAAGCTGCGGCTGACCGGCGAATATCTCGACACGCGCCTCTATACCAACGGTCTCAGCGGCCTCGGCCCGAACGGGCTCGGCGCGGTCGTCGACCGCCTCGAAGGCTTCGACACCGGCGAGCGCAAGCGCGTCTCGCTCGATTGGAGCTGGGAAGGCGAGGGGACGATCGATTTCGCGCGCGTCGCGCTTTACTGGCAGGATGGCGAAGACCGGCAATATACCGAGGAAGATCGCACCCCGTCGGTCGACCGTACGCGCCTCAACACCTTCGAGAACCGCGTCTTCGGCGCCTCCGCCGACGCGCGCGCCGATTTCACCACCGGCGCGATCACCCACCGCCTCGTCTTCGGCGGCGACATCAGCAAGACGCGCCAGCGCGGCCTGCGCGGCGGCACCGTCCCGCCGGCGGGTGAGACCTATCCGACGCGCGCCTTCCCGAGCACCGACTTCACCCGCGCCGGGCTGTTCGTGGGCGACGAAATCTCGGTCGCCGACGGGCGTCTCCTCCTCTACCCGGCGCTACGCTTCGACTGGTTCGACCTGTCGCCCGACAATGACCCGCTGCTGCCGACCTTCCGCGGCGCGAAGCAGGACGGTTCGCGCGTCTCGCCGAAATTCGGCGCGGTGTGGAAGATCACCGACGATGTCAGGCTGTTCGCCAATTATGCGACCGGCTTCAAGGCGCCCGAACCGGGGCAGGTGAACCAGTTCTTCGAAAATCTCACCTCGCCCTTCTTCTCGTACCGCACGCTTCCGAACCCCGATCTCGGGCCCGAGCGCAGCGAAAGCTTCGAAGGCGGCGTGCGCTTTTCGAGCGATGCGGTCAGCCTCGACGTCACCGCCTTTTCGGCGCGGTACAAGGATTTCATCAGCCAGGAACAGGTCGGCGGCACCGGCACGATCGCCAACCCCATCCTCTATCAATTCGTGAATCTCGATCGCGTCCGGGTCAAAGGGGCCGAGGCGCGGTTCGAGGGGCGAGCGTCGTCCGGCCTGTATACGACGCTCGCCCTATCCTATGCGAAGGGTGACATCATCGACCCCGACGGCGTGCGCTCGCCGCTGTCGTCGATCGATCCGCTCAAGCTCGTCGCCGGGGTCGGCTATCGCGAGCGCGAAGGGCGCTTCGGCGGCCAGATCATCGTGACGCACGCGGGGCGCAAGGAAGCGTCGCGCACGACGGGGCTCTGCACCCCCACCTGCTTCCGTCCCGACGCGTTCACCATCCTCGACGCGACGGCCTTCGTCCGGGTGATGGACAAGCTCACGCTGCGTGCGGGCGTCTTCAACATCCTCGACAAGAAGTACAGCTGGTGGAGCGATGTGCGCGGTCTCGCGATGGGCGGAACCGTAGACGCGCCGACGGTCCCGGCGAGCGCCGATGCCTATACCCAGCCCGGCCGCAACGCGAGCGTGTCGCTGAGCTTCCGCTTCTAAAAACAGAAAGAAGGACTGCACCGATGAAAACATATCGCAAGATTGCCGCCAGCCTGTTGCTGCTCACCGCCGCGATGCCCGTCGCCGCATCGGCTCATCCGCCGATCGCCGCCGAGGCAGCCGCTGCCAATTTCGAACAGGACCGCGCCGACATCCTCGCGATGGCGGGCAATTACCGCGTCAGCTTCAACATGCAGGAATCGACGCGCTGGGATCCGGCGTACGAGGTTCTCGAACCCAAGCGTTCGGGCGGCAACGAGGTCGTGCGCGTGATCGAGGATACGGGCCGCAAGATCAGCCTGCAGCATATGCTCGTCATCACTGGCGACGACGACAAGAGCATGATCATCAAGCATTGGCGCCAGGACTGGGAATATGAACCCGCCAAGGTGCTGGTCTATTCCGACCGCAACGCGTGGACGTGGGAAGATGTCCCCGAAAAGATGCGCACCGGCCGCTGGTCGCAGACCGTTTATCAGGTCGACGACAGCCCGCGTTACGGCGGCTGGGGCCAGTTCGAAACGCAGGGGGGCGTACGCCGCTGGCGCTCGAACTGGACGTGGCGCCCGCTCGCACGCCGCGATGCGGTGCGCAATCCCGTCTACGATCGCTACCTGTCGATCAACCGCCACCAGCCCTCGCCCGACGGCTGGGTCCACTGGCAGGACAATACGAAGATGGGGACGAAGGACGGCAAGCTGGTTCCGATCGTCCAGGAATATGTCCTCAACACCTATATCAAATATGACCAATATGACGTGAAGGCGGCCGACGATTATTGGGCCGCGACCAAGGAATATTGGGCCGCGGTGCGCGCCGAATGGGACCGTGTTGCCGCCGCCAAGGGCGGCATCGCGATCGACGAAAAGGCCGACACCGGCACCGTGATCAGCGGCCGCCTGCTCGAAATGGCCGACGAGGTCCAGGAAAAGAAGCTGACCACCGCGAAAGCCATCAGCGAAGCGAAGAAGCTGATCGAGACGAACACGCGCAAGCTTTGAAGACCTTCACCATGTGAAGCCCGAAACTGGGGGCGGTCCGAAAGGGCCGCCCCCTATTTTGTTTGAGCCGCTTTGGTCGGTTTGTGCGGCTCACGGAATATCGGTTCGGGATTGCCGTCGGGGCATGATTCAGCTGGTGGATCGTCCCTGAAGCGCGTGGGCCAACCGGGCAGGCACATCATCTCGCCCGTATCCATGCCTCGCGTAATCGCCAGCGACATCGAATGCGCGCGTGCTTCACCAATCAGGCAATTCAGATTGGCTACCGGGGTAGAATCGATCCTGATGAAGGACGATCCGGTGTGGTCCAGTTGCATGCTGTCGATTGTGAAGGCTTTTATCCCGCAGCTTCGGATCAGGCGGGCGCTGGTCAGGCCATCCTTGGCCTCGAACTCCGGATTTTCAAACGTCTCGTGATAGTTATCGTCCGAAATCCGCAGATAGAGTGGCACAGGGCGGTCCCTGAGCCAGATGCTGGCAAACGCGGCGCCAGCCAATGCCAGCGCCGCGCCCAATACCATGCCCCACAGCAACGATCGGCGCATAGGCCTTTGTCGTCGTCTATTTCTTCGCCCCCTCGACGCTCCAGATACCCGCGCCGCGCGTCGCGACGAACAGGAAGATGAAGCAGTAGAGCGCGATCGTCTCGCCGCCATTGGCGATCGGGAAGGCGCCCTGGCTGCCGTGGGCGACCCAATAGCCGACCGCCGACATGCCGCTGGCGACGAATGCCGCGGGGCGGGTGAACAGGCCGATGACGATCAGCCCGCCTGCGATCAGTTCGATCGCCCCGGCCGCTTGCAGCATCGGGTTGAGCTCCATCGGGAATTTGACCGGGAAGTTGAAGAATTTCTGCACGCCATGCGCAAGGAACAACAGGCCCGCGACGATGCGCAGCAGCGCATAGGCCTGTTCGCCGAAACCATCGAGAAACTTCATGATTTTCCCCCTCATTCCGATTGTCGAGGCGGAGAGGCTAACCGATTTTCCGGATCCGCGCGAAATTTTTTTGCGATCGATGTCACAGCCGCCGATCCTGTCTCGTCAAGTCGGTACAACCCGCCCAAAGGAGACATGACATGACCAAGGTAACCGACCCCTTCGCCGCCTCGCCGCAGCTCATGAAGCAGTGGATGGCGGTCAGCCTCGCGGCCGAAAAGAGCCTTGAGACGAGCCTGATCGAGCTGGTGAAGATCCGCTCGTCGATCCTCAACGGCTGCGCCAACTGCATCAACATGCACACTGCCGACGCGCGCGCGAAGGGCGAGACCGAGCAGCGCATCTACCTGCTTGCGGCGTGGGCCGACGCCCCGGTCTATACGCCGCGCGAACGCGCCGCGCTGGCGTGGACCGACGCCTTGACCCGCCTGTCGCAGGGCCACACACAGAAGCAGGCGCGCGAAGCGCTCGACGCGCATTTCACCGCCGAGGAACAGATGAACCTGACCGTGATGATCAACGTCATCAATGGCTGGAACCGCATCGCGGTCGGCTTCGACCTCTGGTACGAAGGCGGCGCTCCGGCGAAGGCCGCCTGATGACCCCCGAAGGCATCCGCGGCGACAGCGATGCGGCGGCAGACGCAGCGGCCAGTTTCGACCCGCTGCGCCCGCTCCTCACCCGCGTTGCCTACCGTATGCTCGGCTCGGTCGCCGATGCCGAGGATGTGGTGCAGGATGCCTTCATCCGCTGGCTCGGCACCGATCGCGATGCGGTGCGCGAGCCTGCGGCGTTCCTCCGCCGCACGGTGACGCGGCTCTGCCTCGACCAGATCAAGTCGGCGCGGAACAGCCGCGAGACTTATATCGGCCCCTGGCTCCCCGACCCGCTGGTCGAGGAGGAGGAAGAGGATGATGTGACGCTGCCGCTGATGCTCGCGCTCGAACGGCTCTCCCCCTTGGAGCGCGCTGCTTTCCTCCTTCACGACGTCTTCGGCGTCGGTTTCGACGAGGTCGCGAAGACCATCGACCGCGATCCCGCCGCGACGCGCCAGCTCGCGGCGCGGGCGCGCACCCACGTCCGCGACGCGCGCCCGCGCTACAAGCTCGAAAAGGAGCAGGGGCTCCAGATCGCCGACGCCTTCTTCGCCGCATCGCGCAGCGGCGACATGAGCGCGCTCGGCGCGTTGCTCGCCGCCGATGTCGGCATGTGGGCCGACGGCGGAGGCAAGCGCCCCGCCGCATCGGGCCCGGTGCTCGGCTACGACGTCGTGCTGAAACTGCACCGCAGCCTCGCGGTGCTGTTCGGCAAATATGGCTCGACGCTCGTCCACACGGGCATGATCAACGGCCTGCCGGGCTTCGTCACGCGCGAGGCCGACGGCGAACTGCAAACCACCGCGCTCGAGATCGAGGGCGGCAAGGTCACCGGCATCTATGTGATGCGCAACCCCGACAAGCTGCGCCACATGCATTAAGCGGCGCGAAGCGCCCCGGCGAACCCCTGCAAATATCGCTGTCTTATGAAATCGCGCCGCGATAACGAGGCGGGCATGTTCCTTGAGCCTTACCTGCAGCGATGCTGAGCGTCGAAACCTATGCCGCGACGCCGTGGCCCGACGCGATCGACTGGGAGGCCAGAGCAAGCGAGGCGGTCGCAGCCGCGCTGGCGTTGACGCCTTATGCCTCGCTCGCCGACGCGGCGCCGCTCGTCGAGGTCGCGGTGCGGCTGACCGACGATGCCGAGGTCCACACGCTCAACCGCGACTTTCGCGGAAAGGACAAGCCGACCAACGTGCTGTCCTTTCCACAGGTGCAGCACGACCTGCTCGAAGGGCTCGCGAACAGCGATGATGGCGAGATATTGCTCGGCGACATCGTGCTGGCGCGCGAAACCTGCGTGCGCGAGGCGGAAGAGAAGGGGATTGCGATCGTCGATCATGCAACGCACCTGATCGTCCACGGCGCGCTCCATCTCGTCGGCTATGATCATATGGACGATGCGTCCGCCGCCGCGATGGAGGCGCTGGAGGTGAAAGCGCTTGCATCGCTGGGCATCGCCAATCCATATGCGGATCAGGATTAACAGGGAAAAGCAGGAAATATGCCCGACGACCAGGGATCTTCGAACCGATCGGAAGAGGACAGTAGTAGACCCGGGCTGCTGTCCGGGCTGAAGACCCTGTTGTTCGGAGGCGACAAGGAACCGTCGCTGCGCGAACAGATCGAAGAAGTTATCGACGAGGCCGAGGAAGAGGGCGAGGACCGTGGCGGCAGCAATATCGTCGGCGACCTGTCGCAGATCGAGCGCAAGATGTTGCGCAACCTCCTCCATTTCGGCGAACAGACGGTCGACGATGTCGCGGTGCCGCGCGCCGACATCATTGCGATCCCCGAAAGTGCGAGCTTTGCCGAGGTGGTCGCCCTGTTCGTCGAGGCCGGGCACAGCCGGCTGCCGATTTACCGAGAGAATCTCGACGAAGTCGTCGGGATGATCCACGTCAAGGACGTGTTCGCGGTGCTGGCCGACGGCCGCACCCCGCCGCCCCTGCTCGACCTCATCCGCCAGCCGCTTTATGTCCCGCAATCGATGGGCGTGCTCGACCTGCTCGCCGAAATGCGCGCCAAGCGCACCCACCTTGCGATCGTGATCGACGAATATTCGGGCACCGAGGGGCTGCTGACGATCGAGGATCTTGTCGAGGAGATCGTCGGCGAGATCGAAGACGAGCATGACGACGAGCCGACCGCGCTGTTCGCGCCCGGCGAAGGCGGGTGCTGGGACGCTGATGCGCGCGCCGAACTCGACGATGTCGGCGAGGCGATCGACCCGCGGCTTGCCGAGATCGAGGAAGATGTTGATACGCTCGGCGGCCTCGCTGCCGTGCTTGCCGGGCATGTCCCCGAAGTCGGCGAAATCCTCGTCCATCCGAGCGGCTGGCGTATCGAGGTGACCGAGGCCGACGAGCGGCGCGTGCATCGCCTGCGCCTGCATCCGCCGGTCGAAGTCGATCTGGAAGCGCCGTCGGAGCGTAGCGAAGAGTTCTGACCCAATTGCCTTTGCGGGGTTAAAGGACTAGGCGAGGCCGGATGGAAGTTTCCGACCTTCGCATCGCCCTGTTCAGCGGCAATTACAACATGACCACCGACGGCGCCAACAAGGCGCTGAACCGCCTCGTCGGTTTTCTGCTGGCGCATGGTGCCGCGGTGCGCGTCTATTCGCCGACCGTCGCCAACCCCGATTTCGAGCCGACCGGGGACCTCGTGACCGTGCCGTCTTTCGCGATTCCCGGGCGCAGCGAATATCGCATTCCGGTGTCCTTCTCGTCGCGCGTTCGCGAGGATATCGTCAATTTCGCGCCGAATATCGTCCACATCTCCAGCCCCGACCGCGTGTCGCGGCAGGCTGCGGCGTGGGCGCGGCGGCGGCGGCTTCCCGTCGCCTGTTCGGTGCACACGCGCTTCGAGACCTATTTCCGCTACTATAACCTGTCGTTCCTCGAACCCGTCGTCGTGGCCTGGCTGCGCAAGCTTTATCGCAAGTGCGACGCGCTGATCGCGCCGTCCGAAAGCTTTGCGCAGGTGCTGCGCGACCAGCGGATGAATTACGACATCGGCATCTGGACCCGCGGCGTCGAGCAGGTGATTTTCAATCCCGCCCGCCGCGACATGGACTGGCGCCGTTCGCTCGGGATCGAGGACGACGTGCCCGCGATCGCCTTCCTCGGCCGGCTGGTGATGGAAAAGGGGCTCGACGTCTTCGCCGACGCGATCGACGTGCTCCAGCGGCGCGGCGTGCCGCACAAGGTCGTCGTGATCGGCGAGGGGCCGGCGGGCGAATGGTTCGAATCGCGCCTGCCGAACGCCAAGTTCGTTGGTTTCCAGGGCGGCGCCGACCTCGCGCACGCGCTGGCGTCGTGCGACATCTTCTTCAACCCGTCGGTGACCGAAACCTTCGGCAATGTCACACTGGAAGCGATGGCGTGCGGGTTGCCCGTTGTCGCGGCGCGCGCGACCGGCAGCGCGAGCATCGTCAAGCACGGTCAGACGGGCTATCTTGTCGCACCGGGGTCGATCACCGGCTTTGCCGATCACTTGCAGCGCTATTGCCGCGATATCCAGTTGCGCGCCGAACATGGCGCGGCGGCGGTGATTGAAAGCGGCTCCTATGACTGGGATGCGATCAACCAGGCGGTGGCCGACACCTATATCCGCCTGATCCGCCAGAAACAGCGGCACCGGGGCTGAACGTCCGATGGCGGATCTGTTCGGCGGCGATGTACCGGCAGAGCGCGACAGCGGTGCATCCGGCCCGGTGCCGCTCGCCGAACGGCTGCGCCCGCGCACGCTCGCCGAGGTGGTCGGGCAGGAGCATCTGACGGGGCCCGAGGGCGCGATCGGCCGCATGGTCGCGGCGGGCCAGCTGGCGTCGATCATCCTCTGGGGCCCGCCGGGTACCGGCAAGACGACGATCGCGCGGCTCCTTGCTGAAGCGGTGGGAATGCGCTTCGCGCCGCTGTCGGCGGTCTTCTCGGGCGTCGCCGATCTGCGCCAGGCCTTTGCCGACGCCGAAAAAATGGCGGCGGCGGGGAAGCGCACCTTGCTCTTCGTCGACGAAATCCACCGCTTCAATCGCGCGCAGCAGGACGGATTCCTGCCCTATGTAGAGCGCGGCACCGTCGTGCTCGTCGGTGCGACGACCGAAAATCCCAGCTTCGCGCTGAACGCCGCGCTTTTGAGCCGCGCGCAGGTGCTGGTGCTGAACCGGCTCGGCGAAGGCGCGCTGGGCACGCTCGTCGAACGCGCCGAGGCCGAGGTCGGCCAGCGCCTGCCGGTGACCGACGAAGCGCGCGCGGCGCTGATCGCGAGCGCCGACGGCGACGGGCGTTTCCTGCTCAACCAGGTCGAGACGCTGTTCTCGGTAACGATCGAGGCGCCGCTCGATCCCGCCGAGCTGGCCGGGTTCCTCCATCGCCGCATGCCGGTCTACGACAAGGACCGCGACGGCCATTACAACCTGATTTCGGCGCTGCATAAGGCACTGCGCGGGTCGGACCCGCAGGCGTCGCTCTACTGGCTCGCGCGGATGCTCGTCGCGGGCGAGGAGCCGCTCTACGTCCTCAGGCGAATCACCCGCTTCGCGAGCGAGGACATCGGCCTCGCCGATCCGCAGGCGCTGGTGCAATGCCTCGCCGCAAAGGACGCCTATCAGTTCCTCGGCTCGCCCGAAGGCGAACTCGCGATCGTGCAGGCGTGCCTCTATTGCGCGACCGCACCCAAGTCGAACGCGGCCTATGCCGCGCAGAAGGCGGCGTGGGCGGCGGCGCGCGAAACCGGCAGCCTCGCGCCGCCGGCGAACATCCTCAACGCGCCAACCAAGCTCATGAAAGATTTGGGTTATGGCGCGGGCTACAGCTATGACCATGATGCGCCCGACGGCTTTTCGGGCGACAATTACTGGCCCGACGGCATGGCGCCGGTCGACTTCTATCGCCCCGTCGATCGCGGTTTCGAAAAGCGGATCGCCGAGCGGCTCGCCTGGTGGGACGCGCGTCGCCACGCGAAAGACTGAACCCGGCCTTGCCTCGCCCCGCGCGCGGGTATAGTTTTTCGCCAGCACGGGTCGCGCCGGAACTGGGGTGGTCATCATGGCATTGGCGCTTGTCCTTGCCGCCGCAGCGACACCGATCCTGTCCTGTCCAGGCGGCACCATCGAAACAAAATGCACCGCCGCAGAGGTGTCGGCGAAGATCGCGCTGACGCGTGCGCGCGTCTCCAGCATCGCGCAGCGATGCCTTTACGACTTTGGCGGGAAATGCAGCGTCGAGGCGAGCGGGCGGATCAATACCGCCGATCGCGGCGCGCCTTTGCTATGGCAGAAGATGCTTCTGGCACCGCGCGACGGGCCGCAGACGCGGATGCTCGTGCTGCTGTCGCAAGACAAGGCGGGCAAGACGACGCTCGCCGGCTTTGCCGAAAGTTCGGGATCGATCGGGACACCCGATCTGGTGGTGGACGGCGACAAGCGGCGGCTGGTCCATGTCGGCGGCACGCTCGCCGGCAGCGGAGGCGGCAACGCCGATGCGCTGTTCGTCAGCGACGCCATCACGCCCAAATGGCGCCGCGTCGACCTCTCCGACTGGTCGGAGCAGGGGAGCAAGATGTTGCCGACGGGCTATTGGCTGTGCGGGCCGGCGCAATTCGCATTCGGCGAGATGTTCGCCTCCGTGCCCGTCGCGCGCGACGGCGACGGTAATTGTTGCCCGCGCGGCGGCAACGCGTTCTATGACCTTGACATTCAGGGCGACCGGCTGGTGTTGACCCGCCTTCGCTTCCAGCCCATGCAGCCATTGGGGCGCGACATAGAGGTCACCGCCGGGACATTGGAAGACTGAGTCAGGCCGATAATATGGCGCCGAAATTCGACAGCTGGGACGATGTCGTGGCGTTCGCCTGTGCGCTTCCCGATGTCGAGATGCTCTCCTTTTATGGCACCCCCTGTCCCAAGCTCAACGGCAAGGCGCTCGCATCGCCCGGACGCGAGCCCGGCAGTTTTGCGGTGATGTGCAAGCCCGACGAAAAGGAAATCCTGCTTGAAACCGATCCCGACACCTTCTGGCAGACGCCGCATTATGAAGGCTGGCATGCGCTCCTCGTCCGTTTCGGGTCGGATGACCCCGAGCGTGTCGCCAATGTTCTCCGCCGGGCCTGGTGGGATCGCGCGAAAAAGCCGCAGCGGCAGGATTTTGGCGATCGTCCCTGATTTTCGTCTCCTCGTCGGTGCGGCGCTTCTTGCCGGTGCAGTCCCGGCGCAGGCGCAGGCGCCGAAGCCCAATGCCGAACTGAACCGCGCATGGGCGGCGGGTTACCGCGCGGCCTTCGTCTGTTCGTCGCTGTGGAATGGGGCGGGCAAGCCGCTCGACGCGATCGAGCGCGACGAACTCACGGGCATCTATCCCGAGATCGAGGCCGACGTTCGCGCGCTCAAGGCCGACGTCGACGCGACGGGGAAACGCGTCAGCGTGCGCTATCGCGACGATATGCCGCCGCGCGTCGCCGCGTGGAGCGGCCGCGAGGGCTGTGTCACCTTGCCGATCGGCGCGCAGCCGGTGGACGCCGTCGCTGCGGTCGGGCGGCGGGCCGATCTTGATGGCCGGCCATGGCCGCTCGGCGACAAGGGTGCCCGCTGGCCGATCCCGAAGGGGATGACCAAGTTCGAGCGGGCGGTGATGAATATGGAGGGGTTTGGCGGCCGCACCAGTTCGTTGCTGATCGTCAAAAAGGGCCGGATTTCGCTCGAGCGCTATTGGGGTGGCCACGACCTTCATACGGCGCAGCGGACCTTCTCGGTCGCCAAGTCGATTGCGGCGACGTTGATCGGACACGCCGTGCAACAGGGCCGGATCGACGTCACGAAGCCCGCGATGATTGCCGACTGGCAGACGCAGGGCGATCCGCGCGGGGCGATCACGACCGAACAGCTGATGCGCATGGCGAGCGGGCTTGCCAGCGACACCGCGGGGAATCGCAGCGACGCCGTTTATATGGGCGGCGCGTCGGTGCGGCAGTGGACGGTGCAGTGGCCGCTGCTCAACCCGCCGAACACCCGCTATCGCTACGCCAACAACGACACGCTGCTGGCGACGCTGTCGCTGAAGGCCGCGCTGGCGAAAGCGGGCACGCCGCTCGACCCGGCTGCCTTTTTCGACCGTCTCGGCATGACGCGGACCTTTGTCGAGCATGACAAGGATGGCGACTATATCCTGTCGAGCCAGGTCTGGACGACCGCGCGCGATCTGGCCCGGCTCGGGCTGCTCTACCAGAATGACGGGATGTGGCAGGGCGAGCGCTTGCTTCCCGCCGACTGGCGCCGTTTTGTCACGACGCCGAGCGGCCCGCAGCCCGACGGCGCGTTTGGTTATGGCGCGGGCTTCTGGCTGTTCAACAAGTCGAAGGGCATCCCCGCCGACGCCTTCGGCGCCTTCGGCAATCGCGGCCAATATGTCGTCGTCATCCCGTCGCGCGACCTGGTGATCGTCCGGCAGGGATATGACGACGACAAGAACCGCCTCGACATCGCAAAGCTGGTCGAAGCAGTCGTTGCCGCCGACGATATGCGCTGACCTATTCGAAGGGCGGGTAACGCTCGAACGACGGCAGTTCGCCGAGCGTTTCCATCCAGCCGATGCGATCGGCGGTCTGGATCTGCGCCTGCGCGGGGATCAGGTCGGGATCGTCGAGCGTTGCGGTCTGCACGTCGATCTGGCCCGGAAAAATTGCCTCGTTCGTATAGAAAAGCCCGGTGCCGCAATCGCCACAGAAATGGCGCCGGCCATGTTCGGACGAGGCGTAAATCTTGGCCGTGCCGCTGATCTCGATCGCGTCATTGCCGACCAGTCCCCATCCGACCATCGGCGCGCCGGCATGACGGCGGCAATCGGTGCAGTGGCACAGCGCATGATGTTCGACCGCGGTGGACATCGAATAGCGGATCGCGCCGCAATGGCATTGGCCGCTGGCACGGGGGGCTTGCTCGGTCATGACTCTCTCCTCGAGGAATTGAAGTGAGAACATATCAGAAACATGTCGCTGTGCCAAAAGTTTTGCCAAGATGGTTTTCCGCTGAGTTAACGCTGAATTATCCATGATCTGCCAAAGGCCGGATATGACAAGAAAAGAGCTTCTCGGACTGACGGTGCAGCGACCGGTGGTGTTGGCGGTCATGGCCTTTGTGCTGGCCGCGCTGATCGCGTCCGACGTCAGTTTGACGTTCCTTTTCCTGCACCGGCAGGATCGCTGGCTGTTGCTCGCCGGCGCGCTGCTACTCGCAATTTGTATCTGGCGCCTTCCGGCGCGCGAGCAGCCCTTCGCCGGCGGCTGGCGATGGCCCGTCGCCGTCGGGGCGGCGATGGCGATCGGCACCTTTGCGGGCCATTACGCGATCCTGTCGGGGCACGACATGAGCCGCGACGAGCAGATGGCGACTTTCGATGCGGCGATATTCGCCCGCGGCCAGCTCGTCGCGCCGCTGGACGCGGTGTGGCGCGACCATGCTGCGGCGCTCAACACGATGTTCATGTATCCGGCCAGCGAGAGCGCGGCGTGGGTCTCGACCTACCTGCCGTTCAATGCGGCGTTTCGCGCCCTTTTCGGGTTGCTCGGCGACCCGGCGCTGACCGGCCCGGCGATGACTCTGCTCGGTGCGGTGGCGCTGTGGGGATGCGTGCGCCGTATCTGGCCGGGTAACCGCGAGGCGTCGGTCGTCGCGCTGCTGCTTTACCTCGGATCGGGGCAGATCTGGCTCAACGGCATGACGGCCTATGCGATGCCCGCGCATCTCGCGCTGAATCTGTGCTGGCTCTGGCTGTTCCTGCGCCGCACGCCATGGGCCGACATCGCAGCGCTGATGATCGGCTTTGTCGCGGTCGGGCTGCACCAGCCGATCCTGCATCCGATGTTCGCCGCCCCGATCCTGTTCCTTCTCGTGCTCGAGCGCGACTGGCGCCGCGCCGCCCTCTATTTTGCGGGATATGCCGCAATCGGGGCATTCTGGATATGCTGGCCCGGCTGGATGTGGTCGCTGGTCGAGGCCGGTGCCGGGGCCCCGCAGGCCGCAGGCGTCGATTTCTTCAGCCGCATCGCGCTGGCGATGAAAGGAAGCACGGGCGGGCTGGCGCTTATGGTGGCGAACCTGATCCGCTTCGCCGCGTGGCAACACCTCCTGTTGCTACCGCTGCTCATCGTCGGATTGCGGATTGCGCGGCGTGACCGGATGGCCGGCGCGCTGGCGGGAGGGATCCTCCTCACCTTGGCGGTCGTCACGGTGATCCTGCCCTATCAGGGGCATGGCTTTGGTTACCGCTATCTCCACGGGTTGATCGGGAACTGCATTCTGCTCGCGGTCTATGGCTGGGTGTCGCTCGGCGACCGGTTCGGCCCATGGCGCGCGCTGCTGATGCGCTCGACGGTGACGGGCCTCGTTGTCCTTCTGCCCATTCAGGCGTGGATGGCGCACAGTTTCTATGCGCCGCCGGCGCATGTGTCGAAGCGGCTTTCGGCAGTCGACGCCGATTATGTCGTGGTCGGGGCAGGCGACGCGCCCTTTGCCGCGGACCTTGTGATCAATCCGCCGATGCTGGACGAACGGCCGATCCGGTTGCTGCGCGAGATACTGAATCCCAA
Source organism: Sphingopyxis sp. LARHCG72 (assembly GCF_052871675.1). Taxonomy (NCBI): domain Bacteria; kingdom Pseudomonadati; phylum Pseudomonadota; class Alphaproteobacteria; order Sphingomonadales; family Sphingopyxidaceae; genus Sphingopyxis; species Sphingopyxis sp. LARHCG72. Next base: position 141,782 of record NZ_JBIXJU010000007.1, on the reverse strand, counting down.
GCTGATGTACGCGACTTGCGTGTCCCGGCCGCGGGTTGCGCTGACCGGATCCCGCGAACTGGCGCCGATCCTTGCCTATTACCATATGGCTTCACCCCGCGCCGCCGATGCTGCGAATGCGGTGCTTGCCGACGATCTCCGGCGCGCCGGTTGCCGGGTCGTCCCGATCGGGTGAAGGCGCGTCGCAAAGGCGGTTTTTATCGAATGTTAACCACAAGTTCCTAAGCCCGGTAGGACATGGCTTTGTGGGGAGTTTTCGATGTATCAGCAGCGGGCCGAGGCACTGGCGCTCGATCAGGCGCAGGTGCTGGGCGTGACGATCGTCATGCCTTGCCTCAACGAAACGATCAGCCTGCCGCATTGCATCGCCAACGCGCAGGACGCGCTGCGGATGATCGAGGACCGGTTCGGGTTGGCGGGCGAAATCGTCATCGCCGACAATGGATCGACCGACGGTAGCCAGGCGCTTGCCGAATCGCTCGGCGCGCGGGTCGTGCCGGTCGCGCGGCGCGGCTATGGCGCGGCGCTCATCGGCGGCTGCGAAGCCGCCTATGGCGATTATATCCTGATGGGCGACTGCGACGGCAGCTATAATTTCACCGAAGGCGTCGCGATGATCGGCAAGCTGATCGAGGGGCACGACCTGTGCATGGGCTCGCGCTTCGACGGCGGGATCGCCCCCGGTGCGATGCCGTGGAAGAACCGTCACATCGGGAACCCGGCGCTGACGGGTATCCTCAACCTCTTCTTCCGTTCGGGCATCAACGACGCCCATTGCGGATTGCGCGCGATCAGCCGCGATGCGTTCGCGAAGCTGGGGCTTTCGGGCGAAGGCATGGAATTCGCGAGCGAAATGGTGATCAAGGCCTCACTCAAGAAAATGCGTGTCGTCCAAGTCCCCGCGACCCTGTCGGTCGACCTGCGCGATCGCGCGCCGCACCTGCGCCCCTGGCGCGACGGCTGGCGGCATCTGCGCTATCTGCTGATGCTCAGCCCGACCTGGGTGTTCGGCGTGCCGGCGATGCTCGCGATGGGGATCGCCATGGCGCTGCTGTTCAGCGCCGGCTTGCACGCGCTCGGTATCCTTCCCGGCACCGGGCGTTTCGGGACCAGCTGGACAATCGTCGCCGGATTCCTCTTCACGCTGGGGCATCTGTCGCTCATCATGGCGCTCGCGACCCACTTGTTCGGTGTCCGTCAGGGATATCGGCGGCTGCGGCCCGCGATCGATCGCTTGTCGAACATATTGACGCTGGAGGTCGCGCTGGTCCTGGGTTCGTCGCTGATGACAATTGCCGCGGCCGCTTTCGTCGGCATCGGCATCCATTGGTCGGCCATCAACTATGCCGCGCTCGAAAATACCCTGCCGCTCGTCCTCGCTGCGGTGACTGGTGTGGTGGGCGCGCAGACCGTGCTGGGCGGCTTTCTGCTCGCGATCATCGGCGGCCATGATGCGCGCTTCACGCCTGCCTTTCCCGGGGACCGCTTGCCGGCGAACGATGCTGCGAAGAGGGCGTGATGGCTGAACCGTGGCTGACGGTCGCATTACCCGTTCATAACGGCGAAGCCACGCTTGCCGCGACGCTCGAAAGCGCCGCGTCGGAGTGCCCGGACGGGGTCGAGTTCATCCTGCTCGATAGCAGCGCAGGCGATGGCTGCCGGCAAATCGTGGAGACCTTCTCCTCGCGCATGAACATCGCGTACCGGCACGCCCCCGACATCCTGCCCTGGACCGCCAAGACGAACGAAGCGATGCGGATGGCACGCGGCGATCATGTCGCGATGCTGCATCAGGACGATTTGTGGATCAAAGGCCATTTGCGGAGTGTCCGCGCCGCGATCGCGGCGTTTCCCGATGCGGCAATGCAGGTCGGATCGAGCCGTCTGATCGACCTGCGCGGCCGGATCGTCGGCGACTGGAATTGCGGACTTGCCGATGGGGCGATCGAAGGAAAGGCGGCCGCAAAGCACCTGATCGTCCAGAACGGCATCGCCATCCCGAGCCCGGTCATCCGGCGCGACGCCTGGAACCGGGTGGGCGGGCTGGATCCCGCGCTCTGGTATACGGCCGATTGGGACCTCTATCTGAAACTGGCGCTGCTCGGCGATATCGCGGTGCGGCCGGAAAAAACGACGGCCTTTCGTATCCATGGCGGGTCGCTGACGATGACGGGGCGCATGGAAAAGGGCGCGTTCAAGGAGCAGATGGACATCGTGCTGTCGCGCTATTCCCACGCGGTCGGGGCCGGCGAACGGGCGAGGGCAGAAGCCTCCATCGCCGTGAATGTATCGCTCGCCGAGGCATCGACCGGGAAAATTTCGGCGCTGTCCGGCGCGATCATGGCGATGGCGCGGCTCGGGCCGGTCGAGGCCCTCCGCTACGCGCGCGAAGCCCGGCTCGTCGAGCGCATCTGGCCGCGGCTGCGATTGAAGCTGGCGCGCGGGTTATGACGCTGAACGCTTTGCTCGACAGCAGGCCCGCTCGCTACCTTGTCGTGGGCGCGGTCAGTGCGGCCGCGAACAATGTCATCATGATCGGCGGCGATGCGGCGGGGCTGCATTATTGGGTGGCGGTGCTGCTGACATTCATGGTCGTGCCGCCGAGCTATATCGCCCATGCGCTCTGGGTGTTCAGGGTTCGCACATCATGGGCGGCCTTTGGCCACTACGTGGCGGGGACGATATCGAGCTTCCTCGTTATGGTGCTGACGATCGGGTTGCTTCGCGGCGTGCTGCTGCTGCCGATGGTAGCAGCAGCGCCGATCGCGACGCTGGTGATGGTGCTGTATAATTATCTGATGACACGCTGGGCGGTGTATCGCGGTTGTGACCGCGCCACGCCGTCTTTCGCTGATCCTACAGCGTGATCCGTACGACGTAGCCAAAGCTGCGCAGCGGGAAAATGCTCTCATAGGCGCGGATGATGGCTTCGACCGCCTTTACGGCAATTCGCTTGGGCCCGGTCGACTGCAACAGCATTTCGGTTGCATAGAAGCGATAGGGAATGATCTCCCAGTCGCGGCAACCGGCACGCTGGCACAGAGTGTTCAGCGTCTTGTAGGTCGAGGTCAACAGATGGTCGCGATGCTGTGCCTCGCGGCCGATCGTGCCGAGCAGGGCGTTCGCGAACGAGACGCCGTTTGGGGTCGAAATCACCATTTCGCGGCCGGGATAGGACAGCCTCATCCTCGAGAGAAATTGAAGCGGATTCTCGATATGCTCAATGAATTCGCCGGCCACGATGATGTCGACAATCTCCGGCGCGACATCGGGATTTGTGCCATCGCCCTTGATGATACGGGAATTGGGCCCGGTCACCAGTCCTTCGGCGGGCAAATGCTCGGACAGGTCGACGCCGGTCACCTGCGTGGCGAGCGCCCCGATCCGCTGGTGAAGCCATTCGTTCGTGTTCTGTTTGTCGAGTGCCGTCTCGTCGAGACAGCCGATGTCGAGCACGCGTTTGCCGCGGCAGCGTTCGGCGATGAAGCTGACGCGCTCGACGGGGCGGCTGACGCGCAGGCGCTCGAGCGTCTGATAGGCGAGTTGCGGCACGATCAGTGCTTGTCGCGCTGATAGACGTGCGGGTTGCGCCAAAGCGTGCCACCCGCTGAATTCAGGATGGTGGTGCGGAGCGCATTGTCGGCGCGCATGGCGATGTCCGCGAGACCGCGGCCATGTTCGGCGCGAAAGGTCGTGGCGTGCGAATAGTTCGTTGCGCCGGGCGCCTCGCGGGAAAAATAATAGTTGGAGACGCAGCACCGGCGCCCGTCGTGCCGGACCTCGTTGACCGAATGCCATGACTGTTCGTCGGTCAACATGATGACGAGGCTGTTGAACAGGCTGGGAATGGTGCGCGGTTCCCCGCGCGGGCCGTCGTCCCAGAGCTGGAGCGAACCGCCAAAATCCTCGCTCCATCCGGGCGTGACATAGAATAGCAGGTTGAGCGCGCGATAGCGTTTGCGGTCCTTGTCGTGCGAATTGTCGAGATGGGGACGCAAATAGGCGCCTTTCGACATGGCGCTGATCCCGCCGGCATAGAGATCGGCGTCGGGTTCGAGGGTGGAGAGGCCGGTGATGCTCGCGATCAGATCGACGACGCGCGGGTCCTGGAACGCATAGACGACCTCTTCGAGGAGCGGGTCATGCTCGTCCATCTGCGCGACGACGTGCTTGTTTTCCTTGATCGAGCGTTTCAGGACCATGCGATCCGACGCTGGAAACGCGCGAAAGACGCGCTCGACCAGATCGGCGGGGAGGAGATCGGTCGCCTGGCACGCGGCGATGCGGCCTGCCGTCCCGAATTCTTCGCGCAGCCGTCCGGCTTCCGGAGCCAGTCGGGCAACGATCAGGTCGGCGATTTGGGCGCGGTTCATCATGGTGGTCCTCTACGCCCCGGTTGACCATGATATGGTTAAGGAATCGCTAAATCGGCCCCGCGGCTCAGTCGCCGAGATCGACCTGGTGCTGCTGCGCCCACGCCTGGTATTGGCCGCGCGGGTCGGACGACGGCTGGGCGAGGATCGCCGGCATGTCGGCGCGCAGCGCGCCAAGGTCGAGCGAGCGGATCATCGCCTTGACCGGCCCGACCCCGGCGGGGGTGATCGACAGCCGTTCGATCCCGACGCCGAGCAGCGCCATGGCCTCCAGCGGGCGTCCGCCCATCTCGCCGCAGACGCCCAGCGCGATCTTCGATCCCGAGACGATCCGCACGACGCGCGCGAGGTAGCGCATGACCGTCGGCGACAGCCAGTCATAGCGTTCGGCAAGGCGCGGGTGCGCGCGGTCGGCGGCGAACAGGAACTGGGTGAGGTCGTTGGTGCCGATCGACAGGAAGTCGAGGTGCGGCAGCATCAGGTCGAGCGTTTCGACGAGCCCCGGCACCTCGAGCATCGCGCCATAGCGGATCGCGACCGGCAGCTTCTTGTTGTGACTCGCGAGCCACGCGCGCTGCGCGACGAACAGGCTCCGCGCCGCTTCATATTCCCACGGTTCGGACACCATCGGGAACATGACGTTGAGCGTCCGCCCCGCGGCCGCCTCCATCAGCGCGCGCGCCTGGACCTTGAGGAGCCCTTCGCGTTCGAGCGCGAGGCGGAGCGCGCGCCAGCCCATTGCCGGATTTTCTTCCTGCAAGGTGTCGCGGACATTCATATAGGGCAGCGCCTTGTCACCGCCGATGTCGACGGTGCGGAAGATCACCGGCCGGTCGCCCGCGGCGTCGAGCACGTCGCGATACAGCCGCTGCTGGCGATCGCGCGACGGCAGCGTCGCCGATACGAGGAACTGGAATTCGGTGCGGAACAGCCCGATGCCGCGCGCCCCCGTCAGGTCGAGCGCGGCGACATCTTCGCGGAGGCCCGCGTTGATCATCAGCTCGATCGGCACGCCGTCCTTGGTGACCGCGGGCAGGTCGCGCAGCGAGGCGAGGTTGGCGCGGCGCTTCTGCGAAATCTCCAGCTTGGCGTCGAACGCATCCTGTACCGCCTGCGTCGGGCGGACGTGCAACTGGCCTGCCGTCGCGTCGAGCAGCAACAGGTCGCCTTCGCGGATCGACGCGCGCACGTCGCTGACGCGGCCGATCACCGGGACCCCCATGGCACGCGCGACGATGATGACGTGCGCGGTGAGCGAGCCTTCCTCGAGCACGACGCCTTTCAGGCGGCGGCGGTCATATTCGAGCAGTTCGGCGGGGCCGAGGTTGCGCGCGATCAGGATCGAATCCTGCCGCAGACCCATCTGGGCGGCGGTGCCCATCTGTCCCGACACGATGCGGATCAGCCGGTTCGACAGATCTTCGAGGTCGTGCATGCGGTCGCGGAGCAGCGGATCGTCGATCTGGCGCATCCGCATCCGCGTGCGCTGCTGGACGCGTTCGATCGCCGCTTCGGCAGTGAGGCCGCTGTCGATCGCCTCGTTGATCCGCCGCGACCAGCCTTCGTCATAGGCGAACATCTTGTAGGTCTCGATGACCTCCTCATGCTCGCCGCCGACGCCGAAATCGGCCGAGCTCGCCATGCGGTCGATCTGCTCGCGCATCTTGTCGAACGCGGCGTAGACGCGGTGGCGCTCGGCCTCGGTATCGTCGGCGACGGTGTGCTCGATCGTGATGCGCGGCTGGTGGAACACCGCGACCCCGGCGCCCATGCCGTCGACCAGCTTCTGGCCGTTCAGCCGCTGCGCCGACTGGTCCGCGGCGGCGGCATCGGTGCGCGCCGCAGTGTCGACGAGGTCGGCGTTGGCGATCAGTTCGGAGAGCACCATCGCGACGGTCTGCAGCGTTTCGATTTCGATATCGTCATAGCGGCGCGGGTCGCTGTGCTGGACGCACAGCACGCCGACCGCGCGTTCGCGCCGGATGATCGGGACCCCGGCAAAACTGTGAAACAATTCTTCGCCCGTTTCGGGGCGATAGGAAAAGTCGGGATGCGCCGCGGCTTCGTCGAGGTTCAGCGTCTCGATCTGGTCGGCGATCATGCCGACCAGCCCTTCGCCGAGGCCGAGGCGCGTGACGTGCACCGCTTCCTGCTTCAGCCCGCGCGTCGCGTAGAGTTCGAGCGCGCCGTCGCGCAGCAGGTAGATCGAACAGACCTCGCTATCGAGGCATTCGCCGATGATGCCGACGACCTGGTTCAGCTTGCCCTGTGCGTTGGAACGCGATGCCATCACCTCGTGGAGCCGGGTCAGGATGGTGCGCGCCGACTGGGCGGCCGAAGAGGGCGGTGGCGGGGCGTTGGTCATCGCAATCCTGCTAACAGAAGGATGCGGCGAGCGCCAATACCCCGCGAACGATTGTCTATTCTATTCTTGTGCCCGCCAACCGGTCGTCAATGATTCCCGGTCGGATTGGTCGAAACCGTCGATGCGGCGGTCGGACCGACCGGCGAAGCCGGTGCCGGCGTGCCAAACGCAGGCACGGCCGCCGGGCGCGGCGCATATTTGGCATCCCACGCGACGACGTCGGCCTGATATTTGGCATAGGCTTCGTAGAAATCGTGGAACGGCTGGTCGAGCCGCGCGAGATGTCCGGGGGCCTGTTCGACGAGCTGCGCGGTCGGCGTCGACGAGACGACTTGCGCGATCTCGTTGGCGCGCGAGCAGAAGGCGCGCTGCGCCGGCGGCTGGGCGAAATAGTTGAACAACTGCGTCGACAGGCGATCGCGCGGCGCGATGCCGTTGTTCCTGTTTTCCTTGCCGAGCTGCGTGATCACCGATTTTTCGGTCGACTTGATCACCTTGCCATGCGCCTTGATGATATTGTTGTACGCCGACACGAGCGTCGTTTCTTCCAGTCCGCGACAGCCGATCGCCGCGACGTTGAGCCCGATCTTCAGCTGCCAGAAGGCGCGGTCGCCGGTGACATTGCTGTTGGCGGTGACGAAGTGGCCGTCGATCGCGCGTCCGGGCAGGATTTGCGTCAGCGAAGCGTTACCCGGCGGCAGCGGGCGCGGCGGGATGATGACCGCGACGGGAGGCGGCGGCGGCGGGGGAGGCGGCGGGGGCGGCTTGGGCGCACAGGCGGCAACGCTCGCCAGCAGGCCAGCCAAGATGATCTTCCGCGACAAATTCATATTCCACTCCCCAGCCGCACGATCATGCGGCATCAACCCCGAGCCTGCAACGCGGCTTCGGCCTGTTGCACCAAAGATGCGACGATTGCAGCCGCACTCTCCTCTTCGGATACCATACCGACAGATTGCCCTGCCATTAACGAACCATTTTCGACATCGCCGTCGATGACCGCGCGGCGCAGCGCACCCGCCCAATAATGCTCGATTTCGAGCTGGGCTTCCATCATGTCGACCTCGCCCTGGTCGAGCTTGTTCGCGACTTCGCGCTGCTTGGCGGTGAAGGCTTCGGTGCCGGCGTTCTTGAGCGCGCGGACCGGGATGACCGGCAGGCGCGGGTCGATCTGGACGCTCGCGACCGCTTCGCGTGCCGAGGCGCGCATGAAAGCCTTTTTGAAATTGGGATGTGCGATGCTCTCGGTCGCGCAGACGAAGCGCGTGCCGAGCTGGACCCCGGAGGCGCCCATCTCCAGATAGGCGGCGATTGCTTCGCCGCGGCCGATCCCCCCGGCGACAAACACCGGAACTTCGTCGGCGAGCGACGGCAGGATTTCCTGCGCCAGCACGCTCGTCGAAACCGGGCCGATATGGCCGCCGGCCTCCATGCCCTCGATGACCAGCGCATCGACGCCCGAACGCACGAGCTTCTTCGCGAGCGCGAGGGTCGGCGCGAAGCAGATGACCTTCGCGCCCGACGCCTTGATCGCCTCGAGGCTGCCCTTCGGAGGCAGGCCGCCCGCGAGCACGACATGGCCGACGCGATGTTTCGCGCACACGTCGATCAGCTCGAAGAGTTGCGGGTGCATGGTGATCAGGTTGACGCCGAAATTGCGCGTCGCGAGCGCTTTAGTGGCCGCTATCTCGGCATCGAGAAGTTCGGGCGTCATCGCCCCGCACGCGATCACGCCGAACCCGCCGGCGTTGCTGATCGCGCTGACCAGATGGCGTTCGGAGACCCAGCTCATCGCACCGCAGAGAATGGCGTAGTCGCTGCCGAGAAGCTCGGTTCCGCGGGCCATCAGATCGTTAATTTTGCTCATTGAGCCAGCCTTTGCCAGCACTGGGACTCGCGCGCAATCCCTGGCGTCGTTGTGACTGTCGGCCCGTCGCACGCCTGAATCCGTTCGGCGCGGTCCGTTTGGCGCAACAACCGAACCTTTCGGCGCACAAAGCAAAACAATTATTGTCTACTAATTTACTTGGAATATGCTTGCGCCACGAATCCACGAGGGAAAGGAATGATCATGAGCGCTATCAAGGACGTCGCAAAAAGCGGCTCCGAAGAGGTGCCCCGCGCCATCCAGACGGTGCTCGAGGCACTCGACAAGCTGAAGTTCGGTGCGATCCAGCTGACCGTGCACGAGGGGCGTCTTGTGCAGGTCGATGTGACCGAGCGGCACCGCTACCCCAACTGAACGCAACAGCTCCCAGCGAGGGGTAACCCCTCATCCTGCCGCAGACCGGACCGCCGGATGTGGCAATTTTCGTATGACTTCAAAGCAACAGGAAAATTGTCATGACCGCAAAATACCCCTCCGTCCGTCGCCGCGTGCCGGCGTCCGCACTCACACTCTCCCTTCTCCTCGCGTTCGGCGCGGCGCCTGCGTTTGCCGCGGAAACCGGGGCCGACGAGGCCGCTGTCGCTGCCGCCGGAACGGTCGACACGGCCGATCAGGCCGACGATAACGCCAGCCGCGGCGACATCATCATCGTTACGGCCCGTCGCCGCCAGGAGACCGCACAGGAAGTGCCGGTCGCGATTTCGGTGATCCGCGGCGATTCGATCGAAGCCACCGGCAACTTCAACGTCGTGAAGCTCCAGCAGCTCGCGCCGACGCTGCAGGTCTATACCACCAACCCGCGCAACACGTCGGTCAACATCCGCGGTCTCGGCGTGCCTTACGGGCTGACCAGCGACGGTTTCGAACAGGGCGTCGGCATCTATGTCGACGACGTCTATAATTCGCGCGTCGCCGCCGCGACCTTCGACTTCCTCGATGTCGACCAGGTCGAAGTGCTGCGCGGGCCGCAGGGCACGCTGTACGGCAAGAACACCACCGCTGGCGCGATCAACATCACGACCAACCAGCCGACCTTCGATTTCGAGGGACGCGCAGAGGTGAGCGTCGGCAACCTCAATTACCGGCAGGCGAAGGCCGCGGTTTCCGGGCCGCTGTCGGAAACCATCGCCGCGCGCCTCGCCATCGCCGCGACCAGCCGGCGCGGCACGATCTTCAATGTCACGAGCGATCGCTGGATCAACGAACAGGATAATCTGGGGCTTCGCGGCCAATTGCTGTTCAAGCCCAACGACGATCTCAGCATCACGCTGTCGGGCGATTACAGCAAGCAGGATCCCGAAGGCTATGGCACGTCGTTCGTGCGTGTCGGGCGGACGCAGCGGGCGCTCGACCGCCAGTATGACGCGCTGATCGCGCGGTTGAACGCCGCCAATCCCGGGCAGAATTTTTCGGTTCCCAGCCGCAATGTCTATGACCGCCTGACCGACATCGACGCCAGCCTCAACGCGGGCAACAAGATCGGCGGCGCGTCGGTGAAGGTGAAGTGGGACGTCGGTCCCGGCACTTTCACCTCGATCTCCGCCTGGCGCTTCTGGGACTGGCAACCCGAAAATGACCGCGACTTCACGGGCGCGTCGATCGTTTCCAAATCGCAAAACCCGTCGCAGCAGGACCAGTATAGCCAGGAATTCCGCTACAATTATTCGGGGGACAAGCTTGATTTCGTCGTCGGGCTGTTCGGCTTCAAGCAGCGGATCGACACGCAGGGCACCGAGCAGCAGGGGCCGAACGCGAGCCTGTGGAGCCTGACGGCGGCGCAGGGCAGGGACAATCCCGCCATCCTCAACGGCCTCACGGCAACCAACACGCAGTTCCTGAAGAGCACCAGCGCGGCACTCTATGGCCAGCTCAGCTATAAATTGACGCCCGAATTGACCATCCAGCCGGGTATCCGCGTCAATTACGACAAGAAGTCGGGCTTCTACCAGCGCGTCGTGACCAATGGCGCGGGCCAGGTCATCAACTGCACCCCGCCGCTGGCTGCGAACAGCGCGCTTGCCGCCCAGTGCGGCGTCTATCAACCGCAGAGCACGTCGCCGTCGGTCAGCGACTGGAACTTCAGCTACGACCTCAATGTGAACTACAAGGTCACGCCCGATATCCTCGCTTATGCGACCTATGCGAAAACCTTCAAGACGGTCGGGATCAACCAGAACGGCCTGCCGCTCAACAGCGCCACCAATCTTCCCGAACTGTCGGCGAGCACGGTGAAGCCGGAATCGGTCAACCACTTCGAGATCGGCCTCAAGACCTCCTTCTTCAACCGCCTCGCGACGTTCAACCTCTCGGCCTTCCGCACCGAGATCAAGAATTTCCAGGCGACGGTGAATGGCGGCCAGTTCGGCACCGTCCGCGGCTATCTGGCCAATGCGGAGAAGGTGGTTTCGCAAGGCATCGAGGCGGATTTCAAGATCCGCGCCAGCGACCGCTTCACCGCCTATGCGAACGGGGCGTATACCGACGCTAAATATAAGAAGTTCGTCAACGCACCGTGCCCGCCCGAACTGTCCGGCGGCACGCTCCAGCCGGCGGGCGCTGCGCCCGACTATTCGCAGCCGGGCGTCCCCGGCGCTCTCAGCCCGCGGCAGTGCGACATTTCGGGTTTCGACCTGCCCGGCGTATCGAAATGGGCCTTCTCCTACGGTGCCGAGGCCAACGCTCCGGTCTCGCTGCTGTCGAAGGATGGCCAGATCTATGTGGGCGTCGACGGCAGTTATCGCTCGCACTGGAATTCCAATGCGTCGCCGTCGATCTACACCGACGTCAAGGGTTATGCGCTGACCAACTTCCGCGTCGGCTTCCGCGCCGACGGCCTCGATGTATTCGGCTGGGTCCGCAACGCCTTCGACGTCAATTACATTGAGACGCTCCAGGTCGCGCCGGGCAATGTCGGGCTGATTGCCGGCCAGCCGGGCGATCCGCAAACGTGGGGCGGAACGGTCAAGTTCAGCTTCTGACCCCGCACCCCCTGGACAAAAGAAAAGGGCCGCCCGCGAGGGCGGCCCTTTCTCATGCAGGCTGACGGCGTCAGCGCTGCTGCGGGTTCTGGCGGCCCTGATCGGGACGCTGGTCGCTGCCGGGCTGGCGATCCTTGCCGCCCTGCTGCTGCTGCTGGCGGCGCTGTTCTTCCTCGCGGTCCGCCTGCGGTTTCTTCTCATTCTGCTGGTTGGGGTTGTTAGCCACTTTCCATCTCCTTGCGCCGCTTACGATATAATCATGCGGCATCCGGACAACCCGCAGCCGGGGCCGGATGTTCCGCCCTGCGGCGCGCGTTCGCCGGGGCGTGGCGCTTCCGCGATGAACGCAGCGAACATTCGGCGCGATGCCGGCGTTTCTAATCGGACCACTCAATCACTGAATTCAGCTTATTCGGTTAGGTCGATGGGTGGGCGCGGCCTATCCTGCCTTGGTCAGAACGAAAGGATGACGGCATCGACTCGCAGCGTGCCCGTGCGACAAGCCACCCGCGACCGCAACGTCGTCCGTTCGTCATGCGCCGGTCATCGGCCCGCGCGAAACTTTCCAGCAGACCTGAAGGCCCTAAAACCACAAAAGGAGAGACTGCATGAACGACCCCACCCCCATCGGCAGCGGTTGCCCGATCCACCAGCCCGGCGGCGTCCGCGGCCTGCTCGGCCGCACCAACAAGGATTGGTGGCCGGACATGCTGGCGACCGAAATCCTCAACCCCAACGGCTCCTCGAACCCGCTGGGCGACGAATTCGATTACGCCAAGGCGTTCAAGTCGATCGACTATCAGGCGCTGAAGGATGACCTCACCGCGCTGATGACCGACAGCCAGCCGTGGTGGCCGGCCGACTATGGCCATTACGGTCCCTTCTTCATCCGCATGGCGTGGCACGCCGCGGGCACCTATCGCACCGCCGACGGGCGCGGCGGCGCCAACAGCGGGCAGCAGCGCTTCGCACCGCTCGACAGCTGGCCCGACAATGGCAACCTCGACAAGGCGCGCCGCCTGTTGTGGCCGATCAAGCAGAAATACGGCAACAAGATCAGCTGGGCCGACCTCTTCATCCTCGCCGGCAATGTCGCGATCGAGAGCATGGGCGGGCCCGTGTTCGGTTTCGGCGGCGGCCGTGCCGACGTGTTCGAGCCCGAACGCGATATTTATTGGGGCTCGGAAGAGAAATGGGTCAATCAGGGCGTCCAGACGCGCATCGATCCGGGCAAGGGGTTCGACAATATCGAAGGTCCGCTCGCGGCGATCCAGATGGGCCTGATCTATGTCAATCCCGAGGGGCCGCAGGGCAATTCGCACGACGATGCGGGCATGGCGCGCGACATGAAAGAAACCTTCGCGCGCATGGCGATGAACGACGAGGAAACCGTCGCGCTCACCGCCGGCGGCCACACCTTCGGCAAGGCGCACGGCAATGGCGACGCGTCGCTGCTCGGCGCCGCGCCCTCGGGCGGCGACTTGGCCGCGCAGGGCTTCGGCTGGGTCAGCGGGCACGAGAGCGGCGGCATCGGCGAACATACCGTCACCAGCGGCCTCGAAGGGGCGTGGACCAACACGCCCGACAAGTGGACCGACAATTTCTTCCGCCTGCTGTTCGACTATGATTACGAGCTGGTGAAGTCGCCCGCGGGCGCCAACCAGTGGCAGCCGATCGACCAGAAGGAAGAGGATATGGCCCCCGCGGCCTGGGATCCGAACCTGAAGGTCCCGACGATGATGACCACCGCCGACATGGCGCTGAAGCGCGACCCGGCGTATCGCAAGATCAGCGAGAAGTTTCGCAACGATCATGACGCGTTCCGCGACGCCTTCGCGCGCGCCTGGTTCAAGCTGACGCACCGCGATATGGGGCCCAAGGTGCGCTACCTCGGCCCCGAGGTCCCCGCCGAAGACCTGATCTGGCAGGATCCGATCCCCGCGGGTTCGACGCCGTCGGACGCCGACGTCAAGGCGGTGAAGGACAAGATCGCCAATAGCGGCCTTACGGTGAGCCAACTGATCAAGGCCGCATGGGCGTCGGCGAGCACCTATCGCAAGTCGGACTTCCGCGGCGGTGCCAATGGCGCGCGCGTCGCGCTCGCGCCGCAAAAGGACTGGGAGGTCAACGAGCCTGCTACCCTTGCCAAGGTGATCGGTACGCTCAACGGCCTGCGCGGCTCTATGTCGCTGGCCGATGCGATTGTCCTCGGCGGCGTGGTCGGGCTGGAGAAGGCGGGCGCCACCAATGTGCCCTTCACCGGCGGCCGCGGCGATGCGACCGCCGACCAGACCGACGCCGACAGCTTCGCGGTGATGGAGCCCGAGGCTGACGCCTTCCGCAATTATGTCGGCAAGAAAAAGCTGGCCGTGAAGATCGAGGAAATGATGCTCGACCGCGCCTCGCTGCTCGGCCTGTCGGTGCCTGAAATGACGGTGCTGGTCGGCGGGCTGCGCGTCCTCGGCGCCAACCATGGCGACCGCGGGCATGGCCATTTCACCAAGCGGTCGGGGCAACTGACGAACGATTATTTCGTCAACCTGCTCGACATGACCAATGTGTGGAAGTCGGTCGACGGCTCCGACGACCAGGAATATGTCGCGACCGACCGCACCAGCGGCGGCGAGACGTGGCGCGCGACGCGCGCCGACCTGATCTTCGGTTCGAACGCCGAACTGCGCGCCGTCGCCGAAGTCTATGCGCAGTCCGACAATGGCGAAAAATTCGTCAAGGACTTCGTCAAGGCGTGGACCAAGGTGATGAACGCCGACCGCTTCGACCTCGCCTGATCCGGCGCCGCCGGTCCCGCATCATGCCGCGGGGCCGGCGGCGGCCAAAGGACGACGGGTCGCGGACCCGCCCCCGGGGACATGGGCCTGGGGGCGGGTCCTTTCTTTTTGGGCTTAGCCACAAAAGCCCCCGCACGGGTGGTCATAAGCGGCGCGGCCTTCTCGCGCAGCGCAGGGCGAACGATAATCATGTCCGTGCCGAATGCGGCGCGGTATCGGCGAGCGGGTCTGTAACGAACGGGAATGACATATGACACTGGCGAAGGTGCAGGAAATGATCGCGGCCGGCGGGCAACCGCCGATCGGTGAGACGCTGGGCTTTCGACTGGTCGAATGCGGCGATGGCTTTGCCGTGTTCGAAGGCGATCCCGGCCCCGAAACATATAACCCCATGGGCACTGTGCATGGGGGCTATGCCGCGACATTGCTCGATTCGGCCTGCGGTATCGCGGTCGTGACGCGGTTGCAGGAGGGGCAATCGATGACGACGCTCGAACTCAAGATCAGCTATCTGCGCGCCATGACGGCGAAGACGGGCCGGGTGCGGGCCGAGGGGCGCGTGATATCGTTGGGGCGGCGCGTTGCCTATGTCGAAGCGAAGCTGACCGACGTAGCCGGGCGGCTGATGGCGACCGCGACATCGACGTTGCTGATCATCGAAGGGTAAAAGGGTGGATTGGCGGCCGGGAGAGGGACCGGATTGGGGTGGAAAGCGGACGCTGAAGTGATACTGACGATTGATGCATAACGGCAAAATCGAGTGGGGCCGATCCGACCTTGAGTTGATGCAACACTCAGCGGTTAAACTGTTTTGGCAACCGCGCATCCTTCACGAGGCCCACGAAGCCCTCGCGAACCTTTCATATCAGATCACCACCATTAGCTGTGCGGGTGGATGGGAAACATTCCAATCGCAGATGTCAGAGCTTCTCAGGTGGGAGGAACAATTTGGCTACGCGCCTTGGACCGGCAATCTCGATGCGCTAAACGACGGGCTCGTTGGTTATCCATTTCCCGCAAGTGACCGGGCCGCACTTGTGTTCACAGATTTTCATGAACTAGTTCGCGGTGACGAGCGTGCGAGTCATATCGTGCTAGACTTGCTCGAGGCTCACTCGCGCGATTTCCTCCCGTTTGCCAAGAGACTTATCATCCTTGTCCAAACGAATGATAATCGGTTCCATTGCGAACCAATTGGCGCCCGACCAGCACTGTGGAACGGCAAAGAATGGTCGGATCAAAGCCGGGGCCTCTGAACGGCAAGCTTCGGTCGATTGCTGCCATCGCATCGTGATCGCGGCCGACGACGCAAATGGGTGGGAAGCGGACTTTAGTCGACCGGCCATACCTCGGTGCCGATCGGCACTTCCAAAGTCTCGACGCCCTTCAGAAGGCAGGCCCAGCGACGCTCCTCTGGCGGAGGTGTTTGAAATACTTCTCCCATCCGCAAAACTGCCGACGCAGTTGAGCCATCCGGCCGCCTTAGCAGTACTGCACCTTCAGGCCGGGGTGGGCCACTGATAACCAGTGGCCCGGGAACAACGATCAGACCACCCCAGCTCGGGATATCGAACACATCTTCGACGGTCATGAGAGGCTCCATAGAGCCATTCATATACGAGTAGTGAACGTCCGCAACCGGTCGAAAGCGGACATGCCCGCTAATCCATCGCCAGCATGTCGTCGAGCAGCGCCAGTGCGTCGGCGCGCGGTGAACCGGCGTCGAGCAACGGGTTGAGCCGGTCGTCGAGCAGCAGGATCGCAAAGCCGTGGACCATGCTCCACGCGCGCGCGGCATGGGCGCGGGTGGCGCGCGCGGCGTCGGGGTCGCCTCCGTGGGTGGCGGCGACCGAGCCGGTCAGCGTGCCGAAGGCGCGCAGCATCGCCTCGTGCAGCGCGGGGCGCGTCTTGTCGAGCCGCTCGCCGCGGAACATCAGCTGGAACAGCCCCGGTTCGGCGAGCGCGAATTCGACATAGGCGCGGCCGATCGCGTTGAGCTTGTCCCGCGGGTTGGCTTGGCTAGCCGCCGCCGCCTGCATGCGGTCGGCGAAGCGGTTGAAGCCGACCGCCGCCAGTTCGCTGACGAGCCCGGTCAGGTCGTCGAAGTGATTTTTGGGAGCGGCGTGCGAGGCGCCGACCTCGCGGGCGACCCCGCGCAACGTCAGTCCCGCGACGCCGTCGCGGTTCACAATCTCTTCGGCGGCGGCAAGCAGCGCCGCGCGCAGGTCGCCATGATGGTAAGGCCTAGTCATGCGACCGCTTAAACGCGCAATGTTGACGCTGTCAATTTAATGCTTGACTTCGGCTGCCGCGATCATCGATATTGACAGTGGAAATATTGAGTCGAAAGGAACGGCGGATGAAAACCCTGCTTTATGCCATCGGACCGATGCTGTTCGACTCGCTCGGCGTGCTTGTCTTTGCGGTGCTGCTTGCCGCCGGCGCGGGCATCGTTCCCGCAGTCGTCGCGGGGACCGTGGTTGCGGTCACGGTGATCGGATACGAGCTGGTGCGGGGCCGCCAGATTGCAGCGTTACAGTGGATCAGCCTCGCATCGGTGCTGTTCACTGCCGCCGCGACCTTGCTGACCGGCGACCCGCGCTTCGTGATGGCGAAGCCGACGATCGTCTATCTGATCGTGGGCAGTGTGATGCTGCGCAAGGGCTGGCTCAATCGCTATATTCCGCCCGAACAGCTCGCGATCGTCGGCGATGTGATGGATCGCTTCGGCATGATCTGGGCAGCGCTGATGTTCGCGAGCGCGGGGCTGAACCTCGCCATCGCGCTCTTTTTTACCGCATGGTGGCCGCTGTTCATCGGGATATTCCCGCTCGCGTCGAAGTTCGGCCTGTTCGCGATCCATGTCGCGGTGGTGCACTTCGTCACGCAGGCGCGGCTGCGCCGCCGCGCTGGCGGCGAGCTGCAGCCGGCGCCATCCGTCATCCCAGCGAAAGCTGGGATCGCTGGCGGCGTAGAATGACGATAGCGGCCCCAGCTTTCGCTGGGGCGGGGTGATTAGTCGGCGTCGAGCCCGTAGGCGGTGTGGAGCACGCGCACCGCGAGTTCGGTTTCGTCCTCGTCGATCAGCACGCTGACCTTGATCTCGCTGGTCGAGATCGCCTGGATGTTGATGCCGCGGTCGGCCAATGCGCGGAACATCGTGCTCGCGACCCCGGCATGGCTCTTCATGCCGACGCCGACGACGCTGATCTTCGCGACCTTGTCGTCGCTGATGATGCGGTTGAAGCCGATCTTGTCCTTCGCGCCTTCGAGGAGGTCGATCGAGCGGAGGAGGTCGGTGGCGGGAACGGTGAAGGTCACGTCGGTCTCGCCCTTTTCGCGGCCGACATTCTGGATGATCATGTCGACGTTGATCCCGGCCGCGGCGAGCGGGCCGAAGATGTTCGCGACCGCGCCCGGCTTGTCGGGCACGCGCGTGACGATGATCTTCGCTTCATTCTTGTCGTGGGCGATGCCGGTGATCAGCTGCCGTTCCATCTGATGTTCCTCTATTTCCTCGTCGCTGACGATCATCGTGCCTTTTTTCGGAGCCTCGTCGCCCTCGACGAAGCTCGAAAGAACCTGCACGCGCACGCCTTCTTTCATCGCGAGCCCGACCGAGCGCGTCTGAAGCACCTTGGCGCCGACGCTCGCGAGTTCGAGCATTTCCTCATAGGTGACATAGTCGAGCTTGCGCGCGCGCGCGACGATGCGCGGGTCGGTCGTGTAGACCCCGTCGACATCGGTGTAGATGTCGCAGCGGTCGGCCTTGAGCGCGGCGGCCACAGCCACAGCACTTGTGTCCGAGCCGCCGCGGCCGAGCGTCGAGACGCGGCCGTCGTCCATCATGCCCTGGAAGCCCGGGATCACGGCGACCTCGCCCTTCGCCATCGCGGCGCCGAGTGCCCCGGTGTCGATGTCGGCGATGCGCGCGCGGGAGTGCGCTTCTTCGGTGCGGATCGGGAGCTGCCAGCCGAGCCAGCTGCGCGCGGGGGTGCCCATCGCCTGCAAGGTGAGCGCGAGGAGGCCCGAGGTCACCTGTTCGCCGGCGGCGACGACGACGTCATATTCGGCGGGGTCGTAACGCGGGTTCGCTTCGCGGCAGAAATTGACCAGCCGGTCGGTTTCGCCCGCCATCGCCGAGACGACGACGGCGACTTCATTGCCGTTGGCGACTTCGCGCGCGACGAGTTTCGCCACGGTGCGAATCCGCTCGGTGCCCGCCATAGACGTGCCCCCGAATTTCATCACGATCCGCGCCATCTCGCCCCGCTTTCCTGAATAAGTTTCAACCGCAACTTTCCCGTGGATTTCTGCGGCGCTCGCGCTGTTAGGCAAGGGGGCGGGCGATGGCAAGACCGGCTTCGTATGCGGCGGATAGAATTTCTTGCATGGCGCGAGGCACGGTGCCACATCGCGGGGCATGAGCGCTGCCACGATCAATCCGCACGAAGCCGCCCATTTCGGGGCGCTCGCCGCCGACTGGTGGGACCCGCACGGGTCTTCGGCAATGCTGCACAAGCTCAACCCGGTGCGGCTTGCCTATATCCGCGACCAGATCGACGCGCACTGGCACGTCGATGCGCGTGAGCGTCATGCGCTCGCCGGGCGCAGTGCGATCGATGTCGGGTGCGGGGCGGGCCTGCTCGCCGAGCCGCTGGCGCGGATGGGCGCGGCGGTGACGGGCGTCGATGCCGCGCCGGAGAATATCGCCGCGGCGCAGGGACATGCGGCGGGGCAGGGGCTTGAGATCACCTATTTCGCGGGCGAGCTCGCCGTGCTGCCGCTCGCGACCTTCGACCTCGTCACCTCGATGGAGGTCGTCGAGCATGTGACCGATCCCGCGGCCTTTGTCGGCGAGCTTGCGGCGCGGCTGGCGCCCGGCGGGCTGATGATATTGTCGACGCCGAACCGCACGATGTTGTCGAAGCTGCTGCTCGTCGAGGCGGCCGAACGCATCGGCGCGGTGCCGCGCGGGACGCACGACTGGGACCAGTTCCTGAAGCCCGAGGAGCTCACGAAATTGCTCGAAGGCGCGGGGCTCGAGGTGATCGACCGTACCGGTCTGTCGCCGTCGGCGGCGAAAGGCTTCAAGCTCGGCGGCAGCGAGGCGCTCAACTATCTGGTCGCGGCACGGTGGCCAGCCTGAGCCGCGATCCGCGCGTCGACGCCTATATCGCGAAGGCGCAGCCCTTTGCGCAGCCGATCCTGACCCATTTGCGCGAACTGGTGCATAGCCATGCGCCGGGCGCGCAAGAGACGCTGAAATGGGGCGTGCCGCATTTCGTGCTGAACGGCCGGAATCTCGCAGGCATGGCGGCGTTCAAGGAACATGCGACCTTCGGCTTCTGGCGTGACGAGGAGGTGACGGGTTCGCCGCGCGATACCGGCGCAATGGGGAGCATGGGGCGACTCGCGTCTCTGACCGATTTGCCCTCGGACAAGGCAATGGCCGCATTCATCGTGAAGGCAGCGGCGCTCTGCGCCGAGGACAAGCCCAAGCGCCCGGCGCCGACGCCCAAGGCCGCGCTCGACCTGCCCGTCGATCTCGGCGCGGCGCTGAAGGCGAACGCAGCGGCGCAGGGCCATTGGGACGCCTTCTCGCCCGGCAAGCGGCGCGATTATATCGAATGGGTGCTCGAGGCGAAGCGTGAGGAAACGCGCGTGAAACGCATCGAAACGATCGTCGCGCAGGTCGCCGAGGGCAAGGACCGCAACTGGAAGTACAAGAACTGCTGACGGCTTTGCGTCAGAAGTCGACGTCCTCATAATATTTCGGCGGCGTCACGATTTCCATCCGCTCGGCGAGCAGCGGGCGGAAGCTCGGGCGCGATTTCAGCCCCGAATACCAGCCCTTGGTCTGTTCGTGCCCGGTCCAGTCGATGCCGCCAAGATAGTCGGCGACCGAGATATGCGCTGCCGCGGTCAGGTCGGCGAG
This sequence comes from Sphingopyxis sp. LARHCG72, assembly GCF_052871675.1. NCBI lineage: Bacteria > Pseudomonadati > Pseudomonadota > Alphaproteobacteria > Sphingomonadales > Sphingopyxidaceae > Sphingopyxis > Sphingopyxis sp. LARHCG72. The sequence continues at coordinate 121,451 of NZ_JBIXJU010000007.1, read as the reverse complement.
GCTCATCGTCGCGCCGGCGAGCCAGGTGCGGTGGTCGATGAGGTAGTCGACATAGTCGAGATGGTTGTTCGCGGCCTTCATCGCCTCGCGCAGCGCGCCGCCGTCGGGCGGCTGGCGGTGGACGATGCGCTTTTGCATGCGTTCGAACAGCAGGGGGCCGGTGACCTCATAATAGAAGTCATGATCGAACCACGAGGTCAGCCGGCGGATTTCGGCGCGGTTGGCGGCCGTGCCGTTGATCATCGCCTTGCCTTCGACGGTTTCCTCGAAATATTCGGCGATCGCCATGCTGTCCATCAGCACCTGGCCGCGCGCCTGGTCGACCATGACCGGGGTGCGCCCGGCGGGATTGAGGTCGATGAACTCGTCGCGGCGCTCCCACGGCGATTCGCGCACCAATTCGTAACCGACGCCCTTTTCGCCCAGCAAAAGGCGGACCTTGCGCGAAAAGGGACAGAGCGGGAATTGATAGAGTTGCCACATGCCCCCGGCATAGCGGCAGCGGGGCGCCGCGCGCAACGGCTATGGCGCGCGCAGGCCCAGCGATTGTGGATTAAGCTTCAGCGGCGCGAAGCTTCGCGCTCGCGTTCCCATTGCGCCGCAAAGTCGCGCGCCATGTCCTTGAGCACCGGCGCATAGGCGGCGAGCGCCGAGGCGGCGTGTCCCGCCATACGCGTGCCCGCACGGACGTCGGCGCCCATGCGCTCGGCATATTCGGGATCGCGCCCGGTCACTTCGCCGAGCGTCGCGTCGGGAGGGATATAGGCGGCGTCGGATTCGGGGTCGATCTGCGCCACGGCCTTGGCCAGCGGGCCGACCTGCATCTGCATCAGCGCGCCCACCATCGCGGTGATCGTGTCGGCCATCCGGTCCTGCGCCGCGGGGTCGTTGAGTGTCGCGACAGTGCCCCGCATGTCGTTTGCGGCGGCCGGAAGCGGCGCGGCGAGTGCGAGCAGGGGAAGGGTGATCAGCGCGAGACGGGTCATAGTTCCATCCTTTCAAAGGACGTATGGTTCATCAAAGCGGCGTCCATAGCGGATCGACGCTTTCGCCCCGGTGAACGCGCCGGGCTATGCGATGAAGCGTCTCGCGAATGCGACCAATCCTCCCCATGGCGTCGCCACGGGGAGGATCCGGGTTATTCGGCCGCCACCACCTCGGCTTGCGTCTCGCTCAGCGGATGCGCGAGACGGGTCAGCATTTCCTTCGGGCAGACCTGCCAGAACTGGTCCTTCCAGCGATCCCAGTCGGCGAGGACTTCGCTCGACCATTTGCTGCCGGTGGCCTGCGCATGATCTTCGACGAGTTCGCGCACCACGCCTTCCCAATGCGCGCTGTCGATCCGCTGCCAAACGATCGATTCGGCATTGGCGCGGCGTTCGAACTGGCCGTCGGTGTCGAGGATGAACGCCATGCCGCCGGTCATGCCCGCGCCGAAGTTCGAGCCGACGGGGCCGAGGATCACCGCGGTGCCGCCGGTCATATATTCGCAGCCGTTGGCGCCGCAGCCTTCGACGACCACCTTCGCGCCCGAGTTGCGGACCGCGAAACGCTCGCCCGCCTGACCCGCCGCGAGCAAGGTGCCTGCGGTCGCGCCATAGAGGACGGTGTTGCCGATGATGCTGTTGTGCTGGCTGACTAGCGGGCTCGACACGGTCGGGCGCACGACGATGCGGCCGCCCGAGAGGCCCTTGCCGACATAATCGTTCGCGTCGCCGAACACTTCCAAGGTGACGCCCTGGCAGAGGAAGGCGCCGAGCGACTGGCCCGCGGTGCCGCGCAGGCGTACCTGCACATGATTGTCGGCGAGGCCTTTCATGCCGAAGCGCGCGGTGACTTCGGCCGACAGGCGCGTGCCGACGGCGCGGTGCGTGTTGCGGACATTGTACGTCAGCTGCATGCGCTCGCCGCGCTCGAACAGCGGCTTCGCGTCGTTGAGGATCTGTGCGTCGAGGCTGTCGGGCACTGGGTTGCGGAAGTTCGGGCCCTGCGACCGGCGCTGATCGTCGGGGGCGTCGACCTTGGCGAGGATCGGGTTCAGGTCGAGGTCGTCGAGATGTTCGGCGCCGCGGCTGACCTGACGCAGCAGTTCGGTACGGCCGATCACCTCGTCGAGGCTGCGGCAACCGAGCTTGGCGAGGATTTCGCGCACTTCCTCGGCGATGAAGGTCATCAGGTTGATCACCTTCTCGGGGCTGCCCGTAAACTTCTGGCGCAGCTTCTCGTCCTGCGTGCAGACGCCGACGGGGCAGGTGTTGCTGTGGCACTGGCGCACCATGATGCAGCCCATCGCCACGAGGCTCAGCGTCCCGATGCCATATTCCTCGGCGCCGAGGATCGCGGCGATCACGATGTCGCGCCCGGTCTTGAGTCCGCCGTCGGTGCGCAGGCGGATACGGTGGCGCAGGCCGTTGAGCGTGAGGACCTGATTGACCTCGCTGAGGCCCATTTCCCACGGCGTGCCGGCATATTTGACACTCGTTTGCGGCGAGGCGCCGGTGCCGCCGGTGTTCCCCGCGACGAGGATGACGTCGGCGTGCGCCTTGGCGACGCCCGCGGCGACGGTACCGATGCCCGCCGAGCTCACGAGCTTCACGCAGACGCGCGCCTTCGGGTTGATCTGCTTGAGATCGTAGATGAGCTGCGCGAGATCCTCGATCGAATAGATGTCGTGGTGCGGCGGCGGCGAGATCAGCGTCACGCCGGGTGTCGCATGGCGCAGGCGCGCGATGAACTCGGTGACCTTGAAGCCCGGAAGCTGACCGCCTTCGCCGGGCTTGGCGCCCTGTGCGACCTTGATTTCTATCTCGTCGCACGCGCCGAGATATTCGGCGGTGACGCCGAAACGGCCGCTCGCGATCTGCTTGATGTTGCTGTTGGCGTTGTCGCCGTTCGCATAGGGGCGATAGCGTTCGCTCGCTTCGCCGCCTTCGCCCGACACCGCCTTCGCGCCGATGCGGTTCATCGCGATCGCCAGCGTCTCGTGCGCCTCGGGCGACAGCGCGCCGAGTGACATGCCGGGGGTGACGAAGCGCTTGCGGATTTCGGTGATCGCCTCGACGCTGTCGAGCGCGACCCCCTGATTGGGGTAGTTAAACTCCATCAGGTCGCGCAGATAGATCGGCGGCAGGTCGGCGACCCCGCGCGCGAATTGCAGGTAGGTCGAATAGCTGTCGGTCGCGACCGCGGTCTGGAGCAGGTGCATAAGCTGCGCCGAATAGGCGTGCGCCTCGCCGCCAGCGCGCTGGCGATAGAAGCCGCCAATGGGCAGGGTGGTGACGCGCTTGTCGAACGCCGCCTCATGCTTCTCGGTCGCGTTGATGAAGAGCGATTGATAGCCTTCGCCCGAAATCTTTGCCGGCATGCCGGGAAAGAGGTCGTTGACGAGCGCGCGGCTGAGGCCGACCGCCTCGAAATTATAGCCGCCGCGATAGGAGGAGATCACCGCGATCCCCATCTTGGCGAGGATCTTGAGCAGGCCGTCGTCGATCGCCTTGCGGAAACGCAGGCGGCAGTCGTCGAGCGACAGGTCGCCGAACAGCCCGCGCCCCTGCCGGTCGGCGATCGCCGCTTCGGTCAGATAGGCGTGCACCGTCGTCGCGCCGACGCCGACGAGAACGGCGAAGGCGTGGGTGTCGAGCACTTCGGCCGAACGGACGTTGATCGAGGCGTAGCTGCGGAGGCCCTTGCGGACGAGATGCGTGTGGACGGCGGCGGCGGCGAGCACCATCGCGACGCCGACGCGGCCGTCGCCGATATTCTGGTCGGAGAGGAAGAGTTCGGAGCGCCCGGCGCGCACGGCTTCCTCGGCCTCGCGGCGGACGCGCGCGATGGCTTCGCGCAGCGTCGATGCGTCGCCGCCCGCGGCGAAGGTGCAGTCGATGTCAGCGACCGCATCGCCGAAATAGGCGCGCAAGCGGTCCCAGTCGTCGCCGACGAGGACGGGGCTGTCGATCACGAGCACGTGGTCGCTTTGCCCCTTTTCATCGAGGATGTTCGCGAGGTTGGCGAAGCGCGTCTTCAGGCTCATCACATGCCGTTCGCGCAGAGAGTCGATCGGCGGGTTGGTGACCTGGCTGAAGTTCTGGCGGAAGAATTGCGCGACGTGGCGCGGCTTGTCGGAGATGACCGCGAGCGGCGTGTCGTCGCCCATTGAGCCGATCGCTTCCTTCGCATCCTCGACCATCGGCGACAGGATCAGCTCCATATCCTCCATGGTCAGCCCCGCGGCGACCTGGCGGCGCAGCAGCTCTGGGCGATCGAAGGAGGGCAGGCTCGACTTGCCGCCCTTCGGCAGGTCGGCCATCGTGCGGAAGCCCTTGACGCGCGAGGCATAGTCGGCGGCGTCGGCAATCTTGTCCTTGATCGCGAGATCTTCGTAGAGCGTGCCGTCGTCGAGATCGACCGCGATCATCTGGCCGGGGCCGAGGCGACCCTTCTTGCGGATGCTGGCTTCGGGCAGCAGCACCATCCCGCTTTCGGAGCCGACGACGAGCAGGTTGTCGGCGGTGAGCGTGTAGCGGAGCGGACGGAGCGCGTTGCGGTCCATGCCGGCAACCGCCCAGCGGCCGTCGGTCATCGCGAGCGCGGCGGGGCCATCCCACGGCTCCATCACGCTGGCGAGATAGCTATACATCGCGCGGTGGTTGTCGGGAACGTCGCATTCGGTCGTCCACGCCTCGGGGACGAGGATCAGCTTCGCGGTCGGCGCGTCGCGGCCGGCGCGGCACAGCGCCTCGAACACCGCGTCGAGCGCGGCGGTGTCCGATGCGCCTGCAGGGATCACCGGCTTGATGTCTTCCGAATGCTCGCCGAAGGCGAGGCTCGCCATCTTGATCTCGTGGCTCTTCATCCAGTTCTTGTTGCCGCGGATCGTGTTGATCTCGCCATTGTGCGCGAGGCAGCGGAACGGCTGCGCGAGCCACCATTGCGGGAAAGTGTTGGTCGAATAGCGCTGGTGGAAGATAGCGACCCGGCTCTCGAACAGCTTGTTCGTGAGGTCGGGGAAGAAGTCCGCGAGGCTCTCGGCAAGGAACAGGCCCTTGTAGATGATCGAGCGCGCCGACAGGCTGCAGATATAGAAGTCGGCGATCTGCGCCGCGATCACCTTTTTCTCGATGCGGCGGCGGACGAGATAGAGCTGCTTTTCGAACTCGGCGATCGATTGTTCGTCGGGCAAGGGGCCGGCGATCATGATCTGCTCGATCTCGGGGCGCGTGCGCTGCGCCTTGTCGCCGATCACCGACACATCGACCGGAACCTGGCGCCAGCCATAGATAGTGAAGCCCGCGTCGATGATCTCGGCCTCGACGATCGTGCGGCATTCCTCCTGCGCGCCCAGGTCGGTGCGCGGCAGGAAGACCATGCCGACCGCGAGGCGGTTCGGGCGCACCTTGTGCCCCGACGCCGCGATCGCATCGTCGAAGAAGCGCACCGGCAGGTCGACATGGATGCCCGCCCCATCCCCGGTCTTGCCGTCGGCGTCGACCGCACCGCGGTGCCACACGGCACGCAGCGCTTCGATCGCCGCCTCGACGACGCGGCGCGACGGCTTGCCGTCGGTCGCCGCGACCATGCCGACGCCGCAGGCATCGGATTCCATGTCGGGGCGGTACATGCCTTCGGCTTCGAGCCGCGCGTGATCGGGGGTGGGGTAGTGGGTCATCATTGTCGTTCCTGACGGGATAGGCCGGGGCCTATTCGGAGGGGGTCTTTTCCAGCCGCTCGCGCGCCTTTTCGACGGCTGCGGCTTCGGCTTCGAGATAGGCGGCTTCGAGTTCCTCGACGCGCTTGCGGTCGGCTTCGGACCAGTTGCTGCGGTCGTACTCGGTCGCCTCGACCGCGACGGCGGCATCGGCGGCGGCCTCTGCCGCGTCAGCCGCGGCTTCGGCGCCCGCCACATCGACGGCGGCGTCGACCGCTTCGGCGGCCTCGGTCGCTTCGACGCTGTCCGAATTCCACATGTCGCGCTGTTCCTTCAGCACCTTCACGTCGACCTTCATGAGCTTGGCGAGCTTCGCGAGATCCTTGTCGGTGAAGTCGGAAAGCTGCTTTTCCTTCGGCAGTTCCTTGAAATCCTTCTCGATCTCGGGCGCGCGATCGATGAACTTGGTGATCAGCGGCGGCACCGCCTTGATCACCGCGAGCATCACTTCGGGATCGGCTTGCAGCGCCATCCATTCGCTTGCGTAGATCCTGCCCGTCGGGCTCGCGAGGAAGCCATTGAGGTCAGTGAGCTGCGCGCCGGTGAACTTGCGTGCATAGGCCTTGGCAAGGCCGCTGCGCATCGGCGGTTCCATGTCGGCGAGCGCTTCGCTGATCAGCGGCTTGATCACGCGGGTGATCTGGTCTTCGCGTTCCTTGCGGTGCGGGTCGAACATGTCGGCGACCTTGCCCTTGGTCGGCTCGTCGAGTTTCGCAATCTGTTCGCTTTCGACGCCGGTCTTGATCGACAGCATCATGTCCGACTGGCCGCCGAACTCGCCCATCAGCGTCTTGAACATCTTGCCGTAGAGATTGTCGACCATCTTCTCGATGCTGCCGGCCGGGATCAGCGCCGCGGTCGTCTGCTGCGCGAGCGTCAGGCGCGCGGGGTCGATCGGCGGCAGGCTGCTCGTGTCGAACATCTTCTCGATGAGCGCGATTGCCTCGTCCATTTCCTTCTGCATCTTGGCCTTTTGCTCTTTGGCATAGGCTTCGCTGTCGAAGTCGCTGGCGGGTTCTTCTTCGACCTGCGCCGGCTCGGCCACCATCACCTCGGCGACCGGAGCTTCCTTGGCTGCTTTCTTGGGCGCGGCGTGGGCCGCAGCGCCGAACGGCAGCATGGCGACGGCACCGGCAAGCAGAATCGATTTGAACGACGGCATCATGAAATTTCCTTCCTGTTGGTCATGCTGCCCTCTTTTCGCTTTTCGCCTTCGCTTTCAACCACTTTGCCATATGGTCGCTGACATCGCGGCCGTCGCGGATGCCCCAGACGACCAGGCTGGCGCCGCGCACGATGTCGCCCGCGGCAAAAACGCCGGGCAGGCTGGTCATCATCGTCTGGTGATCGACGCGCAGCGTGCCCCAGCGTGTGACCGACAGGTCGGGCGAGCCGAACAGGTGCGGCAGTTCTTCGGGATCGAAGCCCAGCGCCTTGATCACCATGTCGGCGGGCACGTCGAACTGGCGGCCGGGATCGGCTTCGGGGCTGCGGCGCCCGCTCGCATCGGGCGCGCCGAGGCGCATGCCCGCGACCGCGACTTGCTTCACATGCTTGTCGGCGGTGAAGCTTTCGGGAGCCGAAAGCCAGACGAACTCGACGCCTTCCTCCTCGGCATTGGCGACCTCGCGCTGCGATCCCGGCATATTCTCGCGATCGCGGCGGTAGAGGCATTTTACCGATTTGGCGCCCTGCCGCACCGCGGTGCGGACGCAGTCCATCGCGGTGTCGCCGCCGCCGATGACGACGACATGCTTGCCGTGCGCGTCGAGGCGCCCGTCGTCGAACGCGGGGACGGCGTCGCCGAAGCTCTTGCGGTTCGAGGCGATCAGATAATCGAGCGCGGCGATCACGCCGTCGGCGCCATTGCCCGGCACATTGATCTCGCGCGCCTTGTAGACACCCGTCGCGATCAGGATCGCGTCGTGCTTCTGGCGGAGCGCGTCGAGCGTCGCATCTTCGCCGACCGCGAAGCCGAGGTGGAAATGGATGCCGCCCTCAACCAGCCGGTCGATACGGCGCATCACGACATCCTTTTCCAGCTTGAAGCCGGGGATGCCATAGGTGAGCAGGCCGCCCGCGCGGTCGTGCCGGTCATAGACATGAACCTCGTGCCCCGCAGCGCGCAGATATTCGGCAGCGGTGAGCCCCGCGGGACCGGCGCCGATGACGCCGACCGACTGACCGGTTGCCGCGCCCGCATGCAGCGGTTCGACCCAGCCCTCCGCCCAGGCGGTGTCGGTGATATATTTCTCGACGCTGCCGATCGTCACCGCGCCATGGCCCGAAAATTCGATGACGCAATTGCCTTCGCAGAGGCGATCCTGCGGGCAGATGCGGCCGCAAATCTCGGGCATCGTCGACGTTGCGTTCGACAGCTCATAGGCTTCGCGCAGCCGCCCCTCGGCGGTCAGGCGCAGCCAGTCGGGAATATGATTGTGGAGCGGACAATGCACCGAGCAATAGGGCACGCCGCATTGCGAGCAGCGCGCCGCCTGCGCGTCGGCGTCGGGCGCGGCGTAGCGCTCGGCGATCTCGCGAAAGTCGCGCGCGCGTTCTTCGGCGGAGCGCTTGTCCGGATAGGATTGTTCACGCCCCACAAACTGGAGCATGCGTTCGGAAGCCATGCAGTATCCCCTTCGTTGAGCGGGGAATTGCATGGGCGAAATTGGCCTGTCACGACCAAATTGCGAGTTAGGGCAGTATTGATAACCTAAAATGGAGGGTGAATTTGCCCCAAAATAGGTTCACGCAATTATCTTTCGTCTATTGATACCGTTTCGGCCCTATCTCATGCCGAGCCAGATCAGCGCGGCGACGCCGGCGATGATTCGGTACCAGGCGAACGGAGCAAAGCCGTACCGGGTCACAACCGCGAGGAAGGCCTTGATCACGGCCCAGGCGACGACGAACGAGACGAGCGAACCCACCGCGATGAGGCTGAGGTCGTTGGTCGTGATCGCGTCGCGGTGCTTGAACAGCTGGAGGATCGTCGCGCCGGTCAGCGTAGGGAGGGCGAGGAAAAAGCTGAACTCAGCCGCGGTCTTGCGGTCGACACCGAAGGACATCGCGCCGAGGATCGTCGCGCCCGACCGGCTGACGCCCGGGATCATCGCGATGCACTGAACGAGCCCGACGAGAATCGATTGCCGCGTCGACACATTCGCGACGCCGCCGACATCCCTCGTCTTTGCGAAGCGTTCGACGAGCAGGATGGCAAAGCCGCCGATGATCAGCGCCCAGGCGACGACGACGGCATTTTCGAGCAGCAGCTCGATATAATCGCCGAACGCGAGGCCGAGGACGACCGCCGGGAAAAAGGCGAGCAGCAGGTTGCGGACAAAGGCGATGGCGACCGGGTCGCGCCGGAAGAAGCCGGTGAACATCTCCCAGAAGAGTTTCCGGTACAGCACGACGATCGCAAGGATCGCGCCCGGCTGGATCGCGATGTTGAAGATCGCCCAGCGCGCGGCGTCATAACCGAGCAGCTCGGTCGCCAATATCAGGTGGCCCGTCGACGAGACAGGCAGGAATTCGGTCAATCCCTCGACAATGCCGAGGATGATCGCGGTCAGCCAGATGCCCATGTCCAATCGGTCAGGCGGTCTGTGCGAAGCGGCCGTGACGGCGATACTGGACGAGCCAGCCATCGGTAACCGCGGCGAGCGAGGTCGGCGTGATCCCAAGCTCGGCGAGCCCCGCGGCGCCGCCGGCAACGACATTGTCGTGCTGGAGCATCAGCCACTGGTCCTTGGTGATCGGCGCGAAGGGCGCCCAGCCGAATCCCGAAGCGAGCGTCGAGGCGACGAAGTCGGGTATCTCGACGAACAAGGGCGAGCGGCCGGTCGCGTCGGCGATCCAGCGAAGCAGTTCGCGCATCGTCAGCACCTGCGGACCGCCGATCTCGAACATCTTGCCGGCAGCCGCGCCGCCGAGCGCCGCGACGACCGCATCGGCGACATCGCCGACATAGGCGGGCTGGAATTTCGCGTTCGGCGCAATTACCGGGACGACCGGCGACATGCGGATGAGGCCCGCGAACCGGTTGATGAAATGATCCTCGCGCCCGAAGAGGATCGAGGGCCGCAGGATCGCGGCGTCGGCAAAGGCCGCGCGAACCGCCGCTTCGCCGTCGCCCTTGCTGCGGCCATAGGCCGACAGGCTCTCGCGATCGGCGCCGATCGCCGAGACGTGGACGAGGGCGCCGGCGCCTGCCGCTTTCGCCGCCGTCGCGACATGGCCCGCGCCGTCGGCCTGCACCGCCTGCATATCGTCGAATGCGCCGGCGAGGTTGATCACCGCGTCGCTGCCCTGCACGGCGCGCGCGACGCTGGCGGGATCGCGAACGTCGCATGCCACGAACTGCGTCTGGCCGAGGCCGCCGAGCGGTTTGAGGAAAGTCGCGGCGCGCGGGGTCCGCTGCGCGATACGGACGCGGGCGCCGCGGGCGAGCAGCCTCTGCACGACATAGCGGCCGAGGAAGCCGCCGCCGCCCAGCACCGTGATCAATTGTCCGTCGAGTTTCTGCATATCGTCCGCCTGTGATCGATTCTTTACCCGGCGCAGGGCGCGCCGCACGGCTTCCCCATGCCGCGAAGCGGGGAGGGGAGCAAGGGGGACCACGGCATTCGGGCGCAAAACCCGCGGCTTTGCGATAAAATGCACATCGCCCCTCGCACCGTTGTTGACAAGCCGATGGCCGCCCCGCTAAGCGCCCGCTCCTACCCCGTGCCCAGATGGCGGAATTGGTAGACGCACCAGCTTCAGGTGCTGGCGATCGCAAGGTCGTGGAGGTTCGAGTCCTCTTCTGGGCACCATTTACAGCCAAGCTGGATACTCACCCCGCCGGGGTGGCGATCGCCTCGAATGAGCACGCATTGCGCGCGGCCCGTCACGGTCCGGGCTTGATTTGGGCATCCTCCATGAAGCGCAGAAGATCTTCGGCGCCAACCTTGATGTAGAGCACTCGTTCGTCGGCCGGCAAGATGTTGCCGATAGCGAGCTCCGAGCAGATCTGGTCGAGGCGTGTCAGGATCAGGCGTGCGCGCACGCGTTCGGTTTTCGCGGACGAGGGGCTTTCCCTGGACGAGACATTGCGAAAGCCGCCGACGCCTGCTTCGCTCAGCATATCGATCAGCCGATCGCCATCGCTGCGGAGCCGCTGCCTGAAACCGGGCTCGAAGGTCGCGAGCTGGATGACAAGCGACGTGACAAAACCATGCTCGACATAGAGATGGGCGAGGCGGCCTAGCCAGTCCTCGAGCCCGGGCTGATCGGGGCGCGGCATCCGCGTCAGTTCGTTGTACAGCCTCTGCCAGTCGCTCTCGATCGAATCATAGATCGCGAGTGCGAGCGACAGTTTTGAATCGAAATGGGTGTAGAAGGTGGCCCGGCTCACCCCGGCGGCGGCGATCAGGTCATCGATCGTCGCGAACAGATAGGGCGTGGCGGAAAAGACGCTGGCCGCGCCCGTCAGGATCGCGGCGCGGGTCTGTTCCTTGCGTTGCTGCTGGAATCCGTTCCGTCCGCCCGCGCGCAGACTACGCGGCCGCGATGGTTTGGCGGTGGTCAAGCTTGTCATAGCTCCTCCAGATGGATCGTCGTCACCGGGTCGCTGCCGTCCCAGCTGCGCGCCGCGGCGATCCCCGCAGTGACCATCTCGCGCATCCCGGCGCCTTCGATGAATTCATAGAGGACGCCGGGATCGCCCTCGGCCTCCAGATACGCGACGCGTGTTGCGGGGTTCGATGCCTCGAACACCATCGACAATCCGCGTGCGGTGGCGTCCGCAACCGCGGCGTCCAGATCGTCGACGATCCACGCCATATGATGGATTCCGCAAAGCGGGGCGCCGTTTGCGCCGCGGTAAGGGGAGGGGGCATCGTCGACCGGCTGGATCAGCTCGATCTGGACTTCGCCCTGATAGGCGAGCGCAACGTCGATTATGACGCGGGTCGGTTGCCCCCGGTAACGCCCGTTGAGCGTCACCCCGCGAAAAACGGTCCAGGGGCCAAGGCCGAGCGCGCGCATCCGGCTGGCCAGTGACCGGTCGAGGTCGGCGACCACGAAACCGAGCTGGTCGACCGCCCCGAACATTGCATTCGCCATCGGCCCGCGTCCTTTCCCTCTATTGCCGGAACCTCCAGCGCCCGATGAGCGATTATGCCAGACTATCAGTATGGTCAATCAGTTCAATTTGCTGACAATGGCTCCGGTCTTGCGCACGGAAAAGCGGCGCAGAACGCGAAGGGTATCATTTTGGGGGCGTACGGTTATTCGCCACAGGGGTGAACAGTGTAGTTCCGATGGCGCGCTTTATCGCCTTGGAAGGTTGGTTATCGTCCCGCTCCGTAACCGGGCCAAGCGGAAGAAGCCCGAATATTGGCGGTCCAAAGAGGCCGCATTTGGAGAGGGAGGCATTATGGCATTTCGGAAAACTGCCCTTTGGGCGGTCATGGCCGCGACGGCGCTGAATTCATCGGTCGTGATGGCGCAGGAGGCAGGCGAAGGCACGGCGGCGGACAATGCCGTGCCCGCCGAGGGCGATATCGTCGTCACCGCGCAGCGGCGTGAGGAGCGGCTGGTCGATGTGCCGATCTCGGTCTCCGCGGTCAGCAGCGCGGCGATCGACCGCGCGCAGGTTCGCAACGTGGCGGACATCGCGACGATCGTGCCGAACGTCCAGATCAACGAAACGATCGGCAACAGCTTTGGCCCGCTGATCACGATCCGCGGCCTGTCGCCGTCGGCCGACACCAGCCTTGCCCGCGACCAGCCGGTGGGCCTCTATATCGACGGCGTGCCGATCGGAAAATCGACCGGTGCCGCGTTCGACACCGTCGATCTCGAACGCGTCGAAGTGCTCCGCGGACCGCAGGGTACGCTTTACGGCAAGAACACCATCGGCGGCGCGGTCAACCTGATCACGCGCAAGCCGAGCGGCGAGTTCGGCGGGCAGTTCCTCGCGGGCGCCGGAAGCTGGGGCCAGTTCAACCAGCGCCTTTCGGTCGACCTGCCGGAGGTCGCGGGCTTCAGTGCCAAGGTCGGCGTGATCACCAAGCTCGACGGCGGCTATTACCGCAACTCGCTGCGCAAGGATAATTTCGGCGAGGAAGAATTGTGGGCGGCACGCGCCGACCTTTTGTGGCGTCCGTCGGGCAGCTTCAGCGCGCTTTACAGCTATGATATTTCGGACAGCAAGGGCACGCCGAACCAGCTCGTCGCGACCGCGGTCACCGGATCGGGCGCGACCGCGTTCGTCAACGCGCTGATGGCGCCTTATGTCGTCAGCGGCCGGACGCGCGAGATCGGGGCGCAAAGTGCGCTTCGCAGCGACTATCGCACCAATGGGCATGCGCTGACGCTCGAATGGGAGCCGGGGATCGGCGACCTCACGCTCAAGTCGATCACCGCACGGCGCACCGCGATCACGCGGTCGGCGAGCGATTTCGACGGCAGCCCGCTCGACCTGCTGCGCATCATCCTCGACAATAATTACAAGCAGTTCACACAGGAATTTCAGGCGATCGGAACCGTTGGCGACTTCAAATACACGCTCGGCGCCTTCTATCTCGACGACGAATATGACGTGTATAACCCGCGCTGGAACTTCCAGTTCGGGGGCAACGCCTTCGACATCAGCGAGCGTGGGGGCAATTCGAAATCCTACGCCGGTTACGGTCAGATCGCCTGGACGCCGCAAATGCTGGACGAGAAGCTGACCGCGTCGGTCGGGCTTCGCTACACGCGCGAGTCCAAGCACGCCTATGAGTTGCTGCTGTCCAATTCGGCGTATCGCACCAATCCCGCGGCGCCGGGTTCGGGTGTGTTCCTGCGCGATGCGAACGGCAATCCGGTGACCCGCAGCGGCGGGCCCGCCGCCGGGGCGCGGCCGGGCGCGGGCGGCATCGGCTACACCGACCTCAGTCCGCTCGAAAATTCGGGGGTGTGGAAACGCTTCAACCCCGAATTCAACATCCTCTACAAGATCCAGCCCGATTTCTCGGTCTATGCGCGCGTCGCGACGGGGTTCAAGAGCGGCGGGATCAACGATACCGCGGCGACCAACACCGCTTTCATGACGGCCTATAATCCCGAGAAGCTGACTTCGTTCGAGCTCGGCATGAAATATGCGGGACTCGGCAACGCGCTCAACCTGAGCGCCGCGGTCTATCATTCGATCTACAAGGATTTCCAGGCCGGCGTGTTCGTGCCCTCGCTGGTGACGACGAACATCATCAATGCGGGCAAGGCGAAATTCACCGGCTTCGAGGTCGAAGGAACGCTGCGCCCGGTCGACGGCTTCACGATCAATTTCGGTGGCGGCTATGTCGATGCGCGCTACACCGATTTCATCCTGCCCGACGGCACCGATGTGACCGACACCTATGTCCTCTCGCGCGTGCCGAAGTGGAATTACCAGGTCGGGGCGCTCTATCGCCACGATGTCGGTCCGGGCCGGCTGGAGGCGAGCCTGAACTATAGCTGGCGCAGCAGCCAATATTCGTCGATCACCCCCGACCCGCTCGCGAAGATGCCGTCCTACGGGTTGCTCGACGGGCGCATCGCGCTCGCCGGGATCGAGCTTGGCGGTGGCACGACGGCCGAACTCGCGCTGTGGGGCAAGAATCTGACCGACAAGGAATATAAGGTCAGCGCGATCAACCTCGGCGTGCTGACGCTCGGCCAGTACGGCGATCCGCGCAGCTTCGGCGGAGAGCTGCGCATCCGCTTCTGATCGGCGGGTCCGGTGCCGGCGCTTTCGTCCCCGTCGTCGATGGGGTCACGATGGGTGCTGCCCTTTCTGGGGGCAGTGACCTTTCTGACCGCCATCGGCAACATCGGCCTCGTGTCGGTGATGCCGGCGATCGGCCGGATGCTGCGCATCCCCGATTTCCTCGTCGCGGGTATCTTTTCGGTCTCGGCGCTGACCTGGGCGGTCAGTTCGCCCTTCTGGGTGTCGCGGATCGGGCGCGCGGGGCCGGCCTTCTATATCCGGGCGGGCCTTGTCGGCTTCGTGCTTTCGATGGGCGGCTGCGCGCTGGCGGTCGAGCTCGGCCTGCTGGCCATCCTGCCGCCGCTCGCGACCTTCGGCTGCTTCGCTCTGTTACGGTCCATCTATGGCTTGCTGGGGTCCGCGGCGGCGACCGCGACGCAGGCGCTCGTCGCGGCGCGGACCGAGGGCGCGCAGCGTACGCACGCGATCGCCGGCCTCGCGGGCGCGCTCAGTCTCGGGACGATCATCGGCCCCGCGATCGCGCCGGCGCTGATGATCGACCCCTTGGGGCCGCTCGGGCCGATGCTCGGCTTCGCGCTGCTCGGCGCGCTGGCGCTCGCGGGATCGTGGTTTTTCCTGCCCGCCGCCTCGCCGATGACCGCGGCCGCATCGAGCGACCCGAACGCGCCGACCATGTCCGATGTCTGGCGCAGCAGTGCGATCGGGCGGTACCTCAATTTCGGGCTGCTCCTCTGTTCGGCGCAGGCGATCAACCTCTACACGATCGGCTTCGTGATCATCGACCGGATGCCCCCGGGGGCCGCGGCCGCGCAACAGATGATCGGCATCGCGATGACTGCGGGTGCGATTTCCGCGCTGCTCGCCCAATGGGGTTTGGTGCGATTGATGTCGCTGTCGCCGCGGACGATGATGCGCACGGGCGCGGCGCTGGCGTGCGCCGGCAATGCAGCCGCGATGCTCGGCGGCGTCTGGACGGCGGCGGCCGGCTTCGCGCTCGCGAGCTTCGGCTACGGGCTGGCGCGGCCGGGTTTCAGCGCCGCGGCGTCGCTCGCGGGATCGGCGAAGGAGCAGGTTGGCATCGCCTCCGCCATCACGCTGATCGCGGGCGCGTCGATCACGCTGCCACCGATTCTCGCGTCGATGGCCTATCAGGGCTGGCGGCCCGCGCCCTTCGCGATTGCGGCGGCGATCTGCGCTGCCTTGCTGCTCGACCATCTGGCCCGGCCGCTATCCGATGCGGCCATTGTTCATGACGAGCGATAGTGCGTTGCCGCCGGGCCGCTTTTTCCCGCGCGCGAAGCGCATAGTGTCGGACCATCGTCATGCGCCCGATCCGCCCCGCGAGAGTGGCCGGGCAGGGCGCGCATGAAAGAATGAAGCGGAGAGGAAATATGGATCGTTATCTTGTCATTTCGTCGGACGGCCACGTCGGCCTCCCGCCCGAGCGTTATCGCGACTATCTCGAATCGAAATATCACCAGCAGTTCGACGAGACCGTCCAGCTCGAGATCAAGGCGCGCGAAGAGCATGAAAAGCGCTTCCTCATCGACGACTTCAACACCAAGTGGCGCGCGCGCGTCGGCGACGGGCTCGAAGGCGCGTGGGACGGCACGATCCGCAACCGCGTGCTCAACCAGGACGGGGTCGCGGCCGAGGTGCTGTTCCCCGACGGCATCACCGAACGCAATGCGCCGCCGTTCGGCGCCGACATCGGGCTGAAGCCCAATGCGGCGCGCGCCGAGCTGCAATGGGCGGGCGCGCGTGCGCACAACCGCTGGCTCGCCGAGTTCTGCCAGGACGATCCGCATCGCCGCATCGGCCTCGCGGTCATTCCCGCGCTCTACGATCTCGACGAAACCGCGAAGGAGATCGAATGGGCGCGCAAGAACGGGCTCAAGGGCGTGTTCTTCCCCGCGCTGACCGAGGGGTACGACCTCTACAATCACACCAAATATCACCGCATCTGGGCGATGCTCCAGGACTATAACATGCCGCTGCATTTCCATTCGGGAGGTGCGCCAGCCTATGACACGACGCAGCCCGGCTGGATCGGCACCTATCTGTGCGAATTCGCCTTCTGGATGACGCGGCCGCTGTGGTCGATGACCTTTGGCGGGGTGTTCGAGGAATATCCGCAGCTCAAGGTCTGCTTCACCGAGGCGGGCGGCGAATTCTGGTTCCCGTGGGTGATGCAGCTGATGGATATCCGCGCCTCGGCGAAGCACACGAGCGGCAAGCTCGGCGATTATTATGCCAATATGAGCATGAAGCCGAGCGAGTATTTCGCGCGCAACGTGTGGGTCGGCTGTTCGGCGCTGCCCGACGAGGAAACGACGCAGGCCTATTACGACATCGGCGTCGATCGTATCCTGTGGGGCACCGACTATCCGCACCCCGAAGGCACCTGGCCGAGCACGCTCGAAAAGATGACGGTCAGCCTCGGCGGCCTGCCCGACGACGATATCCAGGCGATGCTCGGGATCAACGCGCTCGATGTCTATGACGTCGACGCCGACGCGCTGTGGAAGGTCGCGGGCGAAATCGGTCCGCGCCGCGAACTGTTCGTCAAGCAGGCGGCGGAATGAGCGAGACGAGCCCTTCCCCTTAGGGGGAGGGGCTTGTAGTCAATTGCATTCGGGCGCCTGCTTGATAGAGCATCCCGGCCTTTTGGGGATGGGATGATGTCGAGCTGGCGCGGAATCGAGGAATTTCTGGCGGTTGTCGAGCAGGGCAGCTTCACTGCCGCGGGCGATCATCTGGGGGTCTCCAAATCCTATATCAGCAAGACGGTGCATGAACTGGAGGAGCGGCTGGGGGTCCAGTTGCTCGTCCGCACCACGCGCCGCCTGTCGCTGACCGGTGCGGGCGAAAGCTTCCACCGCGAATGCGCCGATCTGCAAACGCGCCTCAGCGAGGTCGAAAAACAGGTCGGCCGCTACAGCACCGAACCCGTCGGGCGCTTGCGCGTGGGGCTCAGCGATATTTTCGGGTCGGATTTCATGTCGGCGCTGCTCGCCGAATTCAGCACCGAGCATCCGGGGATCGTGATCGAGCCGATCGCCTATCTCAACGAGAACGAGATCGTGCAGGAGCGGTTCGACGTCGTCATCCGCTACGGCGTCCTGCCCAATTCGAACCTGCGCGCACGCACCTTCGGCTATCTCTCATATTGCCTGTGCGCCGCGCCCGAATATGTCGCCGCGCGCGGCTGGCCCGAAACGCCGCAGGGCCTGCTCGAGCACGACTGCCTGACCGATCTCAGCGCGACGATGAGCTTCAACGAGGATGTCAGCGTCAAGGTCAATCCGCGCTGGATGAGCAACAGCGGCATCGCGCTGCGCAGCGCGGCGCGGAAAGGGCTCGGCATCGCGAGCCTGCCGGTCAGCATCGTGCGCCAGGACCTTGCCAGCGGCGGGATGCTCGCGCTGGACGCCGAATGGTCCTTTTACGACCGCAAATGCTGGGTCGTCTATTCGCCGGGGATCATGTCGGTCGCGACGCGCGCCTTCATCGACTATCTGGTCCGTCAATTCTCCCGTGTGAAGGTGCGCCCGTCGATGGCGGCGTCGCTCGCGGCGCGATATTAGAGCGCATAGCCGTTACCGGTTCCGTCGTCGGGGCAAAGGCGAGGGGCTTCGCGTCGGAAGAGGGCGAAACTCAAAATAGCCAGGAGCAAGGCGCCTGCGCCTCCATAGATCATGACGAGGCCGAAGCCGGCGGTGAGCCCGTGCTGCACGGCCGCCTCCGGCAGGTTGCCGATCGCCTGACCGGCTGCGACCGCTTCCGCCGCCGTCCGCAGCCCGGCGATTTCGACACCGTTCGGCGCGGCGCGTTGCAGCGCCGCGGCGATTCCTTCGACGAGAATGATGCCCATGAGTGCGATGTTCACAGCCAGTGTGATCAGCCGCGCGCTCATGTCGATACCCGACGCCATGCCGGCCCGGCTTGGGGGAACCGATGCTGTCGTCGTGTTGGTCACCGGCGTATTGGTGATACCGATCCCGATGCCTGCGAGAAGCAGGCCCGGCAACATCGTCTGCCAGCCCGGCTCCGCCGCGACGCTGCCGAGCTTCATGGCGACAAAGCCGAGCCCGATCGTGGCGAGGCCGGACGGAATGACGACGCCCGCCCCGTATCGCAGCGACAGGCGCTCGCCCAGCGGGGGAAAGACCAGCGCCGGCAATGTGTAGGCGAGCAGGCACAGGCCGGTAGCAAGCGTGTCATAGCCGAGGCCGGTCTGGAGATAGATCGGCAGGTAGATCATGAAAGGCCAATAGCTGACGTTCATCGCGATGCAGCCGAGGATCGCGCCCGAAAAGCTGAGGTTCCGAAAGACGGAAAAATCGAACATCGGATGCGCCTGTCGCCGCTCGACAAACAGGAATGCGGCGAAACAGATGGCCGTGGGGGCCGCGATCGCGATCGAAGCGGACAGACCAAGCGTCGCGCCCTGCGTGATGAGATAGACAAGGCCGAATACCGCCAGCGAAAGCGTCAGGATTCCCGCCAGGTCGAGGTGGCTCGCGTCGGGGTCGCGCGATTCGACTATCGTGCCCGCCGCGATCGCCAGTGTCAGGAGCGCGAGCGGAAGATGGACAAGAAATATCCATTGCCAGCCGGCCAGCGCGATCGTCGCGCTCCCGACGAGCGGACCGAAACCAAGGCCGATTCCCGAAACGACACCCCAGATCGCAAAGGCGCGGCCCCGTTCGCGCGCATCCTGAAACTGGTGCGAGAGAAGGGCGATCGAACAGATCAGCATCGCCCCGCCGGCGAGGCCCTGAAGCAGCCGGCCCGCGATGAGCAGCGCCATATTGTCGGCGAGGCCGCAAAGCGCCGAAGTGACGCCGAAGGCTGCCACGCTGATCATGAAGATGCGCTTGCGGCCAAAGCGATCGGCCAGCGTGCCGGTGGCCATCAGTACGGTCGTGCAGGCGAGGGTATAGGCATTCATGACCCATTGCAGTTCCTGGAAGTCGCCGTGAAGCACCGCCTCGAGGCTTGGGAGGATCACCGGGACGCTCGTGATTTCGAGGCCGAACATCAGCGCACCGAGGCACACCGCGAACAGCGCGAGCGCGTTTTTGCGGGCAGGGGATAGGATCATGGAGGCGGCACCTTTCGAGCGGCCGGGTCCGTCTGCCCGGCAGGCGCGCTATCTGGGGAGAGGCAAGAAATAACGGAAATGATTTTATTTTGTAGAATTCATAATCATCTATAATTAATTGGCCGTCATGGACATCGATCCGGTCCTTCTGCGGGCATTCGTCGCGGTCAGCGAGACGGGCGGCTTCACGCGCGCCGCGCGGCGGTTGAATCTCACCCAGCCCGCGGTGAGCCACCAGATCCGGCGCCTCGAGGAGCAGGTGGGACGGGCACTGATCCGCCGGACGACACGCCGGCTGATCCTGACCGACGACGGCGAAGACTTCCTGTCGCACGCGCGCCAGATCCTCGCCAGCCTCGACGCGCTGGCGCAACGCTTCCGGCCCTCGTCGGTGACGGGCGCCGTGCGCTTCGGCGCGCCGGAGGCGTTCATGGGCGAGCGACTGCCGGCGCTGCTCTGCCAATTTTCGCGCGCTTTTCCCGCGGTGCGGCTCGATGTTCATGTCAGCACCTATCTCGACCTCAGCACCATGATCGCAGCCGAAGAGCTGGATCTTGCCGTCGTGCTTTCCACTGCCGGGGGCGAGAATGGCGGTATCCCTTTGCGGCGGGCGGAGTTCGGGTGGGTCGCGGCCGACAATTTCCTGTTGCCAGACGGCGCGTCGCTGCCGCTCGCCTTCCATCCCCCGAATTGTATCAACCGGCTGATGGGGGTTGCCGCGCTCGAAGCGACATCGATCGACTGGCACATCGCCTTTACCTCGCCGAGCGAGCAGGGCATCCGCGCGGCGGTCCGATCGGGACTGGCGGTCGCGGTGCTGACGCGCAGCGAGCTCGAACCCGGAATGCGCCTGCTCGACGGCGATTATGGCCTTCCCGTCCTGCCCAGCGCTGATTTCATGCTGATCCGCAGTGGGGGCGCGGCATCCCCCGCGGCGCGCGCCTTCGGCGAAATGCTCGTCGCCATGGAGGCGCCGGGGATACCGGTGGACACCGGGCTTTGATCGGTCGCGAATAGGGGCTTCGGGCGCCCACCCAGCCTCATTGTTCGTCACGAAGCACAAACTGTACGCCATTTGGGTCTTACCTCGCGCAGCGCAATCGATACACTCGCCCGACAAGAGCCGCCCGGAAAGGACGGCCATCCGGGAGACTGACAGTGCCACAGGTTGAACGCTTTCCCATGCCCATCCCCTATGGCTGGTTCGGGGTCGGCTATGGTGCCGAGCTAGGCGTCGGCGATGTCCGGCCGGTCCATTATTTCGGGCGCGACCTCGTGCTCTTCCGCAACGAGAGCGGTGAGGCGGGGCTGCTCGATGCCTATTGCCCGCATCTTGGCGCACATATGGGACATGGCGGCACAGTGGAGGGCGACAGCCTGCGCTGTCCCTTCCATCACTGGGCGTTCCGCCCCGACGGCTTCTGCAGCAAGATTCCTTATGCCAAGGCCTTTCCGCCGCGCGCGAAGCGCGAGCCGTTGGCCAAATCCTATCCGGTGACCGAAAGCAGCGGCGTGATCTGGGCCTGGTATCATCCCGACGATGTCGCCCCAATGTTCGACGTCATCGACTATCCCGAATTCACCGACCCGGCCTTCGCCGAACCGGTCAAACGCGAATGGCGCTTTGCCAGCAACCCCCAGGAGATTGCCGAAAACGGCGTCGACGTCGCGCACTTTGCCTATGTCCACGCGATGGACGCGGTGCCCGAGGGCGAGACCGATTATGAGGGCGTCCGGCGGCGTAGCGTCGCGCGCGGTCACCGCACGATCGACCTGCCGACGGGCGAGCGCAAGCAGCTCCCTTATTCGGTCGAAACGGTTCAGAACGGCGCGGGGCAGAAATTCACGCGGCTGAGCGGGCTCGTCGAGCTGTCGCTCCTCGTGATCGCGACGCCGGTCGAGGCCGACGATGTCGAGCTGCGCTTCTGCTTCACCCACCCCAAGGTCGCGCCGGGTTCGCCTGAGGAAAAGGCGATCGAGGCGGCGATCGAGAATACATGCGGGCAGAAGGGCGTCGAGGGCGACATTCCGATCTGGCACAACAAGATCCACCGTGCGCGCCCGTATCTGTGCGACGGCGACGGCCCGATCCTGCGCTTCCGCCGCTATTTCGAGCAATTTTACGCCGACGGGCCCGACGGAAGCCGCCTCGTCGAAGCGGCCGAATAACAGCCCATTTTCATTCCATGCGGATCGATCCGCTTACTGCGCCCGCGGGCGCCATCGGGAGAGTTGCGATGTCGAGATTGCGTTATGTTCAGGGACCCGTCGAAACGCGCGCGCCGGGGATGCTCAAGAATACCGTCTATGGCATCCGCGCCACCTATGAAACCGATCCCGAAGTGATCGCGGCGCTGCTGCCGCAGCCGCTCGTCGCGGTCGAACGCCCCGAAATCTGGTTGCAGATGGTCCATGTCGCGATGCATGTGACCGAAACCGACACCGTCGAGATCGGCGCGCTCACCGTCGGGGTCAATTGCACGCATGAAGGCGCGCCGGGCGCCTATTGCTTCCACATGGCGATGGAGGGCGAGACCGTCGTCACCTCGGGCCGCGAGCGTTTCGGTGAGCCCAAGAAGATCGCCGAGACGCATTTCGAGCGCAACGGTGACCATCTGCGCGCGACCTGCTCGCGCCACGGCGTCGCCTATTTCGAGATCGAGGGCACGATCGGCGAGGCGATCGACGCGCCGCTGACCTTCGAGGAACATCTCTTCTGCTACAAGGGCATGCCGTCGATCGACACGCCGGGCCAGTTCGACGGCGACGTGTTCCTCACCCGCCTCAACTGGCAGCGCAACTATAGCGGGCGCCGCGCCATGACGGGGACGATCACCTTGCGTGAATCGGCATACGACCCGCTCGCCGACATCCCCGTCCGCTGCCTAGTCGGTATGGAATATGTCGAGGGCGGCACCGCGACCGGCGGCACGCTGCTGCGCAAGGTCCCCGGCGAATGGATCGCGCCGCACTGGGTCGGGCGCCACGACGACCCGCGCAACACCGGCCTCGAACTCGGCGCACGGAAGGCCGCCTGATGCAGGATTTTTCGGGCCGGGTGGCCGTGGTTACCGGCGGGGCGAGCGGGGTCGGCAAATGCCTGTGCGCCGACCTCGCTCGCGCCGGCGCGCATGTCGTGATCGCTGACATCGATCCGGCGCGGCTCGAAGCGGTGCGCACCGAGATCGACGCACTGGGCAGCGGCGAGGTGCTCGCGATCGCGTGCGACGTGACGAAAGAGGCGTCGGTGCGGGCGCTCGCCGATCAGGTGTTCGACCATTTCGGCACCGTGCACCTGCTGTTCAACAATGCCGGCGTCGGGTTGGGCGAGGCGCAGCGCAAGATCTGGACCCTGCCGCTCAGCGACTGGCGCTGGGGGATCGACGTCAATGTGCTCGGCGTCGTCCACGGGATCGCGGCGTTCGTGCCGCGGATGATCGAGGCGGGCGAAGAGGGGGTGGTGATCAACACCAGCTCGACCAACGGCGGACTCCGTTCGCTTCCCAATACGCCGATCTATGCTGCGACCAAGGCCGCGGTCACGAGCATTTCCGAAGTTCTGCACCAGCAGCTTTTGCGGGAAGGCGGCAAGCTGCGTGCGGCTGTCCTTTTCCCGGGTCCGCATACGGTCAACACCGCAATCATGGCTTCGGGCGAAGTCCGCCCCGCGGATTATGTGGAGAATGAGGCGCAGACGAAGGTCGCCTATCGCACGATGGAGGATCTGGTCCGCACGACCGGGCTCCAACTCAAACTCACCGAGCCCGGCGAGGTTTCGGCCTTCGCGCTTGACGGCGTGCGCGCGGGGCGCTTCTGGCTGTTGCCGGAGAGCGGGGAGAATGATGTGCTGATCGCGGCGCGCACCGAACAGATATTGGCGCGGCGGGATCCGCCCTCGGCATGGTGACCGCGGCGGCGTCCGATACACCGGTGGTAGGCGCTGCGCCCTCTCGCGGCGTCTATCGCTGGTTCGTCGTCGCGATCCTGTTCATCGGCTATTGCTTCAGCGCGATCGACGCGCGTGTGCTGACCTTGATGGTCGAGCCGATCCAGCGCGACCTGAACCTCAGCGATTTCGAAATCAGCCTGCTCCAGGGCTTTGCCTTTTCGCTTCTCTACAGCATCGCCGCGCTGCCCATCGGCCGCTTTGTCGACCGTACCAAAAGGCGCGCGACGCTGATCGTGTGGGGGGTGCTGTTCTGGTCGGCGATGACCGCCGCCTGCGGCTTTACCAGCAGTTTCATCGGCCTCTTCCTCGCGCGCGTCGGCGTCGGGGTGGGTGAGGCGACGCTCAGCCCGACTGCCTATTCGCTGATCAGCGACTATTTCGAACGGCGCCGGCGGGCGCTGGCTATCAGCTTCTATGCGATCGGCTATCCGATCGGCGGCGGCCTTGCGCTGTTGATCGGCGGCTGGCTGCTCGCGCGTTTCACGAAAGCCGGCGGTGCGACACTGCCTTGGCTCGGCAGTTTCGAACCGTGGCAGATGGTGTTCCTGTGCGTTGCGGCGCCCGGATTGATCGTCGCCGCGCTGATGATGATGATCCGCGAGCCGGCGCGGCAGGAACTGGCGGCGAACCTGTCGGTGCAAAGCAGCCTGCGCGAAGGGTTCGACTATATTTCGGAGCGCTGGGCGCTGTTCGGATCGCTGATCGGCTCCCTCGCCCTGATTGCGCTTCTGGCGATCGGCACCGCGCTGTGGTTCCCGACCTTCCTGATCCGCAGCTATGGCATGAGCCCGGCCGAGGTCGGCATGTCTTACGGGATGATCATGCTGACCTGCGGCACCGTCGGTACGCTGTCGGGTGGTTGGCTCGCGGGACGGTTGATGCAGGGCGGCCGCGCCGACGCCAATATGCGCGTCGTGCTGATCGCCACCGTGCTGAAGGGCGTACCGCTCATCATCGCGCCGTTGATGCCGACCGCCTTCCTGTCGCTGACGATGATGGCGATCGGCACGCTGATCGGGCAGGCGTCGCAAGGCGTGATGCTGACGGCGATCCAGGATGTGACGCCCAATCAGCTGCGCGGACAGGTCACCGCCATCTCGCTCCTGTGCGTCAATCTGGTCGGGATGGGGCTCGGCGCCAGCGTCATCGCCGCGATCACCGATTTCGGCTTCGGCGACCAGGCGGCGCTCGGCTATTCGATCGCGATCGCCGGTGCGGTCGTGCTGCCGCTGATCGTCGCGTTGCTGCTGGTGGCGCTGCCGCATTATCGGCGCGCGGTGGAGGGCTGACGCGCGCGGCCGCATGTCGCGATATGGTCCGTTTGAGTGATGTGGGCTCCGCTCGGGCCGCCTAGGAGGGCGGCGATACCGAAACAAGAGTGGAGTGGACAGCGTGCAGCGCAATCTGGATTTGCGATATGTCGTCATCGGGGCTGGCATGTCGGGGATATTGGCGAGCATCCGGCTGCGCGAGGCGGGATACCGCCACGTCACGCTGCTGGAAAAGGCGCACACGATCGGCGGCACATGGCGCGAGAACCGCTACCCGGGGCTCAACTGCGACGTTCCCGCGCACGCCTATACTTACAGCTTTGCGCCCAACGCCGAGTGGAGCAGCTACCTGGCGCCGGGGCCGGAGATCCAGGACTATTTCGAGGATGTGGCCGATCGGTTCGGCCTGCGCGAGATCGCGCATTTCGGGCAGGAGGTCGATAGCTGCACTTATGCGGACGGCGTCTGGACCGTCACGACGAAGGCGGGGATGACGGTCGAGGCCGACATCGTGATCACCGCGACCGGCGTCCTCCACCATCCGCGCATGCCCGAGATCGAGGGGCTCGACAGTTTCGCCGGTACTGTCGCGCACAGCGCGCGCTGGGACGATGCGATCGCGCTCGACGGCAAGCGCATCGGCGTCGTCGGCAGCGGTTCGACCGGGGTCCAGCTCGTCTCGGCGCTCGCCGGGCGCGCGGGCAAGCTCGGCCATTTCCAGCGCTCGCCGCAATGGATCATGCCGATGCCGAATGTTCCTTACACTGAGGAGCAGCGCGAGGCGTTTCGCCGCGACCCGGCATTGATCGACGCGGTGCGCTACGATCCCGAATATCAGGCGAATGTGCTGCGCTTCACCGCCGGCATCATCAAGCCCGACAGCGAAGAGATGCACATCATCGAGACGATCGTGCGCGACAATCTGGAACAAGGGGTCGCCGATCCGGTGCTGCGCGAACGGCTGCGTCCCGATTACCGCGCGGCGTGCAAGCGGCTGATCTTCTCGCCCGACTATTATCAGGTCGTCCAGCAGCATGACGTCGACGTCGTGATCGAAGGGATCGAGCGCATCGAACCGCAGGGTATCCGCACCAGCGACGGGGTACTCCACGAACTCGACCTGATCATTCTCGCGACGGGATTCCACGCCGACCGCTTCATCCGCCCGGCAGTGGTGACCGGGCGCGGGGGCGCGTCGCTCGATGATATGTGGGCGAAGCACGCGACCGCGTACAACGCGATCTCGCTTCCCGATTTCCCGAATTTCTTCTTCCTCAACGGGCCGACGGGGCCGGTGGGCAATTTCTCGCTGATCGACGTCGCCGAGCGCCAGTGGGGCTATATCGAGCAGCTCCTCGACAAGGTGACGAGCGGCGAATGCGCCGAAATCTGCGTGACCCCCGATGCCATGGCGCGCTACGACGATGCGCGGACCGAGGCCGCGAAGGGCACGATCTTCGCGTCGGGCTGTTCGAGCTGGTATCTCGGAAAGGACGGCGTGCCGATGACCTGGCCGTGGAGTTATGGCCATTTCGCCGAGGTGATGGCGAGGCCCGATTTCGCCGATTTCGAAATGGTCGGGGCGAAGCAGCCGGCCTGATCCGGCGCTTCGCGCTCGCTCCCCCTACGTCCCGCCTACTGCCGCTGCGACGAGATATTGCCACCGTCGACGACGAGTTCGGCGGCGGTGATATAGCTTGCCTCGTTCGAGAGCAGGAAGCGAACGACGCGGCCGATTTCCGCGGGGTCGCCCAGCCGTTCGAGCAGGATACGGCGTTCGAACCAGCCCTCGGGCAAATTGTCGACCGCGGGCTGCATCATCGGCGTCCGGATCTGCCCCGGCGACACCGCGTTGATGCGGATATTGTCGCGCGCCAGCCGGTCCGCGAGTGCGCGGATCAGCGACAGCATTCCGCCCTTCGCGGCGCTGTAGATCGGGTTGATCCCGTTGCCGAGCGTCGCATTGATCGACGCGATGCCGACCACCGCCGAACCGGGGTTGGCGGCGAAATCGGCATAGAGTTGTTGCGTGAGCAGCGCGAGCGGACGGAGGTGCGTGTTGATCCCGGCGTCCCAGCTTTGCGGGGTGATGCCCTCGAGCGAGCCGGTGTCGACGATCCCCGCCGCGTGGACGAGTCCGCCGAGCGGCCCAAGCGTCGCGCGGCTCGCGTCGATCGCCGCAGCATAGGCGGCGATATCGGTGAGGTCGATCGCGACCGGGAGTGCCTTGACGCCGAAGCGATCGCCGATCGCTTTCGCCTGCGCGCTCGCCTTGTCGCCGTCGATATCCCACAGCGCGACATTGCGGCCGACCGCCGCGAGCGCCTCGGCCGAAGCGAGACCGATTCCCGATGCGCCGCCGGTGACGATCACCGCGGTGCCAGGCGCGCCGAGCGCAGGGCGAAGTTGATCCTGGTCCATCGAACCGATTCTCCAAAGTGCGAAAAGATGCGGCCATCATGTCACGCATTTACGATCGATAGGGAAGAGGAAATCAGCCTTTTGCGCAAATTTTAGTGGATATTTCTGACTAATATCGTAGCATGTTTGCTATATCGCTACGCAAACGATCAATCTGGGAGTGGGTTATGGCAAATCCGGCAGTCGCCGTCGTGACAGGCGCCAGCCGCGGCGCGGGCAAGGGTATCGCGATCGGGCTCGGCGAAAAGGGGATGACGGTTTTCGTCACCGGGCGCAGCGTCGACCAGAGCGATGCGGTCGGCTGGGACGGCAAGCCGCTCGCCGGCACGATCCACGAGACCGCGGCGGCGGTGACTGCCGCAGGGGGCAAGGGGATCGCGGTCGCTTGCGACCATGGTGACGATGCGCAGATCGCAGCGCTGTTCGACCGCGTGCGCGCCGAGGCGGGGCGGCTCGACATCCTCGTCAACAACGCGACGCACATCCATCATCAGCTGATCGAGCAGGCGCCCTTCTGGGAAAAGGAACTTGCGGCGGTCGGGATCATCGATGTCGGGTTGCGCTCGGCCTATGTCGCGAGCTGGCATGCGGCAAAGCTGATGGTCGAACAGAAATCAGGGCTCGTCGCCTTCACCTCTTCCTTCGGCGCGAGCTGCTATATGCACGGCCCTGCCTATGGCGCGCAAAAGGCGGGCGTCGACAAGCTGGCGCACGACATGGCGTTCGATTTCCGGCCGCACGGGGTGCGCGCGGTGTCGATCTGGCTGGGGCCGCAGATTACCGAGCGCGCGCTCAACGCCGCCGAGGTCCACAAGGACCAATATGAAGGCTTCATGGCGATGGCCGAAATGCCGCAGTTCACGGGGCATATCATCCATGCGATCGCCGGCGACGCGCAAGGCGACGAACTGTCGGGGCGCACGCTGATCGGCGCCGAGATTGCGGGACGTTATGGCATCACCGACCGCGGCAAGACGCCGCCGTCGCACCGCGAGATGCTCGGTAGTCCGCGCGAGCCGAACCCTGCGATCGTCTATTAGGGCATCGCGCGCTAAAACACGCCATCCTAAGATCCGTTCGTGCTGAGCTTGTCGAAGCACTGTTCTTCTCTCTTTCATCGTTGAAAGAAAGAACGGCCCTTCGACAAGCTCAGGGCGAGCGTGTCATATTAATTGTTCAGCGACAGGCGTAGCGGTTGCCGCCTGCCGCCCTGCCATGCGCCCGAAGAAGGTGCAGTCGGCGAGGCTGAGGCCCGAGCTGTAGCCATGGCCCCAGCGCGGCAGGCCGGACGTTGCGCGGCCTGCGGCGTAAAGGCCGGGAATGACCTCACCCATGCGATCGAGGACCTCGCCCGATGGGCGCGTATTCAGGCCGCCAAGCGTGAAGAAGGAGAAAAAGCTCGTCGCAACGTTGAGTTCGAGCGCGGCAAACGGGCCTTCGTCCAGAACCTTCAGCCACTCGGGTGCTTTGCGATAGACCGGGTCATGCCCCTCGGCCGCGTAGCGGTTGAAGGTACGGACGGTAGCGGCGAGCGTATCTTCGGGCATCCCGAGTTCGCGCTCGACCTCTTCCCAGCTTTCGCCGACCGCCGCGATCTCGATCCGCGCGATGTCGAGCGCGCGCGCGAAAATCGCATTGTCGACGAGCAGGTAAACGCGCTCGCCCGGCTGGTCGAGCATCGTGCGGCTGACCCGGCCGTGATAGCAATCCTCGTTGATGAAGCGCTGCCCGCGTTCGTTGACGAAAATGCCCTTTACGAGGCTTTCGGGCATGATCCACGGGCAGGTGGTGAAAAACTCGTCCATATGGATCGCGTCGCCGCCGACGCCCATGCCCATCAAAATGCCCGAGCCATTGTCATTCTCGCCGATCGGATTGCCGAGGCGGCGCGTCTGCGGCGCATAGCGACGAAGCATGCCGTCGTTCATGCAGAAGCCACCGGTTGCGAGGATCACGCCGCGGCGCGCGCGGATGAAGCGGGGCGTGCCGTCGATGCGCACAACGAGCCCCGTGACGCGGCCACCTGCGTCGGCGACCAGCGACAGCACGCGCGCATCGCAGCGGACGTCGACCCCGAGCGCGCGGACGCGTGCTTCGAAAATGTCCATGAGCTTGCGTCCGCCGCCCCAGCCCATGAACTGGATCGTGTGTCCGCGCGGTGCGGGCGTTGCGGCCTCGGAGAAGGGCCAGGCGGCTTCGCTGCCCGACCAGATCAGCGTATCATCCTCGGCGGGTTCGATGATTTTTCCGGGCAGGAAACTGCCCTTGTACGGCACGCCCTGATCCTTGAGCCATTGATAATGGGCGAGGCTTTCGCGCGCATAGAGCGCGATCTTCGCCGTGTCTGCGTCGGGACCGCCCGCCATCGTCAGATAGGTTTCGAGCGCTTCGGTCGAATCCTCGAATCCCGCCGCGCGCTGCGCATCGGTTCCGCCGCCGCCGCCAAGATAGATTTCGCCCCCCGACAGCGCCGAGGCGCCGCCGCTGCCCGACGCCGCCTCGAACAAGGTCACCGTCGCGCCGGCTTCCGCCGCCTCGATCGCGGCGCAGGCGCCCGCGGCGCCGAAGCCGACGATCGCGACATCGGTCTCGGCGTCCCAGCGCTCGACCTGTTCGTGAGAAAAGGGGCGAGCGGTGGAGAAATCGCTCATGCGGCGGTCTCGCGCGCCTTCAACATGTCGAGCGCGACGTCGACGATCATGTCTTCCTGCCCGCCGACCATCTTGCGGCGGCCGAGCTCGACGAGGATCGTGCGCGTGTCGAGGCCGTAGGTTTCGGCGGCCTTTTCGGCGTGGCGCAGGAAGGAGGAATAGACCCCTGCATAACCGAGCGCGAGCGTTTCGCGGTCGACGCGCACCGGGCGGTCCTGCAGCGGACGAACCAGATCCTCGGCGGCGTCCATCAGTTTGTTGACGTCGCAGCCATGATTCCAGCCCTTGCGGTCGGCGGCGGCGATGAAGACTTCGAGCGGCGCATTGCCCGCGCCCGCGCCCATGCCGGTGAGGCTGGCGTCGATGCGCACCGCCCCCGCCTGTGCTGCGACGATGCTGTTCGCGGTGCCGAGCGACAGATTATGGTGCGCGTGGATGCCGCGCTGCGTTTCGGGCTTGAGCACGCGGTCGTAGGCGTCGAGCCGCGCCTTGACCCCGTCCATGTCGAGCGCACCGCCGCTGTCGGTGACATAGACGCATTCGGCGCCATAGCTTTCCATCAGCAAGGCCTGGCTCGCGAGCGCCTCGGGTTCGATCATGTGGCTCATCATCAGGAAGCCCGCGACGTCCATGCCAAGGTCGCGCGCGATGCCGATATGCTGCTTCGACACATCGGCCTCGGTGCAATGCGTCGCGACGCGCACCGAACGGACGCCGAGGTCATAGGCGCGGCGAAGTTCCTCGACCGTGCCGACGCCGGGCAGGATCAGCGTCGTCAGCACCGACTTCGTCAGCACCGAAGCGACCGCCTCGAGCCATTCCCAGTCGGTGTGCGCGCCGAAGCCGTAGTTGAAGCTCGCGCCGCTCAGGCCATCGCCATGCGCGACCTCGATCGCGTCGACCCCCGCTTGGTCGAGCGCCCTGGCGATCGCCTGCACATGGTCGATGCCGTACATGTGACGGATCGCGTGCATGCCGTCGCGCAGCGTGACGTCCTGGATGTAGAGCTTGTCGCCGGCCTCGACGTTGAATGTCTTCGTCATGCGGTCACCTTCTTTCCGTCGCGGATGCGTTCGGCGAGCAGTTCGCCCGTTGCCTTGGCGGCGGCGGTCATGATGTCGAGATTGCCCGAATAGCTGGGCAGGTAATCGCCCGCGCCCTCGACCTCGAGCAGGATCATCGTCTTGATTCCGGTGAATTCGCCGCGGCCGGGGATCTTCAGCTTGTTGTTGTCGCCGAAGCGCTCGAACTGCACCTCCTGCTTGAGGCGGTAGCCGGGCACATAGGCCTGCACCTTCTTCACCATCGCCTCGACGCTGGCGCGGATCGTGTCCTCGTCGGCGCCTTCGGAGAGGGTGAACACCGTATCGCGCATGATCATCGGCGGTTCGGCGGGATTGAGGATGATGATCGCCTTGCCCTGCGCCGCGCCGCCGACCTTTTCAATGGCTCCGGCAGTCGTGCGGGTGAACTCGTCGATATTGGCGCGCGTGCCCGGACCCGCCGAACGCGACGACACCGAGGCGACGATTTCGGCATAATGGACGGTGGCGACCTGGCTCACCGCGGCGACCATCGGGATTGTCGCCTGTCCGCCGCAGGTCACCATATTGACGTTGCCGGCATCGAGGTTGGCTTCGCCGTTGACGGTCGGGATCGTATAGGGGCCGATCGCGGCCGGCGTGAGGTCGACGACCTGCTTGCCGTCGGCGCGCAGCGCCGCATCGTGGACCTTGTGTGCATAGGCGCTGGTCGCGTCGAAGACGATGCCGATTTCGGGATAGACGTCCATGGCCCTGAGCCCGTCGAGCCCTTCATGCGTCGTCGCGACGCCGCGCTCGCGCGCCATGGCGAGGCCTTCGGACTTCTCGTCGATGCCGACGACCGCCACCAGTTCCATATTCTGCGGATATTTGATCATCTTGATCATCAGGTCGGTGCCGATATTGCCCGAACCGATGATCGCTGCCTTCACGCGGGTCATGGTTGTTCCTTATACAAAGCGCGCGACGCAATGGCCGAGCGTGCGGCGGCCGTCGCCGAGGATCATTTCGAAACAGTCGCCCTTCACCGCGGGCGCGAGCGGCACCAGGCTGCCCGAGAGAATGATGTCGCCGGCGTCGAGCGTGACGCCATGGGCGCCGAGCGTGTTCGCAAGCCAGGCGACCGCCTGCGCCGGGTCGCCCTGTACCGCCTGGCCATAGCCCTCGGACAGCGGGGCGCCATTCTTCGCCACCGCGACATGGAGGTTCGGCAGGTCGAGCGCGTGCGGGTCGAGGCGCTGTTCGCCGAGAATGAAGACCCCGCACGAGGCATTGTCGGCAACCGTGTCGACGATGCCGATCTGCCAGTCGGTGATGCGGCTGTCGACGATCTCGAAACAGGGCGCGATGCTGGCGGTCGCCGCGATCACATCGGCGGCGGTCACGCCCGGACCGTTCAGGCTGTCCTTCAGGATGAACGCGATCTCGGCCTCCGCGCGCGGCGCGATCAGCGCTTTCGCGTCGACGTCGATATCGCCCTCGATATGCATCCAGTCGGTGAGGAAGCCGAAATCGGGCTGATGGACGCCCAGCATGTCCTGCACGGCCTTCGACGTCACGCCGATCTTCTTGCCGACGACGCGCTCGCCGTCCTTCAATCGCCGCGACAGGAAGTCGAGGCTGATCGCATAGGCGTCGTCGATCGTCAGCGAGGCATTGCGCGCGATCAGCGGCGCGACGGTACGACGCGACTGCAGCGCCTCGTAAAGCTCACGCCCGTAAGTTTCAGCGATGCTCATCGAGGAACTCGATTGTATAACGGTTGAACTCACTGGCGCGCTCGACCTGCACCCAGTGGCCGACCTTGTTGAAGATCACGCAGCGCACATCGCCGCACGCTTCGAAGAAATATTGAATGCCCGAGAGCGGCATGAAGCGCTCGTTCTGGCCCCAGAAGAGCAGGATCGGAACCTTGATCTCGCCGAGCCGCGGGCGGACATTATGCGTCCGCATCCGCGTGATCACTTCCTTGGGCTGCCGGCTCGCGACCGCGAAGCGTTCTTCGACGAGTGCGTCGGTGATGTGCTTCGGGTCGTAAACCAGATTTTCGCCGAGGCGGCGTTGATCGGCGAGGCTGAAATCGGGGCTGCCGAAAGAGGAGCGCATGTCGGCGATGCCGGGCATCGCGAAATAGACGTCGAGTTCCTCGATGCAGCCGGGCGCCATCAGGATCAGCCGCTCGACGAATTCGGGATGATCCTGCGTCATCTGGATCGCTACGCCGCCGCCGAGCGAGTTGCCGATCAGCGTCGCCTTGTCGATCCCGTGCGCCTTGAGCGCCTCGTAGAGCGTGTCGGTGAACAGCGTCAGCGTATAGTCGATGTCGGCGGGCTGCGACGACGCGCCATAGCCGATCATGTCGGGCAGGATGACGCGGTAGCCGGCATCGACGAACGCGCCGACATTCTGCCGGAAATTGGACAGCCCCGATGCGCCCGGGCCGCTGCCGTGGACGAACACCAGCGCCGGACCTTCGCCCGCTTCCTTGATGTGGATGTCATAGCCGCCGGCAACCCGGTGCGTCGCTTCCTTCATCTCTCCCATGGCCGTTTCCTTAGCTTACATGAATGTGAAAGCGGGCGGTTCGCCGAGCTGCGTCATCACGACGTCGGTGACGCGATTGCCCGGATCGTTCGCGACGTGCGCGCGCGCGGCGTTGAGGTCGAGCCAGGGCTGGATGATCGCGCTCGACATATAGACGGCGCGACCGCCGAGAAGCTGGACCATGCCGTCGACCAGTTCGGCGAGCCGCCGCACGACGGTCGAGGACTGATAGGCATAGAGCGCGCGCTCCTCGAGCGTGATCGGCTCGCCGCTTTCCGATTTCGCCATCAGCCGGTCGAAGGTCGTCTGGTGCGTCAGCTCCATCTCGAGGATCTGCGCATGCGCCTTGGCGATCGCGCCGTGGAGCAAAGGATCGGCCTTCGACGCCTTGCCGGTGTTGGTCGAAACGCGGCCCTGCATGATCTCCATCGCGGCATTCACCGCGGCGCGGGCACCGCCGAACGCCGCGGTCGACACCGAGCGCACGAAGACCTGTGCCCAGGGCAGGCGATAGAGCGGACCGTCATTCTCGGCCTGCCCGGGGTTGTTGCAGGCGAAGCCGTCGGCCGCGCGATGGGTGCGATGTTCGGGGACGAAGACGCGCTCGACGAGGATGTCGAAGCTGCCCGTGCCCTGCAGCCCGAACACGTCCCACGTCCCCTCGATGACCTGATAGTCGCTGCGCGGGAGCAGGAAGGTGCGCATGTCGGGCGGGCCGCCGTCGGTGTCGAAATTGATCGCGCCGAGCAGCACCCAGCCGCAATGCGTCGAGCCCGAGGAAAAGCCCCAGCGGCCCGAAAGGAAAAAGCCGCCCTCGACCTTCTCGACCTTGCCGACCGGCTGATAGGTCGACGAAACGAGCATCGCGCCGCCATTGTCGCCCCACACCTCGCGCTGCGCTTCGTCGTGGAAGAGCGCGAGCTCATAGGGATGACAGCCCAGCACGCCGTAAATCCAGCCCGTCGACATGCAGCCTTCGGCGAGCGCCTTCTGCACCTCGAAAAAGACGTTGGGGTGCATTTCATAGCCGCCCCAGCGCTTCGGCTGCAGGATGCGGAAGAAGCCAGCCGCCTGCATCTCGGCGACGGTTTCCGCAGGCACATTGCCGTCGAGTGTCGTCTGGCGCGCGCGCGCCTTCAGCGACGGAATCATCGCCCGGGCGCGCTCGATCAGCTGTGCGGGGGTGGGCAAGGCGGTGTCTGCGGCTTGCTGCGGGGCGATGGCCATATGCTCTCCTCGGGACATTTATGCGCTTGCGGGAGGC
The DNA here is from genome assembly GCF_052871675.1 of Sphingopyxis sp. LARHCG72. NCBI lineage: Bacteria > Pseudomonadati > Pseudomonadota > Alphaproteobacteria > Sphingomonadales > Sphingopyxidaceae > Sphingopyxis > Sphingopyxis sp. LARHCG72. Next base: position 86,760 of record NZ_JBIXJU010000007.1, on the reverse strand, counting down.
CGCATCGCGATATCACTCCTATATTCGTAGCGAATGATGCATTTCTCTACGCAAGCTGTCAATCCGGATTTTGCGCAAAATGCCGCTTCGAGCCATTGGAACGGGCGGGCTGCGTATCGCGATGCGTAGGTGCGATGCGCAAAATGTCGCTTGCCGTAGCGGCGTTCGCGGCTTCGAAGGGTTTGTTCTGCCGCAATCCGTGGAACTTGATCCAATCAAATCTACGGTTTGCGTAATTTTATGAGCGATTTTCTACGTATCATACTTGATATAAGGTGTATTCGCTTGTAGCTTGCGCTCGATTCAGGGTGCCGGAGCACCCGTCCGCAGGGGATGAAGATATGGCGATCAGGTCGCTGGCCTATGTCGTGGTCGATACGGCCGATGTCGAAGCCTGGCGCGCCTATGGCGAGCAGGTGCTGGGAATGCGCGCGACCGACCATGAGGGCGGCCTGCGTCTGCGGATGGACGAACGTCCGTTCCGCATGCTGATTCGCAAGGCCGACGGCGAGGGTTTCCACGCCGCGGGTCTCGCCTATCCCGACAAGGCCGCGTTCGATCGCGGTATTGCAGGGCTGCGCGATGCCGGCGTCGCGGTCGAAGCCGCCTCGGAGGCGGAGGCGAAGGACCGCCATGTCGTCGAATTCGTCCGCTGCGCCGACCCGTCGGGCAACCGGCTCGAAATCGGCTGGGGCCGCGTCGTCGACGGCGCCCCCTTCGCGTCGCCTGCGGGCGTGCCGGAGTTCGTTACCGGCGAGATGGGGATGGGTCATGTCGTCTTCCCCGCGACGAAACTCGCCGAGACGCGCGCTTTCTATATCGAACTGCTCGGCTTCGGTGACAGCGACGAGATGCGCGTCTATATGCAGGGCGGCCCCGACGATCCGGGGCTCGGCATGCATTTCCTCCATTGCGACAACCCGCGTCATCACACGGTCGCGCTCGCCGAATTCCCTGTGCCGAGCGGCCTTGTCCACATGATGGTCGAGGTGCCGGACCTCGACGACGTCGGGCGGGCGCTCGACCGCGCGAAGGCGGCGAACGTCCATATCTCGTCGAGCCTCGGCAAGCATATGAACGACAAGATGGTCAGCTTCTACATGCGCAGCCCCGGCGGTTTCGACATCGAATATGGTTGCGGCGGCATTCAGCCCGACTGGACCCGATTCACGCCGACGATCAGCATCAAGGAAGACGAATGGGGTCATCAATGGGACTTCGGCGGCTGACGCCGCACCGATCCTTCACCTCATAGCCAAGAGAGAAACATCATGCCCAGCCACGAAGATATGGTCCGCGCCGTCGAGCGCTATGTCGAGGCGTTCGACAAGGGCGACGCCCGGATGGCGTCGGACCTCTATGCCGACGACGCGACGGTCGAGGATCCGATCGGCACCCCGATCCATCAGGGGCGCGACGCGATCCACGCCTTCTATTCGATGTCGATGCAGGCCGGCGCCAAGCTCCGCCTCGACGGCCCGGTGCGCACCGGCGGCGACTATGCCGCCTTCGCCTTCACCGTGCTCGTCGACTTCGGCGGTCCGAAGGAGATCGAGGTGATCGACACCTTCAAATTCGACGGTGAGGGCAAGGTGACCGAGATGCGGGCCTTTTGGGGCCCCGCCAATATGCGCGCGGTCGACGCCTGAGATGGCGCGCGAAGCCGCCATCGTCGCGACCGCGCGTACCGGGGTGGGCAAGGCCTATCGCGGTGCGTTCAACGATACCGAAGCGCCGGTGCTTGCGGCGCATGTCGTCAACGCCGCAGTGTCGCGCGCCGGCATCGATCCGGCGCGGGTCGACGATGTTTATCTCGGCGTCGGCAATCACTGGAATACGCAAAGCTATAACCTCGGCCGGCTCGCGGTACATGGCTCGGTGCTGCCCGACAGCACGGGGGGATTCACGCTCGACCGCAAATGCTCGTCGGGGCTCAACGCGATTGCGCTCGCCGCGCGCGGCATCATCGCCGACGAGATCGACGTCGCGGTCGCGGGCGGGATGGAAAGCATCTCGCTGACGCTCAACAAGCATGCGCCGCAGTACCGCAACCGTTCGGAGTTCGTGAAAGCTGCCGATCCCCATGCCTATATGGCGATGATCGAGACCGCCGAAATCGTCGCCGACCGTTATGGCGTCAGCCGCGAGGCGCAGGACGAATTTTCGGCGATCAGCCAGCAGCGCGCCGGCGCCGCGCAGGAAGCGGGACGCTTTCTGGACGAAATCGTGCCGATCACCGTCGGCAAGGCGCTGTTTGACAAGGAAGGCAACGAGACCGGGAAGGAAGCAGTGACGCTGGCGCACGACGAGGGCGTGCGCGGCGACACCACCGCCGAAAAGCTCGCCGCGCTCAAGCCCGTGTTCAGGGACGGGCTGGTCGTCAAGGAAGGGCGGCACATCACCGCGGGTAATGCGAGCCAGCTTTCGGACGGCGCCTCGGCGCAGGTCCTGATGGACCGTGCGACCGCGGAGAAGGAAGGCCTGCCGATCCTCGGCCTCTATCGCGGATTCCAGGTTGCGGGTTGCAAGGCGGAGGAGATGGGGATCGGCCCGGTCTTCGCGATTCCCAAATTGCTCGATCGCGCGGGGCTTAAGGTCGACGATATCGGTCTCTGGGAAATCAACGAAGCCTTTGCGAGCCAGGCGCTTTATTGCCGCGACAAGCTCGGCATCGATCCCGACAAGCTCAACGTCAACGGCGGCGGCATCGCGATCGGTCATCCCTTCGGCATGACCGGATCGCGGCTTGTCGGCCATGCGCTGATCGAGGGCAAAAGGCGCGGTGTGCGCTATGCCGTCGTCTCGATGTGCGTCGCGGGCGGCATGGGGGCCGCCGGACTGTTCGAAATCGTCTGAGGAAAAAGGGCTAGACCATGACGCTGCTCGCAGGAAAAACCGCGTTCGTTACCGGCGGCGGCAGTGGCATCGGACGCGCGACCGCGCTCGCCTTCGCCGCCGAGGGCGCGCGCGTCGCGGTCGCCGACCTCAATGCCGAAAGCGCGGCCGAAACCGCCGCGCTGATCGTGTCGGCGGGCGGCGAGGCGCGCCACGGTGCACTCGACGTCACCGATGGCGCCGCGGTCGATGCGTTCGTCGACGCGCTGGTCGCCGATTGGGATGCTCTCGACTGCGCCTTCAACAATGCCGGGGTCGCGCTCGAGGGGATGGAGACGCCGTGGGGCGACCTCACCGCCTATGATCGCAGCATCGCGGTCAACCAGCGCGGCCTGCTGCTCTGCATGACCGCGGAACTCCGCCATATGGAGCGCGCGGGACGCGGCGCGATCGTCAACACGGCATCGATCGCCGGCATGTCGGGCGCGGGCGGCGCGGGCTATTGCGGCTCGAAACACGCCGTCGTCGGGCTGACGCGGTCGGCGGCGCTGCGCTATGCCGCGCAGGGCATCCGTATCAACGCGGTCTGCCCCGGCGCGATCCGGACCCCGATGGTCGAGGCGGTCGCGCAGGAGGAAGAAGCGGCGCGCTTCATCGCCGCGATGCACCCGATGAACCGCATCGGCGAGGCGCAGGAAGTCGCCGACGCCGTGGTCTTCCTCTGTTCGGACAAGGCGAGCTTCATCACCGGCCACGCGCTTGCGGTCGACGGCGGCTATCTGGCGCGCTGAGCTTCGCGGTCCGCGCCGCGGCGCGGCTCAAATTTCGCTTTCATGTTCGTCGACGACCAGCATCCGTGTCTGGCTGCGGTCGAGAAACAGCGCTTCGTCCTCGGCCATGCGTGCGGCGTTCGCCGGACGCATCAGCACGGCCAGCGCCTCGTCGAATGCCGCGCGGTCGCGGAACCAGATCTCGGTGATCGCATCATAGTCGAACGCTGGCGCCAGCTCGAAGGCGATGCCGCTCTCGGCCTGCACATAGTTGCGGCGATAGGCGATGATGTTCGGCATGAGTTCCCGCACCAGCGGCACGTGGCACGTTTCATAATGTTCGACGAAGGCAGCGCGATCGATTCCCGCCCGTGCTTTCAACAGCGAAATTACCTTGAACACCGCCATCAATCATTCACCCGCATCGCATGGCGCGCGGCAAGCCAGCCGAAGGTCATCGCGGGACCCAGCGTCGCGCCGGCGCCCGGATAGGTGCGCCCCATCGCCGCTGCGGAGACATTGCCGACCGCATAGAGCCCGCCGAGCGGCCGGCCCTGCGTATCGAGCACCTGCCCATCGTCGTCGGTCTGGAGCCCGCCATTGGTGCCGAGGTCGCACGGATAGATCGGGATTGCATAGAAGGGCGCTTCGGCGATCGGCGCCAGCGTCGGATTGGGGCTGACCGAGGCGTCGCCATAATGGCGGTCATACGCCGAGGCGCCGCGACCGAAATCGGGGTCTTCGCCTTTCGCGGCATGGCTGTTGAAGCGGGCAACCTCGCCCGCGAACACCGCGGGATCGACCCCGATCTGCGCCGCGAGTCCCGCAAGATTGCCGGCCTTCTTCAGGATTTTGCGCATATTTTCGGGCAACCGGGCGTCGGCGGACGGTTTGCCCGCCATCATCGGCCCCAGCATATATTTGCCGCGATAACGCGCGTCGAAGACGAACCATGACGGCACGGTCGGGGCCTCCGGCCGGTTGCAGCGGTGCATTTCGCCCCCCGCGACATGATAGGAGGCCGCTTCGTTCATGTAGCGCCGCCCGGCCTGATTGACGATGATCGACGAGGGGAGGGCGCGCTCGACGAACAGGATGCGTGCGCGGTCCTCGCCCTCGAGCAGGAAGCCCGGGCCCCACCAGGCCGAATCCATCAGCCCGGTTGCCGCGCCCGCCTTCAAGCCGGCTTCGAGCCCGTCGCCGGTGTTGCTCGGTACCCCGGCGCTCCAGTCGGCCGAGGTTGGCTGCGGCAGATATTTGCGGCGCAGCGCCTCGCTGTGGTCGAAGCCGCCGGTCGCCAGCACGACGCCCTTGCGCGCGTGGATTTCGATGCGCCGGCCGTCGCGTTCGACGACCGCGCCGGTGATCCGGCCCTTTTCGGTGATCAGCTCGGCCATCGGGCTGTTCAGCCAGATCGGAACGCCCTTGCGGTCGAGCGACAGCTTCAACCGCCCGATCAGCGCATTGCCGCCCGTGAGCCGGCGCGCGCGCTTGGTCTTGAAGCGCCAGGGCAGGTCGAAGACATATTTGAGCATCAGTTTGAACAGCAGCGACTTGGCGCCGGGGCTCATCGTGAGGAGCAGCTTGGCTTCCTCCATCGTCCAAGTGAAGCGGCCGAGGGTCAGCGTCAGTATGTGCGGCGGCTCCATCTTCCAGAAATCTTCGCCGAGCTGGTCGGCCATCAGCGGGATCGGGTCATGCGTCCGCCAGCCGTCGCGCGCGCCCGCGACATCCATATGATAATCGGAATAGGCATAAGCGATGTAGCGGACGTCGGACCGTTCCTCGAGATAGCTCAGCATCCGGTTGGCGCTTGCGACATAGGTCTTGAGCTTCGCCTCGGGCACGTCGTCGCCGATCAGCGCCTTGATATATCCCAGCGCTTCTTCGGGATCGTCGGCATGGCCTTTGGCGCGCGCATCCGCGCTGCCCGGAATCCAGATGCCACCGCCCGACGTGGCCGACGTCCCGCCGTAGCGCGCGCTTTTTTCGACAACGAGTACGTTGGCGCCAGCGTCGGCGGCAGTGAAGGCCGCGGTGAGCGCGCCCGCGCCGGAGCCGATGACCAATAAATCGACTTCGTGACGTGCCACCTTCGTTGCTCCTTCGTCCTCTTGATCGCGAAAACTTGCAATTAACGCGTAATCATGCATCTCTACCTAATGATTGCGTTTCTGAAAAACATTTTATCTACGCAAATGCATAATTTTTGCGATGCTGGCCGATGGTGTTGACAGGGGTGCGGCGATGCGGTCTGTGAAAGCTCATACCCGCGCGCCGCGGGTTTTTGGGCGGGACGGGAGTGAAGGCGTTGCGAAGCGCGACCAAAGCCGGAAAAAGGACACGGGGCAAGGCCGCGAGCGCGGGGCAGGATGCGGGGTCGTTCGCGCTCGACGATGTCGACGAGCAGATCATCGCCGCGCTCCGCAAGAACGGCCGGATCGCCAACCGCGACATCGCGCGCGATATGGAGCTCAACGAGGCGACCGTGCGCACCCGCCTGCGCCGGCTCGAGGATGCGAGCATGGTGCGCGTTGTCGCGATGCGCGACCTGTCCGCGATGGGCTTCGGCTATCTGGCGCCCGTCGGCGTGCAGGTGAAGGGACGGTCGGCGGGCGAGGTCGGCGCCGACATTGCCGAACTCGAGCGCGTGATCACGGTCAACGTCGCGATCGGCACGCATGATCTGGAAATCCAGGTCGTGGCCGAGACGCTCGAGGAAATGCAGGACCTGCTCACCAACGTCATCGCGAAGATCGACGGGGTCGAGCGGATTTTCCCGAGCCTTGCGCTCAAAGTGTTCAAATATAATCCGGAATGGGCGCCGCTATGACGCGTATCAGTCTCGACGAACTCGACCACAAGATCATCGAGCGCCTCGGCCACGACGCGCGCGTTTCGAACCGCGAGATCGGCCGCGAATTCGACCTGACCGAAGGCACGATCCGCTCGCGGCTCAAGCGGTTGCTCGACAATCGCGTGATCCGCGTCGCCGCGGTGACCAACGCCAACCGGCTGCGCAACCCGATCCTCGCCTATCTGTGGGTCGAGGCCGACACCGCGGCGGACATCGAAGGCGTCGCCGAGCGGCTGGCGGCGCTACCCGAAATCGGCTTCGTCGCGACGACGCTCGGCCGCGCCGATGTGCTCGCGATGACCCTGGTCGAGAATGGCAACGAGCTCACCGATTTCCTGCACCAGACGATCGACAAGATCCCAGGCGTGCGGCGCGTGCGCTACAGCCTCGGGCAGAATTTCATCAAGCATGACTATCGCTGGTGCGCATTGGTGGACTGAGGGCGCTGTTCGTCGATCGCAAAAACACGATGAATGGGCGCGCCGAGATTCCTCACGCAACCGATATGGCTTCTATTCGCCCTTTCGCGAGCCGCCAGATTACATCCTGAGGAACGGGCAGGCAGAGCGCCTCGCTCTTCGGCAATCCGAGATAGGCGCCCCTGAGGATGCGGCCGGTCAGGCCGTGTGAAACCGCAACGACGCAATCCCCGGTATCGCCCAGCCATTCCGTCACACGCTCGAAAGCCGCGTCATAGCTCTCCCCGTCGGGGGATCTGAAGAACCAGTCGAACGGTGTCGAGCCATCGAGCCGACCCGGCCATTGGGCATCGATATCCATCTGGGTCAATCCGTCCCATGAGCCAACGGACACTTCCGCCAGTCGATTGTCATATTGCGCGTCAGGAAACCGGCCGCAGCTCGCTACGATCGAAGCGGTCTGTCGGGTTCTCCCCAACGGGCTTGCGATCAATGTGTCGAAACGGATCCCGAGCGCTGCCAGCCTTTCGCCGCAAGCCCTTGCCTGCTTGACGCCGGTGTCGGTCAACGGAGAGTCGAGTTTTCCCTGAAAACGGCCGGCGGCGTTCCACGCGGTCTCTCCATGGCGGATCAGATAAATTTCGGTCATTGCCACGCCGGATATGGCAGCATTCGGGAAATTGACAAGTTGGCCCGGATGACCGCAGCCGGCCGCTTTACCCGGCGACCCAGCTCGCCTTGATGCCGTCTTCCGCGATCACCCCGTCGACGATCGCGCGCGGTTCCGAGCGCGTGTAGCAGATACGCCAGCCGTCTTCGGTGCGGCGATAGCGATCGTGGTAGAAATTGGCGAGCAGACGGAAGCTGCCGGCGCGCGGGTCGTAGGTCGCGTAGCCGAGATTCCAGCGGGCGCTCGCGACGTCGCTGTCCACCTCGATCTCGGCATTATGGCCCTGATGGACGTCGGTGATCGGGGTTGTCGCGGCCATTTGCGTGAAGATGCCGATCAGCCCGTCGAGATCGAATTCGCCGACCGGCGGGAAATCGATCACCGCATCCTTGGTGAAGCAGGCGCGGATCGCGTCGACGTCCTTTGCGTCGCAGGCATTCAGATAACGCGCTTTCAGGCGGCGGATGTCGCTTTCGGCTTCGAGCCGGGCGATGCGGGTTTCAAGATCGGTCATCGATGCGGATCACTTTCGTGTCGGGGACGGGATGGTCGGTGGCGCCGGTCCAGCGCAGCAGCATCGTGCCTTGGTGATGGCCGGCGGTGTCGATCCAGTTGCCGAACCCCGGATCGCGCGGCGCGACGACGAGGGTCAGCGTGCCGTCGGCGTTGAGCCGCGCGCTATGGCCGTTCACATGGATCCGGTGGTGGCGGTAATCGAGCGATTCCATCCAGACATTGTCGAGCTGGAAGTTCCAGAAGCTGCATTCGGGAATCCGCGTGTCGATGCGCAGCGCCTCGCCGGGTTCGAGTTGCCACCAGCCGTGGAGATAGAAGATCGTCGGGTCGCCGCCGGCGCGGAAGAAGCGCGTCTGGTCGACCGTCGCGAGCCGGTTCATCTGCCCGGCGCGGAAATCCTCCGCCCAGTGGACGAAGGTGCGCGCGGTGCCGGCAACGAAGCCGGTCACGCGTTCGAGTGCTGCTTCGAGCCGGTCGGGCGACAGCGGCGCGGGATGCGCCGGGCCGTCCACCGCCTCGATCGTCACCGACGCAGGGATTTCCTTTGCGCGGTCGAGGAAGGTCTGGCGGACGAGCAGCATCGAGCTGTCGTCGGCAAGCGGCAGCCAGTTGCCCGGCTGGCGTTCGCTGCTGACGAGGATTTCGAACGACCCGTCGGGCGCGAACGCCATGTCGGCGGCATCGAGCTCGCCCGTCGACGCCATCGTCCCGTCGATCGCATAGCGGTTCGCCTTGGTGCCGAAGCTCAGGATCGGCACGGAGCCGCGCCGGCCGCGGATGCGATAGGCCCGCGTCCCCGATATGGTCGCGTTCATATAGATATTGTCGGGATTGTCCGCGCCGATCTTCGCCGTCTCGTGCGATGCGGCATAGAAGCTCGGGAAATCGGGATCGGCATGTTCGAGCTGCATGTCGAGCGCGATGCGCAAGAGCCGGGTGAGGTAACGATAGCCCTCGGCACGGTCGAGCGGGTTGGCGGCGGCGTCGAAGCCCGTCACGATCTCGCCGGCGGCTTCGAGTCGCCGGCAGAAATCGCGCCAGACATCGGGCGAAAGGATGCGGTCGCTCGTCATCGTCACGGCGCCATATATTGGCCGCCGTTGACGTCGAGCGTCGCGCCGGTGACCATTTTTGCGTAATCGGAGAGGAAGAAGAGGAGGCTCTTGGCACAATCCTCCTCGGGCGGGATGACGCCGAGCGGGATACGCGCGGTAATCCCCGCGACCAGCGCGTCGCGGTCGGCGCCCGCCGCGACTTCGCGATCGATATAGTCATAGACCGGCTTGCCGCCGATCCAGCCCATCCGCGCCGCGTTGACGCGGATGTTCCAGCGCCCGAAATCCTGTGCCATGTGGCGCGTCATCGTGGCGAGCGCGCCCTTCGCGCTGGCATAGCCGCCCTCGCCGGGAAAGGGCGACACTTGCGACATCGTCGCGACATTGACCACCGCGCCGCCGCCGGCCGCCTGCATCGCGGGCAGCACCGCCTGCGTCATGCGCAGCGCGCCGAGGCAATTGACGTCGAAAACCTTCGCCCAGTCGTCGGGATCGGCCTGATCGACCGTGGTCCACGCGCCATGGATATAGGCGCTGTTGACGAGGCCGGTGATCGTGCCGAACGCATCGATCGCCGCCGCGGCGAGCGCATGACATTGGCCCGCGTCGCCGACATCGACCGGCACCGCGATCGCCTCGCCGCCCGCGGCGCGGATATCGCTTGCGACGGCTTCGATAAAGCCCGCGCTTCGTGCGCCGAGCACGACCTTCGCGCCTTCGCGCGCCGCGATGCGTGCAAGCGCCTGGCCCATGCCGGGTCCGGCGCCGCTCACCACGACGACTTTCTTTTCAAGCAGCATGGGCGGCCCTTTCTCCTGCGAATATGTTCTTGAGCGCCGGATCGAGCGCGTTGCCGACGACGGGGCAATGCGTGCCCGCGGGGCCGTACATGACGGCGACGCAGCGGTTGCAGGCCGTGCAGCCCGACACTGCGCGCGCGCCCGTCCGCCACGCATCGACCATGCCGGGATCGTGGATCAGCGCGCGCGCGAGGGCGATCGCGTCGAAGCCCGCCTCCAGCGCCGCATCCGCCCCCGCGAGCGACTGGACTCCGCCCAGATAGGCGAGCTTCATCGAGCTTGCCCCCAGCCCGGCCTTCAGCGCCAGGGCCTGGTCCATCAGGTAGTTTTCGTGGAACGGCGGAAGTTTCGGCACGCTGCGCTTGAGGATCGCGAATTGCAGCTTCGCGAACAGCCCGCCCTGCATTGCGGCAAGGTCGTCATAGGGGAGGGGACTGCCGAAGATCGCCCAGACGCTCTCGATATTGCGCCCCGCCGACAGCACCAACATGTCGGCGCCGGCCGCCTCGAACGCGCGCGCAGCGACGATCGCGTCATCGACGGTCGCGCCGCCGGGGACGCCGTCGAACAGGTTGATCTTGGCGAGGATCGCGAGGCGTCCGCCGGTCGCTGCCTTGACCGCCGCAAGCACCTCGGCCGGGAAGCGCGCGCGATTTTCGGGCGAACCGCCGTAATCGTCGCGGCGTCTGTTCGAGAGCGGCGAGAGGAACTGGTTGAGCAGATAGCCGTGCCCCATATGGACCTCGATCGCGTCGAAACCCGCTTCCTCGCAAAGCCGTGCGGCTTCGGCGAACTCGTGCCGAACGCGGTCCATGTCGACGCGGGTCATCGCGCGCTGGAAGAAACGGCCCATCAGTACGCCCATCTTGTCGATGCCGCCGCTCGCCGACATCGCACGCGGGGTCGACAGATCGTCGATCTGGCAGAAGCTGCCGCCGTGGGTGATCTGCGCCGACGCCTTCGCGCCCGCAGCGTGGATTGCGTCGGTGACCGCGCGGTAGTGCGGCAGGCTGTCGGCGCTCATCACCCCCTGGCCGGGCAGGGTGCGACCGTCCTTCGATACCGCAATATAGGCGAGCGTGGTCATGCCGATTCCGCCGCGCGCATAGGCGGTGTGGAAGTCGAGCAGCGCGCGCGTCGGGCGCATGTCCTTGCTCATCATCTCGTTCGCCCCCGAACGGATGAAACGGTTCTTCAGCGTGAGCGGGCCGATCTTTACGGGGGTGAACGGATTGCCGGTCATCATGCAGGCTCGGCGATGAGGTCGGCGGGGGCGTCCTTGGCCCAGAAATCGGTTTCGACCCGCTTCGCGATCCGCCATCCGTCCGCGGTGCGGACGAGGTCGTCGACATAGGTACAGCCGACGAAGAAGAGCTCTTCGCCCTGCGGCCGTGCCAGCCGCATCGGGTTGAACAGCATTGCGCGCGCGCTCGCGCGGTCTCCGTCGAGGCGGATCAGCGGCAGCCCGATCAGATGTTGGGTCAGCGGAAAGGGCGCGAGCGCGCCTTTCAGCCACGCCTTCATCGTCGGCCATGTGCCGGCGGCGCCGCCTGCCGCGCGATAGTCGACCGTCGCGCCGGGGACGAACACCGCGTCGAGTGCGTCATAATCCTTTGCGTCGATCGCGAAGACGTAAGCGGCGAGCAATTGCTGGATCGCGATGATGTCGTCCGTCGCCCGCATCGTCCGCCTTCTCAGCCGAAATGGGCCTGCCCGCCGTCGAGCGGGATGGTGGCGCCGGTCAGATAGGCAAAATCGGGACCGCACAGCGCCGCGACGGCATCGCCGATGTCGGTTTCGCAGTCGCCGACGCGGCGGAGCGGGATCGTGCGGAAAAACGCCTCGGCCTCTTCCGGATTGTTATCGATCCAGCCTTGCAGTCCCGGCGAATTGGCGTGCGGCGCGATCGCCAGCACGCGGATATTGTCCGGTCCCCATTCGGCGGCAGCGGCGCGGGTCAGCGCGCGCGTCGCCTGCTTCACCGCGGCATAGGCGCCATAATTGGACATGTCCCAGCGCACCGCGGCCGAACTGGCGAGGTTGATGATCGTGCCGCCACCGCGCTGCCGGAGGTAGGGGTGGCAGGCCTTCATCAGGCGGAACGACGCGAGCGGGCCCGAGGCGAAGCCCGCTTCGAACGCGCTGTCCTCGACCGCGAGCAGCGGCCCGAGCGGGACTTCCTGTGCATTGTTGACGAGAATGTCGATCCCGCCGAAATGTTCGGCCACGGCGCGTGCTGCGGCAGTCACCGCCGCCGCTTCCTTGATGTCGGCGGCGAAGCAGGCGGCCTGCTCGCCGATCTCCGCCGCGACCGCCTCAAGCTTGGCGGGCGTGCGCCCGACGAGCGCGACCCGGGCGCCGCGGCGGGCGAGGGCGCGGGCGATTCCGCGCCCGACGCCCTGACCGCCGCCGGTGACCAGCGCGACCTTGCCCGCCAGCATCGTCAGAGCGTGCCGGCGAGGCTCGCCGGCGCGCCGGGCAGGGCTGTCTGATAATAGCCCGCCGACCAGCCGCCATCGACCGCGAGTTCGGCGCCGCTGATATAGCTCGCCTCGTCCGACGCGATGAACAGGCTCGCGCGCGCTATTTCTTCGGGCTCGCCGATCCGCTGGAGCGGGACGCGCTCGTAGCCGACGTTGACCGCGTCGCCGGTCAGCCCGAACGGATTGCCCATCTGGGTGTTTACGCCGCCCGGATGGACGGTGCAGACGCGGATGCCGCGCGGCCCCAGTTCAAAGGCGAGCGATTTCGACAGCCCGCGCACCGCCCATTTGCTCGCGGTATAGGCGGACAGGCCGTTGCAACCGCGGAGGCCATCGACCGACGAGATGTTGACGATCACCCCGCGTCCCGCCGCGATCATCGGCTGCGACGCATGTTTGGCGCCGAGCATCGTGCCCATGACGTTGATCGCGAGCACGCGCTCGATATCCGCGGCCGGCATCGCCTCGATCGGGCTGAAATGGACGACCGCGGCATTGTTGATCAAAATGTCGAGCTGGCCGAAGCGCTTGACCGTTTCGGCTACCACGCCCTCCCATTCGGCGTCCGAACGCACGTCGAGCTTCAGGAACAGCGCATCGCCGCCGATCTCCGCTGCGGTCGCCCGGCCCTCGTCCTCCAATATGTCGCACAACACCACCTTCGCGCCCTCGGCCGCGAAAAGGCGCGCAGTCGCGGCGCCCATGCCTTGCGCCGCGCCGGTGACGATCGCGACCTTGCCTGCCAGTCTTCCCATGATTTCCTCTGCTTCTGTTTGTATGTCGCCGGTCAGGCGATTTTCTGTTCGAACGGCGCGGACAAGGTGCCGCGCGTGACGTGGGTGCCGTTGACGCGCTTCTGGAACTCTTCGGCGCGCGCGCGCGGGTTGTAGAATTGCCGGTACCAGATGCGCAGCTTGCCGATCGGGCCGTCGCCCTGCACCGCCATCGGATTGACGCACGGCTTCTTGTTCGACCAGATTTCGAAATCCTGCGCGAAGGCGGCGCAGGCCGCGGCCTGATAGGCACGCGCCATCGCCACATCCTCGTCGGTGGGCTCGGCATTGGGCACCTTGACCAGCAGCGCGTGCCAAACCTTCACAACACCGTCGTCGACGGGTGTGTGCGCGATCATGATGATCGACGGGAATTGCCCGGACATGCGCGATTGCAGGATGCCCGGCCCCGTATACCAGGTGTCGGTTTCGAGCGGGGCGTCGCCCTGAAGGGTGCGGTGGCCGGCGCGCAGGCGCTGGACGATCCGGTGGCCGTCGAAATCATTCTCGAACAGGTCGACGGCGTCGTTGCCGTGGACGGGCTCGAAATGCGCGCGGTCGGCCATATTGTCGAGGATCTCGACCGGGTGGCTCGCGAGCTCGCCGAGCCGGTCGAGTTCCCATTTGACCCAATGCGGCTGATAATATTCTTCAAAAGGCGGCAATTCATATTCGGGTTCGCCGCCTTCGGGATCGTGCCACATCCAGATGCAGCCTGCGCGCTCGATCACTGGCCAGTTTTCGAGCTTCGCGGCGGCGGGGATGCGCTGCGGCGAATAGGGGATCTGGTTGCAGCGGCCATCGGGGCCGAAGCGCCAGCCATGATAGGGGCAGCGGATCGAATCGCCCTGCACATGCTCCTGGTCGCGGATCACGAAGCTCGTCTCGTTCTTCGCAAGATGTGCGCCCATGTGCGGGCAATAGGCGTCGACCAGATAGACCTGTCCCGACTCGCCGCGATAGAGGACGCGGTCGCGCCCGAAGAAGCGCACCGCGAGCGGCTTCGTGCCCTCGAGCTCGGCGGCGGCAGCGATCATGAACCAGCCGCGCGGAAAGACCTGGTCGCCCAGTCCATATTCTGCGGTTGTCGCCATGGAAAGAACCTCTCTTCAATCTTGTATTTGCATTTTGCGTTGCAAAAATTGATATCAGCATCGCATTTAGGTGATATATCTCACATTGAATAACATCATGCAAGATTGATCAAGGAGGATGGCCATGGGTACGGGACCGATGTTCCCCGCAGGGGCGGTGCTGATTTTCGGGGCGACGGGCGGGATCGGCGCCGCAGTCGCGCGCGAGTTCGCGAACGCCGGAAGCGATGTCGCGATCGTGTGGCGTTCGAAGGAAGCGGAAGCGAAGGCGCTCGCCGCCGACATCGAAGCGGCCGGGCAGAAGGCGAGCCTGCATCGCTGCGACGTCACCGATGAGGGCGTGCTGGCGGCGACGATCGCCGATGCCGCCGGCGTGCACGGCCGCGTCCATACTTTGGTCTGGGGCGCGGGGCCGCTCGTCGAGCAGGTCGGGCTGGCCGAAACGACGATCGACCAGTGGCGCGCCGCGATCGACGTCGAGGTCCATGGCTTTTTCAACGCTGCGCGCGGGATTATCCCGCATATGCGCGCGCAGGGCGGCGGGTCGCTCGTCCATCTGGGATCGGCGGGCGACCTGCGCTGGCCCGACAAGGACGGGCTGTCGGTGGCGCCGAAGGCGGCGAACGAGGCGCTGGTCAAGGGTTTCGCGCGCGAGGAGGGGAGGAATGGCATCCGCGCCAACACGGTCCTCGTCGGCGTGATCGAGGCGGGCATGTTCCTCGAACTGTCGAAGCAGGGCGTGTTCGATGAGGCGTGGACGAAGGAGGTCCACAAGAATCTGGCGCTCAAGCGCTGGGGCCAGCCTGAGGAAATCGGTCATGCCGCTGTCTTTCTCGCCTCGTCCAGAGCTGCGTATGTCACGGGACAGCAGATCGCGGTCGCGGGCGGATACGGGGTCTGATCCGCCCGCGCGCATCTCATGCTGCCGTTTCCAGTGCGAAGGCGCGGCGCAGTCCTTTCGCCGCGGTACCCACCGCGACGTCGGCCTGCGGCAGCATGCCGAGCATCGAGGCAAAGCCGTGGATCACGCCCGGGACCTGGTTGTGGGTCACTTCGACCCCTTCGGCCGCGAGCCGCGCGGCATAGGCATTGCCTTCGTCGCGCAGCGGGTCATATTCGGCGGTGATCACGGTGGCGGAGGGCAGGCCGGCGAGGCTCTCGGCGCGGATCGGCGCGGCATGGGGGGCGGGCGCCTGATCGGTATCGCCCAGATATTGCGCCCAGAACCACTGCATCATCGCACCCGACAGGAAATAGCCGGCGCCGTTTTTGATATAGGAGGCGCGGCTGAAGTCGTTGTCGATGACGGGATAGAAGAGGAGCTGGTGCGCGATCGCCGGGCCGCCCTCGTCGCGAAGCTTCAGGCACAGCGCGGCGGACAGGTTGCCGCCCGCACTGTCGCCGCCGACCGCGATCCGCGCGGGGTCGACGCCGAGCGCGGCCGCCTGTTCCTGTACCGCGATCAGCGCGGCGCGCATCGCGTCGAGTGCCACCGGATAGCGATGCTCGGGCGCGCGCGGATAATCGAGCGACAGCACCGCGACTTCGGCCGCCGACGCCAATGCGCGGCACAGCGGATCGTGGGTATCGATTGTCCCGAACACCCAGCCGCCGCCGTGCATGAAGAACAGCAGCGGCAGGTCGGTGCCCGGCGCGGGATGATAGAGGCGTGCGTTTACGGGACCTGCCGCGGTGTCGAGGGTGAGGTCGCGTACCTCGGCAACCTCGGCCTTGAAGACGGGCATGGGCTGTTCGTCGGCAAGCCGGAGCGCGGCAACGTCGAAAGGCGGTTTCATGTGCGGCAGGTCGCCGATCATTGCGAGCAGCTGCGCGAGCGCGGGATCAATGGGCATGGCAATAGGCTCCTGTTTGTGGAATGGAATGGATGGAAATGAGGGAGCGGCAGTGAAGACCGACGGGATGAATGCGGCGCTGTCCGGCCTGCTGTCCGACCTGTTCGGCGGGCTGCTGGCCGAAACGCCGTGGGAGGATTTCCTGCGCAGCCTCGCG
This sequence comes from Sphingopyxis sp. LARHCG72, assembly GCF_052871675.1. Classification (NCBI taxonomy): domain Bacteria; kingdom Pseudomonadati; phylum Pseudomonadota; class Alphaproteobacteria; order Sphingomonadales; family Sphingopyxidaceae; genus Sphingopyxis; species Sphingopyxis sp. LARHCG72. The sequence goes on along the minus strand of NZ_JBIXJU010000007.1, from coordinate 70,478 downwards.
CTCTACCTCGACGCCAGCTATGCGACGTTGATCCTTACGATGCCGGGAGCCAGCCGTCCGGGCACGCTGGTGACCCCGGGCGGCGATCCGCGGACCGCCGAAGACTATATCGAAAGCTATTTCGTCGACGATCCGTTCAAGGGGCTGCCCGAAGGCAAGGTGACCGCGTTCACCGACTTCGTGCAGGGCGACACGCGGATGAGCGATTTCTGGCGCGATTTTCTCGAGGCGGCGGGCGGCGACCAGATATTGGGTATCGACCTGCGCTTCGACAGCGGGTTCGAGGCGCGGCTTCGCGTGACGCGCGACGCCATTCGCAGCGATTTCACCGTGGCGGAGCGCGAGGCGCTGCAGGAAATCGTCCCGCATCTGCGCAACGCGATCCGCCTGTTCGAGCGACTGCAGGCGGCGGGCGCCGAGCATGGCGTCTATCGCGGCGTGGTCGAGCAGATGGGGGTGGCGGCGATCATTCTCGACCATGACGGCAAGGTGGTCCGCGCCAATGCGGTTGCCGAGCGGTTGCTGGGCGAAGGCGACGGGCTGGTGGTGGCGGGCGGACGCCTGCGCCTTGCCGCGCCCGACGCGCATCGCGCGCTCGAGAAGCTGCTGAAGATGCTCAAGGCCGACGCCGATCCGGTCGCGGCGCCGCCGCAGCGCTTCCGTATCGAACGGCCGTCGGGGCAGCGCGACTTCGGCGTCGTCGCCAAGGCGGTGACGACTCCCGCTTTCATGCGCGGCGGCAAGGGTGCGGCGCTGGCGCTGTTCGTCAGTGATCCGGGACAGGATCCCGCACCCGATCCCGAAGCGATCCGCGACCTGTTCCAGCTGACGCGTATGGAAGCGATGCTGGCGGCGGCGCTGGCCGGCGGCGGCTCGCTGGTCGAGGCCGCCGACCGGCTCGGCATCGCGCACAATACCGCGCGCTCGCACCTGCGTTCGATCTTCGCAAAGACCGGCGCTCGCCGTCAGTCGCAGCTTGTCCACCTGCTGCATGCCGGGATGACCGAACTGGGAGGCGGATGATATTAATCTATCAGTATGCGTATATTCTGACTTGGACAGATACGAATTTCGTATAGTATGTGTGAAAACAGCAACGCTATGCGAATGAGGTGTGCGATGGGAGAGATGGTGAAACAAGTGCCCGACCGGGCGACGCTCGTGGCGCGAGCGTGCGCGGATACCGGGCTTTCGGATTTCGGCGACACCTGGTTCTTCGCCAACATCGATGCGCTGATTCCCGCGCTGAACAGCGAAGCGCGATTGAGCGAGGCCGGTGTCGGCAGCGCATCGGCGATGATCGTCAATGGCCTCGTCAACCGGCTGCGCCATGTCGAACTGGTCAAGCGTCACCCCGAGATACTGGACGAGACGGTCGAGGTCGCGGCCGTGGCGGTCGGCCTGCCGCGCACGGGCAGCACGATGCTCCACCGGATGCTCGCGTCGGCGCCCGGAATGACCGGTACGCGCTGGTTCGAGACGCAGAATTATTCGCCCATGCCCGGCGAGGGGCGCGGCGAAACGCATCAGCGCCGCGAGACGGCCAAGGGCTTCCTCGACTATATGCTCGCGACGATCCCCGACCTGATGTCGATCCATCCGATGAGCATCGACCAGCCCGACGAGGAGCTCATCATCCTCGGCCAACTCTATTCGAGCACGATGATCGAGGGCACCTATCATGTCCCCGGCTATGCGCGCTGGCTGACCGAAAACGACCGTGTCCAATGCTACCGCGACCTGGGGCAGATCCTCCAGTCGCTGCAATGGCAGGACCCAAGCCGCGCGGGCGCGAAATGGGTGCTCAAGACGCCCGGCCACCTGCTCGCGCTCGATGCGGTGATCGAGGTCTTCCCCGAGGCGAAGATCGTGATGACGCACCGCGACCCGGTGGCGACGGTGCCGAGCTATTGCAGCATGGAGCACAGTCTTTACCAGATGGTGTCCGACCGCGTCGATCCGGCGAGCGTTGCCGCCTTCTGGGTGCCGCGACTCGCCGAACTGCTCGACCGCTTCATGGCGGTGCGCGGACAGGTCGCGGGGCAGAATTTCATCGACGTTCGCTACGCCGACCTGCTGGGCGATCCGATTGGCGAGGGCACGCGCGTGCTCGAGGCCGCGGGGATCGCGGTGACCGACGCGGTGCGTGCGGGGATGGCCGAGTGGATCGAAGCCAACAAGCGCGAAGATCGCGCGCCGCATAAATATGCGCTTGAAGATTTCGGTCTGGTCCGCTCCGATGTAGAACAGCGTTTCGCGGCCTATCGAGCCGCCTTCCTGGAGGGGAAATAGATCATGACCGAAGCCGTCAATCTCGCCGCGATAGAGGAGATCCGGCTGCTCAAGGCGCGTTACCTGCGTGCGCTCGACACCAAGGACTGGGCGCTGTTGCGCAGCCTGCTTACCGACGACATGATCGGTGACTTCCGCGAGATGCCGGGTGAGACCGACGAAGCCTTGCTGACCACCGGCGCCGAGGCCTTTGTCGCGGGGGTCACCGCGGCGCTCGAAAATGCCACGACGGTCCATCACGTCCATAGCTTTGAAATCCGCTTCACCGGAGCGCGCGACGCCGAAGGCATCTGGGCGATGGACGACCATTTCTGGGCGGGCGAGGGAAGTGACCTTGCCGGTCGCTCGCGCCACGGTTTCGGACATTATCACGACTGCTACCGCAAGGCGCGCGGGCGCTGGCTGATCGCCAGGACCCGGCTCAGCCGTATCCGCGTCGAGCGCGACTGACGCGCTCTCCGGTTCATTCGGGCATCGGCGGATAGCTGGCGAGGAAGCCCGCATCGGCGATGATTTCCTGCCCGTTGATCCCGCCCGAGCGCGGGCTCGCCAGGAACAGTGCGAGTTCGGCGATATGCTGCGGCAGCAGCAGGCCATCGGCCGGGAGCGTGAGCGCGTCGGCGGGCTGGATCGGCGCGGATTCGGTCACGCCGAGGATCGCCGTTGCGACGGGGCCGGGGCAGATCGCGTTGACGCGCAGCCCTCGCCGCGCGAAACTCTGCGAGGCTGAACGCACCGCGCCGATCACGCCATGTTTTGCGGCGCTGTACGCCGCGGCGACATTGAGTCCGATGATCCCCGAAGTCGATGCGGTGACCACCGCCGCCCCGCCATGCTCGAGCGCGGGCAGCACCGCCTGCAATCCCAGCCAGGCGCCCTTGAGATTGATCGCGATCATGTTGTCGAGCGTCTCGGCGTCGGTATCCTCGAAGGCGGTCTGCGCATAGGCGCCGGCGTTGAGAAAGGCCGCATCGAGCCGCCCGAACTCCTGCTTTGCCGCGGCGACCATTGCGTCATTGTCGGCGGCGCTGCCGACGTCGCAGCGGATTGCGCGCGCGCGGCCGGCCGCGGCGCGGACCTTCTCCGCGATCGCTTCGGCGCCGGCTTCGTTGATGTCGGCGACGATGACCGCGGCGCCCTCTTCGGCGAAGCGCAGCGATGCCGCCACGCCGATCCCCGACGCCCCGCCCGTCACCAGTGCGACCTTGCCCTCGAACATGCCCATCGCAGACCTTCTCCCTTGTCGATTGTGTCTGCTGCCTAGCATCGACGGCCGCGGGCGAATTGATCCAATTGGACGAGGAGCGGGTGCGACCAGCCGCCCTATGCACCCCTGAAATCAGACGGTGGAGAGGGTCGCAGGCCATGAAATTCTCGATCATTTACGAAGCGCAGATGGTGGACACATCGCGCGAAAACGAAGCGCGCTGTTTCCACGAGATCGTCGAGCAGGCGGTGCTCGCCGAGGAAATGGGCTTCGATACCGTCTGGGCGGTCGAGCACACCGCGCTCACCCAATATGCGCATATGTCGGCGCCCGAGACCTTTCTCGCCTTCCTTGCCGGAAAGACGACGCGACTCGGCATCGGCCACGGCGTCGTCTGCCTTCCGCCCGCGATGAACCATCCGGTCAAGGTCGCCGAACGGATCGCGACGCTCGACATATTGTCGAACGGCCGCGTCCATTTCGGCATGGGCAAGGGCGGGACGCAGCAGGAAGCGGGCACCTTCGGTTATGATCTTGCCGAACTCCAGCCGATGATCGACGAGAGCATGTACCTGATCCCGAAGATCATGGTGCAGGATGAGATCGAGCATGAAGGGACGCACATCCGCATCCCGCGCCGCCCGATCCACCCCAAGCCGTATCAGGACCCGCACCCGCCGCTCTATATGGCGTGCACGCGCGCCGACGCGCTGACGACCGCGGGCGCGCGCGGCATCGGCGCGCTCGTGCTGGGCTTTGCCGGGCCCGACGATATCGCGAGCAAGAATGCGATCTATCGCGCGGCATGGGCGAACCGGAAAGCCGAGGATCAGGTCGGGTTCCGCCCGACCGAGCATCTCGCTGCGCTTTGCCCCGCGCTCGTCCTCGATGACCGCGAGAAGGCGCGAAAAATAGGTCTGCGCGGCCAGCGCTTCTTCGTCGAGTCGCTCGGCTACTGGTATCAGGGCGGACCCAAGCCGACCGTCGAGGACCTGTCGGGCGACGAGCAGGCGGCGATCCTGCAACAGGAAAAGGCGGCGGTCGTCGCCTATCTGTCCGAAGAGAAAATCACGATCGGGTCCGAACATACCGGTGCCTATGAAGAGGTGCAGGATGCCTATGGCACGCCTGCGGACTGCATCCGTTACGTCCAGCGGCTGTTCGACGCGGGCGCCGACGAGATCCTCTTCCTCTTCCAGATGGGCGCGGTGCCGCACGAGGTGATCCTCGAGACGATCCGCAACATCGGAACGCATGTGATCCCGTATTTCCGGGCGCAGGCCGCAAAGGCGGCGGAATAGATATTTTTGAAATTCAGGGGGATAGAGTGAAGACTTACAAGCATATCTTGCGTGCGGCGGCCGCTTTCGGGGCGCTTGTGGCGGCCCATCCGGTTCAGGCGCAGGAGCAGGCCCAGACGGCGGAAGGCGTGAGCGAAGCGGAGTCGACCGAGATCGTCGTCACTGCGCGGCGGCGCGAGGAAAAGCTGCAGGACGTGCCGATCGCGGTGACTGCGATCGGCGGCGACGCGCTCGACCAGCGCGGGTTCGACGGCGTCACCGACGTCGCGCAGGTCGCGCCGAACCTGCAGTTCACCCCGGGACAGGGCGGCAACAGCGGCGGCGTATCGGCGTTCATCCGCGGCGTTGGCGAGAATGACTTCATCATCACCTCCGACCCCGCGGTCGCGCTCTATATCGACGGCGTCTATGTCGCGCGCAGCTTCGGCGCGACGACCGAACTGCTCGGCATCGACCGGATCGAGGTGCTGCGCGGACCGCAAGGCTCGCTGTTCGGCAAGAACACGATCGGCGGCGCGATCAACGTCGTGTCGCGCGTGCCGGGCGGCACCCGCCTCGAAGGCGACGTCCGCTATGGTTCGTTCAACGACCTGCGCCTCCGCGCCAATGTCGAGGCGGGGCTGACCGACACGCTGTCGATCGGCGTCGCCGCGCTCGGCGAATGGGGCGAGGGCTGGCAGAAGGTGCCCTCGGGCAAGAATCTGGGCAATCGCAACGTCCAGGCGGGGCGCGTCTCGTTCCGTTACGATGCGTCGCCGGTCGACATGGTGCTGACGGTCGACGGCCTGCGGCGGCGCCAGAACAGCACGCCGCACGCGATGCTCGCCTTCACGCCGACCTTCTTCTCTGGCCTTCAGTCGGCCTTCCTCGGCGCCTGCTGCACCGCGCCGGGCAGCATAAAGCGCACCGACACGACCGCCGCGCTCAACCGCGACGACACCGACGCGGCCAACGCGACGCTGACCTTGTCGGTCGATGCGGGAGCGGGAACGCTGAAATCGATCAGCGCGTATCGCTGGGTCCATGCGATCTTCGGCCGCGATGGCGATGCCTCTGCGGCCGTCAATTACGCCGGTGACATCCACGACGAAAGCGCCCGCCAGCTGTCGCAGGAGCTGCAATATTCGACCGAGCTGTTCGGCGATCGCGGCACGCTGCTGCTCGGCGCCTATGCGTTTCGCGAAAGGACGCGCGACGACACGCGGCTGATCGTCGCCGACGGGCTCTATCCCGCGCTGATCGGGGCAGGGTTCGACCCGGCGCTCGCGACCGCGCTCGATTTCAACATCGATTTCGCGAACCGCCAGACGACGACCAACTATGCGCTGTTCGGCAATTCGACCTTCGACATCACCGATGCGCTGACGCTCGAACTCGGCGCGCGCTATACGTGGGAGAAGAAGGCATTCCGGCAGAGCGCGACCCGGATTTACAGCCATCAGCCGCTGCTTGCGGGGTTGCCCTCTTACCGCCTCGTCGAGGACTGGAAGGCGTTCACGCCGCGCGCGTCGCTCGCGTATAAATTCACGCCCGACGTCCTCGGCTATGTCTCTTTCTCGCGCGGCTTCCGCAGCGGCGGCTTCAACGGTCGGCCGACCTCGGTCGAGGAGATCGGCGCTTACGATCCCGAATATCTGAACGCGTATGAGGCGGGTCTCAAAACGGTGCTCGGCGGGCGCGTGACGCTCAATGTTTCGGCCTTCCGCAACGATTACACCGACCAGCAACTGCTCGTCTCGACGGTCAGCCCGACCACCGGCCTGATCGTCGTGCGCACCGACAATGCGGGCAAGTCGCGGATTCAGGGGATCGAGGTCGAAACCGACATCCGCGTTTCGCGCGGCCTGCGCCTCAGCGGTTCGTTTGGCTATCTCGATGCCAAATATCTGCGCTACACGTCGGTGATCGGCGGCGTTCCGACCGACGTCAGCTTCCGCAATCCGAAGCAGGCACCCGACCTGACCGCGAGCGGCAGCATCGTCTATTCGACCGCCGTATCGGACGCGATCGACGCGAGCTTCCGCCTCGACGCCGCCTATCGCAGCCTCACCTATATCGACGTCGAAAATACGCCGATCCTGCGCGCGCCCGACCATGCGATCCTCAACGCGAGCGCTGAATTTACGCTGCCCGCGCGCGGGCTGTCGCTCCGCCTCGCGGTTGACAACATCACCGACAAGCGCGTGCTGACCGCGGGTTACGACGCATCGACCAGCTTCGGCTTCGTCGAGGGCTATTTCAACGATCCGCGCCGTTATTCGGTGACGCTCAGCTTCCGGCGCTGAGGATGTAGGAGGAAGCGATATGCGCGCGATGGTGATCGATGGCTTCGGCGGCGCGGAAGTGCTGCACTGGGGTGACGTGCCGACGCCCGAACCCGGGCCGGGCGAGGTGCTCGTGCGCGTCGTCTGCGCGGGGGTGAATCCCGCCGACTGGAAGACGCGCGAGGGCAAGCTCTCCGCCTATATCGACTATCATTTTCCGTTCGTGCTCGGCTTCGATCTCGCGGGCATCGTCGAGGCGACGGGCGAGGGCGTTGATGCGTTCCGGCCCGGCGACCGCGTCTTCGGCATGTCGCGGCAGGGGCAGGGCCTCGACGGCTCCTACGCCGAATATTGTATCGCCGACACCGCCTTTCTCGCGCCGTTGCCGCCGGGGTGGAGTTTTGCGCAGGCGGCGGCGCTGCCGGTCGCGGGCACCACGGCTTATGGCGGGATCGCCGACGCCGGCGAATTGCGCGCGGGCCAGTCGGTGCTGATCAACGGCGGCGCGGGCGGGGTCGGCAGCATCGGCATCCAGGTAGCGAAAGCGCTTGGCGCGCGCGTCGCGGTGACGTGCGGTGCGGACAACCAGGTCTATGTCCGCGGACTCGGCGCCGAGCTCGCGATCGACTATCGCGGTGGCGATGTCGCGGGTCAGATTCGTCAATGGGCGCCCGACGGCGTCGATCTGGTGCTCGATGCGGTGGGGCTCGATACGCTGCTCCCCGCCGCGCTCGACATCGTCGCGCCGGGCGGCCGTTATGTCGAGATCGAGACGCTCGTGTCGCGCGCGGACGACGCACTGGTTGCAGAAGCCGCGGCGCAGGACATTGCCATCCTGTCGAACATGGTCGCGGTCGCGCGGTTGCCCGACCATCTGAAGGGGCTTGCCGCGCTCTGCGCTACGCGGGGCGTGAAGCCTCCGGCGATCGAGGCACTGCCGCTCGGTGAGGCGGCCGAGGCGCACCGGCGGGTCGAGGCGCAGCATGTCCGTGGCAAGATCATCCTCGACGTGGCCGACCATGACGCAGGGTGAGCGGCGGATGATCCACGCGATCGACGAGATCGTCGCGAAGCCGGGCGAAGGCAAGGCGCTGCTCGAGGATTATCTGGCACGCTATGCGCCCGGCGCGCGCGAGCGCGGCATGCACCTTGAACAGGTCCTCGTCAGCCCGCCGATGTGGCTCGACGACCAATCCAATACGCTGACCTTCCGCTGGTCGATCGCCGACACGGGTGGCTGGTGGCAGATGCGCTTTGTCGGGGGCAACGATCCCGCGGTCGCCGCTTGGTGGGCCGAGGCCGATGTGCGCGCGGTCAGCCGCCGCCGCTTCTTCGCGGCCGAACCCGCCGATATCGAGGGATTGTGCGATGTTTAAGCTGACCCGTCTCGTCACGCTCGCCGACCCCGCGCGACTGACACCGCTCGCGGACGAATTGCGCGCTCTCGCACAGACGCATGAAGCCTGTCGCACGCTCGTCGCGCCGACCCTGCCGGGCAGCCATTTCGGCGGCGACCTGCTCGCGCATTTCGCGTTCGACAGCATGGAACAGCGCGACGCGTTCGGCGCGGCGCTTGCGCCGCTGCTGGCCGGGAACGCCGTCGACGGCGCCGATTATCAGGGCGCACCGGGTGGCAAGCACCACCCCGACATTGCGAACGGCGTCTATCGGGTGCTGCTGCTCAGCGTCGACGATGGCCGCGATCCCGAAACCGTTGCCGAGTTCGAGGCCGAAACGCGGATGATGCCGCATTACATCCCCGCGATCCGTAACTGGCAGCTCAGCCGCACCGATGCGGCGATCGGCGAGCGCCGCTGGACGCATGTCTGGGAGCAGGAATATGCCGGCGTCGAAGGCCTGCTCGGTCCCTATATGCTCCACCCCTATCATTGGGCGCGGGTCGACCGCTGGTTCGACCCCGAATGCCCCGAACGCATCGTCGACGCGCGGCTCTGCCACAGCTTCTGCGCGCTTGAGGCATCGATCCTTTAGGGTGATAAGCAGCCGATGACGGCACCCGCGCCCCCGCACATGCAAAGCGTCTATCTGGTCGAGGCGTTGAAGCGCGTGCTGAAGGAGCGCGGGATGACGTATGCCGATGTCGCCGATGCGCTGGGTATCAGCCATGCGAGCGTGCGGCGCACCTTTGCTCAGCGCAGCTTCACCCTCGCGCGGATCGACGAGGTTTGCGAACTGGCGGGGATCGATTTCCTCGCGCTCGCGCGCGTGGCCGACGAGATGCGGCCCGCCTTGCCGGCGACCTTGACCGATGCGCAGGAACAGGCGCTCGTCGACGAGCCGCTCGCGCTCTTCTGCTTCCACCTCGCGCTCGGCGGCTGGACCGTCGACCGGATCGCGGCCGACTATGCGATCGACCAGACCCAGCTCATCCCCGCGCTGATGAAGCTCGAACGGATCGGGCTCATCCAGCTCCTTCCCGGCAATGTCATCCGCCTGATGACCGCGCGCAGCATCGGCTGGCGGCGCGGCGGGCCGATGCGGCGCTTTTTCGACCGGCGGGTGAAGGAGGAGTTCCTGCAATATGACTTCTCGGCGCCGGGATCGATCTGGGAGTTCGAGATCGGCGAGCTGTCGGACGCGTCGCGGGCGCTGCTCGAACGGCGGCTCGCCAGCCTGTTCCGCGAGGTCCGCGACCTCGTCGCACGCGACGCGCCGCTGCCGCCCGCGATCAAGACCAACGTCGGGCTGCTGATCGCCTCGACCCCGATTCCGCTGCCGATGGTCGCGCGCGACGTCGGGTCGGGCTCGCTCGGCACCGAGAGGCGCAAAAATCGATCCTTCGAGGATTGAAATTCGCTATTCGAGCGCGACGCGCTCGGCGACCCGCCGCCCGCGCGCGATGATCCCTCCCGTTCGGCCGCGAAGACGGCGTCGAGAGGAGATCAGCATGTCGGCCATAGCGATGAACCCGCCCGCAATGAATGGAGGGGTGCCGTTCCTCGGCCACCTGACCAGCTTCTTCAAGGACCCCGTCGGTCTGCTGCGCAAGGGGTATCAGGACCATGGCCCGATCTATTCCTTCCGCATGGGCGGGCGGAACATGGTCGTGATGCTTGGTCCCGACAACAATCGCTTCGTCTTTCAGGAAACCGACAAATTGCTGTCGATTCGCGAATCGATGCCCTTCTTTCACAAGATGTTCTCGCCCGATTTCTATTCCTTCGCCGAGATGGAGGAATATCTGCGCCAGCGTGCGGTGATCATGCCGCGCTTCAAGGCGTCGGCGATGAAGAATTATGTGCCGGTGATGGCCGAGGAGGCGATCGCACTGTGCGACCGGCTCGGCGACAGCGGCGAATTCGACCTGATCCAGACGCTGGGGCCGGTGGTGATGGATATCGCGGCGCATGCCTTCATGGGACGCGACTTCAAGGAAAAGCTCGGCCACGAGTTTTTCGAACTGTTCCGCGATTTCTCGGGCGGCATGGAGTTCGTCCTGCCGCTGTGGCTGCCGACGAAGAAGATGCGCCGCAGTCAGGCCGCGAAGAAGAAGCTGCACCGCATCCTCGGGCAATGGATCGCGCAGCGCCGCGCACATCCGGTCGAACCCGCCGACTTCTTCCAGGATATCGTCGCCTCGACCTATCCCGACGGCACCCCGATCCCCGACGAACTGATCATCCACATGATCCTGCTGCTCGTCTGGGCGGGGCACGAGACGACCGCGGGGCAGGTGAGCTGGGCGCTGATCGATATCCTGCAGAACAAGGGCTATCAGGCGGTGCTGCGCGACGAGATTGGCGACCTCCTCGGCTCGTCGTCGGGCGCCGATTTGAGCTGGGAACAGGCGATCGCGATGCAGAAGATGGATCTTGCGCTGCGCGAGACCGAGCGGCTGCACCCGGTTGCCTTCACGATGATCCGCAAGGCGGCGAGCGATTTCGAGCGTGAGGGCTATCAGATCCGCAAGGACGACTGGATCCTGCTCGCACCGTCGGTCAGCCACCGGATGAGCGAGATTTTCGACCGCCCCGACGACTATCTGCCCGAACGCTTCGACACCGAGCGCGCCGACGCGAAGGTCGAGTCGAACAGCCTGATCGGTTTCGGCGGCGGCATGCATCGCTGCGCCGGGGTGAATTTTGCGCGCATGGAGATGAAGGTCGTGATCGCAGTCCTGCTCCAGCGTTACGACATTGATTTGATCGACGAACCACGCCCGATCGCCGGCGCGGGCACCTATTGGCCCGAGCAGCCGTGCCGCGTGCGTTATCGCCGCCGCGCGATCCCGGACCGGCCCGCGGCCGATATCGCGGCGCGCGCCGCCGCCGCCGGATGCCCGATGCACGCGAAGGACGCAAACTGATGGCACGCGTCACCTATGTCCAGCCTGACGGCGGCGAAAAGACCTGCACGAATTTCGAGGGCATGGCGGTGATGCACCTTGCGATCGGCAACCTTGTCGACGGCATCGACGCGCTGTGCGGCGGCGTACGCCAGTGCGCCACCTGTCACGTCTATGTCGATGACGACTGGGCGGCGCGCGTCGGCCCGCCGGGCGACGACGAGGCCGAGATGCTCGATGCGCTCGCCGATTTTATCGAGGTCAGGCCGACCAGCCGGCTGAGCTGCCAGATCCATATTACCGAGGAGCTGGACGGGCTGAGGGTCCATATCCCGAAGGAACAGCCCGGAATTTGAACGATTTTCCATGGGGCGACGCATGGACCGACTGGGGCGGCTTTGCCGCCCCTTTTTTCGTTCGCGCACCTACCACCAAAAGGGGGTAGGGAATTGCCCTCTTGCGTAGTTATATGTTGCCTATGTTACGCATGTCGTGATATTCGACCCATAAATTGCGCATCATACGCCGCAATTGACAGAAAGAGGGATGGGACAGATGAAGCACCGCACACATCTTCGCGCGCAGTTGGCCGTCGTTGCGTTGATCGCGCCCTGGATGGCGAATGCCGCGCATGCGCAAGAGGCGGCGCCTGCCGCCGAACAGACGGCATCGGGCGGCCTCGACGAGATCATCGTCACCGCGCAGAAGCGTTCCGAAAGCCTGCAGGACACCCCGCTCGCGATCAGCGCGATCAACGCCGAGATGATCGAGCAGCGCGGGATCACCAGCGTCGCGGCGCTGGGCAGCGCAGCACCCAACCTGATCATCACCGAAACCCCGTCGGCGACCGCCAATCCCTCGATCGCGATCCGCGGCATCGTCGACAACGATCCGATCCTCACCGCCGATCCCGCGGTCGGCCTTTATGTCGACGGCGTCATCGTTGGTCGTTCAGCGGGCGCGCTGTTCGACATGATGGACCTCGAGCGCGTCGAGGTGCTGCGTGGGCCGCAGGGCACGCTTTACGGGCGCAACACGACGGGCGGCGCGGTCAACCTCATCTCGGCCAAACCGTCGAAGGATTTCGGCGGCAAGCTGCAGGTCGGCTTCGGCAAGTTCGACGAGCGGATGGTCAAGGCGCTGATCGATACGGGCGAACTCGGCGACACAGGCCTAGCGCTCAAGCTAGGCTATTATCACAGCCAGCGCGACGGCACGGTCGACAATCTGCTCGAACCGTCGGACAAACGCGATCCCGGCGCCCGCAACACCGACGCCGTGCGCGCCGCGGTGCGCTTCGACAAGGGCACCGGCTTCACCGTCGACTATGTCTTCGATTCGAGCGATCGCAACGGCCGCGCCAATGCGTTCCAGCTGCGCGCGGTGCGCCAGGATATCCTCGACTATCTGAACGCTTCGCCGGCGCTCGGCGGCACGGCGCCGCAGGTGTCGCAGGACCGGCTGTCGCAGATCCGCCTCGACAATGACGGCAACGCGCACGACAAGGTGCAGGGCCATGCGCTGACGATCAATTGGGAAATCGGCGACGCGACGCTGCGGTCGATCACCGGCTATCGCAAGTGGGACAATGTCAGCGACAGCTCGGACCTCGACGGCAATGGCGGGCTGGTGGGCTTCCTCGTCAGCCCCGCCATCCTCGTGCCGCCCAATGCCTTCATCCCGCAGGGCGTGGGCCCGATCGACCTGTTCCACACCGGCAACGAACGGCACCAGAAGCAGTTCAGCCAGGAATTCAACCTGATCGGATCGATCGGCGACGAGTTCGACTATGTGCTCGGTGCCTATTATTTCCGCGAGCGCGCGACCGAGGTCAATCCGCAGGGCTTCACGCTCGTCCTCCCGTCACCGGTGCCGATCCCGATCGCACCGGGGGTCAATCTGAACAGCTTCGGCGTCAATCTCGATACGCTGCTGTCCTATCGCCATATCTCGAAATCGATGGCGGCGTTCAGCCAGCTCACCTGGAAACCTGCGGCGCTCGACAGCCGGCTAACGATCACCGGCGGGCTGCGCTATACCGAGGACAAGAAGCATCTGATCCAGGCCGCGCCGATGCCCCCGGCGCCGCGAGACCTGACGCGCAAGTTCAGCCGGCTCAACTGGCTGGCGAACATCTCCTACGACTGGAGCGACGACATCATGACCTATGTCCGTGCGAGCACGGGCTATAAGGCAGGTGGGTTCAACTCGCGCGCCGCGGACAATAACGGCTTCGATCCCGAGGATCTGACCTCCTACGAGATCGGCTTCAAGAGCGAGCTGTTCGACCGCCGCGTCCGCTTCAATGTTGCGGCCTTCCACGCGATCTACGACGATCTGCAGGTGCAGCAATTCCTTGCGGGTACCGGCGGCGCCGCGAGCACCACGGTCAACGCCGCGAAGGCGACCTATACGGGTATCGAGGCCGAGCTTCAGGCGCGGCTCTTCGACGGTTTTACCGTCGACGGCTCGTTCGGCTACACCGACCGCAAGTACAAGAAGTTCCTGTTTGTCGATCCGATGACGGGCGTCGCCGCTGACATTTCGAAGGTTGCGAAGTTCCAATATTCGGCCGCGACGACCGCGAATGTCGGCGCGCAATATGAAACCGCGCTCGGCAATTTCGGCACGCTCACCGCGCGCGCCGACTGGAACTATCGCAGCAAGGTCTATTGGCACCCGGTCAATCCGTTCAACGACGCGATCGCCGACGGCGGCGTCGGGCTGCTCAACGCACGGCTGGCGATCTCCGACATCGATGTCGGCGGCGCGAAGGCCTCGATCGCGGTGTGGGGCCGCAACCTGACCAAGGAAGAGTATATGCTTTCGGGCATCGACTTCGGTTCGCTGGGTTTCGCCGGCGTGATGTACGGCGACCCGCGCAGCTATGGCATCGAGGTCGGATTCAAATTCTGACCTGACCCGTTTCGGGTGAAACTGAAAAGCCGGGTGCCGAGCGATCGGCATCCGGCTGTTTTTTGGCATATTCAGCAAAGCCGAATTCGGCGTTCGCTTTGGCGTGAAGCGGACGCTATGCGGATCCAGGAACAATGCCCTTTTTGTGTTGTTCAAAATTTGGCCATCGGAGCAGCGCCAAGGAAAATCCGGAAATGAAACTTGATGCCGGGAGGAGGGCCGCTCTCGACCAAATCGTGGCGGGGGATACCGCGGTCATGTAATACTCAAAAAGATAGATGCTCGCGACTACTCCGCACAAGCACGTAAGGCCCGCAACTGGCGCTCGCTGCTGACCCGAGATCGACCGCAAACCGCCCAAGACTACCCCCGCGACGGCAACCGGCGTCGTCGTTCCCATTACGAACACGAACCATAGAAGAAAATCTCTGCCAAACAGTATCGAGTGCATATTCCAAAACGTGTAGATCAGCGCACCGATCACAGTTGCCAAGGCCGCTTGGGCCAAGGCGGTAGCTACACGAACGCCATAACTCGCCATCGCCTGCTCCCTCGGGTTGGTCGCATCATCGCGCCAAATGCGAACGTCCGCAATCGGTCGAATGCGGTCATTGTCGCAGTGATAACGCCCGCTGTGCGTCGGGCTAAGCTGCGGCGTGCATCGCCTCGGCGCGCGCCTTGAGCGCCAGTGCCGTGTCGTCGAAGGCGCGCTTCACCCAGGGGCCAGCAAAGCGCATCACATGGATGCCGTTCGGCCCCAGAAAGGCGTCGGTCGAATGATAGGCGCAACGCGCGTCGCCCAGCGCCTCGATGATCTGGTCGCGGCGTGCCGGGTAGGGCCAGGCGTCGTCGTGCGGCAGCGCCCACGACAGCAGGCGGCTGGGTTCGAAGGCGCAGACATATTCGCAATTGGGGAAGGTCACGCCCTCTTCGATATAGCTTTTCAGCGTCATATGCACCGACGCGCCCATTTCGAGCGTCGATTCCGCCGCGATGCAGAAGGGGTTCCATTCGCCGTAGCGCGGCAGGTCGATAAGGATGTCCCAGACCAGCTCCGCGGGCGCCGCGATCTCGACGCGTTCGGAACGGACGATCGCATCGGGGTCGACATAGGCCAGCGGGTCTTCGGTGCGGTTCGTCATCGGGGCTCTCCTGCCTTTTCGTTGTTCAGCCGCCGAAGCGCGCGAAATCATATTGGCTCGTCGGGATGCAGTCGATCCGGTCGAAATCGATGAAGCGCGCGCAGCTTTCCATCATCAGCCGCTGATTTTCGGCGAGCCGGGCCGCGTCGCCCACCGCGTCGAAATAGACGGCTTCGTCGTGGAGCGCGGCGGCGGGAAAACATTCCTCGACCATCGCGGCAAAGGCCGGGGCGCCATAGGTCAGCGGGCGAACCACCAGATTCTGGACATATTCGAAATTGGCCTGCGTATCGACCGCGACCTCGGTATGCTGGCGTTCCCAGATGTCGCGCCACGCCGGCCAGCTCAGGCGCGGCGGCAGGCCGAGAAAGACGATCTGCGAGAAGCCTTCGGTGCGCGTGCCGGGAACGGGCGGGTGCAGCCGGTTCGGCAGGGCCGTCGATTCGCTGACCAACCAGGCCGCGTAGCGCGGTGCAGCGTCGGCGACGATCGCATCGATGCCGGCGCGCGACGCATCACTGGCGCTGTCGACCCATAGCTGGATCACCGCTTCCATCTGCGGCCGGATCGAAGCGAGGCGCGGCGAGTTGCCCGATGCGACGGCATCGTCCTGGAGGTTGATCCGCAGCGCATGCGCCGCGTCCGAAAGCTTCGGGGCGATTTCCTCGAGCAGGCGGGCATTGAAAACTTCGCGGGCCTCGGCGGGGTCTTTCCACAGCGCATAGATGATCTTTTCCATGAATTGCCCTTCAGTTGGCTTCGCGGTTCGCGGCCCACGGATCGGGCAGGCCGGGATCGGTGTGGCGGATGACGTGCTTGAGAAGATGTTTGAGCAGCGCCGTCTCATTATCGTCGAAGGCGCCAAGCGCCTCTTCTTCGGCCGCCTTGGCCGCCGCGGCGAGTTCGATCATCGTCCGGCGTCCGTTGTCGGTCAGCCACAATTGGGCGGTCGCCGGATCGGAGCGGACAAGGCCGCGCGCGGCGAGCGAGGCGACCTGATCGGCGGTGATGCGTGCCCCGGTAAACCCGATCATCTCGCCGATTTCGGACATCGTGCGCCCGTCGCGAATGCCGAGGATCGTAACGACGAAATGGTCGGCGGCGTCGAGCCGGTGGCGGGCGAGGCTGTCCTGCATCCGCCCGTAAAGCTGGAAATGCGCGCGACCGAGCAGATAGCCGAGAAAATCCTCGCCGAAACTTCCCGGCGCGTCGGCATCGCCGGCGTCGCTCGCGGTCAGCGCCGCGGCGCGGCGCGCGGCCAGCGCATAGCGGCCACCGTGGAAGAGCAGGGGGGCGCGGTCGTTATGGTCGAAGGCGATTACCTCGCCGACGAAGATGACATGATCGCCGCCTTCATATTGATAGGCGGTCCGGCACTCGAAGCGGGCGGCGCATCCAGCGAGCAGCGGCACGTCGCCCGCGCCGCGATCGGGCGCGAGCCCGGCGAACTTGTCCGCGCCGCGCTTGGCGAAGCCGTTGGACAGCGGCTCCTGATCGGCGGCAAGGATGTGCACCGCGAAATATTCGGCGTCGCGAAAGGCCTCCATGCTCAGCGAAGAGCGCGCGAGGCTCCACAGCACCATCGGCGGATCGAGCGATACCGAGTTGAAGCTGTTCGCGGTCAGGCCGCAATCCTGCCCAGCCGCGTCGCGCGTGGTGACGATCGTCACCCCGGTGGCGAAGGACCCCAGTGCGTTGCGAAAGGCGATCGTATCCGCGTTGGTCGCCATGGTCTTGCTCGCTCTCCTCTTGCGCCCGGTCGGGGGCTGTCGGCGAGCTTAGGGTCGCGGCACCGCGCCGCATCGCCCAATTGGACTAGATGGCGATCAGCCGAGAACCGCGACGCTGCGCAGGATCAGGCGGACGAGGTCGGCTTGACGCCCGACGCCGGTTTTGCTGAGGATCGTCTTGCAATAGCTGCGCACGGTGTTTTCGGTAAACTCCAGCTTTTCCGCCGCTTCCGACAGGCTGAGGCCCGATGCGAGCAGCGCGGCAAGCTGTGCTTCCGACGGGGTCAGGTCGAAAATCTGCGCGACGAGCCCTTCGAGCGGCTGGCTGTTGTCGAGCCCCGAGACATAGACGACGGCGGCCGGGCCCGCTTCATTGCCATAGTGCGATCGCGCCTCGATCGAGCGGACGAGGATGCCGAGATGCCCGTCGAAATCGGCCTCGACGCGCAGCCCCTCGGCGAAGCTGCCGCCGTCGCGGTGCGCGGCGACGGCATTGCCGATCAGTTTCTGGAGCTGGGCGTTGCCCGACTGGTTTGCGAGCGCGAGCCGCTCGCCCGCGGTGCGCAGGCCCTTGTTCGCCCGCGCGAGCGTGCGGCCGGCGCTGTTGCTGCGAAGGATGCGTCCCGCGCCGTCGAGGATGAAGGTGCAGAGCGTCAGCCGGTCGAGCGTGTCGATCATTACTTGCACCTCGGTCTCCTCGCGCCGGAGCCGGGCGAAAAGCGCGAGCGAAAGTTCGAGATGCGGGCGCAGCGCGATCAGCATCGCCTTGTCGTCGTCGGAAAAATCCTCGCCGTCGGGGCCGTCGGTCAGTCCGACATTACCCTCCCACCCGCCGGGTTCGGAAATATACATGCCAAGCTGATATTCGATGCCATAGGGCTGCAATATTTCGGCATAAAAGCGGCTGGCGTGGAGGGCTTCGGCGGCGACGATCTCGCTGAGCCGGTAGATGTCGCCGGGCCGCGCGAGCGCGTTGCGCAGCGGGTCGAGATCGCCGAGTTCGGCATGGATGCGGTGGATACGGCGCGCGTCCTGTTCGGCGATCGGAGGCGGCGGTGCCCAGATGATGAAGGGCGGCATGCCGGGACGACTCAGCCGCAGCGTGATCGCGGCGCTCTGACGCTGCATCCGCCGGTTGAGCGCTTCGAGGAAGCTCTGCCAGGGCGTCTCCTCGAGCGCGCCGCGGTAAATCAGCGTCACCAGCTCGTCGACGTCGGCAACAGGCTTGTAGCTGGGCATTCCGACTCCATTCCCCCGTTCCGTCGCTCCTCCCTCTATAGGCCGCGTCCTTGGCGCGGCAACATCGATACCGGAGCCCCCGAATAGGGGTTGTGGCGCGGGGCGTGGCGCGTCACCGGAACAGATGCGAAAAAGGCGCGCGCGATGCACGCCCGAACGGAGAGACGATGGCCGTGTCCGAACCGAAGACGACGATCCCGCACATGATCCTTGAAGCCGCGGCGGTCTATGCCGATCGCGTCGCGATCCGCGGCGAGGATGGCCGGACCGTAACCTATGACGATCTGCCATCGCTGATCGGCGACAGCGCCCGGGCTTTCATCGCCGCGGGCGTGTCGGCGGGCGACCGCGTCGCGATATGGGCGCCCAACTCGGTGGAGTGGATCGTCGCGGCGATCGGCGCGCAGGCGGCGGGCGCGGCGATCGTGCCGCTCAACACCCGGCTCAAGGGGCGCGAGGCCGGATATATCTTGCGCGCGAGCGGGGCGAAGCTGTTGCTGACCGTCGCCGAATTTCTCGGCACCGCCTATCCGGCGCTGATCGCGGACGAAGAATTGCCCGATCTCGCCGGGATCGTGCTGCTCGACGGCGAAGCGGGCGGTCAGCCGTGGCAGGCGTTTCTGGAGCATGGCGGGAATGTTGCCGAAGAGGCCGTCGCGGATCGGCTCGACGCGCTGGGCGAAAATGATGTCTGCGACATCCTCTTCACCTCGGGCACGACGGGCAATCCCAAGGGTGCGGTGACGACGCACGGCCAGAATGTCCGGCTCTACCGCGCCTATGGCGGCGGGCTCGGCTATGGGCCCGATGACAATTTCCTGATCATCAACCCCTTCTTCCACAGCTTCGGCTACAAGGCGGGATGGCTCGTCGCGCTGATGCACGGGGCGACGGTGTTGCCGCATGCGGTGTTCGATACCGAAAAAGTGCTCAAGCGGATCGAAGCCGAACGCGTGACGCTGCTGCCGGGGCCGCCGACCATTTTCCAGAGCCTGCTCGCCGGACCCTATGAAACCCATGACCTGTCCTCGCTGCGTGTGTCGATCACCGGCGCGGCATCGGTTCCGGTGACGCTGATCGAGGAGATGCGCGGCAAGCTCGGCATCGATATCGTGCTCACCGCCTATGGGTTGACCGAGACGTGCGGCGTCGTGACGATGTGCAGCGCGGGCGACGATGCTGAGACCGTTGCGAACACCGCCGGGCGGCCGCTCGCCGGCATCGAGGTCCGGCTCGTCGATCGCGACGGGGCCGATGTCGCGACCGGTGAAGCGGGCGAGCTGCTGGTGCGCGGCCCCAATGTGATGCGCGGCTATTTCAACGATCCCGGCGCCACCGCGGCGGCGATCGACGCCGACGGCTGGCTCCGCACCGGCGACATCGCGGTGCGCGACGCGCGCGGTAATGTGAAGATCACCGACCGCGCGAAGGACATCTTCATCGTCGGCGGCTTCAACGCCTATCCGGCCGAGATCGAGGGGCTGCTTGCCGCGCATCCCGGGGTTCTGCAATCGGCGGTGATCGGGGTGCCCGACGCACGGTTGGGAGAGGTGCCGATGGCGTTCGTCGTGCTACGCCCCGGCGCGGCGGCATCGGCGGAGGAGATCATCGGCTGGTGCCGAGACAATATGGCGAACTACAAGGTCCCGCGCCGGGTGGAGATACGCGACGCGTTGCCGATGAATGCGGCGGGTAAGGTGCAGAAGTTTTTGCTGCGGGGATGATCGGGTGGCCGGTTTCGACCGGTTGCGGGCAAGAGAGATGAGCACTAGAAATTCTTGATGCGCCTTCTCCTAACGATTCCCCTTCTGTTGATCTTGGCTGGTTGCGCTCACCATGTATCGAGTTCCGATCGCCTCATGCTATCGATCGAAGCGAGGGTAAGCCTCCCGAAAGGGGCTTCGCCGTTGAATCAGTATCGCAGATATTATTCCTTTTCCGAGAACGATCCTGATCTCGTGCAGGCAATCTATGAAAAGGGGGGAAGGCCTGCGAAGATGTTGCTTTCTTGGGATCAAATGCCGATTATCGTGGACGGCGGGTGTTCGGTGATCTGGTTGCGCTTTCGCGCTAGCACCAAAAAATTTGAAAACGTGTCCTGCGGTTAGGAAGGACCGCTCCCCATGCCAAGGGCGCGTCACGCCTCCGGATAAAAGCGGCTGATCGTATCCACGACGCAGGCGGACTTCTCTTCACCCTCGATCTCGACCGTCACGCGGACCACGGCCTGCACGCCGCCCCTGGCTTCCTCGGCCCTGACCAGTTCGCCGACGCCGCGGATGCGGCTGCCTGACCGGACGGGGTTCAGGAAGCGCAGATTGTCGGTGCCGATGTTGATCCCCATCGAAACGCCGCGCACCTCGATGAGGTCGGGGAGGAAACGGTTGACGAGGCTCATCGTGAGATAGCCATGCGCAATCGTGCCGCCGAACGGGCCGTCCTTGGCGCGCGCGGGGTCGACGTGGATCCACTGATGATCGTCGGTCGCCTGCGCGAACAGGTCGATACGGTCTTGCTCGATCGCCACCCAGTCGGTCGGCCCGAAACGCTCTCCGACGGCCGCCAGCAGCGCTGCGGGCGTTTCGAAGATGCGCGCGCTCATGCCTGTTGGCTCGATACGGCGATGACTTCTCCGGCCATATAGGAGGAGAGATCGCTCGCGAGGAACAGCATGACGTTCGCCACTTCCCACGGCTCGGCATAGCGGCCGAAGGCTTCCTTTTCGGTCAGCTCTTCGAGCAGGCCCGGCGGCGTCACCTTCGACAGCGAGGCGTGCATCGCAAGGCTGGGCGATACGGCGTTGATGCGGACACCCTGTTCGGCCGCTTCGAGCGCAGAGCAGCGCGTGAAGGCCATCACCCCGGCCTTGGCCGCGGCATAATGCGCCTGCAATTTCTGCGCGCGCCAGCCGAGCACCGAGGCGTTGTTGACGATCGCACCCTTCTGGCGCTCGTACATGTGCGGCAGCATCGCGCGTGTCATGCGAAAGACGCTGGTCAAGGTCACGTCGAGCACCTTGTTCCACTGGTCGTCGGTCATTTCGACGACCGGCGCAGCGCCGCCGAGCCCGGCGTTGTTGATCAGCACGTCGACATGCCCCATCGCCCCGATCGCGCCCTCGACGAGCGCCTGCACCTGCGCCTCGTCGGTGACATCGCACACAAGCGTTCCCGGACGCGCGAAGCCGAGCGCGGCGATGCGGTCGGCGGTCTCGCCGAGCCGGCGTTCGTGCATGTCGGAGAGGAAGAGGGTCGCGCCTTCCTCAGCCGCGCGCTGGGCAACCGCGCCGCCGATGCCGCTGCCCGCGGCAGCGGTGATCAGTACCGTCTTGCCCTTCAGGAGGCCCGTCGGGGTTGGGTATTCGGGGGCGGGTCGTGCCACGTTTCGGTTCCTTTACTTGAGGTCGCCGCGCGGTTCGCGCGGGAGGCCGAGTGCGCGCTCGGCGATGATGTTGCGCTGGATCTCGTTGGTGCCGCCGTAGATCGTGTCGGCGCGGCTGTAGAGAAACAGGTTGGGAAGAGGAGGGAAGGCATAGTCGCCGCCCGATATGGTCTCGCCCGCCTGCCCGAGCACGTCCATCGCGAGTTCGCCAAGGTCGCGGCGCCACGTCGCCCATTGGATCTTGTAGGTGAGCGCGGCGGGGTTGAGCTTGCCATCTTGCGTTTCGGTGAGCATCCGGAGCGCGCCGTAACGCATCAGCCTGAGGCCGATTTCGGCCTGCGCGATGCGCTGACGGATCATCGGATTCTGCGCCTCGCCATTGGCGCGCGCCGCGGCGATCACTGCGTCGAGTTCGTTGCGGAAGCCCATCTGCTGCGCGAGCGTCGATACGCCGCGCTCGAAGCCGAGCAGTCCCATCGCGACCTTCCAGCCGTCGCCGGGCGCCCCGAGAATGTTTGCCGCATCGGTGCGCGCGCCGTCGAAGAAGGTCTCGTTGAACTCGGCCTCGCCGGTGATCTGGTGGATCGGGCGCACGGTCACGCCGGGCTGGTCGACGGGAACGAGCAGGAAGGACAGCCCCTTCGGGCCCTTCGATCCGTCCTCGCTGCGCGCGATGACGAAGATCCAGTTGGAAAATTGCGCGAGGCTGGTCCACACCTTCTGCCCCTCGATCACCCAGTCATCGCCCTCGCGCCACGCGCGCGTGCGGACGTTGGCGAGGTCGGAGCCCGCGCCGGGTTCGGAATAGCCCTGACACCAGATTTCCTCGCCCTTCGCGATTTTGGGCAGGAAGCGTGCTTTCTGTTCGTCGGTTCCGAAGGCGAGGATCGTCGGGCCGGCGAGCTCGATGCCGATATGATTGAGCCGCGGCGGCGCGCCGGCGCGCGCATATTCCTCGGCGAAAATGACCTGTTGCGCGAGCGTCGCGTCGCGGCCGCCGAATGCTTTCGGCCAGCCGACGCAGCTCCAGCCGGCTTCGCCGAGCCGCTTTTCCCAGTCGCGGCGGCGTTCGGGCATTTCGGTGAGGCTGGTGAGCCCGCGGACATCGGCGAAGGGGCCGCCCAATTCGGCCTTCAGCCATGCCGCGGCTTCGGCGCGGAAAGCCTCTTCTTCGGGAGAAAATCCAAGCTTCATGCGGCGTCATCCAGTCCGGCGAGGGTGGCGATCTGCTCGCGGTGCCAGTCGGGCGTGCCGAGCAGGCCGCGATTGCTGCGCGCGCGCTTGAAATAGAGGTGCGCGTCATGCTCCCAGGTGAAGCCGATGCCGCCATGGAGCTGGATCATCTCGCCGGCGGCGTCGCTATAGGTGTCGCAGGCGAAGGCCTTGGCGGCGTGGACCGCGAAGGCTGCCTCGTCCGATCCTTCGTCGATCGCGCACGCGGCCCAATAGACCGCAGAACGCGCCTGCTCGACCGCGACCATCATGTCGGCGAGGCGATGCTTGACGGCCTGGAAGCTGCCGATCGCACGGCCGAACTGGACGCGCTCCTGCGCATAGGCGACCGTGCGGTCGAGACAGGCCTGCGCGCCGCCCAGGGCATCGGCGGCGATGGCGAGCGCGCCGGTGCGGCGCGCGGCGGCGAACGCGGCGGCGGGGTCGGCGAGCGGTTCTGCCGCGACTGCGCCGAAATCGAGCCGCGCATAGGGGCGCGTCTGGTCCATGCTGGTGAGCGGGGTGACGGTGAGGCCGGGCGCGTCGCGTTCGACAAGGACTGCGTTTTCGCCGACCGCGACCACGAATAGATCGGCGCGCGCGCCGTGCGGAACGTGCAATGCCGCTCCGGTCAGGGCGCCGTCGATCCACGTCGTGCCGGGTGCGGTCTCGGCGAAGCTCGCGACCAGATCGCCCGCGGTGAGGCGCGGGAGGAGGCGTGCCTTCTGTTCGGCGCTGCCGCCTGCGAGGATCGCGGGGATGGCGAGGCCGACGCTGGCGAGTAGGGGCAGCGCAGCGACGTGCCGTCCCGCTTCCTCGGCAAGGATGGCAAGCTCGACCATGCCGAGCCCGACACCGCCCTCGGCCTCGGGCACCGCGACCCCGGCGAGACCGAGTTCGGCGGTGAAGGCCTGCCACAGCGCGTCGTCGACACCCGTCCGTGCCATGGCGGCGCGCGTGCGTTCGCTCGTCGCCTGTTTGGCGAAGAACGCCTTCGCCGTTTCGGCGATCATCGCCTGTTCGTCGGTGAAGGCGAAATGCATCCTAGCTGCCCCAGACCCGGCGCGGTTCGGCGCGTTCGCCGAGCAGCTTGTCGACCGCCGCGCCGACATCGGCGGGTGCCCATTTGGCCTCCTTGTCGACCGTCGGGCCGAGCTTCCAGCCATCCTCGATCGTGATGCGGCCGCCTTCGAGTTCGAAGACGCAGCCGGTGACGTGGCGCGACTGCTCCGAACCCAGCCAGACGACGGTCGGAGCGATATTGTCGGGATCCTGCACGTCGAAACCGGCCTCGACCGCCGCCATCTTGTCGGCAAAGGCACCTTCGGTCATCCGCGTGCGCGCGGCGGGCGCGAGCGCGTTGGCGGTGATGCCATAGCGACCCAGTTCGGCCGCCTGCACCAAGGTCAGCGCGGCGATCCCGCCCTTTGCGGTCGAATAGGCCGCCTGCGCGATCGAGCCCTGCAGCCCCGCGCCGCTGGTCGTGTTGATGATGCGCGCGTCGACGGGGTTGCCCGCCTTCTGCTGCGCGCGCCAGTAATCGACCGCGTGGCGGGCGACGCAGAAATGGCCGCGCAGATGGACGTGCATCGTCGCGTCCCACTCCTCCGGGGTCGCCGAGACGAACATGCGATCGCGCACGATCCCGGCGTTGTTGACGACGACGTGCAGGTCGCCGAACGCCGCGACCGCGGCGTCGACGATGCGCTTCGCGGCGTCCCAGTCGGTGACGTCTTCATAATTGGCGATCGCGCTGCCGCCCGCCGCCTTGATTTCGGCGACCAGATCGGCGGCGGCCGAGGTGTCGCGGCCTTCGCCCGACAGGCTCGTCCCGATGTCGTTGACGACGACATTGGCGCCCTCGGCGGCGAAGGCGAGCGCGTAGGAGCGCCCGAGCCCGCGCGCCGCGCCGGTGATGATGACGGTCCGTCCGTCGCAAATACCCATGGGTCTTACAGCCTTTCGATGATGGTGACGTTGGCCTGGCCGCCGCCTTCGCACATGGTCTGGAGGCCGTAGCGGCCGCCGGTGCGTTCGAGCGCGCCGAGCAAGGTGGTCATAAGGCGCGCGCCGGTGGCGCCGATCGGGTGGCCGAGCGCGATCGCGCCGCCTTGGACATTGACCTTCTCGTGCGGGACGCCGAGTTCCTGCATCCACGCCATCGGGATGCTTGCGAAGGCTTCGTTGCATTCGAACAGGTCGATGTCGTCGACCGACATGCCCGCCTTTTCGAGCGCATATTTCGTCGCGGGGATCGGGCCGGTGAGCATCCACACGGGATTGTCGGCACGCACCGACAGGTGATGGATACGCGCGCGAGGTTTCAGCCCATGCGCCTTCACCGCGGCCTCGCTTGCGATCAACAGCGCGGCGGCGCCGTCGCAATTCTGGCTGGCGATGCCGGCGGTGATCACGCCGCCCTCGTTGACGGTCTTCAGCGTCGCGAGCCCTTCGGGGGTCGTCTGCGGACGGACGGTTTCGTCCTGCTCCAGCCCTTCGAAGGGCGCGATCTCGGCTCTGAACCAGCCATTGTCGATCGCCGCCTGCGCGCGGCGGTGCGATTCACTGGCGAATTCTTCCATCGCCGCGCGGGTGATCTGCCACTTGTTCGCGATCATCTCGGCCGACTTAATCTGGTTGATCTCTTCGGTTCCGTAGCGCGCGTCCCAGCCCTTCGCGCCGATGAAGGGACTGTCGAAGCCATAGGCCTGTCCGGCGTACATCGCCGCCGAGATCGGGATCGCATTCATCGCCTGACTGCCGCCCGCGACGACCAGATCCTGCGTCCCGCTCATCACGCCTTGCGCCGCGAAATGCACCGCCTGCTGCGACGATCCGCACTGGCGGTCGATCGTCGTGCCGGGGACATGCTCGGGAAGCCCTGCGACGAGCCACGCGGTGCGGCCGATGTCGCCCGCCTGCGGGCCGATCGTGTCGCAGCAGCCCCAGACGACATCGTCGACGAGACGCGCATCGATGCCGGTGCGCTCGACGAGCGCCTTGATCGGGTGCGCGGCGAGGTCGGCGGGGTGGACGGCGGCGAGGCTGCCCTTCTTGCGCCCGATCGGGGTGCGGACGGCGTCGATGATATAGGCTTCAGCCATGTTCTTGTTCCTTATGCGAAGCTGTGGCCGGGGCCGATCGGCAGCGCGCCGCCGATGACGGCGGCGTCGATGCGCGCGAGATGGAAGGCGCGGTCGCCCCACGCGCCGGACAGTGCCCAGGCGCGTTTCATCCAGAAATGGAGGTCGACTTCATAGGTGTAACCCATCGCGCCGTGCGTCTGGATCGCGGTCTCGCTCATCGCCCATGCGGCGTCAGCGGCGGCGAGCTTGGCGTGGCTGACATGCACCGATGCGCTGGCGCTCCCGTCGGCGAGCGCGACGGCGGCGCGCTGGATCACGGGCTTGGCGAACTCGATCTTGACCACCGCGGTCGCGAGGTGATGCTTGACCGCCTGAAAACTGCCGATCGGCTGGCCGAACTGGCTGCGGTTCTTCGCATAGTCGGTCGCCTGTTCGAGCATCGCGTCGGCGATGCCGACCAGCTGCGCGGCGGCGATCAGCGCGGCATGGTCAAGCAGGGCATCGGCCGATCCGATTTCGGCTCCCGCCGGCGCAACGGGCGCATAGAGGCGGCGGAGCGGATCGACGCTATCGAGTAATTCGGCGGTGCCGTCATGGTCGGCGAGCAGCAGCGCGCCGTCCTTCACCGACAGGATGTGGCTCGCGCCGTCGAGGTCGGCTGCCCACGGATTGACCGGGTGCTGGAGCGCGACCTTTGCTTCACCCGCGGCAATCGCAGCGAGCAGCGCGTCCTGCCCGCCCGCCTTGGCGAGCAGCGGCGCGGCGACGAGCGCGGTATCGGCGAGCGGTTCTGCGACTCCCGCGCGGCCGAGTTCGGCGGCGATCAGCACGCCGTCGAGCAGCGACAGGCCGAGCCCGCCCTGCGCTTCGGGGACGAGCAGGCCGGGGAGGCCCATCTCGACGAGCCCCCGCCAGACCTCGGCCGAGCGGCGGCTGTCGCTGGCATCGAGCGCGCGCAGCAATTCGGGTCCGTGGACGCCCGCCAGATAATCGCGCACGCCTGTCGTCAGCGTCGCCTGATCTTCGGTGATCATGAAATCCATGGCGACTTACCTCGGCAGGCCGAGCAGACGCTCGGCGATGATGTTGCGCTGGATCTCGTTCGACCCGGCGTAGATCGGGCCCGAGAGCGAGAAGATATAGCCTTCGAGCCACATGTTGAGCGCGCGGCCGTCGAGATGACGCAGCTCTGCCGATGCGCCGAGCAGCTGCATCGCGGTGCGGTGCGCGGCGCGGTCGAGTTCGGACCAGAAGATCTTGTTGAGGCTCGCCTCGGCGCCGATATGCCCGCCCGCCATGATCTTCGACGCGACGGCATAGGTGTTGTAGGCATAGGCCTGCGCATCCATCCACGCCTGCATCACTTGTTCGCGTGCGGCGGGTGCGGCCTTGGCCTCGTGTTGACGGAAGAGCCTGACGAGGCGCTCGGCGGCCGCCTGGAAACGCGCGGGCGAACGCAGCATCAGCCCGCGCTCGAACCCTGCGGTCGCCATCGCGACGTTCCAGCCTTCGCCTTCGCCGGCGATGCGGTTCTCGACCGGCACGCGGACTTCGTCGAAGAACAGCTCGGCAAAGCCCGGATCGCCGTGAAGCTGGCGGATCGGGCGGCGCGTCACGCCGGGGGCGTTGAGGTCGAACAGGATGAAGCTCAGCCCCTTGTGCCGCTTCGATTCGGGGTCGGTGCGGAACAGGCCGAAACCCCAGTCGGCGAAGCTCGCGCGGCTCGACCATGTCTTCTGGCCGGTGATCACATAATGGTCGCCGTCGCGGATCGCCTTGGACGTGATTGCGGCCATATCCGACCCGGCATTGGGTTCGGACCATGCCTGCGCCCAGATCACTTCGCCCTTCGCCATCGGGGTCAGGAAGCGCGCCTTCTGCTCGTCGGTGCCGAACTCCATGACGGTCGGGCCGAGCAGGAAGATGCCGTTCTGGTTGACGCGCAGCGGCGCGCCGGCGCGATAATATTCCTCTTCGAAGATCAGCCACTGGATCAGGTCGAGCCCGCGCCCGCCATAAGCCTCGGGCCACGTCACCATGCCCCAGTTGCCGCTGGCGAGCTTGCGCTCCCATTCGACATGCTGGTGATAGCCGTCTTCGCGCTCAAGGGTAACGAGCGGTTCTTTCGGAACGTTCGCTTCCATCCACGCGCGCACCTCGGCGCGGAAGGCCTGTTGTTCATTTGTGTAGGCGAGGTCCATCAGAATTCGGCCGCCTTGCCCGTCTCGACAAAGGCGTCGCGCGATTTCTGGCTGTCTTCATGCATATACATTTCGAGCGTGAAGCCCTGTTCCCAGCGATAGCCGCGGTCGACGTCGCGCGCTTCGAGCCCGTTGAGCGCCTCCTTGGCGATCACCAGCGCCTTGCGCGACTTGCCCGCGATCACGCCGGCAAAGGCGCGCGCCTCCTCGACCAGCGCCTCGCGCGGGACGACCTTCTCGACCGCACCGAGCCGGTAGGCTTCCTCGACCGGGATATTGCCACCGGTGAAGAAGGCCGCGCGGACCTTGTGCAGCGGCAGCATGCGCGAGAGGTGCGAGGCGCCGCCCATCGCGCCGCGATCGACCTCGGGTAGCGAGAAATAGGCGTCGTCGGCGGCGATGATCGTGTCCGACGCGCCGCAGATGCCGATGCCGCCGCCGATCACGAATTTATGCACCGCAACGACGACGGGCACCTCGCAGTCGCGCACCGCCTTGAAGGTCAGGTAATTGCCGCGGTTGAGCAAAGTGATCCGCTCGGGATGCGCCTGCATCTCCTTGATGTCGACGCCGCCGCAGAAGCCGCGCGCGCTTTCGGCGGCGCGGATCAGCACGACGTTGACGTCGGGATTGCTGCCGGCTTCGCGGATGATCGCGGGCAGGCTGTTCCAGGTTTCGCTGTCGAACGCGTTGACCGGCGGGACGTCGAAGACGATCTCGGCGATGCGGTCCTTGATCTCGGTATGGATCGGCATGGGTCAGGCCCCTGTCTGGGATGAAGAGGAAAGGGCGGCGAGGCGCGCGCGCGCTTCGGTTTCGATCGATGCGATGAGGTCGGCGCAGTTCGGCAGGTCTTCGAGCCGCCCGGCGACGAGGCCGGTCGCCATCAGCCCGTGATCGGGATCGCCCTCGACCACCGCCTTCTGGATCAGCATGGGGGCGGAGGCGGCCATCATCGCCTGCGGCAGGGTAAGCCCGCCGTGGCTGGTCATGCCCTTCGCGGCGCGGAACAGTTCGGCGAACGAGGCGCCCGTCTGGCGCTTCATCTGCAATCCGCTTTCGATTGCGCGGCGCCAGATGCCGAGGCCTGACGAACGCTCGATCCGGTCGAGCAGCGCGTTCTTGATCATCCGCTGTGGCAGGCCGTCGACCTTGGTCGAAACAAGGATGTCGTCGGTGCCCGCCCTGACGTAACGCGCCTTGGTCAAGTCGGGGATCGGGCTTTCGCGCGTCATCAGGAAGCGCGTGCCCATCGCGATGCCGACCGCGCCATAGGCGAGCGCCGCCGCGAGCCCGCGCCCGTCGCCGAAACCGCCCGCGGCGATCACCGGCACCTTCACCGCGTCGAGCACCTGCGGCAGCAGGATCGTCGAGGCGACCGATCCGGTATGCCCGCCGCCTTCGCCGCCCTGCACCGTCACCATGTCGACGCCCAACTGCACCATCTTCTGAGCGTGTTTCACCGCACCGACGGTCGGCACGCAGAGAATGCCCGCATCCTTGAAGCGGCCGATCATCTTCGCATCGGGGCCGCGCCCGAAGCTGACCGCGCGTATCTGGTCGCGATGCTTCAGGATGATCTCGACAATCTCGGCCGCACCCGGCTGGAACATGTGGAAATTGACGCCGAAGGGCCGCTTCGTGCCCGCCTTGACCGCAAGGATCGCGGCCTCGAGCTCGGCGGGCTGCATCACCGCGCCCGCGAGGAA
The DNA here is from genome assembly GCF_052871675.1 of Sphingopyxis sp. LARHCG72. Classification (NCBI taxonomy): domain Bacteria; kingdom Pseudomonadati; phylum Pseudomonadota; class Alphaproteobacteria; order Sphingomonadales; family Sphingopyxidaceae; genus Sphingopyxis; species Sphingopyxis sp. LARHCG72. The sequence goes on along the minus strand of NZ_JBIXJU010000007.1, from coordinate 40,492 downwards.
GCCGAAGGCACCCGCCTCGCTTGACGCAATCACCAGCCCCGGCGTCGCGATCCAGCCCATCGCGGTCTGGATCACCGGCAGCCGGCAGCCGAGGCGTTCGGTCAGGATTGTGGCGAGCGCGTCGGCCATCAGCCTTCCTTCGCGTCCTTCTTGTTGGCTTCGGCCATCTTCTTGCCGTCGAACCCGGCGATATAGTCGCCCTTGACCAGGCTGTTGTTGGCGTGCGCGAAATGATGATAGCCGAACGCCGCGTCGATCCCGGCATTCTTGCCCGCCAGCGTCTCCATATGGTTGCACGCCTGCTTCGCGAGCTGCAGCGCGAGGCGCGGCTGCGTCGCGATCCGCTCCGCGATCCGCTTGACCTCATCCGCGAGGTCAGCGCGCGGCACGACGCGGTTGACCATCCCGGCTTCGCGCGCGCGTTCGGCGCCCATCCGCTCGCCGAGGAACAGGAATTCCTTGGCCAGCCGAACGTTGAGTTCGTGACAATGCGCGAAATATTCGAGCCCCGGGAAGCCCATCTGCAGCACCGGATCCTGAAAAAAGGCGTCGTCCGAGGCGATGATCAGGTCGCACACCCACGCGAGCATCAGCCCTCCGGCAATGCAGCCGCCGTGGACCTGTGCGATGGTCGGCTTGGGAATGTCCCGCCACCTTTTGCACATGCCCAGATATTGCTCATGCTCGCGGGCATAGGCCTTTTCGGCGCCCGCCTTGGTCGAATGATCGTACCACATCAGCCGGCGCTCGACGGGCGAATGAAAGTCGCGTCCGGGCGTGCCGATGTCGTGCCCGGCGCTGAAATGCTTGGCGTCCGATTTCAGGACGATGACCTTGACCGCATCGTCGTCGACGGCGCGGAAAAAGGCGTCGTCGAGCGCATAGGTCATCTGGCTGTTCTGGACATTGTGATATTGCGGGCGGTTCAGCGTCACCCACGCAATGCCGTCCGCCGCCTCATAGAGGATCGGCGTATCGGTCTCGTAAACCGGGATTTCGTCGACCGGCGGGACCAGCCCGTCATTCTGCTCGGCCATGGCTCAGCTCCTCTTGCCCGCGGGATTGTCCTTGATCACGCCCGCGCGCAGACTGTGCGGGTCGAGCCGCGCGATGATCGCAAGCTGCTCGGCGGTCGGGGCGGGGGTGGTCTTGATCTCGGCTGCGGCTTCGAGCGCGAAGCCGGTCGCGTCCTGCACCTGCTCGAAGGTCACGCCGGGGTGCAGCATGGCGACGCGGATCGCATTGTCCTTGCCGCCGAAATCCATGACGCAGAGGTCGGTGACGATCAGCCGCAGGTCGACGCGGCTGAAATTGACGCCGGGGGCACGGCGCGCGGGATTGTAGCCGACGCTCGACACCATATCGACTTCGCCCTCGACGAAGACGCGCTTCGAATGCGCCGGCACGAACATCGAATTGATGTGGCAGATGCTGTTGCCCGGAAAACCGCGCGCGCCGAGCATCTGCACCTTCGGCTGATCGTAAGTGCCGCCGAGGTAGGAGATGTTCGTCTGCCCGAAGCGGTCGATCTGGCTCGGCGTGACCATCGCGTGGCGCTTGCCCGACCACACCGCGGCGTCGAAGAAGCGCGAGAAGGGCAGGTAGCCCGCCGCCTTGCGATCGTCGTAGCCGCGCGCGCCGAGCGGCACGGGGTCTTCGACCAGATAGGCTTCGCCGTCGGTCATCATCAGTTCGGGGGTGTGCGTCAGCTTGGCGAGGCCGGCGGCGAGGCGCGGCGCGGGGCCGATGCCGGTCGCGACGAGTTCGCCATTGCCGCGCCACGCCTCGGACGCGGCGACGATGAGCTGTTCGCAAAGGGTGAAGTCGGGTGCGGTGGTCATGGTGTCGGCCGCCTCAGAAAATGGGAAGGGGGAGGGCGGCGACGGCGTCCTTGCCGCCGACGCGATCGAGATAACCCGCCTCGTCGGCGCCGATCGTGTCGGCGAGATAGCGGTCCCACCCGCCCTCCTCGCGCGCGCTGTCGGCGTAAGATTTGAGATGCTTTATGTCCCAGCCGTAGGACGGCGGCATCGACGTGGGATGCGCGCCGAGCGGCGCTGCGATCACGCCGTGGACGAAGCAGCGCTCGACGATGTTGGCGCGGGCGTCCTCGGGATAGCTATGGTCCATCCGCTCGACGACCTCTTCGGCCGAGACGAAGGTCTTGTCGGCGGCGCGCGCGAACCATTCGTCATAATAGGTGTCGGGGCCGAGCGCCTGGATATTACCGAGCTTGTCGGCGCGGTGGACGTGGAGCAGCGCGGCGTCAAGCTTGAGCGCGGGCATCGCGAGCAGCACCTCGCCGTCATCATAGGGCGACTGGACCGTCTTGAACCCGCCGTGCGTCATGACGTCGGTGCCGAGCCCCACGTGTGTGGGCAGGAAGGGCAGGCGGAAGGCCGCGGCCTTCAAGCCCCATTGCAGCATGCCTTCGTCGAGTTCGAGAATGTCGAGCCCGCCGGCTTCGCGGGCCCTGCGGAAATAGGGCTCGAGCGGGATCGCGTCCATGGAGACGAAGCCGAAGATGACCTTCTTCACCTTGCCCGCGGCGCAGAGCATTCCGATGTCGGGGCCGCCATAGGCCACGATGGTGAGGTCGGTGAGATCCGAACGCAGGATCGCGCGCACGAGCGCCATCGGCTTGCGCCGCGGGCCCCAGCCGGCGATCCCGATCGTCATCCCGCTTTTCAGCGAGCCGACGAACTGCTCGATGGTCAATTGCTTGTTCAACCCGCTCTCCAGTGATCATGCGACGGACGGCATGTGCTCCGCCATTGTCCGATCCGATTAGGGAGTCTGGCGGCGGGTCCGATACCGCCATATGGGGGGAGACTTTCCTCCGGCCGGAGCGAAGAGGTCAGGCGCATGATGGAGGTGGACATGACGGACGGAAAAGGGCGCGTCGCACTGGTCACGGGGGGCGGCAAGGGCATCGGCCGTGCGATTGCCGAACGCCTGCTCGCCGATGGTTTCGACGTCGTGATCTGCGGCCGCAACGCGCCCGCCGAGCTTCCGTCGAACGCGGGGCGCGCCGCGACGTTCGAGGCGTGCGACGTCCGTTCGGCGGACGAGGTGCAGGCGATGGTGGGCCGCATCGAGGCGCGCCATGGCCGGCTCGACCTTGTCGTTAACAATGCCGGCGGTTCGCCCGAGGCCGACGCCGCGACCGCGTCGCCGCGTTTCTCCGAACGCGTCCTTGCGCTCAACCTGCTGGGGCCGCTCCACGTCGCGCAGGCGGCGAACCGGATCATGCAGGCGCAGGCCGAGGGTGGGGCCATCGTCAATATCGCCAGCGTGTCGGGCGTGCGCCCCTCGCCGGGAACCGCGGTCTATGGCGCGGCGAAGGCGGGGTTGCTCAGCCTGACCGAATCGCTCGCGATGGAATGGGGGCCGAAGGTGCGGGTCAACGCGGTCGTCGTCGGGCTCGTCGCGACCGAAGCGGCGGCCGACCATTATGGCGGCGAAGCGGGCATGAAGCGCATCGATGCGATGCTGCCGCTCGGTCGCATGGCGCGCGGGGCCGACATTGCCGGGGCTGTGAGCTTCCTCGCCTCGGCCGACGCCGCCTATGTCAGCGGCGCGAAGATCGCGGTGCACGGCGGCGGCGAACGACCGCTGTTCCTCACGCTGGCTGAAGCGAAGGGCGAATAGAGTTCGCCAAGGCCGCCCGCAGGCGGCCCTGACCGGGTCCGGATCAGCTCAGCATCCGCTTGCGCAGCCGCTTCCGCGCCGCCGCATCGACGCCAAGTTCCTGCGCCAGATAGGCGTCGACGCTGCCGTAATCCTTGTTGATCTGTTCGAAGGCGGCGTCGAGATAGGCACGCTCGACCCCCAGCAGGGGCTTGGCGACATCGGCGGGCAGCGCCGACATCGCGGCGTTCATCCCCGCATCGGCGCGCAGAGCGTCCGCATCGAGCAGGGTGTTGCTCAGCAGATAATCCTCCATGATCGTTTCATAGGGAACGCCGAGCGCGCTGAGCACCAGCGCGACGCCGAGGCCGGTGCGGTCCTTGCCCGCGGTGCAGTTGACGATGACCGCCTTGTCCGAGGTGAGGAGCCGGTCGAACAGGATGCGGTATGACGCCGCCTGTTCCTTGGGGAAACCGCGATACCCCTGGATCATCACACCGCGCATCGTTTCGGCGTCGAACTTTGCGCCCTTCGCGAACAATGCGCCCAGATTGCCGCCCGACAAATCATAGTCACGCGTCCAATAACCGACGTCGGCGGTCTGCATCCACGGCGCCTTGTCGCCCTGCCGCTCGCGCGTCGAGCGCAGGTCGATGATCGACCCAACCGACAGCTTGCGGATCAGCGCCTGATCATCGGCGGTATAGCGTCCGACCGATGCCGAGCGATAGAGCTTGCCCCAGGTCACCATATGGCCGTCGGCGGTGCGGTAGCCGCCGACGTCGCGAAAATTGTCGCCGCCGGTCATCGCGATCTCGCGCGTCCTTTCGGGCGCCGGTGCGGCCTGCGTGGCCGGGGCCGCATCGTGCGCGATTACCGGTGCAGGTGCGAGGAGCAGCAGGGCGATCAATGTCTTTTTCATTCTTCTTCTTCCTTCCGAAAATCCGCCCGGCAGCGTTTCCGCCACCGGGCGCCCCCCTCAGAACTTCACGCGGGCTTCGAGGCCATAAGTTCGCGGTTCGTTATAGAATCGCGCGGTTGTGCGGCCGCCGATGCGGAAATCCAACAGATTGTAGGTCGCGTTGGTCAGATTCTTGCCCCAGACCGCGATTTCCATCTCGCCCCCGCCCAGTGCGATTTCGCCGAGCGACAGGCGGCCGTTGAGCAGCAGTGCCTTGTCCGCTTTCTCCGTCACCGTGCCGTTGGGGATATAATTGCCTGCGGTGTCGAGCCCGAGGTGCGCGCGCAGCTGGCCGAAGGAAAAAGCCGGGAACAGATAATCGGCCGAGAAGCTTGCGGTATGCTTCGGCGTGAAGGCCGAGGAACTCTGTTCGATCACGCCGGTGAACACGTTGCGTACGGGCGTCGGCGGCGCGTCGGTGTAAACATAATTGGCCGACAGCGACAGGCCGCGCACGGGGACGAGCGTGATGTCGGCCTCGATACCCTTGATCTTGCGCTTTTCGGGGGCGTTCACCGTTTCGGTGTTCGACACGAAGGCGGGGTTGACGAAATCGACCTGCTGGTCCGACAGGCGGCTGGCATAGGCGGCAAGGTTGACGCGCAGGCGGCGGTCGAAGAGGTCGGCCTTCACGCCGACTTCCCACGCGGTCAGCTCTTCCTCGCCGAAGGTGCGCAGGATCGTCGATCGCGTGTTGGCACCGCCGGCGCGATAGGCGCGGCTCCACTTCACATAGGCGTTGATATCCTCGCTGAAGTCATAGGCGACGGTGGCCATCGGGTCGACGCGCTTCGAATTGAAGACGAACGACAGGTTGGGATTGACCCCGGCGATGAACAGCAAGCGGCCGTCCTTGTGATCGTCGGTGTAACGCGCACCCGCGGTCAGGTGCAGCCCACGGATCATCTCGGGCGACCAGGTCGCCTGCCCGAACAGCGCCTTCGAGCGGACGCGGACTTCGGCCGCGCGATCGGGAAGTCGGTTGAGCGCGGCGTCGGGCGTCGGCTCGGGGAAGAGGTTGACCCCGGTGAGTGTCGAATTGAGCGTCGATGTCGAATAGACGATCGCCTCGTCGCGGCCGTTTTCCTTGAAATAATAGCCGCCGAGGACGAATTTCAGTTCGCCGACGTCGCCGACGAGCTGCACTTCCTGGCTGAACTGGTTCTGCTTTACATTGGCGTAGCTCAGGCGCCCGAAGCGGCGATTGGGTCCCCAGGTCGTGTTCGTCCCTTCGTCGCCGTCCATCTGCGTCGAATCGAGGTTCCGCCAAGCCGAGATCGAGCGGAGCGTCAGCGCGTCGCTCATTTCCCATTCGGCGGTCAGGCTGTGGCCCTTTGCCTCCTGCGGATTGCGATAGAGCGGAAGGCCGATCCGGCCGACCTTCACGCGGCCGGTGTCGACCTTCATGAACGAGGGCGTCACCGCCGGTGCCTGATGGATCGCTGCGACATAGTGATAGAGGCCCGTCGATTTGTCGCGCGAGAGATCGTAGGAATAGAGGATCGAGACATTGTCGACGGGGCGCAGCAGAGCCGAAATCTTGAAGCCGTATTTCTTGATCTCGCCATAGTCGAGCGCGTCGCCGCCGAGCGGGTTCTGTACGAGCCCGCCCCGTCCTTCGAAGACCCCGTCGACCTTGACGCTGATCCCCGCCGCTTCGGGCAGGTTGAGGTGCGCCGCGAACGAGCGACCGCGATAATTGCCGATCCCCGCCTTCATGTCGAAGCCGAGTTCGCCCGTAGGCTTCTTCGATACGACGCTTATCGCGCCGCCGATCGTGTTGCGCCCGAACAAGGTTCCCTGCGGGCCGCGCAATACCTCGATGCGCTCGATGTCGGCGAGTTCCATGCCGAGCCCGGAGACGCGGCCAAGGTAGACGCTGTCGACATAAACGCCGACGGTGGCGTCGCGCGTCACCTGCGTCGCGTCGACGGGAACCAGCCCGCGCATCCCGATGCTGACCGCCGAAACGCGGCCGACGAAAGGCGCGATGCGGATCGACGGAACGGCGCCGGTGAACAGGTCGGACAGCGAACCGATGCCCTTTTGCTCGAGCGCTTCCGAACCGAGCGCGACCATCGAAATCGGCGTGTCCTGCAGATTTTCTTCACGCTTCTGCGCCGTCACCACAATGTCTTCGACGCCGATGGCCGGTTGGTCGGTCGTTTGGGCCGCCCTTTCCTGCGCAGCGGCCGACGTCGCCACCAGCCAGGTCGCAGCCGACGCCGCCAACGCGACGCGTGCCAGACGCAATTTTCCCATGAACATTCAGACTCCCTCCCTGTTGTCGCGGATTGTTCCGCTCTGATTCATCTACTCAAGAGTAGGTGAAATTGGAGGCGGCGACAAGACGAATTGCAACAGGCGCGGGAATCGGCCAGATACGGCGCCATGCACATGACCATTCCGATGCCGTCGACGCGTAAGGAGCGCGCGGATGCGACCCGCGAAGCGATTTTGCGCGAGGCCGAGCATGTGTTCGCAGTCACCGGGTTCCGGGCGGCGCGGCTGGAGGATATCGGCGAAGCGGTCGGCATCCGCCGGCCCTCGCTGCTCCATCATTTTGCGACGAAGCAGATGCTCTATGACGCGGTCGAGGAGCGTATCTTCGAGCAGATGAGCGCGGCGAGTGAGGTGCGTATCGCGGGCGTAGCGGATCCGATGGCGCGGCTGCTGGCGCACCTCGACGCCTGGCTCGACTTTTTCGTCGGCCGCCCGTCGGCCGCCCGCATCCTACAGCGCCTGATCGCCGATACGGCCGTCCGGCAGGACAATCCCGTGCAGTTTTCCTATGTCGTGCTCGACGACATGGAACGGACGTTGACCCACGGGATCGCGAAGGGCGCATTCGTCCCGATTTCGACGATGACGTTCATCAACGCGGTCGCGGGCGGAATCCTCTTCTATGTCTGCAACAGCCGCCAGGTTGGCGAGCAGCGCAATTACGACCCGTCCAATCCCGCCGATCTGGCCGTGTTCAGGACCCTGCTGCACAAACTTGCCAGATCCGCCGTATCTCCTTGAATCGCGGCCGCCTTCTATAGTCGAACCGACGCGCGAAGCTCGCTTTCCGCGCCGTCGGACAAGATGATGTCATAGTCGCCGGGTTCGAACCGCCATCCATGCGTGCGCGCGTCGCGATAGCGCAGGTCGTCCAGATCGATGGTCATCGCGACCGTGCGCGCTTCGCCGGGCTCGAGCGAAACGCGCGTAAAGGCCTTGAGCGCGCGCGGCCAGCGTTCGACCTGGCCCGGATAGCCGACATAGCACAAGATACTGTCATCGCCCGCGCGGTCGCCGACATTGGCGACGGTCACCGAGATATTCAGCGTCCTGTCGTCGGCCGTGACGCGCAGCGCGCGGCGCGCGAAGCGCGTGTAGCTGAGGCCATGCCCGAAGGCATAGCGCGGCTGAACGCCGTCGCGCGCCAGCTTCGCATAGCCGTGCCAATAGTCATAGGTGATCGCATCGGCGTCGCGATCGAAGAACGGATAGTCGGCGGGGTCGCGCGCCACGGTGAAGGGGAGGCGTCCCGACGGGTTGACCGTGCTGAACAGGATGTCGGCGAGCGCGGTTCCGCCTTCCATGCCCGCATAAAAGGTTTGGAGGATCGCCGACGCCTGTTCGCGCCACCGCTCGACCAGCACCGCCGAGCCTGCGACGATCGCGACGACGACAGGCGTGCCGGTCGCGGCGACGGCTTCGATGAGCGCGACCTGCTCCGCGGGCAGGTCGAGCGACAGCCGGTCGCCGCCGATTGCGGGGCGGCGGCCGCTGCCGTCGCTTTCCTGTCCCAGCGTGATGTCACCCGGAATATATTCGCCTTCTTCGCGCGCGGTATAGCCCGCGACGATCAGCGCGACGTCTGCATCGCGCGCCGCCGCGACCGCGGCATCGATATCATCCTCGTCGCCCGTCGCAATCGCGTCGGCGCCCAGCATGGTGCGCAGGGCTTCAAGCGGCGTTGTGACATAAGGCGCACGGACGCGGCTCGATCCCATGTCGCCGGTATTCTCCAGTGCTGCCAGTCGGCCGAGCACGGCGAGGCGGCGAAGCTTCGCGCGGTCGAGCGGCAGCACGCCGTTATTTTCGAGCAGCACGATCGATTTCTCGGCGGCTTCGCGGGCGAGGGCGACATGTTCGGGCGACGCGACCAGTTCGATGGGGTATTCGGTCAGCGGGTCGGGCGCGCAGGCAAAGCGATATTGGGTGCGCAGGATATTGCGGCACGCGCGGTCGATTACCCACGGCGCGACATGCCCCGCCTCGACCGCGGCAACAAGCTTGTCGCCGAGGATCTGCGGCTCGGGGTTTTCGATATCGAGTCCCGCGGCGACCGCATAGGGTTTGTAGAGGCCCATCACCCAGTCTGAGTGGACGAAGCCCGAAAAGCCCCACTCGCCGCGCAAGATGTCGGTGAGCAGGCCGTGGTGCTGTCCGCAATATTCGCCATCGCACTTGTTGTAGGCGCTCATTACGGTCGCGACGCCGGCGTCGAGCGCCGCCTTGAAATGCGGCAGATAGATTTCGTGAAGCGCGCGTTCGTCGACCTGCACGTCGACCTTGAAGCGCGCATTTTCCATCGAATTGAGCGCGAAATGCTTGACCGTCGCCATCACATTCTGGGTCTGGATGCCAAGGCCCAGCGCGCTGCCCATCGCGCCCAGATGATGCGGGTCTTCGCCATAGGTTTCCTGTGCGCGCCCCCAGGCCGGATGGCGCAGGATGTTGATGCAGACAGCCCCCGACAGGTCGCAGTCCTGCGCGCGGATTTCCTTGCCCATCGCTTCGCCGATCCGCATCTCGAGGTCGGTGTCGAAGGTCGCGCCGCGCGCCATCGTGCACGGAAAGCAGGTGCTCTGGCCGCGCGCGACGCCGCGCGGGCCGTCGGTGAACCACAGGGGCGGGACGCCGAGCCGCTCGATCCCGCTGCCGGCGCGATAGGGACGCGCGCCCCACAACCGGTCGTCGGCCATGAACTCCTGGAAAAAGCCGCGGCCCGACAGCATGCCGACCTTTTCGGCGAGTGTGGCATGGTCCATGATCGCATCGATCGTTTCGGCGATCCATTGATCGGAAGCGCCGCGCCGGGGTGCGAAATCAAACTGCTGGTCGGTCATGTCATATATCCATGTTTCGGGTGGAAGAGGCCCGGCCGCTGCGGCGCGCATTGCGCCAACCGATCGCGCGGACGAGGCGCGCGTGGGTGCGGGTGTCGAGCGGGTAGAAATAGATGAACAGGCCGGCGCCGATCGCGAGCGTGGCGGGGGCGAGCGTCGCCAGCCCGCGAATGTTCGTGAGCGCTTCGGGGGTTTGCGCGACGTTGGGGACATAGCCGATCAGGTCGAGCAGGATGCCGATCAGGCCTGTGCCGACGCCGAGCGCGACCTTTTGCGTGAAGGCGAGGAAGCCGACGAGCGCGCCCTCGGCACGCAGCCCGGTCTGCCATTCGCCGACCTCGACCGTGTCGGGCAGCATCGACCAGAAGGTCAGTGCGAAGGCGGCGTTCCCGACCCCGCTGAGCGCGAGCAGGCCATAAAGCAGCGCACCGGCCTTCGGTGCGAGCGCGAAGATCAGGATATTGGCGGTCGCGCTGATCGCGATCCCGCTGAGCCACACGGCGCGTTTTCCGATGCGCTGCGTCAGTTTGACCCACGCCAGCATCGACAGCGCGGCGGCGGCGAGCGACACCGTCAGTCCGATCGTGATGGTCTCTTCCGACCCCGCATAATATTTCATGTAATAGAGGAGCGCCTTGCCGCCCATCGCATAGCCGACCGATCCGACGAGCGTCGCGCCGAGCAGCAGCAGGAACACCCGGTTCGTCCGTACCGCCCCGAGCATCGCGCCGAAGGTCGGATGCGCATCGGGCGCTTCGCCGATCGCCTCGCGCGTACGCCCGAAACAATTGAGCAGGACGAGCGTCGCGATGGCGGCATAGAGCACGGCGACCCAGAGAAATCCTTCGCGCCCGCCGCCGAAGCGGGCAACAAGCGGAAGCGTCGCGGCGGCGAGGAACAATCCCGTGAGGATCGCAAACAGCATCCGCGCCCCGGCGAGGCGCGACCGGGTGAGCGAATCCGCACTCATCCGCGCCGACAGCGCGACAAAGGGAATGTTCACGACGGTATAGACGGTGCGGAACAATATATGCGTTGCGAGGCAGAAAGCGGCGAGGGCATTGCCTGACAATCCGAGCGGCACGAACATCGCGATGAACGCGATTGCGAGGACCGGCGCGCCGAACAGCAGATAGGGACGATAGCTGCCGAACCGGCTTCGCGTCCGGCTGGCGATGACGCCCATCGCGGGATCGGTGATTCCCTCCCAGACGAGCGCGGCCATGATGATCAACCCGGCGACCGAGGCCGAGAGGCCGAGCACGTCGGTGTAGAAATAGAGGAGGAAGAGCGAGCAGAAGGTGAAGTAGAGATTGAAGGCGAGATCGCCCGATCCGTAAGCGATCACCTGTCCGGTCGGCAGACGCGGTTGCTCCATGGACGCGGGGCGTATTGCCGTCCCGCCGCTGACATCGGCCATCCTCGTCTCTCCCTTTTATAGAGGAAGCTTATCGCAACGAAATTCGCCTGTCTCTAATTTTTATCCAGATGGATAATTATTTTTGTCCGGCAGCCTCGGCCGCTTTCAGGCCGGGCATGAACAGGGAAATGATCGCGTCGGAATAGGCCTCGATCGTCTCGTTCGACAGCGCATCGATGCCGTGCGTCAACTTGGCTTCGGCGGCGAGGTTGAAGATCGACTGGGCGGCGCCGGTCATCGCATAGACCATCAATGTCGGGTCGACCCGCGGCATCGTCCCTTCGTCCATCAGCGCGTTCCATCGCGCGAAAATCCGGTCGTGGCTGGGGCGGATGAAGTTTTCGGACGCCCACGCGAGCCGTTCGTTGTTGCGAAAGGATTCCTGGACCATCAGCCGCGCATGTTCGGGATGCTCCGCGCAATAGCGGACATAGCGCCGCAGCGAGATTTCGAACGCCTTGTACGGCGGCAGGTCGGCCTCGCCGGGCTCGGCGCGCAATATCTCGCTCATCCGGGTGAACATCAGCCGGACGGCCTCGCGCCACAATTCGTCCTTCGTGCCGAAATGATATTTGATCAGCCCGTGCTGGACGCCGACGCTTTCGGCAATTTCGCGGACCCCGACCCCATCGAAGCCGTGGCGCGAAAAGAGCAGCAGCGCTTCTTCGACAATTCGCTGGCGCGTCGCGACCCCGCGATCCTGCGCCTTTCTTTTCGGTGCCGTTTTCGACTGCAATCTGTTTGCCCCGGACTGGATATAATTCGATACCGATACCAGCGACGCGCCGGCACAGGCAATGACCGATGGGTCAGGGCAGGGTCTTCCCGCCGGGTAGCCGGTCGAGCTCCTTCTTGCGCCCCAGCGGTTCGTAGGTCTGGCGATATTGCTCGAAGCGCGCGCGCATGTCCTTCACGACATCGGGATGGCGCGTCGCGAGGTTATAGTCCTCGCTGGGGTCGCTGCGCACGTCGAATAGCAGGTTGGCGCCGATGCGCGCGAGCGGCAGGTCATATTCGCGGTAATAGCTGCGCGCGACGAATTTCCAGCGGTCGGTGCGGATCGCTGCGACCTTTTCATTGTCGAACAGGATCAGCGCATCGTGCGGGCTGGGCGCGCCTTTCTGCCACACCGCGCTGATATCCTTGCCATCGACGACCAGCCCCTTGGGTAGCGGTTTGCCCGCGAGCGCGGCGAAGGTCGGCAACAGGTCGAAATTCATCGTGATCGCGTTGCTGCGGCTTCCTGCAGGAATCCGGCCGGGCGCCCAAGCGACGAAGGGGACGCGGTAGCCGCCGTCCCAGCCCGCGCCGCCCTTGCGATCGCGAAGCGGACCCGCCGATCCTTCGAACCACGGGCCATTGTCCGACGTGACGATGACATAGGTATCGTTTTGCAGGTTAAGCCGCTCGAGTTGCTCGCGCAGGCGGCCGAGTTCGGAATCGACCTCCTCGACGACGTCGCCATAGTCACCTGCAGGCGAATGGCCGGCGTGCTCCTTGCTCGGGTGCAGCGGGATATGCGGCGCGGTCAGCGCCAGCATCAGGAAGAAGGGGCGGCTCTGGTTGGTTTCGACGAAGTCGCTGGCGCGCGCGAAGAAGCGCCGCGTCAGCGCCACCATGTCGACGTCTTCTTGCGTGAATTCGACGCCCTTGCCCGCGGTGTAGAGCGACAGCGGCTTCATGTCGTGGCTGTAGGGGAGACCGAAGAAGAGGTCGAAGCCCTGCACCGTCGGCGGCCAATAGGGAGGGGTGTGGCCAAGGTGCCATTTGCCGATCAGCGCCGAGACATAGTCGCGGCCGAGCACTTCCGGGATCGTGACCTCCTCGGGTGGCAGGCCGTTGGTGTCGTTTGCCTGGATCACCTGCCAGGCGAGCCCGGTGCGGATCGGATAGCGCCCGGTCAGGAGGCCGGCGCGCGACGGCGTGCAGATGTTCGCCGACGCATAGGCATCGGTCATCAGCAGCCCGTCGGCGGCAAGGCGGTCGATGTTCGGCGTGCGGATCGCGCGCGAGCCATTGGCGCCGATGTCGCCATAGCCAAGGTCGTCGGCGAGGACGACGATGAAGTTCGGCGGACGCTTGCGCGCCGCCGGAGCTTTCGATTTCGCGAGCGCGAGGGTCGAAACGCCGCCGGCGCCTGCCAGCGCGATAGCGGCCATCAGGCTCCGGCGGTCGAGCGTTTTCATCAGAACCGGTACTCCACGGTGGCGCCGAACTGGCGTGCGGCGGTCGAGGGGAAGAATTGCGACTGGCCGCCGGTGTCGAGCGGCGTGTCATAGATCAGTTCGACGAAGCTCTTGTCGGTCAGGTTCTTGCCCCAGATCCACGCCCGCATCCGGTCGCCGGGCAGCGCGAAGCCCAGCTGTGCATCGAGCAGGCCATAGGCCCTTTGCACCGATTTCGGATCGAGGTCGAGCGCGGTGAAAGTCTTGCCGCGATACGCGTAGGAAAGCTGGCCGAACACGCTCGCGCCCGCCGCCGAGACTTGGGTTTCGTAACGCGCGGTCGCATTCGCCGTGACCTTGGGTGCGTTTGCGAGTTCCTTGCCGGTCAGGTCCTGCCGCGACTGGCCGCCGGAGACGGCACAGCCTTGCGCGACCGTCTGGCCGAAGTAGCAGGGCGCGCCCCTGAAATCGGTATATTCGGCCTTGGTATAGGCTGCACCGCCCATCAGCGTGAAGCCGCCGCCTGCGTTGATGTGGATATCGGCCTCGACCCCGCGCGTACGGAGCGAACCCGCGTTGATCACGTCGAACACCAGCGTTCCCGTGTCCGAAACGCCGATCGCCTGCGCCTGGAAATCGTCGAAGTCGGTGCTGAACAGGGCGATGTTGAAGCGCACGCGGCGATCGAACAATTCGGTCTTCGCACCGACTTCATAAGAGGTCGGGATTTCGGGTTCGACGGTGCGGAGTATCGTCGAATCCTGCAGCGCGTTGAAGCCGCCGCCCTTGAACCCGCGCGCGACGCTGCCGTACAGCGTGACCTCTTCGGTGGGGCGGAACTGCGCGCCGAGGCGCCACGTCCACGCGCCGTCGACGCGCTTCGACTTCTGGTCGACGCGGGGGCCGAGGAGGACGGTGTTCGGATTGGGGAAACGGCGGAAATGCGTGTTCAGCCGTTCGACGGTGTAGCGCAGCCCGCCGAAGACGTTGAACCGGTCGCTCAGATGCCAGGTCGCATCGGCGAAGGCGGCGAAATTCTGCGTGTCGTTCTCGACGAAGATCGCGCGCGACAGCTGGATACCGGGGGGCAGCGGCTGGTCGAACGTCCCCTGCTGCGAATTGCCGAGTTCATAATCCTGATTGAACAGGAACAGTCCGCCGACCCATTCGAACGGCTGGCCTGTGGGCGAGGTCAGGCGCAGTTCCTGCGTGAACTGGCGCTGGTGGCTGTCGCCATTGTTGATGTTGAGCACGGGCGTCGGGCGCTGGTCGGCGTCATTATTGTCGACCGCGCCCCACCAGCGCATCCCGGTGATCGAGGTCAGCGTGATGCCGCTGGCGCTCTCGACATCGACCTGCACCGAACCGCCATAGGTTTCCTGACGGACGAAGGTGTTGCCGTCGAGCGCGACCTGGCGATTCTTCGGGCCGGGGACGATGCCCGCGGCGGTCAGCTGGTTCCGGACGTTCGCGTTGTTGCCGAAGCTGCGGATCGTCCACATGCAGCATTCGGCGTCGCGCGACGAATAATCGCCCACGACGAGCACGCGGATATTGTCGGCGGGTTCCCACAGAAGCTTGGCGCGGCCGCCCCATTCGTCGCGGTTGTTGAGCTTGCTGCCATCGAGGACATTGCGGATATAGCCGTCGCGCTTGGTCAGATAGGCCGAGGCGCGGAAGGCGAGGTTCTGCGTGATGCCGCCGGTAACGGTCCCGCGCAGCACGAACTCGTCGAACTCGCCATAAGTCGCCTGCATTCGCCCACCCCAGGTGTAGCTGGGATCGGTGGTGACGATGTTGAGCACGCCGGCCGACGCATTCTTGCCGAACAGCGTGCCCTGCGGACCGCGCAGCACCTCGACGCGCTGGATGTCGAACAGGTCGGTCATGCCCGCGCCCTGCCGCCCGAACGGAACGCCATCAATGACGATGCCGACCGAGCCCTCGATCGCCGACGAGAAATTGTTGGTGCCGATCCCGCGGATCGCAATCCCCGCACCACGCGGGTTGTTGCTGCCCTGGAACGAGAAGTTGGGGGTGGTCGTCTGAAGCTGCGAAATTTCGGTGATGTTGCGATTGCTCAGCTGTTCGCCGCTGAGCACCGCGACCGACAGCGGGACATCCTGCAACGACTGTTCGCGCTTCTGCGCCGTCACGACGATTTCGGCGCCGCTGGCTTCCTCTGCCGCCGGGGCGGGCGAGGCGGCGGTGTCCTGCGCATAAGCGCCGGTTGCGAGCAGCGTCGATCCCATCAACGCCGCGAAAAGGCTCTTCATCAACATCCTCCCGTTTATATTTATCCAAATGGATAATAATTTGAGGTCGTCGATGTCAAGCGCGAATTCGGATGCGGCAAATGGGGCGCGCGCCGCGGGTTCTGCGTCGCGTCGGGGCTTTGCCAATTATGGGGTTAAGGCGTTTCAGTCGGCCGAAAAGTTCAGCGTCGCGAGGGCGACGATGAACAACAGCGCCGTTGCGGCGAACAGCGCGGTCAGGACGGTGAAGAGAAAGGCGCTGAGCGGCCGCGCGGCGACAAAATCGTCGGTCTCGCCCATCGCGAAGGCCTCGGCGATCGCTTCGGCTTCGTCGTCGTCATGCGGCGCCTTGAGGAGTGCCGCGCTGATTGCGCTCGCGGGGACGGGCGACAGGAATTCGCACCCGAAGGACTTGCCGTCCTCGCGCACGACACGCGCGGGCGCGGCACCGAGTTCGGGCAGGATGAGGATGAAGGTCTCGCCGAGCGCAAAACCGGCATCGCTTTCGATCAGCAGGCCGGTTCGCGAGAGGTTGCGGATGACGACCGCCGTTTCCTGCGTCGACGAACGCGCCGCGACGTCGAGGCGGAGCGTGCGGCGTTCGGTGCGCCGGCGGTCGGCCGTCTCGGCCGGATTCGAAATATGTGCCAGCAAGGATCTCACCGCTGCCTCCTTGGGGGCATCTATGGGCGAACAAGCTTAATATTGGATTTCCATATCGGCAGTCGGGCGGCTTCCGGGCCAGAATGGCATCCCGCCGGAAGTGCGGATTTTGGAATCTTCTTACATGGTAAGGTTTAATTGTTTCCGGTTTGGCCAAGTAAGGAATCAGTCGAGGAACACTAAGACTCGCGTCGATCCTCACTCTGTGACGCGAAAATTTACGACGAAGCGTTGGTTTTTGTGGTTCGGATCGGGACAGAAAAGGCGGTCCCTTCGGCGGTTTTGATCTCCGTGCGCTTTCAGCATCATATTGAATTTTTTAAATATTCGCTTTGAATAAATGACGGAAATTCGTCGGTATCTGCCAGCAAAATTCCGATATCTAAAAATGTGTTAACGCGCTTGCGGAGTCTGAAAGAACCATGCTCTCCTAAAGGGGTAGGGGAGTCCGAGTCGTCGGACTGATGGGTCGCACTGAAATTTGGGAGCTTTTGCTGTGCCGTTTTCGGCGCAGGGTGCGGCGTATTCGAGGGAAACTGACATGGATGCTTTTGACAATCCGGCCCGGGGTGGAATGGCGGGTTCGCAGCGCGATGGGGCGCCGACCGACCAGACGAACCAGGCAGTTGGGGGCAGCGAATTTCTCGCCGCAGCGGCGAAGGTGACGGCGGCGGCATCGGCGGTGCCGTTGATGATCCAGGCGATCCTCGTTCCCGACGCGAGCGGGCGTATCGTTCTCCCCGCCGGCGCGTCGATCGACGACATCACGGTTTCGGGTACGGACCTGATCATCACGCTGCCGAACGGGCAGGTGTTCATCATTCCGGGCGGCGCGGTCGACATTCCCGCGATCGTGGTCGACGGCGACACGGTTCCCGCCAGCACGGTGGCGCAGCTCCTCGAAAATCTGGACGACCTGAACCCCGAAGCGGGTACCCGCAGTTCGGGCGGCAATTTTGCCGATCCCGAAGGGGCCATCCAGGACCCTTATGCGCTGGGTGACCTGCTCCCCTATACCGAACTTGCCTTTCCGCAGCCCGAAGAGCGCGAACTGCTGCCCGACGTTCAGGACGAAGAGCCGACGATTTCGATCGTCACCCCCGACCAGCCGGCCGGGTCACTCGACGCGACTTCCAGTGTCAACGAGGCCGGACTGCCCGCGCGTGGCAACGAGCCCGCAGGCAGCAACAGCGCCGCGAACAGCGAAACCGTCACGGGGTCGATCGTCTATGACGCCCCCGACGGCCTGACATCGATCACGATCAACGGCACCGCCGTCACGGCGGTCGGCCAGGTGATCACCACGCCGCTCGGCCAGCTGACCGTTACCAGCCTGACGCCGGGCAATGTCGGGTACAGCTATACGCTGACCGACAACACCAACGCGAACAACAACCCGACCGATGTGTTCAACATCGTCGTCACCGACCGCGACGGCGACACCGCGCCCGGGCGCCTGACGATTTCGGTCGTCGACGACGTGCCGACCGCGCGCAACGACACCGACCAGCTCGCGGGCGGCACGCGCGGCCCCGAAACGGGCAACGTCCTGACCGGCGCGGGGACGACCAGCGGCGCCGCCGGCGCCGACACGCAGGGCGCCGACGGCGCGACCCTGACCGGCATCCGCGGCGCGGGCAGCGAAAGTTTTTCGGCGCCCGGAACCGTGCAGGGCCAATATGGCACGCTGACGATCAACGCCAACGGCAGCTATAGCTATGTCCGGAATCCGGGCACGCCGGGCGGCGTCAACGACGTCTTCACCTATCGCATCACTGACGGCGATGGCGATACGTCGACCGCGACGCTGACGATCGCGATCGGCAACAGCCCGACCCCCGAGCCGCCGGAACCCGTCGTCGCGACCGTTTTCGAGGCGGGCCTGCCCGCACGCGAAGGCGAATCGGCCGGATCGAACAGCGCGGCGACCAGCGAGACCACATCGGGCACGATGTCCTTCTTCTCGTTCGACGGTGTTGCCAGCGTCTCGCTCGCGGGAACCGTGATTACGCCCGGAAACCTGCCGCAGACGGTGTTCAGCGACGCGACGGGCCGGCTCGTCGTGACGAGCTACAGCTATGATCCGGTGACGGGGCAGGGTTCGGTCGGTTTCAGCTATACTTTGCTCGATAACACGCTTGCCGATCCCAACCAGCCGCTCGATTTCAGCCTGGTCGTCACCGACCTCGATGGCGGCGGCACCGGCCGCGACCTGCTGATCGACATCGTCGACGACGCGCCGACCGCGCGTCCCGATGTCGACAGCGTGACCGAAGACGGCGGCGTCGGGGAAAGTGCGCCGACCGCCGACGGCAACGTCTTGACCGGCGCCGGCGGTGCCGATGCGAACGCGACCGATGGTGTTGCCGATGTGCAGGGCGCCGACGGAGCGACCGTGACCGGGGTTACGGGCGGCGCTGTGGGCGAGCCGCTTGCAGGCGCCTATGGCACGCTGACGCTGAACGCGAACGGCAGCTATTCTTATGTGCTGAACAATGCGGCGCAGCCGGTGCAGGGCCTTTCGGCCGGGCAGACGCTGACGGAGGTCTTCACCTACACGATCGCCGATGGCGACGGCGACACGTCGTCGACGACGCTGACGATCACGATCAACGGCGCCGACGACGGCGTGACGATCAATGGTTTGGGCGTCCGGGGCGGTGAAGTCGTCGTTGACGAGGCGAATCTCGCCGACGGTTCGTCGCCCGACGCGGCGGCGCTGACCCAGCCGGGCAGCTTCACTGTTTCGACCCCCGACGGGCTCGGCAATGTAACGATCGGCGGCACGCAGGTCGTGACGAACGGCGTTTTCACCGCGGGCACCGCGACGAGTCCGCTCGGGGTCGTCAACATCACCGGCTTCACGCCGGTGCTCGGCGCCGACGGATCGGTGATTGGCGGCACCTTCACCTATAATTACGTCCTTTCGGACAATACTCTGACCCATAGCGCGCAGGGCGAAGACAATGTCTTCGACAATTTTGCGGTCGTCGTGACCGACAGCGACGGGTCGAGCGCGACCGACAGCCTCGACGTGCGCATCATCGACGATGTCCCGACCGCGCGCGACGATGTCGACAGCGTGAGCGAGGATGGCGGAACCGGGGAAAGCCCCCCGACCGCCGACGGAAATGTTCTGACGGGCTTGGGTGGCGGCGACGCCAACGCGACCGACGGCGTCGCCGACACTCAAGGCGCCGATGGCGCAGCGGTTACGGCGGTGGCCGGCGGCAGGCTGGGCGAGCCGTTCGCGACCGCCTATGGCACGCTGACGCTGAACGCCGACGGCAGCTATAGCTATGTCCTCAACAACCAGGCGCAGCCGGTGCAGGGCCTTGCGGCCGGCGAAACGCTGACCGAGACTTTCACCTACACGATCACCGATGGCGACGGCGATACCGCGACCGCGACGCTGACGATCACGATCAACGGCGCCGACGATGGCGTGACGATCAACGGCCTGAATGCCGAGGGCGCCGAGGTCATCGTCAACGAGGATGACCTGGCCGACGGTTCGTCGCCCGACGCGGCGGCGCTGACCCAGCCGGGCAGCTTCACCGTGTCGACGCCCGACGGGCTTGGCAATGTGACGATCGGCGGCACGCAGGTCGTGACGAACGGCGTCTTCACCGCGGGCACCGCGACGAGCCCGCTCGGCGTCGTCAACATCACCGGCTTCACGCCCGTACTCGGCGCCGATGGATCGGTGATCGGCGGCACCTTCACCTATAACTATGTCCTGTCCGACAACACGCTGACGCACACCAGCATCGGCGAGGATTTCGTCGGCGACAGCTTTGCGGTCGTCGTGACCGACAGCGACGGGTCGAGCGCGAATGCCAGCCTCGACGTGCGCATCATCGACGACGTCCCGACCGCCAACCCCGACGTCGACAGCGTCAGCGAAGACGGCGGCACGGGCGAAAGCCCCCCGACCGCCGACGGCAATGTGCTGACCGGCACGGGCGGCAGCGACGCCAACGCGACCGACGGCGCGGCCGATGTGCGCGGCGCCGATGGCGCGAACGTCACCGGGGTTGGCTTCGGTCAGACCGCCGGCACCGTCGGGGCGCCGCTCGCCGGCGCCTATGGCACGCTGACGCTCAATGCCGACGGCAGCTATACCTACGTCCTCAACAATCAGGCGCAGCCGGTGCAGGGCCTTTCGGCCGGCGAGACGCTGACCGAAATTTTCACCTACACGATCACCGACGGTGACGGCGATCCGTCGCCGACGACGCTGACGATCACGATCAACGGCGCCGACGATGGCGTGACGATCAACGGCCTGAACGCCGAAGGTGCCGAACTGTTCGTCGATGAGGACGACCTGCCGGCGCGTGCGGGCGAAGCGGCGGGGTCGGACACGACTCCCGACAGCCTGACCGACAGCGACAGCTTCTCTGTCTCGACCCCCGACGGCATGGGCACGGTGGTGCTTACCAGCTTCAACGGCGTGCCGCTCGGCGCTCCGCTGACGCTCGTCGTCGCCAATGGCAATTTCACACCGCAGTCGGTGACGACCGCGTATGGCACGCTCAACGTCACTGGTTTCACCCCGGTGACCGGGGCCGACGGATCGGTGATCGGCGGGACGTTTACCTACAGCTATACGTTGACCGACAACCGCACCGATCATCCGTCGCTTGGTCAGGACAACCGCACCGACAGCGTCGGCGTCACCGTCACCGACAGCGACGGATCGACCGCCAGCGCGACGATCGATATCCGCATCACCGACGATGTTCCCGACGCGATCGATGACGCCACGATGCAGACGATCGAGAATGCGCCGGTCACGATCAACGTGCTCGCCAACGATGTGCAGGGCGCCGACAGCGTCCAGCCGTCGGCGGTCCAGCTTGTCGCGGGGTCGCTCACCGGCACCGGCACGCTCGTCAACAATGGCAACGGCACCTTCACCTACACGCCCGGCGCGCAGGAAACCGGGAGCATCAGCTTCCAGTACCGCGTCACCGACGGCGACGGCGATACCGATATCGCCACCGCGACGATTACCCTCGTCGCCGATTCGGCACCGCAGATCGGCAAGATTGCCGACGTCACCGTCGATGAGGACGGTCTCGCGGGCGCCAATGCCGACAATGGCCTGCCCGGCGAGGTGACCTCGACCGGCAGCGCGAGCGCCAATGGCACGATCACGGTCGATTTCGGCAGCGACGTCCCGGCAACACTCGCGGGCTCGCTCGTCCTCAATGACAGCGCCGCACTCGACACGCATCTGACTGTCAACAATGTGCCGGTGACGTTCGCCAAGGTCGGCAACGACCTCGTCGGCTCGGTCGGCGGCAATGAAGTGATCCGCATCAGCCTGACGACCCCGACGGCCGGCCCCGGCGCGACGCAGGTCACCTATGGCTATACCGTCACCCTGTCGCAGGCGATCGATCAGGCGACCCCGGGCAGCGAGGACAGCGATTTCCTCGCGGGCATCGGCTTCACCGTCACCGATAATGATGGCACGACCGCATCGGGCTCGTTCGGCGTCACGATCGTCGACGACCTGCCGACGCTCAATGTTTCGGATACGCCGACGACCGTCGTCGAAGGCGCGACCGCGACCGGAACCTGGACGCTCGACCGCGGCGCCGACGGCGTTTCGTCGGTCAACGTCAGCTTCGGCAGCGGCAGCGCGACGCTGTCGCTCGCGCCGGGAAGCAGTGTTTCGATCACGCAGCCGACGGGTACGCTGACGGTCAACGCCAACGGTAACTTCAGCTTTGTCGCCGCAGGCAACCAGAACAACACCACGAATCCGTCCGCCAGCTTCACCTTGTCGGCGGTCGACCGCGACGGTGATCCGACGTCGGACAGCCTGACGATCGCGATCACCGACGGCGCGAACCCGATCAGCGCGACACCGATCACGCTCACCGTGAACGAAGCGGCGCTTGCCGATGGCAGCAACCCGGCGAGCCCCGCCGAGGTTGCGAGCGGCAACCTCAGCTTCACGGCAGGTTCGGACACGCTGTCGGGCTTCGCCTTCACCGGCGTTGCCGGGCTTGTCGCCAACCTCGACGGCGCGGGCACGGACATTTATTGGACGATGGCGGCCGGCGGGCAGACGATCACCGGATCGCTGACCTCGAACGGCCCCGCCGCGATCACGATCAGCCTGACCGCACCCGCCAGCATCGCGCCCGGCGCGACCAACACGGCGACCGTCACGGTGACGCTCGCCGACAATCTGCCGCACGCACTGGCGATGGCCGCGCAAACGCAGGCGCTGGGTACCGTCACGGTGCAGGCAAGCGATATCGACGGCGATCTCGCAACGGGCGTCGTTACGGTGCAGGTCATCGACGATATTCCGACGATCACCGCGGTTGCGGGCGGCGTCAATGCGCTGACCGTCGACGACAGCGACCTGGCCACCAATGCGACCGCCAGTTTCGGGTTCGGACAGCCGGGCAGCCTGTTCAACGTCGCGTTCAACGCCGACGGCCCCGCGGCAGTCAATTCGATCGTTTACGCGCTCGGCGTGAAATCGACCGGCGTCGCGTCGGGCCTTGTCGATACCATCACCGGCCAGTCGGTGGTGCTGACCAACGAAGCCGGAGTCGTTTACGGCCGCACCAGCGGCAGTGGCGACGTGGTCTTCACCCTGTCGGTCGATGCGAACGGCACGGTTACGCTCGACCAGCAGCGTCCGATCTTCCATTCGCCCGACACGGGCGCCGACCAGGCGACGGGGCTCAGCGCCGCCGACCTGATCACGCTGACCGCGACGATCACCGACAGCGACGGCGACCCGGCGAGCGCGACAGCCAATATCGGCGGCGCGCTGACCTTTAAGGACGACGGCGTCAATATCGACATCAGCGTCGCGGGCGAGGCGAATATCCTGCTGACGACGCAGGACGGTGAAACGATCGGGGCCGCCAGCGACTTTGCGGTATCGACGGCGAATTTCAGCGATGCCTTCGCTTTCGCCAACGCCGATTTCGGCGAGGACGGCGCTGGCGCGATCACCTGGAACTATGCCCTGTCGCTCTTCGGTATCGACGGAGCGGATTCGGGGCTCGACAGCAATGGCGCGTCGATCTTCCTCTATAATGTCGCCGGCGTGATCACCGGTTCGACCGCGGCGAATGCGAGTGCGGTCAATCCCGGCAACACCATCTTCACGCTGGGTGCCAACGCCGCAAACGGCACGGTCACGCTGACCCAGTTTGCGCAGATCGACCATGCCGGTCCGGGCGTCGACAGCAATTTCGAAAGCCAGCTTGCGGTGCTCGCCGACAATCTGGTCCGCCTGACCGGCACCGTGACGATCACCGACCGTGACGGCGACACCGACAGCGCGACGCAGTCGATCGACCTTGGCGGCAACATCCGCTTCGCCGACGACGGCCCGGTGCTCGACGTCACGCTGAAGGCGGGCGCCGAACTGCGGATCGACGAGACCAACGGCGTCACCGCCGCGGGCACCGAAGTCGATCCCGACGCCACCGGCAACCTCGGTTCGGCGACGATCGCGATCGCTGACCTTTATACGGTCAATCTCGACGCGGGCGCCGACACGCCGATCGCCTACAGCTATGCCTTTGTCCTGGGCGGTGCGAACCCTGCCAGCGGCTACCTGATTTCGGCGACGAACGAGGTCATCCGCCTCTACCAGACCGGCCCCGGCACGGTCGAAGGCCGTGGCGAAACCTCGGGGAATGTCGCCTTCACCTTCACCGTCGCCGCGAACGGCACGGTCACGATGACGCAGCTCATCGCGATCGAGCATGGCAATACCGCGAGCAACGACGAAACCTCGCCCGGAATGAATGCCGGCGCGCTGCTGCTCCAGGTCTCCGCGACCGATTTCGACGGCGACTTCAGCCGCGATACCGTCGATCTCGGCAGCGTCGTGCGCATCGAGGATGATGGCCCCTCGATTACCAACGTTGCGGGTTCGGGCAGCGTCACGCTCGACGAAACCGGCGGGCTCGACAGCAATGTCACCTCGGCGGCGGCGGTCATCACCGCGAACCTCAACTTCGGTGCCGACGGCGCCGCGACGACGAACAGCATCGTTTACGGCCTGTCGCTGACCGGCAACGGCACGACTCCGCTGACGACCGCGGTCGGCGATTTCGCCATCTCGCTCGTTGCGACGTCGGCGACGACGATCGTCGGCCGTTACACCGATGGCGGCGGCGTGGTCCGCGACGCCTTCACCGTCACGATCAACGCCAATGGCACGCTAACCGTGTCGCAGCATGTCGCGCTCGAACATCTGCAGGACGGCCAGTTCCAGTTTCACAACGATCCGCTGACGCTCGACAATCTGATCACCGCATCGGTGACGATCACCGACAGCGACGGCGACAGCGTGTCGGCGACGAAGCAGGTCGGCGGCCAGGTCACCTTCCTCGACGACGGCCCGTCGGCCAGCGTGGCCGCGACCGGCACGATCGTCCTGAACGACGAGACCGCGACGACCAGCCAGGTATCGACCCTCGACACCGGCATGATCGTCAAGGGCGACGATCCGAACGTCGGCGGCGCGGGAGCGATCAGCATCGCCACGTCGGGCACTGCGATCGTCACCGTGACCCCCAACTTCGGGACCGATGGCGCCGCGGAGACCGGTTCGGTAGTCTATAATATGGGGCTTGCCTCTTCGGCCACGGGCCTCACGATCACCGACGGATCGCCGATTACCCTCGTCTTTTCGGGCGGTTCGATTGTCGGCCGGGTTGGCGGCAGCGGTGCTTTCGCCGGGCAGGCAGCCTTTGCGATCGCGATGGACCCGGCCACCGGCGTCGTCACCGTCGAACAATATCTGTCGCTCGATCACCCGATCGGGACCGATCCCGACGACACGCTGCAACTGATCGCGGGGTCGATCCTCGTCGGCGTCACGGTGAAGGATAGCGACGGCGATTTCCGCTCTTCGAACGTCATCGATATTTCGGGCCAGATCCGCTTCGACGACGACGGCCCGACGGTGAGCAATGTTGCGGGCGGCGCAAGCGTGACGCTCGACGAGACGGGCGGCTTCGATACCGTCACCTCGGCGACCCCGGTGATTACCGCGGCCTTTGCTTATGGTGCCGACGGCCCCGCAACCACTGGTGCGACCACCTATGGCATCGAACTGACGACGTCCGATCCCGAGCTCAACCCGGCGGCGGTCGACAGCGGGCTGAAGACCGCGGTGGGCGATTTTGCGATCATGCTGGTCGAAACCTCGGCGACGACGATCGTCGGCCGCTACACCGATGGCGGCGGCGTGGTTCGCGACGCCTTCACCATCACGATCAACGGTAATGGCACGCTGACCGTGACGCAGCTCGTCGCGCTCGAGCATCTGCAGGACGGCGCGCTGCCGCTGCACAATGATCCGCTGACGCTGACCGGCCTGATCACCGCCACCGTCACGATCAAGGATGGCGACGACGACACCGCGACCGGCAAGACCGAGATCGGTGACCAGATCACCTTCCTCGACGACGGCCCGACGGCCAATGCCGACACCAAAACGGTCGCCGAAGGCGCGACCGCGAACGGCAACGTCCTGACCGACAACGCCGACAGCTTCGGCGCCGATGGTCCCGATGCGACCACGCCCGCAGGCGGCGTCGTCGGTGTGCGCGTCGCGGGCGCCGATACGACGACTCCGGTCGTCACCGGCACCGGCACGGCCATCGTCACCGCGCTCGGCACGCTGACGCTGAATGCGAACGGCACTTACACCTATGTCGCCAAGCCGAACGTGGTGACCGGCACCGCGACCGACAGCTTTGTCTATACGATCCGCGATGCCGACGGCGACACGTCGACGACGACGCTGACGATCACGATCAACGATTCGGGACTCGCGGTGTCGAGCGACAATGTGATCGTTGACGAAGCCGCGCTGGCGACCGGCAGCAACCCGTCGGCGACGACCGAAGTCGCGACGGGTACGATCTCCGACAATATCAGCGGCGGCACCGGACCGTTCACCTATACCCTCGTCGGCAGCGGGACGGGCGCGCACGGCACTTTCGTCCTCAACCCCAATGGCGGCTATACCTATACGCTGACCAGCCGGATCGATGGCGTGACTGCCGACAATGGCACGAACACCGTCGATAATGCCGAAACCTTCACCGTTCAGGTGACCGACGCGAACGGCAACAGCGTCACGACGACGGTGACCGTCGACGTGATCGACGATGTCCCCACCGCGCGCGCCGATCCGGCGATCGTCGTGGCCGAGGATATTGTGGGGACGGTCGGCGGCAATCTGCTCGACGATGACACGCAGGGCGCCGACGGCGCGACCGTGACCTCGGTGACGATCGGCGCGACGACGACCGCGATCGCAGCGGCCGGCAACACCGTCATCACCACGGCGAACGGCGTCTATACCTTTGCCGCGACGGGCGTCTGGACCTTCAACCCGAATCCGGTGAACAATGCCGCGGCGGTGAATGCCGGCTTCAGCTACACGATCACCGACGGCGATGGCGATACAGCGGTGTCGACGCAGGCGATCAGCCTGACCGACGGCGCCAATCCCGTTGGCGGCGGGACGATCACGCTGGCGCTCGACGACCAGAATCTGTCCGACGGCTCGACCCCGGCAAACCCCGATTTTGTCAGCGGAACGCTGAACTTCACGCCCGGCTCGGACGCGATCGCCTCGATCGTCTTCGCGAGCAGCGTGGCGGGTCTCGGCGGCGGGCTGACCTGGGTGCGCGTCTCC
This sequence comes from Sphingopyxis sp. LARHCG72, assembly GCF_052871675.1. Lineage (NCBI taxonomy): Bacteria > Pseudomonadati > Pseudomonadota > Alphaproteobacteria > Sphingomonadales > Sphingopyxidaceae > Sphingopyxis > Sphingopyxis sp. LARHCG72. The sequence goes on along the minus strand of NZ_JBIXJU010000007.1, from coordinate 13,570 downwards.
GACACGCAGATCACCGGCTCGGACGGTGCGCGGCTCGTCGTGACGCTCGACCTCGTTCGCAGCGGCAACAACGCGTCGGTAACCGCGACGCTCAACGACAATTATGACGATCATCCGACGATCAATGTCGACGACCTCGCGAACCTCGGTTCGGTCGGCGTCGTCGCTACCGACGCCGATGGCGATCAGGCGACCGGCACGGTTACCGTAACCGTTTCGGACGACCTGCCGACCGCGCGTCCCGACACCGATTCGGTGACCGAAGACACGGCGACGGTTGCGACGGGGAACGTTGTGACGGGTGTCGGCACAACCAATGCGCCGGGCAGCGCCGATACGCAGGGCGCCGACGGCGCGGCGGTGACCGGCGTCGCCGTCGGGACCTCGGCGGTGGCCGTGACAGGCAACGTCGGTTCGGCGCTGGCGGGAAGCTATGGCTCGCTGACGCTCAATTCCAACGGCGGCTACACCTACACGCTGACCAATGGCAATGCGACGGTGCAGGCGCTCGGCGTTGGTGAAACCCTCGTTGAAACCTTCTCCTACACGATCACCGACGGCGACGGCGACACCTCGACGACGACGCTGAAGATCACGATCAACGGCTCGAACGACTTGCCGACGATCGGGACCGCGGCGACCGCGGTGTCGGACGAAGGCCTGCCGGGCGGGTTTCCCGACACGACGGGTACGGTCGATACGACCAACCTCACCGTGCGGACGGGAACGATCACGGCCACCGATCCCGACGGCGACGCGTTGACCTTCGCGCTCGGTGCCCCCGCGACTGCGCTGTCCTCGGGTGGTCAACCGATCGTCTGGGATACGACCAACCCGCAGCTGTTGCTGGGCAAGGTCGGCGCCAACACGATCATCAGCGTCTCGATCAACAACAGCGGCAACTTCACGGTGACGCTGTCGGGGCCGATCGATCATCCCAACACGACGCTCGAGGATGCGCTGTCTCTCGTCGTGCCCGTCAGCGTCAACGACGGGACGACGACGGTCACCAACGCGACCGCGCTGACCATCGGTCTCGAGGATGACTCGCCGATCGCTATCGCACCGCTCAGCGCGGCGCTGATCAACGCGCCGGGATCGTCGGTGTATCAGTCGCTCGATACCGACGGCGATGTCGACAATAATTATGGCGGCGACGGTCCGGGAAGCGTAATCTTCACCGCGGCGACGATTGCTGCGCTCCAGGCCCAGAATCTGACCGCGGGCGGTCTGGCGCTGAATTATGTCATTTCGGCCGGGGGCACCGTCCTCACCGCAGAAAAGCCGAACGGCGACGACGTCTTCATCATCCGCCTGCAACCGGCTGGCCACGCCGACCAGTATCAGGTCCAGATGGTCCAGAAGCTCGATTCGACCTCCACGGTCGATTTCAACGGCGGCGGTTACGACTTCGTCGGCGGCAATACGTCGTGGATCGGCTTCGTGAAGCCCGGCGACAACAACAGCTCTGACGTGCTGATCACGCCGATGACGAACAATGCCGACGGCGGCACCATGAACGCGAACGCCACCAATACGGGTGTTTCGGGCGGCAACAGCGTCGGACCGACCGAAGCCGTCCGCGTTGATTTCGTGATCGACCTCACCGGGAATCCGGCGAACGGGGATTATGCCACGCTGGCGAACCAGACCCACGCCTTCGATTCGCATTATAATGCGAACGGCGCGTCGGCGCTGTTCTCCAATATCCAGACCAGCAGCAGCGTCCGGCTAGTTGCCCGCGACGACAATGATACCGACAACGACGTCGGCGACGGTGTGAAGGATACGATCACCAAGGTTGCGATCAGCTTCAACAACGCCACGCTGACTGTGACGGCCAACGGCACCTATAATGTCGGCGGCCAGAACTTCACCGTGACCTTCGCCAACGGCGAAGCAACCGTCGCTGGTGTGGTCGCGAACACGGTCGTCGCCGGCTTCACCGCCGACGGTTACAACAGCATCGAATTCCACCATGCTGGCGGCGATACGTTCAAGATCGGCGATTTCGGCGCGGTTGTGCAGACCGAAAATCCGGTGAACTTCAACGTTCCCGTCACCATCGTCGACGGCGATGGCGACACCGCCCAGTCCTCGCTCGCGATCACCACGGCGTCGCCGCTGCTGGTCATTGGGTCGGCGACGGGCGACATCGCTGGCGAACCCACCGACCACGTCGTCTCCAACCCGCAGGGCCAGACCGACGGTGTGATCCAGGGCGGCAATTTCGACGATACGCTGGTCGGCGATCCGGGTTCGGTGACGATCACCGAAGGGCAGCAGGCGAACGTCGTGCTGGTCCTCGACAGCTCGGGCAGCATGACGACCCAGATCTCGTTCGGCGGCGGCACGATCTCGCGGATGCAGGCGCTCAAGAACGGCGTGAACGCGTTGATCGACAGCCTGTCGCAATCGGGCGCGCAGGACGTGCGCATCACGGTGATCGATTTCGACAGCAGCGGCACCAATCTGGGCACGTTCAACCTGATCGTGAACGGCGTGATACAGACGGCGCAGGTCACCTCGGCGAAGGCCGCCGTTAATGGCATGAGCGCCTCGGGGGGCACCAACTATGAAGATGGCCTCCAGGATGCGCTGAGCTGGATCAACGGCAACAACGGCATCGCGGGCGCCGACGTCAACAAGGTGGTGTTCGTTTCGGACGGTCTGCCGACATTGTGGAATAATGGCGGTAACGGGAGCGATTCCGATGCCACCAACGTCCAGAACGCGATGGACCAGGTGCTCGGCACCGACGGAACGAACGAGCCGCAGCAGATACTGGCGACGGGCTATTCGATCGACTCGATCGGCATCAACGTCAATTCGACGCTGCTGGCGCGGCTCAGCGATGTCGAGGACGGCAATGGGTCGGGCGGGACCGGCAGCGCGACGAATGCCGCGTCGGCCGAACAGCTCGCCGCGGTCCTGCAGGTGCTCGGCGGTTCGACCGACCTCGCTGCGGCAGGCAATGACACGATCAATGGCGGCGACGGTGCCGACATCATTTTCGGCGACGTCCTCTACACCGATGCGCTGGCGACCCAGTTGGGTGTGAATCTCGCGCCGGGGTCGGGTTGGGCGGTGTTCCAGACGCTGGAAGGCCGGACAAACGCCGAAACGCTGGATCCAGCGGGCAATGGCGCCGACTGGAACCGTCAGGACACGATCGCCTATATCCGCGCCAACCACGCCCTGCTGGCCCAGGAAAGTGGCCGGACGGGCGGCAACGACGTGATCAACGGCGGTGCCGGCAACGACATCATCTATGGCCAGGAGGGTAACGACACGATCGACGGCGGCGACGGCGACGATTTCATCAGCGGGGGCTCGGGCGTCGGCACAATCACCGGCGGGAACGGCAACGACACCATCATCGCGAGCACGGGCAACGGCAGCATCGTCAACGCGGGTACGGGCGCCGACCGGGTGACGATCAACGCGGGGGCGCTGACCTCGACCAACTGGTCGATCAATCTTGGCAGCGACAGTGTCGCCGACAAGATCATATTCAATCACAATGCCGTGGGGGATACGCAGCAAACGGTGGCGACCGTCGGCAGCTTTGCAGTCGCGGCGGACAAGGTCAGCATTTCGGTCAACGGTACGTCGGTGACCGACGGGACTTTCGTAACGGTCACCGCGGCCCAGACGGATATCGCCGCCGGTACCGAGGTGATCGAGCTGGTCAATGCCTCGTGGGTCACCGGCTCGCTCGCGAACGACGGCGATGGCAGCACGATCGAAGGCTTCATCCAGGCGGCCACCGACGACATTCCCAATGGAACCTACACCTTCATCGTCTATTCCGGCACCACCGCTGCGGCCGATGCCGGCATCTATTCGGTGACGATCACCGACAATACCAACCCCGGCAATGGCGGCATGGTGGTTGAGCATATCATGACGCTGAGCGGCGTCGGCTATGGCAACCTCACCGCCGCCAATTTCGTCGGGGCGGCCGATCCGATCATCCTCGATCTTGACGGCGACGGCTATCGCTTCGGCTCGACGGCTGCCTTCGACATCAACGCCGATGGTGCCGCCGATCAGGTGACGTGGAATTCGTCGAACGACGGCATTCTCGCGGTCGACCTCGACGGCAACGGCACGATCGACAGCGGGCGCGAAATCTTCACGCCCGGTTTCGGCGGCGGTAAATTTGCCAACGGCACCGAGGCGCTGGCGTCGCTCGACGACAATGGCGACGGCGTGATCGACGCGAACGACGCCGCCTTCGCAAAGCTGCTGGTCTGGCAGGATGCGAACGCTGACGGAGTGAGCGACGCGGGCGAGCTTTCGGGCCTTGCCGATCATGGCATCGCCTCGATCGCGACGGGCGCGGCCCATGCCGACGACACGATCGACGGGCAGGCCGTCACCGCGCGTGGCAGCTTCACCCGCACCGACGGTTCGAAAGGCGAATATATCGAAGCCCAGCTCGATACCCAGCTCGGTACGCGCGGCGCCGCGCGCGATGCAGAGGATGTCCAGCGCGCGCAGGGCAACCAGGCGCTGACCAGCTCGCTGGTCGCTGCCTCGCTGGTCGCGATGGTCCATGACGTCCAGCAGGACAGCGGCGCTGCCCCGAAATTCGCGGCGGAGGACACGTCGGTCGTTGCCTACACCGGAGCCAGCGTTACGCCGGCGACGGACGGCACACAGGTCGAGGCACCATCGAGCCCGGCCGGCGACGTTGCGGCGGAACCGAAGGATGCCGCCGCCGCGGAGCATTCGACCACGTCGGACGCCGACGATGCAAGCGCGGCTGCGATCGCCGATGCGAACGACAGCGGCGCGGCCGAACCCGCCGACCAATCGGACGACGGCGGCGCGCCCGATGCGCTGTTCGACATCGTTGCCGACCATATGTCGTCGGATGCGGGCGCGATGGACGGGCTGCTGGCGCTCGGCGAGGTGCCGGCGGTTGCCGCGGGCGGTGATGTCGCAGCGCATGATCCGGCGGCACAAGCGGTGCTCGCCGAGGTGCTGGAGGGTGGCAACGCCATCGATCACATCATCGATGCGGTCACGGGCGGCGCGCCGGTACAGGTGGCGACCGGCGAAGCGCAGGGTTTCGACCTCGCGCAGTTCCTCGATCAGCAGGTGGCGTCGTCGGGCGGTGCCCATATGCCGACCCCGTCGCTGGAACAGGATCTTCACAGCATGGCGGCGGCCTGATCGGGCCTTTTTAGAACCAGTGGATCAATATTGCATAACGGGAGGGCGTAACAGCATGGCACATCAATCGGCAAAATGGGCAGCGGGGGCGATCGCCGCGCTGGCTTTCGCCCAGCCCGGGAGCGCTTTGGCGCAGGCGCTGGCCGATCGACCGATCGGCGAGCTCAAGACCGAGGTCCGGACCCGCTATGATGCGGCGCTGGCGCTGACGACCGATCGTTCGGTCGTTGCGGCGAACAGCAATGCTTACACCTGGGCTTCGGAAGCCAAGGTTCATTGCGGGATCGCGCTCGGCTACCTCAAGTCGAACACGAAGGATGCGGAGAGCCTGCGTCGCTGCGATTTCGCTTACGGCATGATGACCCGCGGGCCGCAGCCGGCACCCGAAACGCCGCTGGTGCCGCCTCCGCCGCCCACGACCGAAAACTGCCCGCCGGTGGTTGCGTCGACCTTCTATTTCGATTGGGATTCGACCGTCGCGCCCGCCGACGCGAGCCAGTCGGTCGCCTTCATGGCCGAAAACCGCGCGCGTTGCGGCTGGCGCAGCTTCACCGTCGTCGGGCACACCGACCGGTCGGGTTCCGACAAATATAATGATGGTCTTGCGCTTCGCCGTGCGCGCGTGATCGCCGACATGATGGGCGGCGCGGGCATCCCCGCCGACGCCATCGCGGTGTCGGGCATGGGCGAACGCAAACCGCGTATTCAGACAGTGGATGGCCAGCGCACACCGGAAAACCGGCGCGTTGAAGTCGAAGTGAATGGGGGACAGTGATGAAAGCGCAACATAAGCTCGCAGGCTTTGCCTCGGCACTCGCCATATCCCTTTTCGCCAGTGCGGCCTGGGCCGAACCGACCACCATGCAGAATGTCATGGCGGTCGCGATCGACTCCAATCCGCAGATCAACCAGGCCGAGATGAACAAGCAGGCGATCGAGTTCGAACTCGAGCAGGCGAAGGGCCTGTACCTGCCGCGCGTGACGCTCGAAATGTCGGCGGGTGTCCGTCGGCTCGAGAATGCGACGCGCCGCAACCTTGGCATCGCCAACGACGAGCTTTATCCGCTCGAAGCTTCGATCCGGGCGGAGCAGACGCTGATCGATTTCGGCCGCCGTAATGGCGAAAAGCTCCGTCAGGCGGCGCGCGTCGACGGCGCTGCGCTGCGCGTGCTCGAACGGTCGGAGTTCATCGCGCTGCAGACCGCGCGGCAATATCTCGACGTCCTGCTGCAACAGCGGGTCGTCGCGGCGGCCGAAGACAATATGAGCTTTCACAACGCGCTCGTGAAGGATCTGTCGGAAGGCGCGGCGAAGGGATCGATCAGCATCGCGGACGTGCAACAGGCGCAGGAACGCGAAAAGGCGGCGAGCGTCCGCGTGGCGGAAGCCAAGGAGGCGCTGGTCAACGCGAAGATCGAGCTGCTCGCGCTGAGCGGCCTTCAGGTCGACGATGTGCAGATGCCGCCGGCGATGGCCGAAAAGCTGCCCGTCAGCCTGAGCGAAGCCGTCGGGCTGACGCGGTCGCGGCACCCCAAGGTGCTCGAAGCACAGGCCGACGTCGATGCCGCCAACGCCGAGGCCAAGAAGGCGAAGGGCGATTTCGCCCCGACGATCGGTCTCGAACTGTCGGGCCGGATCGGCGATGACATCGACGCCTTCCGCGGCGAGACGAACGACCTGCTGGGCCGCGTCGTCTTGCGCTGGGATATTTTCGACGGCGGGATCAACCGCGCGAAATATCAGGAGATGGTGCGCCGCGCGAGCGAGAGCCGTTTCCGCCTCCATGAAACCGAACGTAACGCCGAGGCCGATACGCGCCGCGCATGGAACAGCCGCGAAACGCAGACCGCGGTGTTCCGCGACCTCGTCGACCAGAGCCGGTCGACCGACGAACTGCTCAAATCCTATCGGGACCAGTTCACGATCGGACGCCGTTCGCTGCTCGACGTGCTCGATGCGCAGAACACGCGTTTCAACGTGCAGGTGCGCGCCGAAACCGCGCGTTTCTCGGAAATGTTCGCCGTCTATCAGGTGCTGGCATCGACCAACAGCCTGCTCGAGGCGTTCAACCTGACCGCGCCCGAATCGCGCCGCGTCTATGCGCGCGAGCAGGTCGGTTACGGTCCGCCGGCCCCGGCCGAGCTGCAGCGTCGCCGTTACCCGCAATAATTTATTAGTGGATTGATTCTAAGTAGAAAATTTCAATATGGTACAGGGTCAATCCTCCATTGCGCGTATCGGTAAAGAGGCGCCGGGCGATCCGCTGATCGCCTGCATCCTCTTTGTTGCGCAGCATTTCGGCCAGAATTTCCAGCGCGGCGCGCTCTCGGCGCTCGCGCGCGATGAAAGGGGCTTCCTCCCCTTTCATCAGGCCGAAGCCGCGCTCGACCTGTGTTTCATCAACAATGAACGGCTACCCGCGCGCAAGGTCAGGAACCTCGCGCGCGACCTGCCGGCTATCGTCCGCCGCACCGACGGCAGCTGCGCGGTGCTGCTCGAAGCGAAGGACGACCAATATCTCGTCTGGGAGCCCGAGGCCGACGCGCCGGTCTGGGCCGACGAAGCCGCGGTCGAGGAAAGCTACGCCGGACAGGCGGTCGCGGTTTCCGCCGATCCCACCGCGATCCGCGCCGAAGAACGGCCGTGGGACGAACAGGCAAAGCGCCACTGGTTCTGGAGCGAGATCCGGCGGATCCGCCGCTCCTTCTATCCGGTGCTCGGCGCGGCGCTGATGATCAACCTGCTCGGCTTCGCGCTGCCGCTGTTCACGATGAACGTCTATGACCGGGTCATCCCGAACAAGGCGGTGTCGAGCCTGTGGGTCCTCGCGGTCGGCGCGCTGCTCGCCTTTGCCGTCGAATTCACGCTCCGCCTCGCGCGCTCCACCTTGCTCGACGACCTCGGCCGCGAACTCGACGTCAAATTGTCCGAGAAGATCTTCTCCAAAGTGCTGAACATGCCGCTGGCCGATCGCCGCGGCAGCACCGGCATGCTCGCGCGGCGCGTTTCCGAATTCGAAAGCATCCGCGACTTCTTCGCCTCGACTACGATCGTTCTGATCGTCGATGTCGTCTTCCTCGTGCTGTTCCTGATCATGATCGCGGTGCTCGCCGGCTGGCTGGCGCTTGTCCCGCTGTCGATCATCGCCGCGATGGGCATCGCCGGATATTTTCTGCAGCGCCGAATGGTGCAGGCCTCGCTCGACAATCAGGCCGACGCAAGCATCCAGCATGCGATGCTCGTCGAAGCGATCGGTGGCGCCGAAACGATCAAGAGCTGCGCCGCCGAAGGGCAGGTCCTCGGCCAATGGCGCCGGATGGTCGACACCAGCGCGCGGACGCAGGCGACGATGCGCCGGACGGGCGCCGCGGCGATCAACCTCGCGACGCTGGGCCAGCAGTTCTCGAGCCTCGCGCTCGTCGTCGGCGGTTTTTACCTGTTCGACGCGGGCAAGATTTCGATGGGTGCGATCATCGCGATCGTCATGCTCGCGGGACGCTCGATGGCGCCAGTGGGACAGCTCGCCTTCCTGATGACGCGCGGGCGTCAGGCGCTGACGACGATGGCGAGCATCCAGCAGATGATCGTCGCCGACGACGAACGCCGCATGGGCAGCAGCGCGCTGAACCTGACGATCGACAAGGGACATACCGTCGTCGAGGGCCTGTCCTTCACCTATCCGGGTGCCTCGGCGCCGTCGCTGAGCGACATCAACCTCAAGATCGAGGCGGGCGAACGGATCGCGATCGTCGGCCGCGTCGCATCGGGCAAGTCGACGCTCGGACGCCTTTTGTGCGGGCTCTATGCGCCCGAGGCCGGCAATATCTTCATCGACGGGCTCGACAGCCGCCAATATTCGCCGATCTACCTGCGTTCGCAATTCCGCTTCGTCGGGCAGGACGCGGTGTTGTTCAGCGGGTCGATCAAGCAGAATATGCAATATTGCGCCCCGGCGGCGTCCGACGCCGAATTGCTCGCGACGCTGCAATCGATCGGCGCCGACCGATTCATGGGGCGCGACGAGACCGGGCTCGACCGCGGCACCGGCGAACGCGGCGGCCAGCTCTCGGGCGGCCAGCGCGGCTTCCTGACCATCGCTCGCGCGCTCGCGTCGCCTTCGCGGCTGCTGTTCCTGGACGAACCGACGGGCGCGATGGACACGCAGAGCGAGCGGCTTTTCATCCAGGCGCTCGATAGCGCCGTCGCGAAATCGCAGACGGTCGTGATTGCCACCCACCGCGAGGCGATCCTGCAGATGTGCGACCGCATCATCGTGATCGACGGCGGCCGGATCGTTGCCGACGGCCCGCGCGCCGAGGTGCTCGCGCGATCGACCAAGGAACCGACATCATGATACCGGAGCTCAACATCGGGCGCGACGGCGCCACCAGCGCCGAGGCACCGTGGGCCGACGGACAGCAGAGTTCGTCGAAGAACCTCAAGCTCGTGCTGTTGGGCCTGGCGCTGGTTGCTGCCGCGATCCTCTTTGCTTCGTCGAACGACCGCCTGTCGCGCTTTTTCGAAGGCGTCGTCGCGAGCTGGACCGCCGATCCCGTCGAAACCGCCAAGGCGGCGAAGAAGAAAGCAATCGCGAAACTGATCACCGAGACCGAGACTGACTCGATCGTCCCGGCGGCCGAGGGCGCCGACGCGGTCGCGCGCAACGCGCTGCTGCCGGTTTCGACGCTGCCCGTTGAGGCGGCGCGGCCCTTCATCATGCCGACCATCTCGCTCGCCCAATCGACCAATGCGCAGCGCTGCCTGACGCAGGCGATCTATTATGAAGCGGCGACCGAATCCGATGCGGGCAAGGCCGCGGTGGCGCAGGTGATCCTCAACCGGATGAAGCACCCCGCCTATCCGAACACCGTCTGCGGGGTGATCTATCAGGGCAGTTCGCGCCCCGGTTGCCAGTTCAGCTTTGCGTGCGACGGGTCGATGCGCCGCGCGCCGATGCCCGCGCTTTGGCGCCGTTCGGCAGAGATCGCGCGCGCCGCGCTGTCGGGCCATGTCGAGGTTAGCGTCGGCATGGCGACGCATTATCACGCCAATTATGTCCTGCCACGCTGGGCACCGAAGCTGACCAAGATCGAGCAGATCGGCGCGCATATCTTCTATCGCTGGCCGGGATCGTGGGGAAAACCGCGCGCTTTCTCCGACGCCTATGCCGGCGCCGAATTCATCCCCGCCTTCAGCCAGCTTTATCAGGGCGGAGCAGCGCTCGCCGAGACATCGCCGGGCGAGGCGATCGCGGTCGAGGGCGTGCCACCGCCGCGCGACCCGACCGATCACCGCGCCGACAATGATGTCGGCGGCCGCGTCGACGTCACCAAGGGCTGGGTCCCGAATATTCCCGACCCGACGCAGAGCAAGTCGCGCTTCGACAGCCTGACCAGTCAGCAGGGCCCTGTCGCCACGCCCGAACCCCAGCCCGGAAAATAATATGTCGATCGTGAAATTTTGGCAGCGTCTTCGCGGAAGCGAACAGATCATGGTCGCGGCTGCCGCAGGCTTCGTACTGTTCCTGCTGTGGGCAAGCATCGCGCGCGTCGACGAGGTGTCGCGCGGGCAGGGGCGGGTGATCCCGTCGTCGAAGGTCCAGATCATCCAGTCGGCCGAACCGTCGACGATCCGCGAAATCCTGGTGCGGTCGGGGCAGACGGTGAGCAAGGGGCAGTTGCTCGTGCGCCTCGACAATACGACATCGCAGTCCGAACTCGGCCAGCTCGAAACCGAAAATGCCCGCCTTGCGCAGCGCGCCGCACGCCTTGCAGGCGAAGGCGGCAGCGGGGCCGGGTGCGCCGGCGCCAATTGCGGTGACGAAGCGCGTCTTGCCGAGGTGCGGCGCTCGTCGCTGCAAAGCCAGCTCGCCGCGCTATCGGCCAGCGTCGAGCAGCGCCGTCGCGACATGGGCGAAGCGCAGGCGACCGCCTCGTCGCTCGAAAGCAGCCTCAGCCTCGCGCGCGAACAGGTCGCAATGCTCGCGCCGCTCGCGGCGAAGGGCGTCGTGCCGCAGACCGAACTCCTCACCGCGCAGCGCGAGGTCGTCGACATCCAGGGCCGGCTCGCCGCGGCGCGTCAGGCGATCTCGCGTTCGCAGGCGGCAGTGCGCGAGGCCGGTGCCGAAGTGTCGCGCGCGCGCTTCGATTTCCAGCAGGAAGCGCTCAACGAACGCAGCCAGCTCACCACCAAGATGGCGGTCAACGAAGAAACGATCCGCGGGGCCGAAGGCCGGCTCGCGCGATCCGAAATCCGTTCGCCGACACGCGGGGTCGTGAACGACCTGCTCGTCAACACGGTCGGCGGCTTTGTGAACGCGGGCGAACAGATCATGCAGGTCGTGCCGCTCGGCGACAAATTGCTCATCGAAACGCGCGTCACGCCGCGCGACATCGCCTTCATCAAGGTCAGTGATCCCGCCAATGTGAAGGTGACCGCCTACGATTTCTCGATCTATGGCGGGCTGAAGGGTCGCGTCGTCCGGGTTTCGGCCGACAGCATCTATGACGAGGTCGAACGGCAGGCCTATTTCACCGTCGTCGTCGAAACGACGAACAGCTATCTGACGTCAAACGGCCGGCGCCTCCCGATTACCCCCGGCATGCTCTGCGACGTCGAAATCGTCACGGGCAAGAAGTCGGTTCTCAGTTACTTGCTGAAGCCGGTCTTGAAGGTGAGCGGGTCGGCCTTGACCGAACGCTGATTGTTGAACGCCAGCGTGAAGGATTTGCGCGACGCCGGGATCGGGGTCGCGAAGGGGGTCGGCTGCGTGCCGCGATAGGCGTGCACCCAGCGCTGGTTGCCGCTGAACGACAGCACCGGCCGGACCGAATTGCCCTGACTGCCGTCGTAGAGGCGGTCGGTCATATTATCGAGCACGACCTTCCCGGAGGCGGTCTGCACCAGCAGGAACGCATGATCGCTGTTCGCCGCCAGATCGCGGAGCAGGACGAGCTTCATCCGGCTGGCGTCGACCCCCGCCGCGCGGAGCAACTGCATCTTGAGGATCGCAAAATCCTCGCAGTCGCCGCTGCCGCGCGCGATCGTCTGTTCGGCGGTCGCCCAGAAGTCGCGCTGGCGGTAATTTCGGTCGTCGTTCACATAGGCGATCTCGCGATTGACCCACTGGTTGACGCGCGCGAGCAGGTCGGCCTCGCCGATCCCCGGCGCGGCATTTGCCCGCCGCAACTGCGCCTGCATCAGCCCGGCGGGCGCGGCGCGGCGGACATGGTCCCAGCGGTCGTCGAAGCGTGTCCGTTTGACCGGGATCGCCCGGGTGCCGAGTTCGGCGGTCGGGTCGGTATCGGCTGCGGCGGCGAACGCCTCGCCGATCGATGAAGGGTTGGGAAGCGCGGCTGCGGCATCGCAGTTCCGGACATCGGCCAAGGCGAAGGAAATCGGGCCGCGGCTCGCCGGCTCCAGCGTCCGGCGCTCCGGGAAAGCAACGAGGTTCGCGGTGACGGGGGCCGGGACCGTGAAAGGCGCAGCGGCGGCGGGGATGCCCGCCTGTTCGGCGCGAATGCGATCGAGCGCGCTGGGCGCACCTCCCAGCAGCATATTCACGGCATCGGTGCGGGCCGTCGACGCGACGGGGCAAGGGGCCTTGCTGACCGGCAACGACCGGTCGTTGACCAGTTTCGATGAAGCATGGGCGGCTGCCGGCGTGAGCGCGGCGGCGGCAATCGCGATGGAGACAGGAAGCCATCGGGACTCGCCAGCGACAAGATGGGCGTTCTTTCTCATGCTGCCGCATTTGCCGCGGCGGGATGAGGATTCTTTTCATGACGATAGTAAACGCCGCATTCAGCACGTTATGCGGACGCGATAAATGGCAGCGAAAAGCCATGGTAAGTAATTGGAAATATGAGGAAGTGGTGCGCTTACAGGACCGCCTTTCGGCCTATAGTGAGTTGATATATAGTCGGTTTTTTCAGCCACAAATTTTTGGCCCCCGCGATCCGGGACTGACCGAACTAAGGACTCACATCTGGTCCCGTACTATTTTTGACAGAAACTCCCGGAAAACCGTGATCTTCGATTTCAGAAACCGTCCGTACACAGCCGACATATTTTTGGGCCAAATTTCAGTGCTGGGACCCAAATCTCAATCGCGCTCAGAAAAAGAAGCCATATATTTCAGTACGAAGGCCGCTGATCCCCTTATGGCGCTGGCATACTTAGGTCTAAAATTGCCGAAAATCGTGGCCCCCACGGGAGGCATCATGGGCATGTGGCCCCGCATGCTGGGTGATGGGAAACTGGCCTGCTGCCGGTTTGATGGACGCCGAGATAAGTTCATTCAGGCTACCCCAGCTTCACGTTCGAAGTCGATAGGACTGAGGTAACCCAGGGTCGAGTGACGCCGGGTCGGGTTGTAGAAGCATTC